>NZ_MTHB01000185.1 GCF_002220365.1 Caballeronia sordidicola | reverse complement strand
CCTGCAGCCACAACAGCAGGCGCCCGACCCTCCAGCAGCGAGCGCGCAATATCGCTTATCTTGTCTGACGTCCGACTTTAATTCATAATCCTTTCAGCGCAAGCGACAAATATTTCACCCTTTCCATCGAGATTCAGAAAGCATTTTCGGGTTAACACCCATTTTGGCGGCCCTCGTATCACTCTTAAAATGTCATCAGACAACGTATCTCACGTTTAAAATTGCGAATCTGCTCGTTATCGCTCAGCCGCATGAGCGATAGCGCCGACAGCCCGGACTGACCGGTCGCCATCCGGAGATGAATTTTTGACACCCGATTTCGCCCTATCGACATCCGACGCGCTGACATCGGCCGCCTCAAAAGTTAAGCGCCACGTGCTGCCGCTTTTCCTGATCATGTTCATCGCGAACTACATCGACCGGGTGAACATCGGCTTCGTCAGCACGCATATGCAGACGGACCTGGGGATTGGCGCGGCGGCCTATGGGCTGGGGAGCGGCTTGTTTTTCATCGGCTACGCGCTGTTCGAAGTGCCGTCGAATGTATTGATGGCGCGCTTCGGCGCACGCGCGTGGCTCACACGGATCATGTTCACCTGGGGCCTGGTGGCGGGCGCGATGGCCTTCACCTGGAACGACACGTCGTTCTATGTCATGCGCTTCCTGCTGGGCGTGGCCGAAGCCGGCTTTTTCCCGGGCGTGGTGTATTACTTCACGCAGTGGCTGCCGCAAAAGGAACGCGGCAAGGCGGTCGCGATCTTTCTGGGCGGCTCGGCGCTGGCGTCGGTGTTGTCAGGGCCCGTGTCAGGCGCCCTGCTCTCCATACGCGGATTCGGCCTGCATGGCTGGCAGTGGATGTTCCTGGTCGAAGGTCTGTTTTCAATCCTGCTGTGCGGCGTGAGCTGGTTCATGCTCAAGTCCCATCCCCGCGATGCCAAATGGCTCACTTCGCAAGAACAACAGGCGCTGAGCAGCGCTATTGCCCGCGAACAGGCGGAGCGGGAAGCGGCCGGCAACGCGCATCTGCCGATCACAAAACTGTTGAAAGATCCGCAGATCGTGCTGTTCTGCGTGCTGTATTTCGCGATCCAGCTGACCATCTACGCGGCGACGTTCTGGCTTCCAACCATCATCCGCAAGATGGGCGGCCTGAGCGATTTCCAGGTCGGCCTCTATAACGCCGTGCCGTGGCTGATCGCCATGTTCGCGATGTACTGCTTCGCCATGCTGTCGGCGAAATGGCGCTTCCAGCAAGCGTGGCTTGCGCTCGCGCTGGTCATTGCCGCTTGCGGACTGTTTGCATCGACGTCGGCGAACCCGGTCTTTTCGTTCGTCGCCATCTGCTTTTCTGCGATCGGATTCAAAGCGGCAGCGTCGCTGTTCTGGCCGCTGCCACAGGGATACCTCGATGTGCGCGTCGCCGCCGGCGTGATCGCGCTGATCAACTCCGTCGGCAACCTGGGCGGCTTTTTCGCGCCGGCGGCGTTCGGCTATCTGCAGCAACATACCGGCTCGATCTCGGGCGGTTTGTATGGGCTGGGAATAGCTTCGATCATCGCGGCTGTGATCGCGTTTTTCGCGAAGGACCGGTTGACCGGCCGCCCCGAACACGCCACCGAACCAAACCGGACCCGCGCCGCTTAAGAGCCCCAATCAACTCACACTGACCCCGTCCATGTCCACGAACCCAAGCGTTTCAAGCGCTGCGAACGCCACCCCCACCGTCACCGAACTGCGCGTGATCCCGGTTGCCGGCCGCGACAGCATGTTGCTGAACCTGAGCGGCGCACACGGCCCGTTCTTCACCCGCAACATCGTGATCCTGCGTGACAGCGCGGGCCACACCGGCGTGGGTGAAGTGCCGGGCGGCGAGAGCATCCGCAAGACGATCGATGACGCGCGTCCGCTCGTCGTCGGCCAGTCGATCGGCAATCTGCACGCCGTGCTCAACACCACGCGCAAGCAATTTGCGGATCGCGATGCGGGCGGACGCGGCACGCAAACCTTCGACCTGCGCACGACCATCCATGCCGTGACCGGACTCGAAGCCGCGTTGCTCGACTTGCTCGGCCAGCATCTGGGGGTGCCCGTCGCGGCGTTGCTCGGCGAAGGCCAGCAACGCGATGAAGTGGAAATGCTCGGCTACCTGTTTTACATCGGCGATAGGAACAAGACCGACCTGCCCTACTCCTCGGGGACAGACGCGACCGATGACTGGACCCGCCTGCGCCACGAAGAAGCGATGACACCGGAAGCTGTCGTACGACTGGCGGAAGCCGCGCACGCGCGCTATGGCTTCAACGACTTCAAGCTGAAGGGCGGCGTGCTCTCGGGCGACGCGGAAATCGAAGCGGTCACGGCGCTCGCCGAACGCTTCCCGAACGCCCGGGTGACGCTGGACCCGAACGGCGCGTGGTCGCTGTCCGAAGCCGTACGCCTGTGCCGAGACCAGCATCACGTGCTCGCGTACGCCGAGGACCCGTGCGGTGCCGAAAACGGTTATTCCGGCCGCGAGGTCATGGCTGAATTCCGCCGCGCCACGGGATTACCGACCGCGACGAACATGATCGCGACCGACTGGCGCCAGATGGGCCATGCAATCCAGTTGCAATCGGTGGATATTCCCCTAGCCGATCCGCATTTCTGGACGATGCAAGGCTCGGTGCGCGTGGCGCAAATGTGCAATGAGTGGGGCCTCACGTGGGGGTCGCATTCGAACAACCACTTCGACATTTCACTCGCCATGTTCACGCACGTCGCGGCGGCGGCGCCCGGCAAGATCACTGCCATCGATACCCACTGGATCTGGCAGGACGGCCAGCGTCTCACACGCGAGCCGCTGCAGATTGTGGGAGGCAAGGTGAAGGTGCCGGCGCGGCCGGGACTGGGCGTGGATATCGATATGGACGAACTCGAGAAAGCGCACGCGCTGTATCGGGAACACGGTCTTGGCGCCCGCGATGACGCCACCGCGATGCAGTACCTGATTGCGAACTGGACCTTCGACAACAAGCGCCCGTGCCTTGTGCGCTGATTTTTCCAACGGCTTCTTCAACGACTCAATCAAAGACCAATTCACGACCGACCATGACGACACCTCAAGAGCTCAAGCAAATCGTTTCCGAAGGGCTGCTGTCCTTTCCGCTGACCGACTTCGACGAACAGGGCGACTTCCGCGCCGATACCTACGCTGCCCGTCTCGAGTGGCTTGCGCCCTATGGCGCGACGGCCTTGTTCGCCGCCGGCGGTACGGGTGAATTTTTCTCGCTGACGCAAAGCGAATATTCGGACGTGATCCGCACGGCGACGGAAACCTGCAAAGGCAAGGTGCCGATTCTTGCTGGCGCGGGCGGCGCGACGCGGGTGGCTATAGCGTATGCACAGGAGGCCGAACGGCTAGGCGCGAACGGTATTTTGCTGATGCCGCACTATCTCACCGAAGCCAGCCAGGAAGGCATTGCCGCGCACGTCGAACAGGTGTGCAAAGCCGTGAAGAATATTGGCGTGATCGTTTATAACCGCGCCAATTCGAAGCTCAACGCCGACATGCTCGAACGGCTCGCCGATAGTTGCCCGAACCTGATCGGCTTCAAGGACGGTGTGGGTGAGATTGAAAACATGGTGACGATCCGTCGCCGGCTGGGCGACCGGTTTTCGTATCTCGGCGGTTTGCCGACGGCCGAGGTTTATGCCGAAGCCTACAAGGCGCTGGGCGTGCCGGTGTATTCATCGGCGGTATTCAACTTCATTCCGAAGACCGCGATGGAGTTTTATCGCGCCGTAGCCTCGCAGGATCACGCGACGACTGGCCGTCTGCTCGACGAATTCTTCATGCCGTATCTGGCGATTCGTAACCGCAAGGCGGGTTATGCGGTGAGTATCGTGAAGGCGGGGGCGAAGCTGATCGGCCGCAGCGCCGGTCCGGTGCGCGCACCGCTGACCGACTTGACCGAAGATGAAATGGCGCAGCTCGACGTGCTGATCAAGAAGCTCGGCGCTCAGTAACAGTCATCGGCAGTTAAAAAGCCGTTCCAACGTAAGTTGGAACGGCTTTTTTGCGCTTGGCGTCACGCATGAGCGCACTGACTAGAGACCTAAGCCGCGAGCAACACCACCGTCAGCGACCGCACGCCTTGCGCGCCGCGAATCAGCACGCCTTCGATATCCGCCGTCGCCGATGGCCCCGTCACCAGGACGGCATAACGCGCGGCCTTGAAGTCATCGCGTCGATACACATCCTGCAGCCCATCCACGATTTGCGCGGGATCGAGCAGCACGACCAGATGCTGCACGAGATAGCCGATCGAATTGACGATGTATTCGTCCTCGCTGAACCACACCGAGCCCGTTTCCGCCACGCCGAAGCGCGCGCGGACCACGCCTGCATCCACATCTTGTAACAACGCAGGGGACATATCGGCGGCGAGCGCGCGGTTTCCTTCGATACCCGGCACAGCCGACGCGACTTTCCCGTCTGCGCCGAAACGCTCGGCGAGCAGCGCACGCACCGTGTCCAGCGATTCACCTTCGACCACCGTGCCCCCCATCGCGGCCAAGGCGGTACGAAAGCGCTCGAGGCGCTCACCGGGCGGGGTATCGAAGAGCGGTACGTCGGGACGCGGCCTTGCAGCCGGTTGCGCCACACGGATCTTGGCGAGAAAAGTCTCACGCGTGGTCATCGTCATTTTGCTACCTTGCGATTTTTCTTGTACCACTCGTGGAAGGTTTCGGCGGGCGTTTCAGGCAGATCGCGCTGACGGCCCCAGATGTTCAGCGGGTTATATAGCACGAAGTTCGGCAGCCGCTTGAGCGCACCGCCGAGCGACGCAACGGTGCCTCGATACAGTGTCGGACTGGCAAGCAGGCGTCCCGCCATCTTCAGCACTTCCTGTTTCACGAACGGCACTTCATGATTCGCCGCAATCACTTCGCGCCACTTGTAGATCTGCTCGTGAATGTTGACCTTCGTGGGACAAACGTTGGTGCAACTGCCGTTAAGCGTCGATGCAAACGGCAGGCTGCTGAAGCGTTTCATATCGTAAGTAGGATTGATGATTGCGCCGATCGGCCCGGAGTACGTGAAGCCGTACGACAAGCCACCACTTCGCCGATACACCGGGCACGTATTCATGCACGCGCCGCAGCGTATGCATTTGAGCGAATACCAGAAATCCTCCATCGCGAGGCGTTCGGAACGGCCGTGATCGACGAGGATGTAATGCATCTCCGAGCCCGGTCGGGGCGCGCGGAAGTGCGAGGTGTATTGCGTGATCGGTGAGCCAAGCGCACTGCGCGACAGCATGCGAATGAACACGCCGAGATCGGAGATTCTGGGAATCAGCTTTTCGATACCAATCGATGCAATGTGCAGCGGCGGCACATTCGCGGACAAATCCGCATTACCCTCGTTCGTGCACACGACGACCGTTCCCGTCTCGGCAACCGCGAAGTTGCAGCCGGTCATGCCGGCAGTCTTCTCGCGCACGAAATACGGCCGCGTGTTCATGCGCTGGCTTTCGGCGAGATAGTGGATGTCGCTGTTCTTGGGATCGGTGCCGATCGTGCGGCCAAAAAGCTCGGCAACGTCGGCGCGAAGTTTGTGTACAGCCGGCACGACCATGTGGCTCGGGTCCTGGTTATCCAGTTGCTGGATGCGCTCGCCGAGGTCCGTTTCCATCACCGTGATGCCGCGCGGCTCTATGTACTCGCGCATCTTGCATTCATCGGTGAGCATGGATTTGCTTTTGACGAGCGTGGTCAGGCCGCGCTCGGACATCAGCTTGTAGACGATCTTGTTGTGTTCTTCCGCAGTCGACGCGTAATGCACGATCACGCCGTGCGACTCGGCTTGCGTAATGAACTGGTCCAGGTAATCAGCGAGATTCGAAAGCGTGTGCTCCTTGATCCCCGACGCCAGGTCGCGCAGCGTCTCCCATTCGGGCATGCCGTGGGCTTGGGCGTCCCGTTTGCTGCGCAGATCCCAGAGGCGTTTATCGTGGAAAGCGACGTGGTCTTCCTTCGCGATGAACGCGCCCGCCGCCTTCGCGTGATCGAGCCGCTTGCTTTTCCCCTTCACGACGTCGCTCATGAGCGTGCTCCGTTCAGGACTTGGGCGATATGGATAAAACGGGCATCGAGTTTCAGTCGTTCGGCGCAGCCTTGCTGATGCATGAGGCAGGACATATCGCCGGAGACGATATATTGCGCGCCCGCGCCGAGGTGATCGCGGACCTTGTCCTGCCCCATCCTCACCGATACCGCTTCTTCCGTCACCGAAAACGTGCCGCCGAAGCCGCAACATTCGTCGGGGCGCGCGGGCGTGACGAACTCGATGCCTTTGACGCCTTCGAGTAACGCGCGGGGTTTGGAAAACGGCGTCCCGGCAATTTCCGATGCCGATACCTCGCGCAAATGCCGGATGGCGCTGCAGCTATTGTGCAATCCTACGCGATGCGGGAATTCGGCCCACGGGAATTCACGCACCTTGAGGACATCGTGGAGAAATTCGACGAGTTCGTAGGCGCTCGTGCGGACCTTGCGGACAGAAGCGGTCTGCTCGATAGCGGTCAAGTGTTCGCGCACGTGATGGATACAACTCGCCGATGGGCCGACCACGTAGTCGTAATCGGCGAAATTGCGGGCGAACACGCGCTCGGTACCGGCCGCTTCTTTTTGCGCACCGCTGTTCGCCATGGGCTGGCCGCAGCAGGTTTGTTCCTCCGGGTAATCGACTTCCACGCCCAGGCGTTCGAGCAATTCGAGTGTCGCGATGCCGACTTCTGGGTAGAACGCATCGATAAAACAGGGGACGAACAGGGCGACTTTCATTGGATAAGGCCGTGGGGAGCCCGAAAAATAAGCGGAAAAATAAGCGGAAAAATAAGCGGCTTACCAGTTTTGGTAAGCTTGGTCTGACCAAGACTTTAAAGTTTGTGGCGTTTCATGTCAAACTGGAAGAAAGATCGCGCCGTTCTTGCCCACCTCTCATCGCACTCATGCCATTTAAGCCTGTCCATTCCTACACCCGCACGCGAATCGCCGATGTCGTCTCCGACCAGATCCGCGCGCTGATCACAAGCGGCGCTTTACTTCCCGGACAACGCCTCCCCGCCGAGCGCAATCTCTCGGAACAGCTCAACGTCTCGCGCCCATCGCTGCGCGAGGCGCTTATCCGGCTGGAATCGGATGGATTTATCCAGGCTGCCGCGCGCAGCGGCTTCGTCGTATCGGATGTCACCGCACCGCTCGTGTCCGCGCCGCTGGCCGCGTTGCTGAGCCAACATCCAACCGCCAGCGCCGATGTGCTCGAACTGCGCCACGGACTTGAATCCCTCGCAACAGGCTACGCGGCCGAACGTGCAACCGCGACCGATCTGGCGCGTATCTCCGAAGCGTTCAACGCACTCAAAACCGCCGCCATCGAACCAAAGCGCACCCGCATAGCAGAACACGACGCCGCGTTTCATCTCGCTATCGCCGACGCGACCCACAACCTCGCGCTCGCCCACGTGATGCACGGCCTGCACGAACTCGTACGCGAATCGATGCTGACATCGCACCGGCTGGTCGACTACGACAACGACGTCGAAGCGAACTTGCTGGCGCAACACCAAGCCATCTTCGATGCCATCCTCGCCCGCGATCCACAACGTGCCCGGGACGCCGCCGGCGCACACCTGGACTACGTCAGCACGCTTTATCGAGACCGCTTACCCCGCTTAACCAAGCCGGAAGC
The DNA here is from genome assembly GCF_002220365.1 of Caballeronia sordidicola. Taxonomy (GTDB): domain Bacteria; phylum Pseudomonadota; class Gammaproteobacteria; order Burkholderiales; family Burkholderiaceae; genus Caballeronia; species Caballeronia sordidicola_C. The sequence continues at coordinate 82,469 of NZ_MTHB01000185.1, read as the reverse complement.
AACCCGCTATCCTGCAAAAAATCAGAATCCGGAGACCACACCATGACTATTTCGAGCGCCCACTGGGGCGATCTCGCGGACGGTACGCCCGTCGATCTTCACACGCTGAGCCATGACAACGGCTTCCGGGTAACGGTGACGAATCTGGGCGCGGCACTCGTCTCCTGGTTCGCGCCGGATCGCGACGGCCACCTGGCGGACATCCTGCTCGGCCACGACACCCCCGCCGCGTACACCACCGGTCCTGCCTACATGGGCGCAATCGTCGGACGCTGGGCGAACCGCATCGCGAACGCGCGCTTTTCCCTGGATGGCGTGGCCTACCCGCTCGAAGCCAATCAGCCGCCGAACTCACTGCACGGCGGCTTCCAGGGCTTTAGCTACAAGCTATGGCAAGCCCGGCACACCGGGGACGCATTGGTACTCACGCTCGAATCGCCCGCCGGCGACAGCGGTTTTCCCGGCGCCCTCACCGTCCAGGTGACGTACGCGTTCACCGACGCGGGCGAACTGACGATCACCTACGATGCCTTCACGGACGCCCCCACGCCGCTCAATCTCACGAACCACGCGTACTTCAACTTGTCGGGCGTGGACTTGACGACTATCGACGATCACGAAATCGAGATCGCCGCCGATCAATTTTTCGCCATCGACGAACATACGATTCCGACCCATCTGGAAGACGTCGCCGATACCCCATTCGACTTCCGCACGGCCGCGCTTCTCGGACCGCGTATCGACGCCCGCGATAACGAGCAAGTCACGCTGGCGGGCGGCGGAATCGATCATTGCTATGTACTGCGGACCGCCGCGCCGGTCACCGAGCTGCCGGAAATGCGGCGTGTCGCGGCCGTTTATCACCCGGGCAGCGGACGCGAGCTGACTGTCTCGACCACCGAACGCGGGCTGGTGTTCTACACCAGCAACAGTCTGGCAGGCGTGCCGGGCAAGCGCGGCGTGACCTATCAGAAACACGGCGCGCTCTGCCTGGAAGCGGGCGGGTTTCCAAACCAGATCAATATGGACGACGCTGAAGACGTCGTGTTGCGCCCCAACGAGCGATACCGGCAAGTCACGCGCTACGCCATGCGCGTGAGGTAAAAACCATGCCACCCGCCATGCTGCCGATAGGAACCCGCCTACAGTCGAATAGGACTATCGCGGCTATCGGCGGCCCGACCTCTCATCGATACTGGACTCATCGAATCAAATATCGAATGGAGGAAGACAATGCCTTATCTACTGGGTTGGCTGCTTGGCGTGCCGGTGATTGTGTTGGTGATCCTGTATCTGATCTTTCATTGATGATCTTTCACTGACCACTGACCACTGACCACTGAACGCGAAAGCACGCGGTTTCACGTGGATTGAACGAAGGCGTCGTTACAATACGACGCCTTTTTTAATTCCTCACTCCCCGAAGGATTCCGATGAAACGCGCTATCTTCGCCTTGACGTACCTGACGTCGTTCGTTGCGCTGCTTGCTGCGCCTGCCCTGCATGCCGAGGAGATAGCCAGCGTCAACACGAATTTCCGCTTTACCGGCTCGGATCGCGTCACGGTCGAGGCATACGACGACCCGGCGGTCTCGGGTGTAACGTGTTACGTCTCGCGCGCGCGCACGGGCGGCGTTAAAGGAACGCTAGGAATAGCCGAAGACCCGTCTGAGGCATCGATCGCTTGCCGCCAGGTCGCGCCGATCAAGATCGATGCGCCACTCAAGCAGAAATCCGATGTGTTTTCGGAACGCATGTCGTTTATCTTCAAGACGTTGCACGTGGTGCGTATTGTCGATGCCAAGCGCAATACGCTGGTGTATCTGACGTATAGCGACCGGATTACGACCGGCAGCGCAAAGAACAGCGTGACTGCCGTATCAATGCCCGCTGGTACGACCATTCCGGTCAAATAAGACGGGAGGGCCGGTTGGTCGGGCTTTGATCGAACAGTTGAAAGCTGGCCTAAAGTTTCCCCTCCCCGAGCCGATATAAAGACGAACGGCCGTCGCCCTCATGGCGACGCCGACTTGTCTTCCCGCGCCGGCTCAAACCGGCCAGCGGGATCGGGAACCGGGAAACATCATGGGTCAGATCACCCTTTCATTCAAAGACGAGACGATCGCGGCGCTACGTCGCGACTTCGATACGTTGATTCGTCTGTCGCTCAAGTTCGACCCACAATTCGTCACGCCGACGTTCGAGGATTTCCTGCGGGCAAAACTCCTCGACAACCCCACGCCACTCACCGAACTGGCAGTCCAGCGAATGCTGCAAAACGGTCAGTACGCGTGGGCGAAACGGGCACTCGACAAGGAATTTCCGGACGTCGTCGAAATGATGATGCGTCAAGCCGCGGAACATGGTTTCGGCTTCGCGGTGCGCTCGGACTGGAAACCGGACGACCTCGTGAAGGCCTCACGCGCGTGGGCGACGGCTATCGTGACCGAAGCGAACGGCGATCCAACGCAGATCGACCCGCTAGCGTCCCAGATCAAGGAAGCCGCATCGGACATCCAGGAGTTGGAGATGAAAATGCAGACGCCCGCATGGCGTCTCGCCGATTCACTGCGTCAACGCGTGTACGAAACCAAGATTGCGACCGAACACAGTGTGGGATCGACATCGCGCGAGAAGCTTGGTGAGTTGCGCTGCCTGCTGCGCCTCGGCATGTTTCATGGCTCGATTTCAAAGCAGGAAGCGCAGCAAGTGCTCGAGCAATTACGCATGATCAAGCCGGAGATTTTTATTGAAGAGCCGTACGACGGTTTCACTCGCTTTGGCAACTGGCTGCGTACGATCTTCACGCCTGAGCGCAAAGCGCCGAAGCCTTCGCGCGCTGAGCGTTGAGCCCGTACTGAGCCCGTACCGAGTCCTTACTGAGCTCACACGAAGCTCACAGCAACGCCCTTCACTCCCACATCTTCTTGAGCCGCGCGGCGATGTCGACTTTCGCCTTCGCCGCGGCGGCCAGCCCGGCTGCTGTCGGCGCGCTGGGCTCAGGAACCGGTGGCCACGCGCACGCTTCGAACTGCGGCATCAGATGCGCGGGAATGAAACGCGTACGCGCCGCCCAGACATGCCGGTCACCCATATGCGACTGGTTGTGCACGTAGAAACGCTGCGGCGTGACAATGTGCAAATCCTCTTTCGCACGCGTCATGGCGACGTACAAGAGCCTCCTTTCTTCATCGATTTCCTCGTCGCTGCCCGTGCCCATATCCGATGGAATGCAGCCATCCACGCCATTCAGCACGAACACATTCTTCCACTCCTGGCCCTTCGCGGAGTGGATGGTGGAGAGAATCAGATAATCCTCGTCGATGAGCGGCACACCCGATTCGTCGCTGGTGGCATCGGGCGGATCGAGCGTCAGTTCGGTGAGAAAACGCTCCCGCGTGGGATAAGTGGACGCGATGCTTTCCATCTGCAACACATCGCCATGACGAATTGACGCGTCTTCGTGGTTGCGCTCCAGATGCGGTTCGTACCAGCGCCGGATCATTTCGAATTCCGCGGGCCAGCCGCTTTCGCGCGCGCAAACCCTCGACATCATCGCGACGAGCGCCGGCCAGTCTTCGCTCGCGCGCAACGGCGCAGCGAATGCGGCTAACGCGGCCGGTGTGTCGCTACGCTCAGCCACCTGATCGAGCACACGCCCGGCAATTGCCGGCCCAACCCCCGGCAGCAACTGCAGCACGCGAAACCCGGCCACGCGATCACGCGGGTTCTCGCCCCAGCGCAATACCGCCAGCACATCCTTCACGTGGACGGAATCGAGGAACTTCAGTCCGCCGAACTTCACGAACGGAATGTTGCGCCGCGTGAGTTCGATTTCGAGCGCGGCGCTGTGATGCGCGGCGCGAAACAGCACCGCTTGCTGCTTAAGCGTCATGCCGCCTTCACGCGCCTCCAGCACCTGCTCGACGATATAACGCGCCTGATCGGCCTCGTCTGCAACCGAGACCAGGCGCGGCCGTTGCGCCGATGCCTTGTCGGTCCACAAGTTCTTCGAATAACGCTCGGCAGCGAGTCCGATCACCGCATTCGATGCCGCGAGAATAGGCTGCGTCGAACGGTAATTGCGCTCCAGCGTCACGCATTTCGCGGGCGGATTGAAGTGATTCGGGAAGTCGAGGATATTGCGCACCGTCGCGCCACGAAACGAATAGATGGACTGGGCGTCGTCGCCGACTACCGTCAGGCCGCGGCCGTCGGGTTTCATCGATAGCAGGATGGACGCCTGCAGCTTGTTCGTGTCCTGGTATTCGTCGACGAGCACGTGGTCGAAACGGCTCGACAGATCCGCGGCAATGGACGGTTCGGCGGCGAGATGCGACCAGTAGAGCAGCAAGTCGTCGTAGTCGAGTACGCTTTGCTGCTGCTTTGCATTGACGTACGCGGCGAACAACCGCCGTAGGTCGTCCTCCCATTCGCGGCACCACGGGAACGCCTGATCGAGCACGGTTGCAAGCGACACACCGGTGTTGACCACGCGCGAGTAGATGGCGAAGCACGTGGATTTGGCCGGAAAGCGCTTCTCTTTCGCCGATAACCCGAGTTCATGCCGCACGAGGTTCATGAGATCGGCGGAATCCTCGCGATCGTTGATGGTGAACGAAGGCGATAACCCCACGAGATCCGCGTAATCGCGCAACAAACGCGCGCCCACGCTATGGAAGGTTCCCGACCACGTGAGACCCTGCGCGATCACGCTGCGGTTACCCAAAGCGTTCACGGCGATACGCGTCACCCGCCGGGTCATCTCGCTGGCTGCGCGCCGCGAAAACGTCAGCAACAGGATCCTGTGCGGGTCCGCGCCCTTTACCAGCAAATGCGCCACGCGATGCGCAAGCGTATTCGTCTTGCCCGATCCCGCCCCGGCGATCACCAGCAGCGCGCCGGCCGGGTCCCCAGCGGACGATGCCTGCGTGCCGTACTCGACCGCTTCTCGCTGCGCTTCATTCAGTTTGGTCAGGTACGACGCGACTTCTTCCCGCGCGGGCTTGGGCGCAAGATCGTCGTCGGTGGCGGAGTTAAGCGTGAGCACGGCGGATGGGCTTTTAAAAGGGTGACGCACACTGTATATCCATACAACTCCTCCACGCAAGCGACTGATGCAGCAGGCTTTTGGCCCTATAAAAGAATTGGCCCGGTACGCTTGCGCGCACCGGGCCATCGTCATTTCCCTACAGCGGGACCTGTTGCGAATCAGGCGAATCAGTCTGCTTTCTTCGCGTTTTTCAGGTTCGCGTCGGCAGCGGCTTCATTCGCCTTCGACTGCGATTCCGTCTTTTTCTTGTCGGCCTTGGCCTGTGCGAGGTTCGCGTCCTTGTCCGCTTCGGCCTGCTTCTTCGCCGCTTTCTTGTCCGCATGCGTGGGTTCGGCGGTGGTCTGCGCCTGCGCAACCGACACAGTGGCGGCCGTCGCGAATGCACCCGCGAGCAACGCTGCTAACAAGCGTTTTGTGATCGTGGTCATGAATTCCTCCTTACCAGCGGCCCCGCTCAGGGGGCCGCATTCCATTCATCGAACTCAGAACTTAGTGCTGCAGGCCCGTATCCTTAGGACCGTCAGGCTCGGTGGCCTTGAGTTCGTCGTTCGCAGTTTGCTTGTCGGCCTTCTTGTTGATCTTCGCGTTGCGCACCTGCTCCTTGTATTGCGCCTTCGCTTCCTTGTTTGTCGCCTTCAGCTCCTGCTTCGATGCCTGCTTCGACGCCTTGTATTCAGCACTAGCCTGCGCGTTGGCATTGCGCTTCACGACCAGCGGATCGGTGGGCGCCGGTGCGACGATATTCTGCGGCGGCGGCGCGGTTTGGGCGGACGGTGCGGCTGGCGCTGACATCTGGCCGGCGTCGGCGGCGGCAGGTTGCGCGGTCTGCGCGAACGCGGATGCGGACAGACCCATGGCGGCAAAAGCGGTACCCAACAGCATTTTCTTGACTTGCGACATATTCATTTCCTCTCTGGCAGTTTTTATTCCGGGTGGCCGGTTGCAACCATCGCAACCCGCCGCGACGCTCAAGCGATGTGCGTTGTGTCCTCAAACACCGCGCTTGGAGCAGCGCGCCGCAAATACCCGTCTACACTTCTGGTGACCAGCGTCTGCGCCTGGAAAGCGTAGAAATCACGTAGAAAAATCGCGTGAAAAACGCGCCGATCACTATGACTGACCCGGTGCCGAACGCTGGAGTTCGCTAAAACGCGTCATTGTTACCGAAGGTTTCACTTGCTGACATACTGCAAACAGCCAAGCGCCTCGATATCCGGAAGTCCGGGCTCCTGACGCACGTGGCGTGCCCGGCTGGTTTATCATGGGCGCCCTTTCCGCCCCCAACCTTGCGAAGACTGCTCACATGCCGCGCCTCGAATTCACGCTCACGGGCGACTACGTCGAACTGCACAACCTGCTCAAGCTGATGGGCCTGGCCGACAGCGGCGGCTCGGCGAAAGCACGCGTCGCCGAGGGTGAGGTGAAGGTCAATGGCAAGATCGAGTTGCGCAAGACGTGCAAGATCCGCGCGGGCCAGACGGTGGTCATCGAAGACACCACGATCAAGGTCCTCAAGCCGAATTGATCCGCCTGAGCGCAATCTGGATGACGTTAAATACCGCGTCGTGATCGACATAAGCGCAATCAAGCAATAAGCTAGACGGCTTTCGTTCCCTTTCGCCGCTTTCAGCTTGTTGACGGTTGAAGCCCGGTTTGACGCCAGCTTTTCAAGTTGGCGTGCTTCAAAACCAGACTCCAAGCTGAGATTCGAAGCCGGATTAGACAGCCGACATTCATAGCTGAAATTCAAAGCGGAGCTTCACGCCAACAAGCTGAAGCGCGGCCGGAACGAGCGGGCGATGCAGCACCGGTAACGGTCTGCTGCATCGCCCGTTGCCGTTTTTGCACGGTTTTTGCCGTGCAGCAAAGCATCCAGATAATCCGTCATGCCATCCAGAATGATCCGCGCGAACGCGCCGCCAAGCCTTTCCCGTCACGCCGTCGATACCGCCAGGCTCGCCGCGCCCCTCGCCATCTCGCAACTGTCGCAAATGGCGATGGGCGTCACCGACACCATCCTGCTCGGCTCACTCGGCCCCGATTCCCTCGCGGCCGGCGGCCTGGGCGCCAACCTGTTCTTCGTGGTCGTGGTGCTGCTGCAAGGCGTGCTGACGTCCGTGAGCGTATCGGTGTCGCACGCGCGTGGCGCGAACAACGATCACCTCGTGCCGAACATCTACTGGACCGGGCTGGTGCTGTCGCTGCTGCTCGCGATCCCCGCCTTCACGCTGCTGAGCTTCGCCGAACCGATCCTGCTCACCTTCCACGAACCCGCCATGCTGGCCAAAAACGTCGGCGAATATTGCGCGATCCTGCGCTGGGGAGCGCCGGGCAGCCTGCTCGGGATTGGCATGATGCGCGCGTTCCTGCCGGCTATCGGTGCGGCGAAGCGGCTGCTGTGGGTATCGATTGGCGGCGTGTTCGTGAACGCATTTCTTAACTACGGCCTGATCCACGGCGCCTACGGCCTGCCCGAACTCGGTTTTCTCGGTTCGGCAGTCGCTACCACGATCACCGTCTGGGCGACGGCGCTGGTGCTGATCGCATTCCTGCATTTGCGGCCGCGTTACCGGCATTTTGTCGTCGCTTCGCGGCCACGCCTGCCGCTGATGGGCGAATTGTTCGGCATCGGCTGGCCGGTCGCGATCACCTACGGCGTCGAATCCACGCTGTTTCTCGCCACCGGCATGACTGTCGGCACGCTCGGCGAAGCGCCGCTCGCCGCGCACCAGATCGCGCTGAACGTGGCATCGGTGGCGTTCATGGTGCCGCTGGCCATCGGCCAGGCAGCAAACGTGCGTGTGGGCTACTGGATCGGCGCAGGACAGCCGCTGGCCGCTCGCCACGCCGGCTTCGTGGCGATCGCGCTGGGCGTGGCGTTCATGGCGCTGTCGGGCTGCGTGCTGGTGCTGGCGCCGCACGCGATCGTCGGGCTCTATCTCCATCTCGACGACCCGAAGAACGCCCAGACCGTCGCGCTGGCCGCGTCACTGCTGGGCGTGGCGGCCGTGTTCCAGATCGTCGACGGCATGCAGACTGTTGCGTCGGGCGTGCTGCGCGGGCTGAAGGACACGCGCGTGCCCATGCTGGCGGCGGCGCTCGGTTATTGGGGCATCGGCTTTCCAACAGGCTACATGCTGGCGTTCCACTTCGGCGGCGGCACGAAAGGTTTGTGGTGGGGGCTCGCGGCGGGACTCGCGAGCGTCGCGGTGCTGATGACCCTTCGCTTCGATCGCATGAGCCGGCGTCTGGTCACGCGCGGCGCGCTTGAACCAGGCGAATCCGGACAGGCCCCCCGGCATACGGCTTGAGGTAGCGGCTACGGATCATCGATTACCCTTCGTTTGCCGCGATTTCCACGATTGCCGCGGCATAAGTTAAGCAGACATTGTTGGTTGGAATCGGAGCGCAGCGAAGATACGATCAAGCCGTCTCCTTGAGATTCATCCAGTAGCAGGGGTATTAGGCCCGCTTCGTCGAAGCGGGCTTTTTTTCGTCCGCTCATGGGTAATAACGGGTTTCAACGTGGTTTCAACGTGGTTTCTCGCGACGGCAAATCCAGCGTTCAACGACTCGATGCCGGCCGCAAGAAAACACACAGGCAACCGTCGCACGCCTCGCGCGTTCCCGCCTTGGCCCCCTCCGGTTTTTCGCAAATCGACCCATCCGGCGTGTCCGTAGCTGATTTCCCATAAAATAACCGCGCATGATCCTTGCTGTACTCCCGCGAGATCCGGCGTTGCACGCGACCGCTGCGTGCGCAACAACCGCAAGCAGGTCAGAAAAATCGCTCGGGCAATCAAGAGGAATGGACGTGTCGGAAAGCAGCAGGCAGTTATCTCGGTCATCACTATCCCAAGCCATACAAGGTCAGCACCCCGGCAGGCGCACAGAGCGCACTCAGGCAGGACAGGTTTCGCGTCACTCGATCACCCCGCGCATCGCACCGTTGTCGCGTGGGCTTGCATTCGCCGCCGCCGCGCTCACGGCTTTGGCGCTCGCCGCCTGCGCCACGCGTCCGCCCGCAACCGCGTTCAATCGCCCCGCCACGTACGCGCTCTCCGCCGACGCCGACACCCCCTTGCGCACCGCGCTCCTGCCGAAGGAAGCCGTGCATCCCAATGAATCCGGCGTGCGTCTGCTTCCTACCGGCACCGAGGCGCTGCAGGCCCGCATCGCGCTCGCCCGGGCGGCGACCAAGACGCTCGACATGCAGTACTACATTGCGAACGAGGACAACGCGGGCAAGCTGCTGCTCGGCGCGGCGCTTTACGCGGCGGATCGGGGAGTCAAGGTGCGCATGCTCGTCGATGACCTGAATTTCAAGGACATCGACCAGATCATGGCCGCGCTGAATTCGCACGACAACATCGATATCCGCGTGTTCAATCCGTTCGGCAGCGCGAGCCGGAGTTTCGGCCAACGCACGCGCAACCTGTTCACGAACGTCGATCATTTCACGCGCCGGATGCACAACAAGGCGATGATCGCGGACAACCAGATCTCGATCGTGGGCGGCCGTAATCTCGGCGATGAATACTTCAGCGCGAGCGCAACCATCCAGTTCCGCGATCTGGACGTGTTCGTGGCGGGACCGGTGACGCAAGAGATATCGGCGAGTTTCGACGACTACTGGAACAGCTCGATTGCGTACCCGCTGCGCGCGCTGAACAAGCAAAAATTCGATCCCGCCGATCTCGACAAAACCCGCGAAGACCTGCGCCAGCACTGGAAAGAACAGGCTGATCCGCTGAACGCCAAGCCACTCAACGCCACGCCGATCGCGCAGCAGATAGCACAGGACGGGCTGGGCCTGACCTGGACGCGTACGGAGTTCGAGGCCGACTCACCGGTGAAGATCGAGCATCCCGACAAGGACTACAAAAGCCCGCCCATGCAGCGCCTGGCCGAGCTGGCAAATCAGGCGAGCAGCGAGGTGCTCATCATTTCGCCGTATTTCGTGCCGCACGACGAAGGCGTGAAGGCGCTTGCCGCGATCACGGCGCGTGGCGTGAAGGTGAAGGTGTTGACCAATTCGCTGGCGGCCACCGACGCCGTCGCGGTGCAGGCGGGTTACGCGCCGTATCGCGTACCGATGCTGAAGTCGGGCGTAGAGTTATACGAGTTCAAGCCAGTGCAGGTCGAGGGTGACAGCCGGCCGCGCGCCGGGCTGTTCGGCTCGCAATCGCGCGCAAGCCTGCACGCCAAGGCTTATATGATCGATCGCAGTATCCTCGTGATTGGGTCGATGAACCTGGACCCGCGTTCGGCGTCGCTCAACACCGAACTCGCGCTGGTGATCTACAACCCGCAAATTGCGAGCGAAGCCGCACGGTTGTTCGATGCGGGCATTGCGCCAGCGAGGGCGTATCGTGTGGAACTTGCTTCGCCCGCAGTGCTTGCGGGCCTGAAGTACACCGGCTCGCCGATGTCCCCGCTCATCTGGACGACCGAGGACGACGGCCAGGTACGTACCTACAACTTCGATCCGCGAGCGGGCCTTTATCGCAATGTGTTGACGGGTCTGTTCATGCTGCTGCCCGTCGACTCGCAGCTTTGAATTTTTAGACTCTGAAACGTGCAGGACCCAATAGAACCCCGAACCTGAAGCAAGCCGAAGGAGCACGAAGCCATGACGGATGACGTAAGACTCGAGAAGGACACTTTCGGCGAAATCGCCGTGCCGAACGCAAAACTCTGGGGCGCGCAAACGCAGCGTTCCTTGCAGAACTTCAAGATTTCGAGCGAGAAACAATCGCCTGAACTGATCGATGCGCTCGCGATCGTGAAGCGGGCATCGGCGGAAGTGAATGCTGAATTGAAGGTGCTCGCCGCCGATAAAGCGCAGGCGATCATCGCGGCTGCCGACGAGATCCTGGCGGGCATTCACCCCGATGAATTCCCGCTCGCTGTGTGGCAAACGGGTTCCGGCACGCAGACCAACATGAACCTCAACGAGGTGATTGCGAACCGGGCAAGCGAGCTGATGGGCGGCGTGCGCGGGGAAGAGCGCAAGGTGCATCCGAACGATGACGTGAATCGTGGGCAATCGTCGAACGACGTGTTCCCGACCGCGATGCATATTGCCGCCGCGGTCGCGATCGTCAAGCATCTCGTTCCGTCGCTGAAGACCCTGCGCGAGACGCTCGATAAAAAATCGAAGGCGTTCGATCGAATCGTGAAAATCGGCCGCACGCATTTGCAGGACGCGACGCCGCTGACGCTCGGGCAAGAGTTTTCAGGTTATGTCGCGCAACTTGACCAGGGTATCCGGCATGTTGAATCGACCTTGCCACATCTGTATCAACTCGCACTCGGCGGCACCGCGGTTGGCACGGGTTTGAATGCGCATCCCGAGTTTGCCGTGAAGGTGGCCGGCGTGATCGGCAAGCTCACCGGCTTGCCCTTCGAAACCGCGCCGAACAAGTTCGAAGTGATGGCTGCCGCCGACGCGCTCGTGTTCGCGCATGGCGCACTGAAGACCATCGCGGCGGGCTTGATGAAGATCGCCAACGACATCCGCTGGCTCTCGAGCGGACCGCGTTGCGGGCTTGGAGAGTTGTCGATTCCGGAAAACGAACCGGGCAGTTCGATCATGCCGGGCAAGGTCAATCCGACCCAATCAGAAGCTGTCACCATGCTGTGCTGCCAGGTGTTCGGCAATGACGTGGCGGTGAATTTCGGCGGCGCCAGCGGCAATTTCGAGCTCAACGTCTTCCGTCCGATGATCGCCCACAACGTGCTGCAATCGGTGCGTCTGCTCGCCGACGGTGCCCAAAGCTTCAACGACAACTGCGCGGTCGGGATCGAGCCGAACGAGTCGCGGATCGAGAGCTTGCTGAATGAATCGCTGATGCTCGTGACGGCGCTCAATCCGCATATTGGTTACGACAAGGCCGCGAAGATTGCGAAGAAGGCGCACAAGGAAGGCACGACGCTGAAAGCGTCCGCGCTGGCGCTCGGTTATGTGACCGAAGCCGAATTCGACGAGTGGGTGAAGCCGGAAGAAATGGTGGGGAAGAAGTAACGTCAGAATGGGGAGCAGCGGTTGATGGATCATCGCTTATCAACCGCTGCGGCCGGATATCTTCCTGATTAAGTCCTGATTAAGTCCTTGTTATCACCCCGATATTTTTTGCGCGGCCAGGAAGTCCAGCCCGACCGCATGCTCCACGAGCGCCTTGCCCGAATCCTCAAAAATATGACGCAGGCGGGTGTTTATCTCTTTTGGCGGTACATCGGCATTCCCCACTCGCAGCTTGAGGCCGGTCGCAGCCAGCGAGCGTGTCACACGAGCGACCAATTCGTCGATATCCCTGGAGATCGCTTTTATCGGATCAGCCTTGGCATGGAGCGACGCCAGCAGCAGTTGATCCAGCAAGCTGATACCCGCGCCGCCACCCTGCCTGGGCGACGCAAGCGCCCCCCAGGCTTCGCCCCGTTCGACCCGTTCCAGCAAAACGGCATTTAGCCGGTCGGCAGCCGCTCGCGGCTGCGTCTCACCGTAGCGCACGAACGTCTCGCCAACCGCTATCGACAAACGTAGTCGCTTCAAGATGGCGTCAAGCGTGAGTCCGGCGAACCCGGGGACATCGAAAACCTGCGCGAGCGTCATTTCCGAGCGATGCAACAGATCGAAGAGCGGTTTATGAACGGCGTCAATGCGCGTGAGCGTGGCATGTTCCAGGGCCACCGCCGTTCTATAGGGGACCGCCGGATTACCCCACAAATGGATGTGTTCTGCCTGCTCGCGCAGGCCAACGTCACTCAGTGGCGCTCGTGCGCGTACGAAGATGTCCGAGCGGAACCCGCGGTTCGCGAAGTAATCACGAAGCTCTTCAGCTTCGACGGGATCGCTGACCGTCTCCAGCATTTTCCGCTGCTGTTCTCCCAGCCATCCCACCGGCGACATGTAAGCGAAACGCGCGCTGCCGGCGAAACTGAGCTTCGCTTCGGCCATTTCGCGCACGATGTCGGCGAAGTAAAACGGCGTCCATTTCTCGTGCAGATGCTCGTGGACGAGGTAACGTTCATCATGGTCGTCGAAACCCTCGACCCGGCCGAGCGAATCCGGGTTGCGCTTGAAGTGCAGCGCGCCGAGATTCACCATCTTCCTGGCGAACTCGGACGCCTTGGTCCACGCTGAATTTCCTCCCCCGGCTCCCAGCATCAGCAAGCGTTGCAACGGCAGCACCTGCGCGCAACCCACCATCGCGTTGTAGCTCACCTGCACGACACCGCCTGGTTTCAAGTAACGCGTCAGGAATCTCATGATCTGCGCGCGGGTTTCGTCCGAAATCCACGAGATGATGCCGTGCATGGTGATGTAGTCGAACAAGGGTAGTTCGACCTTGCCTTGCGCGAGATCATCGAAGCTGTTCTCCAACAAGGTGAGATTCGACAAGCGGGCTTCGTCGCGTATGGCGGACGCGCCCCGTACGTGCACCGGGTTGAAATCGCAGGCGTAGAAGTCGCCGTTCGGATGCGTTGCCGCAAGAACCAGGGAAGTCAGGCCTCGGCCGAACCCAAGCTCGCAATAGGTGAATTTTTCGACGCAAGGCGGCGATACGCGCTGCATCGCGAGGCAGGCGTTCAGGAACGTCGGACTCTGCTCTTGAAAGTAACCAGCCGTGTAGGCAACTGAATTGTTGTAGCCGGCCGTCCGCTTCATGCGTTTCCTCAGTTCATGTTGGATGTTTGCGCGTTGAGTCCGGTCGCGGTCCCTTCGGAGACCGTTCGGTAGCCCTTGCGGACCTTTTACGCACTGCGCCAAACTATGCCGATAACGCACACATTCATGAATGAGAAACGTCTTATTTGTTTGCCCTGCATTTCGATATAGCGCCGCGCGACGGCCGATTCAGCGGCTATGCAAGGTTTTCACGTCACTTGCCGATGCGAAGGTTCATTCAGGTCTTGTCTTGTATTGTCCTGTAGTAATACTAATTACCTGGTGTTAACAACGCCGTGCTTATGGTTCGGAACGCCGCGCCGGCAGATTCTCCCGCCAGCGCCCTTCATCGCTTTTAAACCTTCCCGGCTGCCACTTCTTCCGGCTTCAATTCCACGATCGCGTCCAACGCGTCCTTGACGTCTATCGCATATTTCGCCAACCGCTTTTGCTCATCCGTGACGGGCACGAACGAAGGAACCGGCACGGGCCTGCCCTGTTCATCGACAGCGACGAACACCATCAGGCAATCCGTGGTCTGTTGCAGCACGCCACTCTTCGGATCGCCTGCATGCACAGAGATATGCAAATGCATACTCGTGCGCCCCGTCGCCACCACGCGGGCGCGCAATTCGACCAGGTTACCCACCAGGATCGGCCGGCGGAAACGGATATTGCCCACGCTGACCGTCACGCAATAACGCCCGGACCAGACCGCGGCACACGCGTAAGCCGTCTCGTCCATCCACTTCATCAGGGCACCGCCGTGAACCTTTCCGCCGAAATTCACGGAGGTCGGTTCGGCTAGAAAACGAAACGTGGTTTCGGACCGGTCGGTGATCGGGGCATCAGTGGATTGGGGGGTGGGCACAGCAGTATTCATGTAGATGTAAGGCAAGCTGAACGGGCCTGCCTGGTAAGTGGAGTTGCCGAATTATACGAGTCTAAAAAACGCTCGCCGACCCGCTCCGGCGCGCTTGGGCACACTTGGGCACTCACTTGCGCACGGACACGCCCTGGTCGATTACACCGTACATGGTAATGCCACTCGACCCTGCTGCTGACGACGACCCGCCCGACGCTCCCGCACAACCCGCACACGCCGCCACAAGCAGCGTTGCTATCAAAATTTTCACCATGAGAGTCCCCTGCACGGCCTTCATTCAACGCGAAACATCATTCTAGCGCGGGGCTCGTGCGGCGCTCATGATGAGTTCGGGCTCTGAATCAATACTTCAGGTTACGATGAAACATCGCATGCGCGAAGTCGCTAAAGTAGGGTTAATCCAAGGAGGCTGCGATGACGCTCGATCACGAAGATGCCCGCCCGTTTCCCGGTTTATCGCGCATAGGCGCACTGCTCGCGGACCCCGGCCGCGCCGCCATGCTGTGGTCGCTGATGGACGGCACCGCCCGGCCTGCCGGCGAACTCACGATGATCGCCGGCATCTCGCCATCCGCCGCCAGCGGGCACTTCGCCCGGCTCGTCGAGAGTGGCCTGCTGGCGCTCGAAGTAAGCGGGCGGCACCGGTACTACCGCATTGCAACACCCGATATTGCGATGGCAATCGAAGCGTTGGCTAATCTGGCGCAAGCCAGCGCGCCGTTGCGGGAAGCAGCGCAGGCGCATCGGCCTGCGCCGCGGCCGGCGTCTGCCGTACCACTCGACATGCGCTATGCGCGGACTTGTTACGACCATCTCGCGGGCGAACTGGCTGTGCGGCTGTTCGACCGGATGCTGACATCGAAGTGGCTGGAAGTCGCGCAGGCGCAAGGTGGTGCACCGGCCGGCTCGAAGCGGCCCGGCCCGACCTCGCTCGATGCCACGCCGCAAGGAGTCGATGAATTTTCGCGGATCGGTATTGACCTCACCGCGCAGAGAGCACGGCGCAGGCGGTTCGCCTGCACGTGCATCGACTGGAGCGAACGCCGGCCGCATCTTGGCGGCGCGCTGGGCGCGGCGTTTCTCGATGCGTGCACAGAACATGGCTGGGTTGAAACAACAGCCAAGCGGCGGGTCCTGCGAGTCACGCCCGCCGGCGAACGGCATTTCGCCGCCGTCCTTGCTGAGGTCTAGCGGCGTAGAACCCGACCTGGCGCAATAAGTACCTGACGTTGGACGCGGACAAGATCAGCGGCAACAGCCAGAGGGTCAGCGGGTTGTTAGCCCTGCTCGACACGGTCGACCGGATGCTCAACATCGTTACGCCGCGATGTTTTAAACGGCGGGCGTTCCGGCTTCGGTTCATTGAAGCAGGAACGCGCTTATTCAGCGCTTATGACACGCCCATACCCGTCTAAATCGCGATCGGCGCCTTGATGCCCGGATGATATTGATACCCTTCGATCACGAAGTCTTCGTATTGGTAATCGAAGATGGAAGCGGGTTTTCTCGCCAGTTCGAGCTTCGGCAGCGCATACGGCTCACGGCTCAATTGCAGGTCCACTTGCTCAAGATGGTTCAGGTAGATATGGCAATCGCCGCCGGTCCAGACTAACTCCCCCACATCCAGATCGCACTGCTGCGCGAGCATGTGCGTGAGCAACGCATAGCTCGCAATGTTGAACGGCGTACCCAGGAACACGTCCTGGCTGCGGCAATACAGCAGGCAGCTCAGCTTGCCTTCGTTCACGTAGAACTGTGCGAGGCAATGGCACGGTGCAAGCGCCATCCTGCCTGCACGCGCGTTATCGACCGGCGACATGGACTCGTCCGGGAAATCGGCCACGTTCAAGGCTGTCAGCATCAACCGCCGCGAGTTGGGACGCGTCTTGATCTGATGCACGAGCGCGCTCACCTGATCGACCACCGTGCCGTCGCTTTTGGGCCAGAAACGCCATTGATGCCCGTACACCGGACCGAGGTTGCCGTTTTCATCGGCCCATTCGTCCCAGATGGTCACGCCGTTGTCGTTCAGATACTTGATGTTCGTATCGCCGTTCAGGAACCACAGCAGCTCGTAGATCACGCTCTTCATGTGGATGCGCTTGGTCGTGACGATCGGAAACCCGTCCGCCAGATCGAAACGCAATTGACGGCCAAACGTGCTGATCGTCCCCGTGCCGGTCCGGTCCATCTTGCGAGCGCCGCGTTCGAGAATGTCTTTGAGCAGTTCTTGGTACTGGATCATGAGCTGGATCGTTCGTAAAAAGGAGGACGTGTCGCCATTCTGGCAGAACATTTCCGCGCGCCTGCGGCGCACTCTCGCCACGGATTGCGCTAGCCATGGAAAACGCGGAAAACGCCGCCGCCGATAAAATCAAACCACGATTTTACCAAGCGCCGGAGGGCGAGGTGCGAAGGTGCCTTGCGGGGAACGAACGAAAGGAATCCGCGGCGTTCCAGCGAACCCCGGGATTGAATGTATCAGGGAGACCTTGGCGACCTGCCAGCGGCCGGCGGGCGGCCGTCAAACACGGCCCTTAGCCGCGTGTGACGTGCTCCGTCGGTGCATCGACTTCAATGTGCCGCATGCCATGCGCGCTCAGAAGGCGGTACAGCGTCACCCGCGAAATACCGAGTTCCTGCGCGGCGTCGCCAAGACGGCCGCGATGGCGCAGCAAAGCGAGTTCGATAGCCTGCCGTTCCGCAGCCTCCCGTGCCTGCGCCAGTGACACCGGCGCCACCTCGACGTACTCGCCGAGCTCAAGATCCCGCGCACTGATCTGACGCCCTTCCGACATCACGATGGCGCGGCGCACGCGATTAATCAGCTCGCGCACGTTACCCGGCCAGCCGTAGTTGTGGATGGCGGCAATGGCATCGGGCGCGAAACCGCGCAGACGCCGGCTCGCGTCCTTCTTGAAGCGGTCCAGCATGTGCTTGGCGAGCAGCTCGATGTCCTTGCCGCGAGCGCGCAGGGGCGGTTCATCGATTTGCAGCACGCACAGACGGTGATACAAGTCTGCACGGAACCGCCCTTCGATCATGGCCGTCTGCATATCCACGTGGGTGGCCGAAATGATGCGCACGTCCACCGGGGTGGACCCATGTCCGCCAAGCCGTTCAACCTTGCGCTCCTGCAGGAAACGCAACAGGCTTGCCTGACTTTCGAGCGGCAAGTCGCCGATTTCATCGAGGAACAGCGTGCCGCCGTTAGCCGCTTCCACGCGGCCGATCTTGCGTTGATTCGCGCCGGTAAACGCACCGCGTTCATAGCCGAACAATTCCGATTGCAACAGATGCGCGGGAATCGCGCCGCAATTGATGGCGACGAACGGCTGCTCTCGCCTGACCGATCGTTCGTGAATGGCGACCGCGGTGAGTTCCTTGCCCGTGCCCGATTCGCCCGAGATGAACACGGGCGCGTCGGTCATGGCGACCTTGCGGATGGAGCGGAACAGCGCAAGCATGGCGTCGCACGAACCGACCATCTCGCCTTCGGCGCGGCCGTCGCGCGCATCGTTCGATGCGTTCTCGCGCAGCGCCACCATTCCATAAGCATGGCCGACTGCGTCCACCACGCGATCATTCGATGTGGGTAAGGTGACGTAGTCGAAGCAGTAGTCGCGAATCAGCCGGCGCACGGCCGCATCTTCGAGTTGACCTGTCACGGTGGCCGCGACCCAGCCGACATTGGTCAGCGTCAGCGACGCTTCGAGCGCCGCGAGTTCGTGTGCTTCAAAACTGCTCGACAAATCCAGCAAGCCACCGGTTGCCAGGTCGCTGCGAAGCCACCGACGTGCGTCCTTCGCGTTCGATACGACCTCTATGTGCCAGCCCCTCTCCTCAAACCGAGCGCACAAAGGCTCGCTCGGGTCACGAGTCACGTAGATTAGTTGCCGCCGAGCGACTTCCATTGTTCTGATCCTTTCGTCAACGGTCGTTGAAAAGGTCGCGCCGGTAATTGCCCTCAACCACGCTGCAGACGTCGAAGACTCGCATGCCCCAAGCGAACGATCATTCGGGAAACTGCAAACGGTGAAACCCCGGAAGCGACGAGTACTGTCGCGCGGTTCTATGCGAACCTGTTTTGTTTCAGATGCTGTTTTTGAGAGACTACTATAAAGCGAATACTTCGAAAACAAATATCCGCAACAATGCCTGCAAACCCATCCTGAAGCAGGCCCACTGTGCGTTTCAACAACGAGGTCAGGTTTTAATAAGCATTTTGCAAATAGTTTAAATAAGACAATAGCATTTACGCAATTTTTGATAAAAACGGCCGTTAACCGTCTATCGTTTCAGTCTTGAAACGTTTTCGGCTTTTTTCTGATTCATTTTTTCAGTCAGCTTGCCACCCGCCCAATACCGGCAACGGAATGCGTGCCATGGCATATGTTTCGCTAAATGACAATGAATCAGGGAGACCGCCATGGAACGCTCCGGCTGCGTCGTCAAACAAGAAAATACTGCGAGAGCGCATAAGCTCGCTCTCATGAGTGCCGCGTGGTTTGTACTGAGCAGCTCAGCCGCCAACGTTTGCGCACAAAATAACGCAAACGATGATCGCGTGATCCAGCCCACGTCTGCGCTCATAGTGTCCGAATATGAAACATTCGTGACCCGGCCAAATCCGCCAGCCATTTTCATGGAAAGAAAAATTGGAAGTGCCGATGCTGGCGAAGCCGCATCGAACGAGCGCATTATTGTTAATCCTGTAATGGAAGAGGAACTGGCCGCATCGGTTCAACCCATAGCGTCGGCGCCGCTTGCGGTGCGGGCAGACATCACGCTTGAAAAAGTCACCGCGACGACGGATGAGTCGCCAGTCGCCGCGCACACGACCAGCGTCACGCTTTGGGATGAGATCCCGCCGCCGGTGCCCGCTCCCGTTCCCGTCGAGGCAGTGACGCGCTCCGCACCGGGGAACGTCGCGAGCGCGGGCACCCAGAAGACGCGCTAGCCGGGAAATTGCAAACCGGTGCAGGGCAAGTCGTCTAAAGAACGACCACAACAAGATACGCGCTGCGGCTACGCAACAACGCAGAAACAGGATTTGAAGGACACGCCGGACAGCAGGACACTGATCGTATTGCTCAGCGAGTAGCGAGGCCGCGTAATTGCGCGGCACGAGGCATGCCGCGCAATTACGCGAGGAACGCATCTGCGGCCTTTACGCAGCGTCCCGCTCGACGGCCATATGGATCGACAGCGCATTGCACCGCGGTGTCCGCCAGGACATCGTTTGCGCCGTGGCAAAAAGGAGATCGCTCGTGTTCGAATCCGTTCCCGTCTCCGTACCCGCGCCGGGTAAAACCACACTGGATTCAATGCTGCCGACGAGCATCCTGCCCACCGTCATCCCGGTCGCGCCAGGTCTGTCCGGTGCACCGGATCTCCCGATCGTTCCGATCATCCCAACGCCCCATGCGACGGCGGCCGTCCGTAACCTGCTCTACATAGCGCAGGCACCGAATGAGGCGCTGGTCACGTACTTGAAAAGCCTTGGCTGGAAGGTATCGGCTGGGTCACTCGCCACCCAGGCCAGCGTCCTGAAAACCGATACGCCGGTGGCCGGTATTGTCGATATGACCAGCTTTTCGGCGCGCGAGCTGACCGCGCTCGAGCCTGCGCTGCGTCATCAGCGAGCCGGCTGGATCGCCCTCACCGACGACACCCATCTCGCCGACCCGGTCGTCTGCCACTTGATCCGGCACTTCTGCTTCGACTTCGTGAAGGGTCCGTTCTCCCACGCGACCATCGGTTACCTCGTCGATCACGCGTACGGCATGGTGAGCCTCGGCGACATCGACCTGGCCGATACCCCGACCGTGTTCGGCGACGAGCAGATGGTCGGCACCTGCGAGGCCATGCAGCAGCTCTTTCGCACCATCCGCAAGGTGGCGAACACGGACGCGAACGTGTTCATCACCGGCGAATCGGGGACCGGCAAGGAATTGACGGCCGTGGCTATCCACGAACGCTCGCCACGCCGCAAGGGCCCATTCGTCGCGATCAATTGCGGCGCGATCGGCAATCACCTGATTCAGTCCGAACTGTTTGGCTACGAGCGCGGTGCGTTCACGGGCGCGAACCAGCGCAAGATCGGCCGGGTGGAGGAAGCCGACGGCGGTACGCTGTTCCTCGATGAAATCGGCGACCTGCCGCTCGACAGCCAGGTGCATTTGCTGCGTTTCCTGCAGGAACGCAAGATCGACCGGCTGGGCGGCCATGACCCCATCGCCGTCAACGTGCGGATCATTTCCGCAACCCACATCGATCTGGAAGCCGCCATGGCCGCCGGGCGTTTTCGTACTGACCTGTTTCATCGGCTGTGCGTGCTGCGGGTGGACGAACCGCCGCTGCGAGCGCGCGGCAAGGACATCGAAATTCTCGCGCTGCATGTGCTGCACAAGTTCAGGAGCGACGGCCGGCGCAAGATCGTCGGCTTTGCGCCGTCGGCGATCGAAGCGATGTACAGCTACGCCTGGACCGGCAATGTGCGCGAGATGATCAATCGCGTGCGGCGCGCGATCGTAATGGCGGAGAACAAGCTGATCACCGCCGACGATCTCGGGCTCGGTCACTGCACAGGCATTGAATCGACCACGCTGGCCGCTGCCCGCGATGCCGCCGAGAAGCGCGCAATCGAGCTGACGTTGCTGCGGCACCGGCACAGGCTCGCCGAGGCGGCGGCGGAATTGGGGATCTCGCGGGTGACGCTGTATCGGCTGATGGTCGCGCATGGATTGCGCGGCGCGGCGATGGTGACCGGCGCGGACGCGTAGTGAGAAGGCTCGCGGCGTCGGGCGTCGGGCGTCGGGTAGAATCGACGGCTTGATTTATCTCGAAGCCGGATACGGCTCTGCACACCATGACGACGCTGACCCTGATCGTCGCCCGCGCGCGCAACGGCGTGATCGGACGCAACAACCAATTGCCCTGGCGCTTGCCCGAAGACCTCGCGTTCTTCAAACGCACGACGATGGGCGCGCCAATTGTGATGGGACGCAAGACGCATGAGTCCATTGGACGGGCGTTGCCGGGACGGCGGAATATAGTGGTGACGCGCGACGCCCAGCGCCGCTTCGACGGCTGCGACACGGTGACCCGGCTTGCCGATGCGCTGTCGCTCGCCGCTCGCGACGACGCCGGCGAAGTGTTCCTGATCGGTGGCGCCGAGTTGTTTCGCGAAGGGTGGCCGCTCGCGCACAAGCTGATCGTGACTGAGATCGATGCTGATTTCCCCGGCGACATTTCCATTGACGCGCCCGATGCAGCGATCTGGACAGAGGTCTCGCGGGAGACGCATCATGCGGCAGCACCGAATGACTTCGACTATTCGTTCGTGGTGTACGAGCGCCGCACGGCTTAGCTTCGGCTTTCGAGCGTTCGATCCGCTTGCTGGCTAATCCATCGCGCTTTGCACTTTCCATTGAAAAAGCCCGGAATGGCGCTAGCCGTTCCGGGCTTTTTCTCTTCGGTCGATCCTCTTACTGCCCCGCGATCGTCATCTTTTCGATCAGCACGGAGCCAATTTCCTTGTTGCCGCGCACGACCGTATCCGCGCCGATCGCCTCGATGTGCCGGAACATCTCCTGCAGCGTGCTGGCGACCGTGATCTCTTCAACCGGATACTGGATCTTGCCGTTCTCCACCCAGAAGCCGGATGCGCCGCGCGAATAGTCGCCGGTGACGTAGTTCACGCCCTGCCCCATCAGTTCTGTCAGCAGCAGGCCCGTGCCCAGCTTCTTGAGCATTTCCTCGAAGTCATCGCCGGGTTTCGTCAGCGAGCTACGCAGCGATAAATTATGCGAACCGCCCGCGTTGCCCGTCGTTTTCATACCCAGCTTGCGAGCCGAGTACGTCGACAGGAAATAGCCTTGCACTACGCCGTCTTCCACGACGTTGCGGCGTTGCGTGCGCACGCCTTCTTCGTCGAAAGGCGCACTGCCCATGCCGCCCTTCACGTGCGGGTCTTCCAGCACCTGGATGTGCGGCGCGAACACCGGCTTGCCGAGGCTGTCGACGAGGAACGTGGTCTTTCTATATAGCGCGCCGCCACTCACCGCCTGCACGAAGGCACCCAGGATGCCGGCTGCCAGCGGTGCTTCGAACATCACGCGGCATTTGCGGGTATCGAGCCCGCGTGCGCCCATGCGGGCGAGCGCGCGATGCGCGGCGTACCGGCCGATAGCTTCCGGTTCGGCGAGATCGGCGGCGTTGCGCTTCGATGTGTACCAGTCGTCACGTTGCATGTCACGGCCGGAACCCGCGATGGGGGCACACGCCACGTAGTGACGCGAGAACGGATAACCGCCCATGAACCCGCGCGATGTAGCCAGCACGAACTGCGAGTGCTGCGCCGATACGCTTGCGCCTTCGGAGTTCTGGATGCGTTTGTCGACTGCGAAGGCGGCGTCTTCTGCTCGACGGGCGAGATCAGCGGCTTCTTCAGCGTCAATGTCCCAAGGGTGGTAGAGATCGAGATCTTGGGGCGCCTTTTCCAGCAACTCTTCTTCGGCGAGTCCTGCAGCGCTGTCTTCAGCTGTGAAACGCGCGATGTTGTAGGCGGCGGCGACGGTGTCTTTCAGCGCTGCGCGCGTGAAGTCCGAGGTGCTGGCATTACCGCGCTTGTTTCCGATAAACACAGTCACGCCGACCATTTTGTCGCGATTGTGCTCGATGGTTTCGACTTCGCCGCGGCGCACGCTGACTGAGAGGCCGTCGCCTTCGGAGATCTCGGTGGCGGAGTCGGTGGCGCCGAGCTCCTTTGCATGCCGCAGGATGTCGGACGCGATTTCCTTCAGCTCGTCCTGGGTATGCGGGAAAAAGCGTTGCCTGACGTCCATGTCTGCTGCCATTTTATGTCTGCCTGTGGGTGCTCGACGTGTCGAGCGTGTTCGCGTTGTTGGTCGTGGTGACGGGGCGGGTTAGCGCCCGCTGTGCACTTGAATGCGGCTATGTGGCCGGATTTCGACCATCGCACGATGATAGCAAGTCCAGCACGGGTTTGGTTTCACCCCTGCCACGCTACAATACCGGGATGAACCGTAAAACCCGCACGCAACCGATAAACCCGGCCGAGGCCTCCGAACAGGACGGCAGCGAGCACGGCTACGACCGTCCCAGCAAATCCCAGCTCAAACGCGACATGCTTGCGCTGCAAGTACTCGGCGTCACGCTGATCGAACTGCCGAAAGACGCGCTCAAACGCATGCCCATGCCGGAAAAGCTCGACGACGCCGTCCGTGCCGCCCGCCGCATTACCGACCACGAAGGCAAACGCCGCCAACTGCAATACGTCGGCCGTGTCATGCGCTCACTGACCGATGAGGAAACGGCAGCGATTCGCACTGCGCTGGATTCGTATCGCGGCGTGAACCGGGCTGAAACGGCCAAGCTGCACTGGATCGAAAGAACCCGCGAAAAACTCCTCGCCGACGACGCCGCCCTCACCGATTTCATTCGCCAACACCCCGGCGTCGACCCGCAAGAAGGCCGCACGCTGATCCGCAACGCCCGCAAGGAACGCGAACAGGCCAAACCGCCGCGCTACTTCCGCGAACTGTTCCAATGGATCAAGACCGCAGCGGGCGTGGAAGACGAAGAAGATGAGAGCTTGATCGAAGGCGAAGATGGAGACGAAGGCGTCGAATTCCCGGAGCGAGAAGACGACGATGGCTACAAAGCGTAACCATCCGGACGAATTGGTGATCGGCCTGGTGTCGATCAGCGACCGCGCTTCACAGGGCGTGTACGAGGACAAGGGCATTCCGTCGCTGCAAGAGTGGCTCGCGAGTGCACTGAGTTCGCCCTGGCGCGCGGAAACCCGGCTGATCCAGGACGACGCGGCGACCATCTCGGCCACGCTGATCGAACTCGTCGATGAAACCGGCTGTGACCTGATCCTGACCACCGGCGGCACGGGCCCGTCACGCCGCGACGTGACGCCGGAAGCCACGCTCGCAGTCGCCACGAAGCCCATGCCCGGTTTCGGCGAACAAATGCGCCAGATCAGCCTGAACTTCGTGCCGACAGCCATTTTGTCGCGACAAGTGGCCGTGATTCGCGAAACGGCGGATCACGCGGCGCTGATCGTCAATTTGCCCGGCCAGCCGAAATCGATCCGCGAAACGCTGGAAGGATTACGCGACACCGACGGCAAACCCAAGGTACCGGGCATTTTTGCCGCGGTGCCTTATTGCATCGATCTGATCGGCGGCCCATACATCGAAACACGGCCCGAAGTAGTGGCCGCGTTCAGGCCGAAAAACGCGATCCGGCCGCCAAAATCCTGATCGACTACGCGCTTAAACCGGCGTGGTCGGCGTGGCATTGCCCGCTGCCGACGGAATCAGGAAATGCTCGCGGTAGTACTTGAGTTCGTCGATGGATTCGTGGATATCGGCAAGCGCCGTGTGCATCGCGCGCTTCTGAAAACCCTTGTAGATAGCCGGCTGCCAGCGGCGGCACAGTTCCTTGAGCGTGCTGACGTCGAGGTTGCGATAGTGGAAAAACGTTTCCAGTTCGGGCATCCACCGGGCCATGAAACGCCGGTCCTGACAGATGGAATTGCCGCACATGGGTGACTTGCCCGGCGGGACATACTGACCCAGGAATTCGCGGATTTGCCGCGTGGCTTCTGCTTCATCGACCGTCGACGCCCGCACGCGCTCCGTCAGTCCCGAGCGGCCGTGCGTGTTGCGGTTCCACTCATCCATCTTGCCCAGCGCCGTTTCATCCTGGTGAATCGCGAGGACCGGCCCTTCCACCAGTTTGTCGAGCGTCGAATTCGTCACCACCACCGCAATTTCGATAATGCGGTCGGTGTCGGGCTCGAGGCCCGTCATCTCCATGTCGAGCCACACGAGGTTCATGTCGCTGCGGACGAGGTCCGAGGAGCTTGGGGAGGAAGCGGGATCGAGCACGGGATCGGCCATATGAGGGCAACCTGAGAGGGGTTTGACGCCTTGCCAGGCGCGGTTTTGGATAACCAACACAGACCGCGCGCGGCAGCGGCCAAGAACCTATAATTCTCGCATAGTTCAATCGCGCATATTTCAATCGGGTTTCCGCTGATGTCCAATTTCAATCTCGCCTTTTCGATCGTGTTCGTCGTAGCGCTGGTCGGCATGGTCGGCACCAAGCTCTGGCTGGCATCGCGCCAGATCCGGCACGTCGCCGCGCATCGCAAGGATGTGCCACCGCAGTTCCTGCAGACCATTCCGCTCGCCGCCCACCAGCGCGCCGCCGATTACACCGTCGAGCGCACGCGCCTGACCATGGTCGAGGTCGTGATCAGCGCGGCGCTGCTGATCGCGCTGACCCTGCTTGGCGGCATCCAGCAGATCGAACTCGCCGTCTCCGACTGGCTCGGCCGCGGTTATGTGGGGCAGATGGCGCTGGTGGCTATCGTGGTCGCGATCACCAGCGTGGTGGATCTGCCGTTCGACTACATCCGGCACTTTGTGATCGAAGAGAAATTCGGCTTCAACCGGATGACGAAGAAGCTCTTTTTCCTCGACCTGGTGAAAGGCATCGTGCTGGGCGCGGCGATCGGCTTGCCAGTGCTGTTCGTGACGCTGTGGCTGATGAACCAGGCCGGCGCGTTGTGGTGGCTGTGGGCGTGGGTGCTGCTGGTCGCGTTCCAGATGCTCGTGCTGATCCTGTACCCCACGTTTATCGCGCCGCTGTTCAACAAGTTCGAGCCGCTGAAAGACGAAGCGTTGCGCTCGCGTATCGAGAACCTGATGTCGCGTACGGGGTTCGCCGCGAAGGGTTTGTTCGTCATGGACGGCAGCCGCCGTTCGGCGCACGGCAACGCGTATTTCACGGGTTTCGGCGCGGCGAAGCGAATCGTGTTCTTCGATACCCTGCTCGCCCGGCTCTCCGGCAACGAGATCGAAGCGGTGCTCGCACACGAGCTCGGCCACTTCAAGCGGCGCCACGTGATCAAGCGCCTGATCGTCACGTTCGTACTCAGTCTCGCGATGCTTGCGCTTCTCGGCTGGCTGGCGCAATGCGTATGGTTCTACGAAGGGCTTGGCGTGCGGCCATCGCTGCTCGGCAACAACAACGGCCTCGCGCTGGTGCTGTTCATGCTGGCGTTGCCCGTCTTCATGTTCTTCGTAACGCCGTTGGGCAGCCTGAGCTCGCGCAAGCATGAATTCGAAGCCGATGCGTTCGCCGCAAGCCAGACCGACCCGCGTGACCTCGTCAACGCGCTGGTCAAGCTGTACGAGGACAACGCGTCCACGCTTACGCCCGATCCGCTGTACTCCGCGTTTTATGCATCGCATCCGCCTGCATCGCAGCGCATCGAGCGCTTGATGCGGTACGCCGCATGAGGCCGGGCAACGCGAAGAAAGCGACAAACGCGCGCATCGAAGGAAAGGTCATTGCTGCGCACGGGCGGCATTATCTGGTCGCCCCCGCCGACGGCAGCGCCATGCTCCAATGCTTCCCGCGTGGCAAGCGCAGCGAGATAGCGGTCGGCGACCGCGTGAGTTACGAGCAGTCATCCGCGGATCAGGGGGTGATCGTCGAGATTGGCGAGCGCCGCAACCTGCTTTACCGATCCGACCAGTTCAAGTCGAAGCTCTTCGCCGCCAATCTCGACCAGCTCATGATCGTGCTCGGCACGGAGCCGCATTTCAGCGAGGACTTGCTTGGGCGCGCGCTGATTGCTGCCGAGGCGCACGGGCTCGAGCCGTTGATCGTGCTGAACAAGATCGATATGGAAGGACCCCTCGCGGTCGCTCGCAAGAGGCTGGCGTTGTATCGGGAGCTTGGGTACACGGTGGTGGAGTTATCGGCGAAAGCGGCGCCTGAGCGTGTGCATGAAGAACTCGATGCGCGACTGGCCGACCGTGCCACCTTGCTGCTTGGGCAATCGGGCATGGGTAAATCGACGCTGGTGAACATCCTCGTGCCGAACGCCGAAGTGGCAACGCGTGAGATATCGAAGGCGTTGAACAGCGGCCGGCACACGACCACGTTCACGCGGCTCTATCCGCTGCCGGGAGGAGGATCGCTGATCGATTCGCCAGGGTTCCAGGAGTTTGGACTGCATCACTTGTCCGAGGGACAGCTGGAGCGTTCGTTCGCGGACTTCCGGCCGTTCCTCGGCAAGTGTCGCTTCTACAACTGCCGGCATCTGCACGAACCGGGCTGCGCGATTCTGGAAGCCATGGCGCAAGGCAAGATCAGGCCGGCGCGACACCAGTTGTACGCGCAACTGGTGCATGAGGCCAGTCAGATTGTTCGATGATTTCATCGACCTGATGAGTATGGGCAACTGCAGCTAAACAGACCGCTAAAACAGATTGCGACGGGATGAAGAAACTGACGCGGGCTCCGAATCTGATCACAGCGCATCACTGGGTGAATGTGCTGGTGACAGCAGGGATAGGGTGCGAGTTACACAACCGTTATTTGAGCGGTGCGATGGGCGAGATTCCAGCGGAGCAATGCGCGCCCGAGATATGGATACTGGATGATCGCGACGAGGTATTGGCGACAGGCATCCTGGAGCGCGCCCGAAGCGGTCCGGCAACCAATGCCCGGGGATGGCGCTGCCAGCAATGCGGTGAGCCACTGGAAGCGCAGTTCACGGTGTGCTGGCAATGCGGGACAGAGAGGGACCCGCTGAACGACGAGTAGGGCTGCAAGGACAACGCTGCCCGGCAGGAAGTCAAGTCAAGCAGCGTTGTTTCAGGCCAGCCACACCGCGATGCTGAGCATAAGCAGCAACAGCATCCAGAGAATCACGGCACGCCAGACAAGGCCCACGGCAGACTGCAAAGTCCGCGGCGTGCAGTCGTCGCCAACAGGCAGCGGACTGGCATCGCCAACAGCCAACGCCTCGACGCTCAGCGGCTCCGCTAACGGACCCGCCAGACGCGCTCCCAGCGCCCCACTCCCCGCCGCGAGCAGAACCCCTTCGTTGGCATCGGGCCATTGCCGGGCGTGGTTGCGCCAGGCATAAATAGCGTCCTCGAAATTCCCGACAATGGCGAAGCCCAGCGCAGTCAGCCGCGCCGGCACCCAGTCGATGAAAAAGAACGCCCGCTGCGCGAAGGTAGAGAATGCCGGCGTACGTTCGTCAGTCGGCTGGACCCACGACCTCGCCAGATACTCCGCGATGCGATAAAACACCGCGCCCGCCGGTCCGATCGGAATCAAGAACCAGAAGAACACACCAAACACGTGCCGATGCGACGCCACCACCGCATGAACGAGGGTATGCCGGACGATCTCGCTGACGGGCATATCAAGCGTATCAATGCCGGTCCACTCATTGAGAATCTCGCGAGCGCGCGGCACGTCGTCGTTGTTCAGGGCGAGATGGATGTCGGTGAAATAGTGGCTGAACTGCCGGAAGCCCAACGTGCAATACACGATCACGACGTTCCACAGGAACGCCAGCGCAAAGTTGATGCGATAGAGCACGTAATAGACAAGCCCGACGGCTAACGTCCATGGCACCACGACCACTAGCCACGCGAGCACGCCGTGCCGCTGCTTGCCGGCATCGAAGCCATGAGCTGCGGATTCCGCATGGTACTGAAGCAACGCCGAAATGGGATTCTGCGGCGAGAGCGCGCGCAACTGCTCGATGATGAGAGCCAGCAATACAGAGAAAAAAGTCATGCGATGCGCCGAGACATTCGAGTTTTACGAATTTCTTGTAAAGATAGCACAGCACCGTCCGCATCAGAGGGACACATCGGCTGCATGGTTAGCCGAGCCTCTGCACGTTGGGCGTCAAGCCGCGAGGAAGCGATAGAAATTGCGTAACATACCCGCCGTTGCACCCCAGATAAAATACGGAGCCACATTCTCGGCAGGCGAAAAAGGCATCGCAAAAAAACGACGCTCGCCGTCTTCCCAACGAAACACGCGGACCTGGTGATTGGCCGGGTTCATGAGAAATGCGAGCGGGACTTCGAAGATATCGGCGACTTCGAGGGTATCGGCGTGCAGTTCGAACGGAGGATGCACCAGCGCCACGACCGGCGTGACCCGAAACCCCGTTCCCGTCAGATACTCGGGCAACTCCCCAAGCACTTCCACGTGCTTCGCCGCGAGGCCTACCTCTTCCTGCGCTTCGCGAAGCGCGGTCGCGGCGGCGTCAAGGTCCTCCGGCTCCCGGCGTCCGCCCGGGAAGCTGATCTGCCCCGCGTGATCCGAAAGATGATCCGCCCGTTGCGTGAGGAGCACGGTCAAGCCGGTCTCCCGCAAAACCAGTGCAATCAGCACCGACGCCACCCGTGGATCCCCACCCAGCGCCTTGATCCTGTCGTCGCGCGCGTCGGGCGTCCAGGCGAGCGTCTGCTTGAAGCGCGCACGCAGTCCGGCCGGCGTCAGGAGTTCGCTGCGCACAGGCGGCAGATCGGCGCCGGTCGATTCGATCGGCAAGATCTCAGGCTCGAGGATTCGGGGAGTCGACAGCTTGGTCGGAGACACGAGGGCTTTTAGTTCTTGGGAGGGTCTGGTTCTGATTCTGATTTTAAAAAAGCATTGCGGTCAGTACCCAAATAAAACTGAAGTGAAGCGCAAAACACGATTTGACCACACCAAAGAAAAAAGCACCCGCGAAGGTGCTTTTTCCAGTGCAGCTTCGGTGCAGTTTATTGCGCCTTGGCAGCAGCACGGTCTTTCGACACGAGCTTTTCCTTGATCCGAGCCGACTTGCCCGAACGCTCGCGCAGGTAGTACAGCTTCGCACGACGCACGTCACCACGACGCTTCACGACAATGCTCGCCAGCAGCGGCGAGTAGGTCTGGAACGTACGCTCGACGCCTTCGCCCGACGAAATCTTGCGGACGATGAAATTCGAGTTCAATCCACGGTTGCGCTTCGAGATCACAACGCCTTCGTAAGCCTGGACACGCTTGCGCGTACCTTCGACTACGTTGACGCTAACGATCACCGTATCGCCGGGGGCGAATGCGGGGATGGTTTTCTCGCCGAGCGCGCGCGCGATTTCTTCTTGCTCGAGTTGCTCAATCAGATTCATTACCGACTCCTGGTGCCATCTTGCCGGAGTTGTTTGCCACTATCAGTGGCCCCGGTAGAGGATGGGTTCACATCTGGCGCCCGCTTGAATTCACAAGCCGGGCACCGCCCTTTCGTCTCGCCTCGTATTTGCCTTCCAAAACCTACTGCGCTTTGGATCTTTCCTTGGCGAGACTTGCAAGCCATGTCTCATCGACACGGCTCAACATTTTAGCCTTGCGCGCCCGTTCGATCAGATCGGGCCGCTTTTCCTGCGTATTCTTTAGCGCCTCACGCCGGCGCCACGCCTCGATTTCCTTGTGATGGCCGCCAAGCAGCACATCCGGAACCCGTACACCGCCGTATTCTTCCGGGCGTGTGTAGTGCGGGCAATCGAGCAGCACATCGACAAAACTGTCCTGCACGGCCGACTGCGAGTCGTTCAGCACGCCGGGCAACTGGCGCACCACTGCGTCCATGAGCGCCATGGCCGGCAATTCGCCGCCCGACAACACGAAGTCGCCGAGACTCACTTCTTCGTCAACCACACGATCGATCAAGCGCTGGTCGATGGCTTCGTAACGGCCGCATAGCACGACGAGACCGGGTTCCTGAGCGAATTGCATCACCCGCTCATGATTCAGCGTTTTCCCTTGCGGCGACATCATCACCACACGCGAACCGCTGATGCCCTGCTCCGCCTGCGCCGCTTTCGCAGCCGAGATCGCATCTTCCAGCGGCCTTGCCAGCATGACCATGCCGGGGCCACCGCCGTACGGGCGATCATCGATGGTTCGATAATTGTCCGTGGTGAAATCGCGAGGATTCCACGTGCGCAGACCAAACCGCTCCTGCTTCACTGCCCGACTGGTAATACCCCAATCGGTCAGTGCGCGAAACATCTCGGGAAAGAGCGTCACGACGTCAAACTGCATCGCTCTCTCCTTGCAGTGAATCGATGGATCAATAGTCAGCGTCCCAGTCGACGACAATCCTGCGCGCCGCCTGATCCACTGTTTTGACGTATACCCCAACGAACGGAATCAGCCGTTCGCCGGTTGCGGGCGAACCGTCCTTGCCCGTAGTCGGAAATTCCACGCGCATGATGGAATGCGCGCCGTTGTCGATCATGCCCGCGACCTGGCCTAAAGCCACGTCTGCGTCATTCACGACGTCGAGGCCGATCAGATCGACCCAGTAGAACTCGTCATCACCGGTCAGCTTCGGAAAGTCGCCGCGCAACACATGGATACTGTGACCACGCAACGCATACGCTGTCTCGCGGTCATCGCTGCCTGCAAAGTGCGCGACGACCGTGTCGCTATGCACTTTGGACTGAAGGCATCGAACCACCTTGCGCTCGTTTCCCTTGACCAGCCACCAGCGTTTTGCCGCGAGCATTGCGTCACCGCCATGACCCGCATGCGCGTGCGGCGCAATCTTGACCCAGCCCTTCAGTCCGTAAGCGTCGACGATCGCACCCACTTCAATGGCGTCATCGGGCAAACTTTCTACGGGCTCGATCGATCCTGCGCTATCTGAAGCGTCGACAGCCACGCGACGCGCTGCCGGCTTACGGACAAACGCGCCAAACGTGGCCTCGTTCGGCTCAGGTTTTTCGCCACGTGCGGCTGTCAAACCTGAGTCTGAAGCAGAATCACGTGACGACATGAGCCAATCTCCCGCGAACCTCGGCAGCTGGAATCGATCGGATCACAAATACCCAAACGATCGACTGCAGCAAGCGCACTTAAGCAGCCGGCTGAGCTTGTTGCGATTGCTTGACCAGACGTGCAACCGTCGGCGACAACTGCGCGCCGTTGTCTTGCCAGTACGTCAGGCGGTCCTGGGCGATACGCAGCGATTCGCCTTTGGTCGCGACCGGGTTGTAAAAACCCACGCGTTCAATGAAGCGGCCATCACGGCGGCTACGCGAATCAGTTGCAACGATGTTGTAAAACGGGCGCTTCTTGGAGCCGCCACGAGCCAAGCGGATGATAACCATGCTGAAATCCTTGAAAACCGGGGTTCGGAACTACCAAAACACGCGATTATAGCGGCAAAACGGAGCCTTAACAAACACTTGCGTCGATTAATCAAGATGGAACGTGGCCCGCGGCATGTCGTTCGACCGACCATCGCCCGCCCCGACGCGGTGCAAAGCGGGTTTTTCAAGACTTCGCCGCGCGGGCGCGGAGTGTCATTTTGGGGAGACAGATTTGAACTCGCTTATGACTTTCAGCGGTAAAGGTTTCTCTGGCGGTGATTCGCGCGGGGCAAGCGGCTTTGACAGAGGTTTCGCCCGGTCCCTCCTGGCTCGCTCGGCGCGTGCTGCGTTTTTAGCGGCGAATATGCTGGTTGCGCTGGCCGGTTCGTTCATCGCAGGGGGCGCCCATGCGGCGCTGCCCATTGACGAAATCAAACTGCCGCCGGGCTTTAGCATCGCGGTTCTCTCGGATGACGTCCCGAGCGCCCGCGCCATGGCTTTATCGCCTAAAGGCGTACTTTACGCCGGCAGCCTCGACGGACACGTCTACGCGCTCGAATTGAAGGACGGACGGGTCACTGCGAAACACGTGATCGCGTCAGGTCTGGACGAGCCGGCGGGCGTGGCGTGGCACAACGGCGCGCTCTATGTCTCCGCGATCTCCCGCATCCTGCGCTTCGACGACATAGACGATCACCTCGAGGCGCCGCCCAAACCTGTAGTGGTCACCGACAAACTGCCTTCCGACCGGTCGCACGGCTGGAAATTCATTGCGTTCGGCCCGGACGGCAAGCTGTATGTGCCAACCGGCGCGCCTTGCAACATTTGCAATCCGGATCCCAAACGGTACGCGCTGATTGCCCGAATGAACCCGAACGGCACCGACTACGAAGTGTTTGCGAACGGCGTGCGCAACACGGTGGGTTTCGACTGGGATCCGCAAACGAAAGAACTCTGGTTCACCGACAACGGTCGCGACATGCTCGGTGACGATATCCCCGACGACAAGCTCAATCACGCGCCGAAGGCCGGCATGGACTTCGGTTTTCCCTACTACCACGGCGGCGACGTTGCAGACCCTGAATTCGGCGCCGGCCATCCGTGCTCCGGTTTCACGCCGCCCGTGGTCAAGCTGGGCGCACACGTCGCATCGCTTGGCATGCGCTTCTATACTGGCACGATGTTCCCCTCCGACTATAAGAACAACATATTCATCGCGGAACACGGCTCCTGGAACCGCAGCACGAAGGTGGGATATCGCGTAGTAAGAATTGTGCCGGATGCGAATGGCGAGAAACCGCGCATGGAGACTTTCGCCCAAGGCTGGCTGCGTCCGAAGGAACAAGTCTGGGGTCGTCCCGCCGATGTCCTGCCAATGCCCGACGGCTCGCTTCTCGTCAGCGACGACTACGCGGGTGCAATCTACCGGATTACGTACGCGCAACCTTGACGACGCCGCGATCTTGCAGTGACGTTGCCACGACTTGATCACTGCGCGCTGAGCCTTTTAGCCGCGTGAGCGCTCGTCCCTGCGGGCGTAGAATGCCGCGTCGGCGTGACACTGCTCCCGTTTGCGCCAATCCGCGCCCATTGCCCACTGCATTTTCCTTTTCGTTTCCCGATGAACAACTCGCCGTCCACTGCTTCGCACCCATCGAAACCAACGTCGAACGGGCGTTTCCGCTCGAAAACGCTGACCGCCGCGCTCGCCTTCTTTTTCGGCAGTATTGGCGCGCATCGCTTTTATTTGTACGGTTTGCGCGACAAGTTCGGCTGGGCGCACATTATTGGCATCCTGATGGGCGTGGCCGGTTACATGCTGCTAGCAGCAACCGATCGGGCGTCGATTCTCGGCTGGATCCTGGTCGTGCCCGGCGCCATTTCACTGCTGGCGGCGTTCTTGTCGGCGATCGTCTACGGCTTGAGGCCCGACGACAAATGGGATGCTCAATTCAATGCGCAAACCGGCCAACAAAGCGAATCCGGCTGGACAGTCATTTTCGTCGTGATCTTTTCTTTGTTGTTTGGCGCGTTCCTGCTGATGGCAGGTCTTGCCGTCACCTTCCAGACTTACTTCGAAGGCCAGGTTCAAGCAGCTAAAGAGTTGTCGCAGTAGGGCTCACGGACCGCAGCGGCGCTGCCCGGCAGTCGCTACGGCCACGCTTCAAAACAACTTCATCTGCGCACTGTCCACGGCTGCACGCGGATGTCGACCCACCACCTTCTCAACATGCCGAAATTCCGACATATCCAGAATTCCGCGCTGCCGTTGATTCAGGCCAAGCCGCTTCGTGGCGTTATGAAAGCGCTGCTTGAGCATGTCGGCCCATAACCCTTCGCCTTTCATCCGCTTCGAGAAATCCGAGTCGTAGTCCTTGCCGCCGCGCATATCGCGCACACGCCCCATCACACGCTCCGCCCGATCCGGGAAATGTGCCGCGAGCCAGTCCTTGAACAGCGGCGCCACCTCCCACGGCAAGCGCAAAACGATGTAACTCGCACTCGTCGCCCCTGCTTCTGCGCAGGCTTCCAGCACCCGTTCCATGTCCGGTTCCGTGACGAACGGAATAACGGGCGCGACGCTGACACCGACTGGAATGCCCGCTTCGGTCAGCGCCCGGATAGTGCGCAGCCTTCTTGAAGGCGTGGCTGCGCGCGGTTCGAGCGTGCGGGCGATGTCCGCATCCAGCGTGGTTATGGTGATTGCAGCCATGACCTGACCTTTCTGCGCCATGGGTGCGAGCAGGTCGATATCCCTTTCGATCAACGACGACTTCGTGATTGCCGCGAACGGATGCCCTCGCTCGCTCAGGATCTCGATCACCCGCCGCGTGATCCGCAAATTCCGTTCGACAGGCTGATACGCGTCAGTAATCACGCCCAGAGCGATTGGCTCCGGCTGATAGGACGGTTTGTCCAATTCCCGCTCAAGCAATTCGCCGGCATTGATCTTGGCGTAGATCTGGCTTTCGAAATCCAGTCCCGGCGATAACCCCAAATAGCTATGCGTAGGCCGCGCGAAGCAATAGATACAACCATGCTCGCAGCCGCGGTAAGGGTTAAGCGATACCCCAAACGGAATATCCGGGGATGAATTTCGCGTCAGAATGCTCTTCGCGCGTTCCTCGAACACTTGCGTGCGCAGCGACGGCGCGTCGTTGGTTTCCCCGTCCTCACCGATATACGTCCAGCCGTCATCTACACGCTCCCGCTCGTCCTTCTCGTAGCGCCCCTGCATGTTCGTGACCGCCCCTCGGCCCTTGAGCGGCGCGGGAGGAGCAACAGGATATTCGTTGTCGTGAGAAGCCATGGACGGGGAGTGAAAGCAGGAAAACACTGTATGAATATACAGTAAGTTACCGCGGCCGCAAGCTCTTTTCAGGCGTCCACGGCGATGGTCAGCGTTTCCTTGATTTCCTCCATCACCACATAACTTTTCGACTGCACGGCGCCCGGCAGTTGCAGCAGGATGTCGCCGAGCAGTTTGCGGTAATCGGCCATTTCACCAATACGCGCCTTGATCAGGTAGTCGAAATCGCCGGACACGAGATGGCATTCCAGCACCTCGGGAATGCGCTGCACCTCGCGCCGGAACTGCTCGAACATGTTGCCGCTTTTGTGATCGAGGGTGATCTCGACGAATACCAGCAGCGAAGCGCCCAACTGATGCGGATTCACCCTCGCGTAGTACCCCGCGATCACCTGGTCACGCTCCATGCGTTTGACGCGTTCAATGCACGGCGTCACCGAGAGCCCGACCTGCTCAGCCAGGTCTTTCATCGCCATACGACCGTCCTGTTGAAGGATCTTCAGAATGCGGCGATCGATCTTATCGAGTTCTCGTACTGAATTTCGTTGCGTTCTCATTGCTTTCCACTGAAAAATGAATAAATACAATAACAAAAACTGCCTACGTATCAATACTATAGTCGATACCACTATGTAACCCGCTACTCACATGGCTTCATGTCGAAACGAAGCGAATGACCGGCGGACACACTTTGCACGGAGCAAGACATGCGAGTCGTAATTCTGGGAAGCGGTGTTGTCGGCGTCACGAGTGCCTACTATCTGGCGCGTGCGGGGCACGAAGTGACCGTGATCGATCGTGAAGCGGGACCGGCGCTAGAAACGAGTTTCGCGAACGCGGGTCAGATCTCGCCGGGTTACGCATCGCCGTGGGCTGCGCCGGGCGTGCCGTTCAAGGCAATCAAATGGATGTTTGAGAAACACGCGCCGCTCGCCATCCGTCTGGACGGAACGTCGTTTCAATTAAAGTGGATGTGGCAAATGCTGCAGAACTGCACGCAGGCGCGCTATTCGGTCAACAAGGGGCGTATGGTGCGCCTGGCCGAATACAGCCGCGACTGCCTGCAGGCGTTGCGCGCGGACACAGGTATCAATTACGAAGGCCGCACGGGTGGCACGCTGCAGGTTTTTCGGACCCAGCAACAACTCGATGGCGCCGCGAAGGACATCGCCGTGTTGCGCGATGCAAACGTGCCGTTCGAATTGCTTACGCCGGCTGAATTGCAAAACGCGGAACCGGCGCTTGCCGCCGTATCGCACAAGCTGACCGGCGGTTTGCGTCTGCCGAACGACGAAACCGGCGATTGCCAAAAATTCACCACGCGCCTCGCGGCAATGGCCGAACAGCTCGGCGTGAAATTCCGTTACAACACTCCAATCGACGCGCTCGCGGTAAGCGGCGGCCGCATTGCGGGCGTGCAGTGCGGTGGAGAGACCATTCGCGGTGATTCATACGTGGTCGCGCTGGGCTCTTACTCCACGAAACTGCTGGGCAGTCTTGTCGATATCCCGGTGTATCCGCTGAAGGGCTATTCGATCACGGCACCCATCGCGAACGAAAGCGCCGCGCCGGTTTCCACCGTGCTCGACGAAACGTACAAGATCGCGATCACCCGTTTCGATGACCGGATTCGTGTCGGCGGAATGGCGGAGATCGTCGGCTTCGACAAATCGCTGAGCCAGGCGCGTCGCGAGACGCTGGAAATGTGCGTGAACGACCTGTTCCCCGGTGGCGGCGATACCGCGAAGGCATCGTTCTGGACCGGATTGCGCCCGATGACGCCGGACGGCACGCCTATCGTCGGCCGTACGCCGCTGCCGAACCTGTTCCTCAATACGGGTCACGGCACCCTGGGTTGGACCATGTCGTGCGGCTCGGGCCAGCTGCTGGCCGACTTGATGTCGGGCAAACAGCCGGCCATCCAGTCCGACGATTTGTCGGTGCACCGTTATCTCGGCGAAACGCACACGAGCACGCGGCCGTCGTATGCAAGTGCGTGAGTTGGATTTTCACGCGTAGCGGCGAGCGCACGCTTTAAAAAAATGCCGTTCGACTTTCGTCGAACGGCATTTTTCATGGACCCGCTTAACCTCAGCAAATCAGAACTGGTCCTCGCTCAGCGCGAGATACCCTTCCTGCCAGTTGCCGCTAACGATCGATGCTTCAATGCCTGGCGCTTGCGACAAGATATGCTCCGCGAAAAACCGGGCCGTCGCGATCTTGGCGCCATAAAACGCTTCGTCCTCGCTTCGCTTGTCAGACGCCACCAGCAGAGCGCGCGCCATTTGCCATCCTCCGAGCACAATGCCGGCCAGCTTCAGATACGGCACGCTGCCGGCAAAGACTGCGTTCGGATCGCTTTTCACCTTGGCCACCATGAACTCGACCACCCGTGCCAGCGACAGGCTTCCCGCGCTCAAATGCCGATGCATCGACTTGAACGCCTGCCCGTCGCGCCCGGCTAGTTGCGCGAGGGTCTGATCCATCTGCGCCAGAATCGCCTGAGCGGTCGCGCCGCCATCACGCACGGTCTTGCGGCCAATCAGGTCGTTGGCCTGAATCGCAGTCGTGCCTTCGTAGATGGTGAGAATGCGGGCATCGCGGTAATACTGCGCCGCGCCCGTTTCCTCGATGAAACCCATGCCGCCGTGAACCTGCACGCCAAGGCTCGCGACATCGATGGAAAGCTCCGTGCTCCAGCCCTTCACGATCGGCACGAGAAATTCGTAGATCGCCTGATGGCTGGCGCGCGCGGCTTCATCGGGATGATGATGCGCGAGGTCGCAATGTGCCGCCGCCACGTAAGCCAGCGCGCGCGACCCTTCGGTTAACGCGCGCATGGTGGACAGCATGCGGCGCACGTCGGGGTGATGAATGATCGACACCGGCTGTTTGGCGGAGCCATCGACCGGCCGGCTTTGCACGCGATCCTTCGCGAACGCGACGGCCTTCTGATACGCCCGCTCTGACACTGCAACGCCCTGCAATCCGACCGCGAACCGCGCCGCGTTCATCATGATGAACATGTACTCCAGCCCGCGATTTTGCTCGCCGATCAACTGGCCAAGGGCGCCGCCGTGATCGCCAAATTGCAGCACGGCTGTCGGACTCGCCTTGATCCCGAGCTTGTGTTCAATCGATACGCAATGCACGTCGTTGCGAGCGCCAAGCGTGCCGTTTTCATCGGTGATGAACTTCGGCACCAGGAAGAGCGAGATGCCCTTCACGCCGTCGGGCGCGTTGGGCGTGCGCGCCAGCACGAGATGGACGATGTTCTCCGCCATGTCGTGCTCGCCGTAGGTGATGAAGATCTTCGTACCGAAGATCTTGAACGTGCCATCGCCCTGCGGCTCGGCGCGTGTGCGGACCAGCGCGAGATCGGAGCCGGCTTGCGGCTCGGTGAGATTCATCGTCCCGGTCCAAACGCCCGAGATCAGCTTTGGCACGAAGAGCTGCTTCTGTTCCTCGGTCCCAGCGGTCAGCAACGCTTCGATAGCGCCATCGGTGAGCAGCGGGCACAACGCAAACGACAAATTCGCCGAGTTCAGCATCTCGATGCAGGGGGTCGCGATCAGCTTGGGCAACCCCTGGCCTTCGTACTCGACCGGATGCAGCACACCCTGCCAGCCGCCCTCGCCGAATTGACGGAAAGCCTCTTTGAACCCGGGCGTGGTCGTGACCTCGCCGTTCTTCCAAAAGCTTGGGTTCTTGTCGCCTTCGAAGTTCAACGGCGCGACGACTTCGTTGTTAAAACGCGCGGCTTCTTCGAGTACGGCCTGCGCGGTGTCGAGACCGGCGTCCTCGAAACCCGGCAACGCCGCGATGCTTTCTATATCGGCTAGTTCTTTCATCACGAACAGCATGTCCTTGACCGGCGCTCTATAGCTCATGTCTTGTCTCCCCCAACAGATGTGAAAAGGGGCGCACGTATGTCGCCCCTTTTTGCGGTCTTGCTTTCTTTCCAGCCAGTGGCTTTAAGAACGATCAGCCAAGTTCTTTCACGAGGTCCGGCACGACCGTGAACAAATCACCCACGAGCCCATAGTCCGCCACGCCAAAGATTGGCGCTTCCGCGTCCTTGTTGATCGCGACGATGACCTTCGAATCCTTCATCCCGGCCAAGTGCTGGATCGCGCCCGAGATACCGACGGCGACATACAAGTTAGGCGCCACGATCTTGCCCGTCTGACCCACTTGATAGTCGTTCGGAACGAACCCGGCATCGACCGCTGCACGCGATGCGCCCAGCGCTGCACCGAGCTTGTCCGCCAGCGGTTCGAGCACTTTCGTGTAGTTCTCGCCGCTGCCCAAACCGCGTCCGCCCGACACGATGATCTTCGCCGACGTCAGCTCCGGCCGGTCCAGCTTCGTCAACTCGCGGCTCACAAACTTGGAGATACCCGTGTCAGCCGAGGCTTCGATCTTTTCCACCGTCGCACTACCGCCTTCTGCCGCCACCGGATCAAAACCCGTGGTGCGCACCGTGATGACTTTGATCGCATCGCTCGATTGAACGGTGGCGATTGCGTTGCCCGCGTAGATCGGACGTTCGAACGTGTCGGGCGAATCCACTGCGGTAATGTCGCTGATCTGCGCGACATCCAAATGAGCCGCAATGCGCGGCGCAATGTTCTTACCGTACGGGGTCGCGGGCGCCAGGATATGCGAGTAGTTCTTCGCGATCAGGACCACCGTTGCGTCGATATTCTCCGCCAGGCCATCGGCGAGTTGCGGGGCATCTGCGAGCAATACCTTCGCTACGCCCACAATCTTCGCCGCTGCATCGGCTGCGGCTTGCGCGTTCGACCCTGCGATCAGCACGTGGATATCGCCGCCGATCTTCTGCGCGGCCGCGATGGTGTTCAACGTCGCCGGTTTGACCGACGCGTTGTCGTGTTCTGCAATTACAAGAATGGTCACTTTGGAAACTCCCTCACAGAACCTTGGCTTCGGTCTTCAACTTCTCGACCAGCGTCTTCACGTCCGGCACCTTCACGCCTGCGGAGCGCTGCGGCGGTTCAGCCACTTTGAGCGTCTTCAGGCGCGGCGTGACGTCGACACCGAGGTCTGCCGGCTTCAACGTTTCCATCGGCTTCTTCTTGGCCTTCATGATGTTGGGCAGCGTCACGTAGCGCGGCTCGTTCAGGCGCAAGTCCGTGGTCACCACAGCCGGCAACGTCAGGGAAAGCGTTTCCGAACCGCCGTCGACTTCGCGCGACACGGTGGCTTTGCCGTCGGCCACAACCACCTTCGAGGCGAACGTCGCTTGCGGCAAACCAGCGAGCGCCGCGAGCATCTGACCCGTCTGATTCGAGTCATCGTCAATCGCTTGCTTGCCGAGGATGATCAGTTGCGGCTGCTCTTTATCGACCAGCGCCTTCAAAATCTTCGCCACTGCCAACGGTTGCAATTCCTCAGTCGATTCGACCAGGATCGCGCGATCAGCGCCAATCGCCAACGCGGTACGTAGCGTCTCCTGACATTGCGTCACACCGCACGACACAGCAATCACTTCCGTCGCCACGCCCGCTTCGCGCAGGCGCACGGCTTCTTCCACGGCGATTTCATCGAACGGATTCATCGACATCTTCACGTTCGCGATGTCCACTGCGCTGCCATCCGGCTTGACCCGAACTTTCACGTTGTAGTCGACCACGCGTTTGACTGGCACCAAGATTTTCATGCACACGCTCCTAAGTTACGAATACATCAACCCAAGCCCATTATAACGAGTGACTCCCGCCGCCGAATGCTTACGGCGGATTCGCGAGGAGTCCGTCAGGCTTTGCGCAATCAGTAGATGCTTATTTTTACAGCACGATCGTTCTATTTTACGCGCAGAACGGCAGAAATGACAATCGGGGATGCACTTTAAACGGGCACATTTGCGACTTTTCCGCCAGCCCTTCTCATGACTCTTTTACTTCGCGCTGCGCCTGAACGCGGCAGGCATTGAACTGATTGCCGCGGATCTGCGTGGCCACGGTAAATCGCCGGGCGAGCGTGAGTGGATTGAGTCTTTCGACGAATATCTGCTCGACACTGACGCGCTCCTCAATGCCGCGGACACGACCCTGCCGCTCAAGATCCCGCTGTGCCTGATGGGACATAGCAGGGTGGCGCAATG
Source organism: Caballeronia sordidicola (assembly GCF_002220365.1). Taxonomy (GTDB): domain Bacteria; phylum Pseudomonadota; class Gammaproteobacteria; order Burkholderiales; family Burkholderiaceae; genus Caballeronia; species Caballeronia sordidicola_C. The sequence goes on along the minus strand of NZ_MTHB01000185.1, from coordinate 40,435 downwards.
GCCGCGCTTTACGCGGCCGGGCGCCTGCCGGAAAGCGGCCGGAAACTGGCCGGGCTGATCCTGTCGAGCGCTGCGCTCAAACCGCCGGCCGACGCGCCGCGCTAGAAGCTCAAGCTGGGCGGCCTGATCAGCCGCCTGATGCCGCGATTTCCTGCGCTGACCATTGACCCTGCTACGCTGTCCCGTGCGCATAGCGTGGTCGAGGCGAACCGTGCCTTGAATTTAGCAGTGAAGCGCAGCGGCTTAGATATCAGCGAGCGCACGCACATGCGCGACCACACTGCGCCCAAGCGCCGACAGGTTGTATCCGCCTTCGAGACTGCTTACTATCCGGCCCTTCGCATGCCGCTTCGCCACCGCGCGGATCTGCTGGGTCAGCCACGCGTAGTCGTCCTCGACAAGACCCATGTTGCCGAGATCGTCCTCACGATGCGCATCGAAACCTGCGGAGACGAAAATCATCTGCGGCTTGAATTCATCGAGTTTCGGCAGCCACATCATGTCGACGGCTTCGCGCACAGCCATGCCTTTCGTACGCGCGGGCATCGGCAGATTGACCATGTTCGATGCGTGATTGTCCGCGCCGCTGTACGGATAGAACGGGTGCTGGAAAAAGCTGCACATCAGCACGCGCGGATCGCCCGAGAAGGCGGCTTCCGTGCCGTTACCGTGATGCACGTCGAAATCGATGATAGCCACACGCTCAAGCCCATGCACTTCAAGCGCGTGACGCGCCGCGATCGCGATGTTGTTGAAGAAGCAGAAGCCCATCGCGCGCGCCGGCTCCGCGTGATGTCCGGGCGGCCGCACGCTGCAAAATGCGTTGTCGTAGGTTCCGGCGATAACGGCGTCGGTAGCGGCGAGCGCCGCGCCCGCCGCGCGCAACGCCGCGTGGTAAGAACCCGGCGACATCAGCGTGTCCGGATCGATCTCCGCGCGGCCCACTGCGGGCGCCGTCTCCTTGACGAAATCGATATGCGCCTGCGTATGAACCCGCGCCAGGTCCTCTTCGCTCGCGAGCGGCGCTTCTTCGCGCTCGATCAGGGTGTCGATCCGGCTTGCGATCAACTGATCCTCGATCGCCTGAAGGCGCGCGGGGCACTCGGGATGCCACGGCCCCATATCGTGAAGAAGGCAATCTGGATGGGTATAAAAGCCGGTAGCCATGATGGGTTGCGCGGCCGGGCGTGCCGTACCGCGTGTCTCGTATCGTTCAGATGTTTTTGTCGGTCGCGATGCCTGCCGTTCCTGCCGCGCGCCAGTTAGCGGCCGAACGCCGCACCGCGCGGGTTCTTGATAAGTTACCACACTGGAAATGGCGCGGCCGACCAACACTGCTTTTGCAGCGTCCGCGCCCGCTCAAAAGGCTTTCGGGATAGTCCTGAAAACGCGTCGGTTATACTGATCCGACTCTCGTATGCTCTGCGCGTTTTTCCAGCGCGCCTCGCGTTACACCGCCACAATTACGCACACTATGAACTTCAAGTTTGCTTCGTCCGTCTTGCCTCTTTCGGTGCGAACCGCGCGCCTTGCCTCAGTCGCCGGCCTAGTTGGCGCACTTTGCACACTCAGTATCGGCCAGGCAGTTGCACAATCGCAGCCGCAATCCGCACCAGCGCAAGGGCAGATGTTCGAAGAAGAGATCGTGCCGCAGCGTTACGCGAACAATCCCAATGTGGACGCGTTCATTAACGATCTTGTTGCGCGTTACGACTTCGATTCCGCCGCCTTGCACGACCTGTTCAATCGCGTCAGTTATTCGGCAACCGCCGTGAAACTGGTGCTGCCTTCACCTACGCCAGCCACCAAGAATTGGCGCGCGTATCAGGGGCGTTTCGTGGAGCCGGTGCGTATTGCCGCCGGCGTGAAATTCTGGCGCGCGAACCAGGCCGCGCTGCAGCGTGCATCGGATCAGTACGGCGTGCCGCCTGAAGCGATTGTCGGGATCATTGGCGTGGAGACAATCTATGGCAAGTACATGGGTAACTTCCGCGCGCTGGATGCGCTGGCCACGCTCACCTTCGATTATCCCAACACGCCGAACCGGGCGGAAAGGCAAGCGACTTTCCGCAAGAATCTTGAGGATCTGCTGGTGTGGACGCATGACCAGCAAATCGATCCAACCACCGTGCTCGGTTCGTACACCGGCGCAATCGGCATTCCGCAATTCCTGCCGAGCAGCATCGTGCAGTACGCGGTGGATTTCGACGGTAACGGGCACATCGATCTGCGGACCAGTCCCGCCGATGCCATCGGCAGCGTCGCGAACTATCTGAAGCAGCACGGCTGGGAATCGGGACGGCCGGTGGTCTGGAAGATTGCCGGCGACACAGGCAGCCAAGGCATTGCGCAAGCCGCAGCCGACGGTCAGCCCGAGCCGCACTGGTCGCTCGCGCAGCTCACGAAAGCTGGCATGCTGACGAGCGAGCCGGGGCTCAACACTGAAACGGAAGCAGGTACGCCGGTGACGGTCGTCGACTTGCCGACACCAGGCCGCCCGACCGAATACACGCTCGGCCTGAAGAACTTCTATGTGCTGACGCGATACAACCGCAGCTTCTTCTATGCACTCGCTGTGTATCAGCTTGGCGAAGCGGTGAAGGCGCAGATGGCCGCGGGCAATGCCGGTGTTTCAGCATCGCAATGACGTAGCTGTCGGGCGCCTTTGGCTCGTGCTCTATGCAAAAAGCCCGGCAAATGCCGGGCTTTTGTTTGTGCTTTGACTTTGTAGATACGTCTCAGGCCGGAAACACGCCCGTCGACAGGTAGCGGTCACCACGATCGCAGACGACGAATACGATGGTCGCGTTCTCGACCTGACGTGCCACGCGCAACGCGACTTCGCATGCGCCGGCGGCCGAAATTCCGCAGAAAATGCCTTCCACCGATGCGAGCCGCCGCGCCATTGCTTCGGATGCGGCCTGACTGACGCTTTCCGTGCGGTCCACGCGGCTGCGATCGAAGATTTTCGGCAGATAGGCCTCAGGCCACTTGCGGATACCGGGGATGCGCGAGCCTTCTTCCGGTTGCGCGCCAACAATCTCGATGTTCGCGTTCTGTTCTTTCAGGTATTGCGACACGCCCATGATGGTGCCGGTCGTGCCCATGGCGGAAACGAAATGCGTGATGCGCCCTTCGGTGTCGCGCCAGAGTTCCGGGCCGGTTGTCTCGTAGTGGGCGAGTGGATTATCCGGATTCGCGAACTGATCGAGGATGATGCCTTTGCCGTCGCGCTGCATTTGCTCGGCGAGATCGCGGGCGTATTCCATACCGCCTGTGACTGGCGTGAGCACGATTTCCGCGCCATAGGCCGCCATGCTCTGGCGACGTTCGATCGACAGGTCTTCCGGCATGAGGAGCACCATTTTGTAGCCGCGAATGGCTGCGGCCATGGCGAGTGCGATACCGGTGTTGCCGCTTGTCGATTCGATCAGCGTGTCGCCTGGCTTGATGCGGCCGCGCTCTTCCGCCTTCTTGATCATCGAGAGTGCCGGGCGGTCCTTCACTGAACCCGCCGGGTTGTTGCCCTCGAGCTTGCCGAGGATCACGTTGTTGCGGCTGCGGATTTCATCGTCCGGGATGCGGACCAGTTGCACCAGCGGCGTATTGCCAATGGTGTCTTCGATTGTCTTGTAAGCCATAGCGGTCGTGGGGTTGCTGCGGTCGGTAAGCTCTTGATTGTAGCCCAGGGGGTTTCCGGGTGCCGGGCGGCCCTATTGGACGGAGGGGATGATGTGCCGGCGTCCTGGAAACAATGCAGGTTGCCAGCGAATAAAGGCGCATCAGGTCGACCGGCGCGCCGACCGATGCGCCACACCGCGTTACTTTTTGACGACGACTGCGCCAGCAACCGGTTTAGCACCGGCAACCGCCGCCGGTGTACCACCTGGTCCAATGGTCAGCCCTTCAGCCTGCAAACGCTCAACCGTCTTGCCCCCCATGCCCTTGACGCGTTTGCTCAACTCGGCCGCGTCTTTAAACGGACCGTGTGCTTCACGCTCGTCGAGAATGGCTTTCGCCTTGGCCGGTCCAATGCCCTTGATGCCGCGTAACGCGTCGGAATTGGCGTTGTTGATATCCACGGCGGCGAACGCCGAACCAATTGATACAGCCAGCGTGAACGCCGCGAGAAGTTTCTTGATCATGTGAGTCTCCCTCGAAAACCGGTCCGCGACGATCGCTGACCGGGAGACCCAGTGTAGGAAAACGGCAGGTGCTTTTATAGCTGACCGAATAGCCAACGCACGTATCTGTCGACACCTTCCTGAACTGTCAGGAACGGTGCGTCATACCCGGCCTCGCGCAACTTCGACTGATTGGCCTGCGTAAAGCACTGGTATTTGCCGCGCAACGCGTCGGGGAACGGGATGTACTCAATCAAGCCACGTTGCACCAACTCCGCCAGGGACAGTGGCGCTTCGCCCTCAATTGCCCGCAGCGAGTTCACCACCGTCGACGCAATGTCGTTGAACGGCTGTGCGCGCCCCGTTCCCAGGTTGAAAATGCCCGACGTCTCGGGATGATCGAAGAAGTGCAGATTGACCTTCGTCACGTCTTCCACCGATACGAAATCGCGCGTCTGCTCGCCCGCGCCATACCCGTTGTATTCGCCGAACAGCTTGACCTTGCCCTCGGCGCGGAACTGGTTGAAGTTATGGAACGCAACAGACGCCATGCGTCCCTTGTGATTCTCGCGCTGCCCGTACACGTTGAAATAGCGGAAACCGGCAATCTGGGTACGCGCTTTCGGCAGGATCTGGCGCACGATCTGATCGAAGAGGAATTTCGAATAGCCGTACACGTTCAACGGCTTCTCGACGTCGCGACGCTCAACGAATTCACTCGATCCGCCATACACCGCCGCCGACGATGCATACAGAAACTGCACGCCCTGCTCAAGGCACGTATCCAGCACGTCGCGGCTATAACGGAAGTTGTTTTCCATCATGTAGCGGCCGTCGGTTTCCATCGTGTCCGAACATGCGCCTTCATGGAAAATCGCCCTGACCTTGCCGAAATCGCCGCGTTTGAAGCGCGCGACGAATTCGGTCTTGTCGAGGAAATCGTCGATTTCGCAATCGACCAGGTTCTTGAACTTGTCGGCGCGCGTGAGGTTGTCGACCGCGATCACACGCTGCTCGCCACGCTCGTTGAGCGCCTTCACAATGTTGCTGCCGATAAACCCGGCTGCGCCGGTAACAATGATTGTCATGGTGGTGTTAGCCGAAATGTCAGGCGAAAAGTTCGTTGTAGTCGACGGTCGCCGTACCCAGCTTCCCGACGACAATTCCCGCTGCACGGTTGGCATAAGCAATCGAGTCGACCAGCGGCACACCCGCGCCCAGCATAGTTGCAACGGTTGCAATGACCGTGTCGCCGGCGCCCGAAACATCATACACTTCGCGCGCATCGGCCTGCGTGTGGACCACTTGGCCAGCGGTGAAGAGCGTCATGCCCTCCTCCGATCGTGTCAGCAGCAACGCACCGAGATCGAGCGATTCGCGCAGCGACGTGACACGCGCGAGCAAATCTTCTTCCGAGCTCCAGCGCCCAACCACTTCGCGCAACTCTGCACGGTTCGGCGTGATCAGCGTGGCGCCGCGATACCGGTCCCAGTCATCGCCTTTCGGATCGACCAGCACCGGTTTGCCTGCCCGCTTCGCGTCCGCGATCATTTGCGTCACATGCGTCAGGCCGCCCTTCGCGTAGTCCGACATCAAGATCACATCGTGTTGCGGCAAAAGCGTTTCGAAACGGGCGAGACATGCGCTCAGGACTTCGTGCGTCGGCGAGTTCTCAAAGTCGACTCGCAACAGTTGCTGCTGCCGCGACAGCACGCGAAGCTTGATGGTGGTGAGCAATTCGGGATCGCGCTCGAGGAACCCGGTGACCCGGCTCTCACCCAGCAATTGCACGATGCGTTCACCCGGCTCATCATGCCCGACCACGCACAGCAAGCCCGCCTGCGCACCCAGCGCAGCAGCATTGCGCGCCACGTTCGCCGCACCGCCAAGCCGATCTTCCTGGCGCTGTACATGCACGACTGGCACGGGCGCTTCCGGAGAAATGCGGTTCACATCGCCGAACCAGTAGCGGTCGAGCATCACGTCGCCGACCACCAGCACGCGCGCCGCCGCAATGCGCGCACGCGGAACCGGCGGAACGGGAGCGTGTGCAGCGACTGCAGGCACCGCTGCGTCAGGCGACTGGGAGTTCAACATGGGGACGTCCTATTGCAAAATAGTCGATGCCGAGTTCCGCCATCGCTTCAGGTTCGTACAGGTTGCGGCCATCGAAAATGACCGGCATTTTGAGCTCGCTCTTCAGATGCGCGAAGTCCGGGCTCTTGAATTCCTTCCACTCGGTCACGATCACAAGTGCGTCCGCGCCGGGCAACGCGTCCTTTTGTGAATCGACGAAATGCAGGCGTTCGAGTTGCTGCGGTTTATCGGCGAGATCAAGTGCAAATACGCGGCGGCTTTCCGCCAGCGCCACGGGGTCATAAGCGCGAACCGTCGCGCCGCGCTCGAGCAGCGCGCCAATGAGACGGCGGCTCGACGCCTCGCGCATGTCATCGGTATTAGGCTTGAACGCCAGGCCCCACACGGCAAACGTGCGGCCGCGCAAGTCTTCGCCCATGCGCTTCGTGATCTTGCCGACGAGCACTTCCTTTTGCAGATCGTTCACTTCTTCCACAGCTTCGAGAATCCGCAACCGATGGCCGTTCTCACGCGCCGTCTGCGCCAACGCCTGCACATCCTTCGGGAAACACGAACCGCCGTAGCCGCAACCGGCATACAGGAAGTGATACCCAATACGCGGGTCCGAACCAATACCGCGTCGCACCGCTTCGATATCCGCACCCACCGCATCGGCGAGATTCGACAAATCGTTCATGAACGAGATACGCGTGGCGAGCATGGCGTTCGCCGCGTACTTCGTGAATTCGGCCGAACGCACGTCCATATAGAGCGTGCGATCGTGATTGCGATTGAACGGCGCGTAGAGGCGCTTGATTTTCTCGCGGGCAATCTGGCCTGCTTCGTCGTCATCTACGCCGAGCACGATGCGATCAGGACGCATGAAGTCGTCGACCGCCGCTCCTTCCTTCAGGAACTCCGGATTCGACAGAACCGAAAAGCCGTTCTTTCCCTTAGGCTCGATTCCGCGCGCCTTCAGTTCCTGCTCGACTACGTTGCGCACGTGCTGGGCTGTGCCGACCGGGACCGTCGATTTATCGACGATCACCTTGAAGCCGTTTGCATAACGCCCGATGTTGCGTGCGGCCTCGAGCACGTATTGCAAGTCGGCGGAGCCATCCTCGTCCGGCGGCGTTCCCACCGCGATGAACTGGATCTCGCCGTGCTCGACGCTTTCCTTGATATCTGTAGAAAAACGAATGCGGCCGGCAGCGCGCGTGCGTTTCAGTATCTCGTGCAGGCCCGGCTCGTGGATCGGCACGCCGCCGTTATTGAGGATGTCGATCTTGCGCGCATCGACGTCCAGGCACAGCACGTCGTTGCCAATTTCAGCGAGGCACGCGCCGGTCACTAGCCCGACGTAGCCTGTCCCGATGATGGATATTTTCATAAGCGTTCCGGAGAGACCGGTGATAGTCGTTGGATCAGGCCAAAACGGCCGCGGAGTTCGACCGTGTCAAACGTTGCGCATCCTGAGCGGCATGGGCCACGAGGGGCCGGGTCACGCGGGCCGCGCGTCAGTCCGTGGTCACGCAATCCGCGTTCAGACGGATGCGGTGATCGGCTCGACGCGGCGTGGCGCATAGGTTTCCCAGCCGCTGCAGCCAGGACATTGCCAGTAAAAAAGACGTGCGCGGAAACCGCAATTCTGGCACGTGTAGCGCGGCAGGTTCTTGGTCCGCTGCTTGACAAGCGCGCGCATCAGTTCGAGTTCGCTGCGACGCGGTTCCTCAGCCGTAGCCACTTGCGCTTCGAGCAACCGCGTCATGCCGGCGACGTTCGGCGATGTCTGCATCTGGTGCCGCGCCAGCGCGTGGGCCGCGTCCATTCCGCGCAATTGCGAGACGTGCTTGAACGCCACGTCGAGCAGATCGTTCGACGGATAGCGATTCACGTAGTCGACCAACAAATCGACGCCCTCAGCCGTGCGGCCAAGTTGGTCGTAAGCCTGAACCAGTTTTTCGGCCACCAACGGCAGATAAGCCGCATTCTGCTCTTCCACGCGACGCCAGCACGCGATGGCCGCCTCAAGATTGCCACCAGCGGCATCCACGTCGCCAACCAGGATGGTCGCGCGCACATTGTCGGGATTGGCCGCGAGGGCAAGCTTCAGTTCCGCGCGGGCGTCTGCCGGGTTCTTGCGCTGCAGCGCTTCTTGCGCGAGTTCGCAATGGAACTGGGCGACTTCTTTCTCAAGCGACGCCGCGCCCATTTCCTGGATCCGGCCGGCAGTTGCAATCGACTTGTTCCAGTCTTTCTCGATCTCGTAGATGGTCAGTAACGCCCGTTGCGCGCCGAGCGCATATTCGCCCGCTTCGAGCGACCGGAACGTTTCCTCGGCGCGATCCAGCAGACCCGCCTTCAGGAAATCCTGGCCAAGTTCGAACAGCGCGTGATCGCGTTCGGCGACTGGCAGATCAGCGCGGCTCAGCAGGTTCTGATGCACGCGAATGGCCCGGTCCGTCTCACCTCGGCGGCGAAACAGGTTACCGAGCGCAAAGTGCAATTCGATGGTTTCAGGATCGAGCTTCGCAACTTCGATAAAGGCGTCGATGGCCTTGTCGTGTTGTTCGTTCAGCAGGAAATTAAGGCCGCGGAAATACGAGCGCGGCAGATTCGCGTTTTCGGACAGCAGCGTTTTCAGGTCATAGCGCGATGCCATCCAGCCGAGAGCGAACGCGACCGGAATGACAAGCAGCCACCAGAAGTCTAGATCCATGCGAATTCTTGGAAAGGGTTAAGGGCCAGCACGGCGTGCCGGAAGCAGGCACCCGGCCGAACCGGCGCAGGGTCAGCCAACGCGCGACCCGTCAGATCAGCGGCGGCATAGGCGGTTCCATCGGCACGACGGGGACATCGCGCGCCGTGCGCAGTTCGCGTTTGAGCCGGGCATTTTCCATCCGCAGGCGAAACAGCGACGGCAGCGACGAGAGCAGTCCAGCAGCCAAGCCGACGACAAAAAATGCCAGGCCGATCAGGATGAGCGGTGCTTGCCAGAAGTAGCCAGCGAGAAAATTGAGCGTCGCACTTTGCGTATTGGCCAACGCCAGCACGAGCAGGAGCACGAAAACCAATACACGGATCAGCCAGACAAAAAATTTCATAAGGGTCTCTTTGACGGCAATAGCGGAACGACGCAGGAGGCAACGCGCACGGCGGGTACAACACCGATATCCACGAGGGACGCAAAGCTCGGACCACGCTGCCCTTGGTCGTTGGCGTCCGGTATTGTAATTGAAGCGTATGAGGCAATGCGCAACGGCTTGGACGATAGGCCGATCAGCAGGGCGTTTGCGGGAGTTTACCGTCTTATAGCGACGCGAAAAAAGACAGTGGCGAACGAGCGTGCAGAACGGTAGTGCCGTTGGTGTACGTCGGGCCGGGGCATAAAAAAAGCACCCTTGCGGGTGCTTTTTCCGGTCATTTGCCTCTGGCTGACAGCGGCTTGATGCGGAATGAACGCTGACGCCGCTTAAATATCGTCGTCTTCGTCACTATCCGCTTCGTTCGAATGCTTCAGCGGCTCGCCCGCGCGGCCGTCTACCCGTTCGCGCAACTCCTTGCCGGGCTTGAAGTGCGGTACGAATTTCTCCGGTACCAGCACCTTCTCTCCCGACTTGGGATTGCGTCCAACGCGCGACGGACGACGATTGAGGCCGAAACTGCCGAATCCACGAATTTCGATGCGATGGCCGTTGGCCAAAGCGTCCGACATTGCATCGAGCATCGTCTTCACCGCGAAATCCGCATCTTTAAGTACAAGTTGCGGAAATCGCAGCGCCAGTTGGGCGACCAATTCCGATTTGGTCATGCTGCAGCAATACCTGCGGCTTAGCCGTTCTGGCCGTCGAGCTTGGCTTTCAACAGCGCGCCAAGGTTCGTCGTGCCGGTTGCAGCCGTGCTCGAGTCAGCCGAAGCCAGACCACGGATTGCTTCCTGTTGCTCAGCCGAGTCCTTGGCCTTGATCGACAGGTTGATGCCACGCGACTTGCGATCGATGTTGATGATCATCGCGTTGACCTTGTCGCCTTCCTTCAGCACGTTGCGAGCATCTTCCACGCGGTCCTGAGCGATTTCCGACGCGCGGAGATAACCTTCCACGTCCGCCGTCAACGTCACGACTGCGCCCTTCGCGTCAACCGACTTGACCACGCCGTCAACCGTCGCGCCCTTGTCGTTCATTGCCACGAAGTTGCTGAACGGATCGCCTTCGAGTTGCTTGATACCCAGCGAGATGCGTTCCTTCTCGACATCGATGCCCAGCACGATAGCCTGGACTTCATCGCCCTTCTTGTACTTGCGAACCGCTTCTTCGCCCGTTTCGCTCCACGACAGGTCCGAGAGGTGAACCAGACCGTCGATGCCGCCCGGCAAACCGATGAACACGCCGAAGTCGGTGATCGACTTGATGGCGCCTTCCAGCTTGTCGCCCTTCTTGAAGTTGCGGCTGAAGTCGTCCCACGGGTTCGGCTTGCACTGCTTCATGCCGAGGCTGATACGGCGGCGGTCTTCGTCGATTTCAAGAACCATGACTTCGACTTCGTCGCCGAGTTGCACAACCTTCGACGGTGCAACGTTCTTGTTCGTCCAGTCCATTTCCGACACGTGGACCAGGCCTTCGATGCCCGATTCCACTTCAACGAATGCGCCGTAGTCGGTGATGTTCGTAACCTTACCGAACAGGCGCGTGCCCGACGGGTAACGGCGTGAAATGCCTTCCCACGGATCGTCGCCGAGTTGCTTGATACCAAGCGATACGCGGTTCTTCTCTTGGTCGAACTTGAGGATCTTTGCGGTCACTTCCTGGCCAACCGACAGCACTTCGCTCGGGTGACGCACACGACGCCATGCGATGTCCGTGATGTGCAACAGGCCGTCGATACCGCCGAGGTCCACGAATGCGCCGTAGTCCGTGATGTTCTTGACCACGCCTTCCACGATCGCGCCTTCCTTCAGCGTTTCGAGCAGCTTTGCGCGCTCTTCGCCTTGGGTCGCTTCGATCACAGCGCGGCGCGACAACACGACGTTGTTGCGCTTGCGGTCAAGCTTGATCACGCGGAATTCGAGGGTCTTGCCTTCGTACGGGGTCGTGTCCTTGACCGGACGCGTATCAACCAGCGAACCCGGCAGGAACGCGCGGATGCCGTTGACCATCACGGTCATGCCGCCCTTGACCTTGCCCGTGATCGTGCCGGTCACGAGTTCGTTGTTGTCGAGCGCTTTTTCCAGCGACAGCCACGAAGCCAGACGCTTCGCCTTGTCACGCGACAGGATCGTGTCGCCATAACCATTTTCCAGGGCGTCGATAGCCACGGAAACAAAGTCGCCCGCCTGCACTTCTACCTCGCCCGCGTCGTTCAGGAATTCTTCGAGCGGAATGTAGGCTTCGGACTTGAGACCCGCGTTGACGACCACGAAATTGTGGTCGACGCGCACGACTTCGGCGGAAATGACTTCACCCGCACGCATGTCCTGCTTGGTCAACGACTCTTCGAACAGAGCCGCAAAAGATTCGGTAATCGGGGTAGATGTTTGCAGGTCGGACATAAAAATCTATAGTTGCGCAGCTGCTTCGCGATGCCTGCCCGAACTGATCGGGCCGATGGCAAAAAAGGCGAACGCCACACGGGGTTGAGGGGTTAAAACACGCTCCATGTTTCTCATGGAGCTCCAAAACAAAGCCGCCAAATGGTGGCCTTTTTCCAACAATTGCAACGAACTACGCGTGAATCGCGCTTGTGAATCGCGCTTGTGAATCGCGCTTGTGAATCGCGCTTGTGAATCGCGCTCGTGAATCGCGCTAAGCCAACTGGAACCAGCCGATGATCTGACCGACCGCCTGGTCGATGGATAGTCCGGAGGTGTCCAGCGTCTTCGCGTCCACTGCGGGCTTGAGCGGCGCGGCTACACGGCTGCTGTCCCGTGCGTCCCGCTCGCGCAAATCGCGCAGCAAGTCTTCCATATTAGCAGAAAAGCCTTTTTGTATCAATTGCTTATGCCGCCGCGCGGCCCGCGCTTCATCGCTTGCCGTGAGAAACACCTTGAGCGTTGCGTCGGGAAAAATAACGGTGCCCATGTCGCGGCCGTCGGCCACCAGCCCTGGAGGCTTGCGGAACGCCCGCTGGCGCGCAATCAGCGCGGTCCTGACCTGACCGTGGACGGCAATCGCTGAAGCGCGCTTGCCGATTTCCTCGGCACGAATTTCTGTTGATACATCCACGCCGTCGAGCTGTGCGCAGCCTTCCCAAAACGTGATGTGAAGCTCTGCGACGAGCGCGGCGAGTGCGTCGCCGTCCTCGGGCTCGATGTTGTAGCGCACGCTGGCAAGCGCGGTGAGCCGATACAGCGCGCCGCTATCGAGCAGATGGAAGCCTAGTGTGGCGGCGACCAGCGCGGCGACGGTGCCTTTGCCCGAAGCCGTCGGGCCGTCGATGGTGATAACCGGAGTCTGGTGAAACGGACGAGTGGGTTTCATCGGAGACGTCCGGATCGGCGAGCGGCTGCGCGCGGGGTCGGGACTTTCATCGCTGCATTCATATTAGTCATGGTCATCAGGCCTTCGCGAGCTTGGCGAACTGCTCGAAGTAATCCGGGAAGGTCTTGCCAACGCATTTCGGGTCGTTGATACGCACCGGCACGCACCCTAAGCTCACGAGAGAAAAACACATGGCCATGCGGTGATCGTCATAAGTGTCGATAGCGGCATTCGGCGTCAACGCGGCCGGCGGCGTGACGACCAAGTAATCCGCGCCCTCCTCGATCGTCGCGCCGACCTTGCGCAACTCGGTTGCCATCGCGGCAATCCGGTCCGTCTCCTTCACGCGCCAGCTTGCAATATTGCGCAGCGTGGTCGTGCCGGTGGCGAACAGCGCGGCCACTGCAATGGTCATGGCGGCATCGGGGATCAGGTTGAAATCCATGTCGATGGCCATCAGCTTGCCGTCGTCGGATTCCACACCGCGCACTTCGATCCAGTCGTCGCCCAGCATGACATTCGCGCCCATGCGGATCAGCGCATCGGCGAAATTCACGTCGCCCTGGATGCTCGCCCGGCCCACACCTTCCACGCGCAGCGGACCACCGCCCAGCGCGCCGGCCGCGAGGAAATACGACGCCGAGGACGCATCGCCTTCCACTGCGATCGTGCCCGGCGACGCGTAGCGCGCACCGGCCGGCAACGTAAAGCTCTTCCAGCCGTCACGTTCGACGGACAGGCCGAAACGCTCCATCAGCTTGATCGTGATGTCGATATACGGCTTCGAAATCAGCTCACCGTCCACTTCCACGACAATCGGGCCGCGTGTGTTCTGCGCCAGCGGCAAGCTCATCAGCAACGCGGTCAGGAACTGGCTGGAGACGTCGCCGCGCACGCGAATCGGTTGGTCGACGGCGATGTCAGCCGGATGAATCCGCAGTGGCGGGAAACCGTCGTTCGCTTCGTAATCGATCTTCGCGCCAATCTGGCGCAAACCATCGACGAGATCGCCGATCGGCCGTTCGTGCATGCGTGGCACGCCATGCACGCGATATTCACCACCGTTCAGCGCGAGCGCAGCCGTGAGCGGACGCACCGCAGTGCCCGCATTGCCGAGAAAGAGCTCAGCCGATTTCACCGGAAAGCGGCCGCCGGTGCCTTTCACGACACAGCGCTCACCATCGTTTTGCACCTCGACGCCCAGTGTATCGAGCGCCGCGAGCATCACGCGGGTGTCGTCGGAATCGAGCAGGTTCGTGATCACCGTTTCGCCCTCAGCCAGCGCGGCGAGCAGCAGGACACGGTTAGAAATGCTCTTCGATCCGGGCAGCCGGACCGTGCCGGACGCACGCGAAAAAGGTCCGAGATCGAGGTGTTCCATGATTAAGTCCAGTTAGTCAGGTCCAGCTAGCTATTGTGCGAATTATTGTGCGGAGTCGTCGGCGGCTTTGATCGCACCGCCTTGTTGCCAAACGGTCCGCGCCGTGCGCGAGCGTTCGAAGGCCGCTTGGAGCGCGGCACCGTCGGCGGTGTCGATGGCTTGGCGAAGACGCGCCAGCACGTTGGTATAAGCATCGATTTCAGTCAGCAACGCGGCCCGGTTCGCGATACATATGTCGCGCCACATCTCAGGACTCGACGCCGCGATCCGCGTGAAATCGCGGAACCCGCCGGCGGCGAACGAAAACTTGAGCGCGGCGTCGGGCGCCTGCAGAATCATCTCGACCAGCGCGAACGACAACACGTGCGGCAAATGGCTCACCGACGCGAGCACGCTGTCGTGCTGCTCCGCAGTCATCCGATGCACTCTGGCGCCGGTCGCGAGCCACATATCGGCGACTCGCTCCACCACCGACGCCGGATTCTCCGGCAGCGGGCACAACACGACGTTCCGATCGACATAAAGATCGGGTATCGCGGCATCAGGACCACTCGATTCGCGGCCGGCTATCGGATGTCCCGGCACAAATTGCGCGACGCGGTCGCCCAGCGCTGCACGCGCCGCCGAGACAACGTCATTTTTTGTGCTACCAGCATCGGTAACGATGGTGCGTGTATCCAGGAACGGCGCAATCCGCCGCAGCAGCGGCTCGGTTTGCGCAACGGGTGCGGCAACCAGCACGATGTCGGCGTCACGCAGCGCGAGTTCGAGCGCGCGGTCGTCGTCGAGAAACACGGCCGAATCGATCACGCCGAGTTCCAGCGCACGCTCGACGGACTTGATCGAGCGCCCGACGCCTACGACCTCGCCCTTCGCGCCCGTCAAGCCAGCGCGTTCGCGCAAAGCGCGCGCGAGTGATCCGCCGATCAGGCCGACACCAAAAATGACAATTTTATTGAAAGAGAACGCGGCCACGAGACATCGATGAAAACGCGCCTTTCGGCGCGAGGGGTGAACAATCGAAACAAACAACCCGCGCCTTTCTAGAAACGCACGGGCGAAACAGAAACAATCAAGCAGTTGCTGCCAACGCTTTTTCAAGCGCCGCGATAAACGCGTCGTTCTCTTCCGGCAAGCCGATCGTGACGCGCAGCCACGGCAACAAACCGTAGTTGGCGACCGGCCGCACGATCACGCCCTGCTTGAGCAAGGCGAGATTCACGCGCTGCCCGGCGGCGTCGTCATTACCCACGCGCACCATCACGAAGTTGCCGTCGGACGGGACGTATTCCAGGCCGAGTTTGTCGAAGGCTTCCGTCAGCCGGCGATAACCTGCCGCATTGATCTCGGCGCTCTTCGCGAGGAACGCAGTGTCCTTCAACGCGGCGATCGCGGCGGCTTGCGCCATCGAATTCACATTGAACGGCTGGCGCAGGCGATTCAGCAGATCGGTTTGCTCCGGTTGCGCTATCGCGAATCCCACGCGCAGTCCAGCCAGCCCGAACGCCTTTGAAAACGTGCGCGACACGAGCAGATTCGGATAACGACGCACCCATTCGATGGAATCGTAGCGCTTGTCCTTCGACAGATATTCCGTGTACGCCTCGTCCAGCACGATCGCCACGTGACGCGGCACGCGTGCAATAAACGCTTCGAGCGTCCGACCATCGATAAACGTTCCGGTCGGATTATTCGGATTCGCGACGAACACGAGACGCGTGTCGTCGGCGATAGCAGCGAGCATTGCCTCAAGGTCGTGACCGTACTTCACGGCCGGCACGACGATCGCCCGCGCGCCCAGACCCTGCGTGGCAAGTGCATAGACCGCGAACGAGTATTGCGCGTAGACAATCGACTGGCCCTTCTCGACGAACGCATGTGCGGCGATTTCGAGGATGTCATTGCTGCCGTTGCCCAGCGTGATCCATTCCGGCGGCACGCCGTAACGCTCGCTTAATGCGGCTTTCAGATCGAAGCCGTTCGCGTCCGGATAACGGCCGAGTTCCGCGATTGCCTGCGCCATCGCGAGCTTCGCCGACTCGGGCATGCCGAGCGGGTTTTCATTCGACGCGAGCTTCACGATGTCCGCTTCGTTCAGTCCGAATTCACGCGCCACTTCCGAGATCGGCTTGCCGGCAATGTAAGGCGCGATCGCGCGCACGTAGGATGGGCCGAATTGCGATGTCATGTTTTCTCCAGCGGTTTTTAAAGGGCTCAACGAGCGCGCGGGTACGAGCCGAGGATCTTGAGGAACTCGGCCTTTTCGCCCAGTTCCTTGAGCGCGGCGGCGACCGCTGCGTCCTCGCGATGTCCTTCCACGTCGATATAAAAGTAGTATTCCCACGTACCGACGCGCGCGGGACGCGACTCGAACCGGGTCATCGATACCCCGTGACGTGCCAGCGGTTCCAGCAATTTCAGCAACGCGCCGGGCTCGTTCGCCACCGACACGATCAGTGACGTCTGGTCATAGCCGCTCACGCCCGTGCGTTCCTTGCCAATCATGACAAAGCGCGTGCGGTTGTGCGGGTCGTCCTGGATCATCGCGCTGACCACGCCGAGGCCGTAATGCGTGGCCGCGCGGTCACCTGCAATAGCCGCGATAGTCGGGTCGCCCACCGCCAGCCGCGCCGCTTCAGCATTGCTCGAAACCGCCTGGCGCGCGAGCGTGGGCGCATTCGCCGTCAGCCAGTGCTGGCATTGCGCGAGCGCTTGCGGATGCGCGAACACGCGCGTCACGCCATTGAGCGTGCCGGATACCGTCAACAGATTGTGGTGGATCGGCAAAGCCAGTTCGCCGCCGATCACCAGCGAGGTTTGCAGGAACAGATCGAGCGACCGCGAGACCGCGCCTTCGGCCGAATTCTCAACCGGCACCACGCCGAATTCGGCCGCGCCGGCTTCAACCGAGCGAAACACTTCGTCGATGGAAGGACACGGCACGCCTTCGATGGAATGTCCGAAATACTCGACCATCGCCTGCTCGCTATAGGTCCCGACCGGACCGAGATAAGCCGCGCGCAGCGTCTTTTCGAGCGCGCGGCTCGCGGCCATGATCTCGCGCCAGATCGAGCTGATGTGATCGTCGGCGAGTGGCCCTTCGCTCATTTCCTGGAGCCGCGCGATCACCTGCATCTCACGCTCGGGGCGAAACACCGGCGCGTTGAAATGCTTCTTCACCTCGCCCACTTCGAGCGCCACGGCGGCGCGCTGGTTCAGGAGCGCGATGAGTTGCGCGTCAAGCGCATCAATGCGCTCGCGCAGCGGTATGAGTCGTGAATTAAGGTCGTCGTCCATGCGTTGTATGAGATGAGTCGATCCGGCCTGGAAGCCCCAAGCATCGGATGGGAGACCAGGCCCGATTCAGGCACTGGTCTGCTCGAATTCCTTCATATACTCGACGAGCGTCTTCACCGCTTCGAGCGGCACTGCGTTATAGATGGACGCGCGCATGCCGCCGACCGACTTGTGGCCTTTCAGCTGCAGCAGGCCACGCGCTTTCGCGCCGGCCAGGAATGCTTCGTTACGGGATTCGTCGGCGAGAAAGAACGGTACGTTCATCCTCGAGCGCGACTGACGCTCGACTTTGTTCAGATAGAAACTGCTGGCGTCGATGGTGTCGTACAACAGCGTCGACTTTTCGATGCTGCGTGCTTCCATGGCTTCCAGGCCGCCCTGCTTTTTCAGCCACTTGAACACCAGGCCGGCAATGTAGATTGCGTAGGTGGGCGGCGTGTTGTACATCGAATTGTTCGCGGCGACCGTCTTCCATTCGAACGCCGACGGGCAGATCGCCAACGCGCGGTCAAGCAGGTCCTCGCGCACGATCACGACCGTCACGCCCGCCATGCCGATGTTCTTCTGCGCGCCGCCGAACAGCACGCCATATTTCGCGATGTCCATCGGGCGGGAAAGAATGTGCGACGACGCGTCGGCAACCAGCGGCACCGAACCGAGATCGGGAATCTCAAAGGTCTCGACGCCGTCGATCGTTTCGTTCGTGCAGATATGGACGTAGGCCGGATCGTCGGAGAGATGCCATTCGTCGATCTTGGGTACGTGCGTGAAACCCTGCTCCGTCTTGCCGTTGGCCGCGATGTGCGGCGTTGCGTACTTCTGCGCTTCCTTGAACGACTTCTGCGACCACGAGCCGGTCACAACAAAGTCCGCGGTTTTACGCGTGCCCAGCATGTTCAGCGGCACGATCGCGTTCTCGCCAATGCCGCCGCCCTGCAGGAACAGAATCCTGTGCGACGCGGGCACTTTCAGCAGGTCCCGGAGATCAGTCAGCGCCGCTTCATGGATTGACATGAACTCAGCGCCGCGATGGCTCATTTCCATCACGCTCATGCCGCTACCGTGCCAATCGAGCATTTCGTCGGCGGCTTGACGGAGTACTTCTTCTGGCATTGCTGCAGGACCAGCGGAGAAATTGAACACGCGCATCTGATAAACACCCCGAAAAACCGGACTCAATAAAGAGAACGCCAGCGACGGAAAACGCCAGCGAGAACCAGCTGAAAAACGTCTAAACCGCGCCGCGAAAAACAAATGGCTGTTTGCGTCTGAACGCAAACAGCCATTATCGCACCGTCCCGAAAACCCGCCAAACTACAGCCGCTTACTGAGCCATACGAGCGGCAGCGGGTTTTGGCAGCCTGACTTACTTCGGCTTGACGGCAGCCACTTCCTTGTCCGCTTGCGTGCGGGTGGCCTTGATCGATTGCGGCATGTACTTCTGCATCAGACCATTCACCACGTCACGACCAACCTGGTCCTGAACCTGGATGAACTTGCGACCCGTCGGGCTCTTGTAGAACGTCGTCAGATCCTTGATTTCAGCTGTCGTGTAGTACTTCGCGTACGCGTCGTACTGAGCCTGCATGGCATCTTGACGGAACGAGTCGGTCGCGAACACCTGACCTGCCGAGTCCACCAGCTTCGGCACCGTGTCCTTCTGGAGCTGAGGAACGGCAGCTTGCTTCTGCTTGTCGTTCATCGTCTTGTTTTCGCTCAAAGCGTCAGACAAGATGGCCGGAACCAGTTGCTTCGACTGCATTTGTGCGCTGTTACCAATGGCGCCGACGAGCTTTTGCGCGTCGATTGCGTCCAGCAGGTCCTTGATCGCAGCTTGCTTCGCCGGATCCGGTGCCGCTGTGGCT
This sequence comes from Caballeronia sordidicola, assembly GCF_002220365.1. GTDB lineage: Bacteria > Pseudomonadota > Gammaproteobacteria > Burkholderiales > Burkholderiaceae > Caballeronia > Caballeronia sordidicola_C. Next base: position 21,217 of record NZ_MTHB01000185.1, on the reverse strand, counting down.
GCGTCTGCAGCCGGCGTCGTCGCTTGGCTCTGGAGCGATTGAGCCGATGCGAAAGCCGGTACCAAAGCAGCCAGCAACATCCATTGTTTAAACTGTTTTTGCATCATTACTCCCTTAAAAAATTTTTGCTTTCATCGCGGCGCGACTCGGCATTTGCTCAAGTCGCGCAGCTTATCCATTCAAGCTTTCAGAAACAGAACAGGCGCTGGTTGCGAACGCTGTGTCAGGACGTGCTGTCCTCATCGCCTTCCGGGGTGTCGTCCGGCGTGCCGCCAACGTCAGTGTCATCAGCTGCATGGGTCGAATCATCAGCCGCAGCGCTGGCCGATGGTTCGCCGCCATCGTTTGCCTCGCCCGCTTCACCTTCCAGATCGCCGTCGAGTTCGACTGCCACTTCCGCCTCGGCGATATGCTGCAAGCCGGACAGTTTCGTGCCGTCATCAAGACTGATGAGTGTAACACCTTGGGTTGCACGGCCCATTTCGCGGATCTCCGACACTCGCGTGCGAATCAGCACGCCCGTATTGGTGATCAGCATGATTTCGCTTTCCGGTTCGACGAGCGTTGCGGCGACCACCTTGCCGTTACGTTCGGACGTCTGGATAGCGATCATGCCCTTCGTGCCACGGCCATGACGGGTGTATTCCTCGATCGGCGTACGTTTGCCGAAGCCGTTCTCGGTTGCGGTCAGCACAGACTGGTTTTCACCGCCGGCGACGAGCAACGCGATAACCTGCTGCCCTTCTTCCAATTGCATGCCGCGCACGCCACGGGCTTCGCGGCCCATTGCACGCACGTCGTTTTCGTCGAAACGCACCGCCTTGCCCGAATCCGAGAACAGCATCACGTCATGCTGTCCGTCGGTAATGGCCGCGCCGATCAGGAAATCGCCGTCGTCCAGGCCGACTGCAATGATGCCCTTGCGCAGCGGCCGGCTGAATGCTTCAAGCGGCGTCTTCTTGACCGTACCCAGCGAAGTCGCCATGAAGACGTATTTGTCGGCGGAGAATTCCTTGATCGGCAGCACGACGTTGATCTTCTCGCCGTCCTGCAACGGGAACATGTTCACAATCGGCCGGCCGCGCGAATTGCGCGAACCCTGCGGCACTTCGTAGACCTTGATCCAGTAAACACGTCCGCGGTTCGAGAAACACAGCATGTGGTCGTGCGTATTCGCGATGAAGAGCGTGTCGATCCAGTCGTCTTCCTTCATCTGCGTGGCCTGCTTGCCGCGGCCGCCACGCTTTTGCGCGCGATACTCAGACAACGGCTGCGACTTGACGTAGCCGGTATGCGACATGGTCACGACCATTTCCTGCGGTGTGATCAGGTCTTCGGTGTTCAGTTCGGTCGCATTCAGTTCGATGCGCGAACGGCGGTCGTCGCCGAACTCAGCACGAATGGACGCCAGTTCTTCGACGATGATCGCGCGAATCCGCTCCGGCCGCGCCAGGATGTCGAGCAGGTCGGCGATTTGCGCCATCACTTCCTTGTACTCGCCGACAATCTTGTCCTGCTCGAGCCCGGTCAGGCGTTGCAGGCGCATTTGCAGAATTTCCTGCGCCTGAACGTCGGAAAGCTTGTACAAACCGTCGGCCTGCATGCCGTACGCCGGATTCAACCCTTCCGGCCGATACGCCTGCCGCCCGCCCGATTCCTCGGTTTCGGCGCGCGACAGCATTTCGCGCACGATTTCCGAGTCCCAGGCGTTGTTCATCAAGTCCTGCTTCGCGATCGGCGGAGTCGGCGCGGCCTTGATGATGCGAATGAATTCGTCGATATTCGCCAGCGCCACCGCCAGGCCTTCCAGCACGTGGCCACGATCCCGAGCCTTGCGCAACTCGTATACAGTGCGCCGCGTCAGCACTTCCCGCCGATGCGACAGGAAACACTCCAGCATCTGCTTCAGGTTCAAGAGACGCGGCTGGCCGTCGACCAGCGCGACCATGTTGATGCCGAACGTGTCCTGGAGCTGCGTCATCTTGTACAGATTGTTCAGCACCACTTCCGGCACTTCGCCGCGCTTCAGCTCGACCACCACGCGCATGCCGCTCTTGTCGGATTCGTCGCGGATGTCCGAGATGCCTTCGATCTTCTTCTCGTTCACCAGTTCGGCAATGCGCTCGAGCAGCGTGCGCTTGTTCACCTGATACGGGATTTCGTCGACGATGATCGCCATGCGCTGGCCGCGGTCGATCTCTTCGAAGTGCGTGGTCGCGCGCATCACGACGCGTCCGCGACCCGTTCGATAGCCGTCCCTCACCCCCGACACGCCATAAATCACGCCGTACGTCGGAAAATCCGGCGCCGGAACGATTTCCATCAGTTCGTCGATGGTGGTCTCGGGGTTGTTCAGCAGATGCATGCAGGCATCGACGATTTCGCGCAGGTTGTGCGGCGGAATGTTCGTCGCCATGCCCACGGCAATCCCGGCCGAGCCATTGATCAGAAGATTGGGGATGCGCGCGGGCAGAACCAGCGGTTCGCTCTCGCTGCCGTCGTAGTTCGGGCCGAAGTCGACCGTTTCCTTGTCGATATCCGCCAGCAGCTCATGGCCGATCTTGGCCATGCGGATTTCGGTGTATCGCATGGCGGCGGCATTGTCGCCGTCGACCGAACCGAAATTGCCTTGTCCGTCGACCAGCATGTAGCGCAGCGAAAACGGCTGTGCCATCCGCACGATGGTGTCGTAGACCGACTGGTCACCGTGGGGGTGATATTTACCGATGACGTCGCCCACAATACGCGCCGACTTCTTGTAAGCGCGATTCCAGTCGTTGTTCAGTTCGTGCATGGAATACAGCGCGCGGCGGTGGACTGGCTTGAGGCCGTCGCGGACATCGGGGAGCGCTCGCCCCACGATCACGCTCATCGCGTAATCGAGATATGAGCGGCGCATTTCCTCCTCAAGGGAGATTGGCAGGGTCTCTTTGGCGAATTGATCCATTTATCCGTGTCTTGAACTGTGCGGCGCCGGCGCGGAATAAAAGCCTCTTTTGCGGCGTTTTACCCGGATTCACCGTCGTTTAGCATCGGCATTGCGAACGCAACGCATCACGCGATTCTAACATGCGCGACATCCGCTCCCGGAGCAGCTGCGTATACATAGAGTCCATAGGGTCGGCATGGAGCCGCAACATAGCGGAATGGGAAATTTAGGGACAAAACAGCGTGACCAGAGACGAAGCGTGGACGGCGCAGGACGGCGCAAGCCGATGACCAGCATGACGCGCGCCCGTCAAGCGAGCGGTAGCGAAAGCTTACAATTTGCTGCACAGAACAAAGTGAAAACGTCAGACTAACCCGCTATCATTCGCCCTCACGGGATTTGACGCCGCCAACTAACGCGCGAAATCCCGTCGAAAAAGGTGTATTGATGTTTTTGGAAAAAGTTCCGGGGTGGCACGCATTGTGCGCATGTTCGGCACGTATCAAACCCTGCGATTCCCATGCCCCGTCTTGTTGCGCATGCACCACATAAGGTTGCGGGCGTTAGGGGGCCGGGGATATTTTTATCGTTGCAAGGGAACGATATGGCAAAATGCGAACGCACAAAGTTAGACACTGCTCGAAGTCTACACACAGCGTTTTGTTCCGCGGTAATGTTATACTTCGAGCAATGTATGACTTGTCTTTGTCAACAAGGCTCGCAGTAAACCTGCGGTAATCTCAATTTCGAGAGGAGAAATATGAATAAACTTTCAAAGCTCGCGTTCATTGCAGCTACCGCAGTTATGGCTGCATCGGCTATGGCGCAATCGGTCCCGGCTTCACGTCAGGCAGTGAATGACAACTGGGTGAACGGCACGGGCGAATACGTGTGGATGAACGGCACGAACGAGCTTTGCTGGCGTGACGCGTTCTGGACCCCGGCAACGGCCAACGCAAAGTGCGATGGCGCGCTGGTAGCCCAGGCACCGCAGCCGCCGGTCGCTCCGCCGGTTGCTCCGGTCATCCAGAGCCAAAAGGTTACGTACCAAGCTGACGCTCTGTTCGACTTCGACAAGGCCATCCTGAAGCCAGGCGGCAAGGAAAAGCTTGACGATCTCGCATCGAAGATTGGCGACCTGAACCTGGAAGTTGTGGTCGCAACGGGTTACACGGACCGTATCGGTTCGGACAAGTACAACGATCGCCTGTCGCTGCGTCGTGCACAAGCTGTCAAGGCATACTTGGTCAGCAAGGGCATCGAAGCCAACCGTATCTATACGGAAGGCAAGGGCAAGCGTAACCCGGTTACCACGGGTTGCAACCAGAAGAACCGCAAGCAACTTATCGCCTGCCTCGCACCGGATCGTCGCGTGGAAGTCGAAGTTGTTGGAACCTCGCGTCAGCCGCAGTAATTCGCGACAGATTGCCGCAGGATCAAAGCCCCGCTTCGGCGGGGCTTTTTTTATGTGCGGCGCATCTAGCTGCACTCTTGCTGCACACTCGGCACATCCCCCGTTCGACCGGCCTGGGCTCGTGCCGCGTTTCACCGGCTCGCGCCACCGCCTATATACTTGGTGCTTGACCGTTCCTGACCTTATGTTTCAAGGCTATGCGCACATGATCAATGCCGATCCCCACGAGCTTCAAAAATTCAGCGAGCTGGCTCATCGCTGGTGGGACCCGAATGCGGAGTTCAAGCCACTGCACGAGCTCAATCCCGTGCGGCTCGACTGGATCGACGCTCTTGCGCATCTGCCGGGCAAACGCGCGCTGGATATAGGGTGTGGCGGCGGCATCCTGTCCGAATCCATGGCGGTGCGTGGCGCGAAGGTGAAAGGCGTGGATTTGTCGTCAAGCGCGCTGGGCGTAGCCGACCTGCATAGCCTGGAGAGTGGCGTCGAGGTCGAATACGAAGAGATCGCCGCCGAGGCGCTGGCGGCGCGGGAACCCGGCAGCTATGACGTGGTGACCTGCATGGAGATGCTCGAGCACGTGCCGGATCCGGCCGGGATCGTGCAGGCGTGCGCCACGCTCGTCAAACCCGGCGGCTGGGTGTTTTTCTCCACGCTCAACCGTAACGCCAAAGCTTATTTGTTCGCGGTGATCGGCGCGGAATACATTGCCCGCATGCTCCCACGCGGCACGCACGATTACGCGCGTTTCATCAAGCCGTCAGAACTTGCGCAGTTCGTGCGTTCTGCGCAACTTGATATCGTAGAGATCAAGGGGATTACCTACCGGCCGCTCAGCAAGCGCTTCGGCCTCTCCGACGACTCCAGCATCAACTATCTGATGGCTTGCCGTCGCGTAGCCTGACGGGAACAGACATGAACGATCGCCCAAGTGATGCCGACCCCACGCCTCCGAGCGTCATAGAACCTGTACGGATTTTCATGAGCGACGACCCGACGCCCCTGCCCCAACATCAGGTTGACAAGACCCGGCTCAAGCTCTGCCACGCGATTTTGTTCGATCTCGACGGAACCATCGCCGACACCGCGCCCGACCTGGTCGCCGCGGTCAACAAGATGCGGCACGACCGTGGGTTGGAAATGCGGCCGCTCGAAACCCTGAGGCCGCTGGCTTCGGCGGGTGCGCGCGGTTTGCTGGCCGGCGCGTTCGAGATCGAACCGGAGCACCCCGATTACGCGTCCATGCGCGAGGAGTTTCTCGCCAACTATGAAGCGGATTTATGCATTGAGACAACGCTGTTTCCGGGTATCGACGAATTGCTCGATCAACTCGATGCACGCGGTGTGCGCTGGGGCATCGTGACCAACAAAGCGACGCGGCTGGCCGAACCGCTAGTGGCGCTGCTCGGACTGGCTGAGCGGGCAGCCTGTCTTGTTTGCGGCGATACCACCCCGCATTCGAAGCCTCATCCGGCGCCCTTGCTGCATGCTGCGGAATTGATGGAAGAGAAACCGGAACGTGTGGTGTACGTGGGCGACGACCTGCGCGACGTCCAGGCCGGTTTTGCGGCGGGCATGGTCACGGTGGCGGCGGCCTACGGGTACTGCGGGACCGACTTGCCGCCGAACCGGTGGCATGCGGATCACGTGGTGGAAACGACAATTGAATTGCAACATCTGCTACGCGACGTGCAGTAACGCGCATCAATGTAGCGTGACGGCTGCGGCTCGCCGGACGGGCTTTCTGGCGAAAACGCGGACGAAACTGTGAGATAATGATCAATGCTTCGGGGGCGACCTGGTTTCGACAGGGGTTGCGAAGCGGCTAGGGCATACCGAGGACCCGTCACCTCGTAAATCAATGGGAAAAACGTAACTGCAAACGACGAAACGTTCGCACTGGCAGCCTAAGGGCCGCCTGCCTCTCCCTAGTTTACTGACGGACTAGAGTCGCAAGACCGGTAGCAATACCGCGAGAGGTCATATACGTCAGATAAGCCTTGGTGGCGTCATGACATCCGGGTCGAAAATTTAGTGAATCGCCGAAGCGAAGCGTGTTCGTCCGCGTCGCCAGGTTAAATTAAATGATAGAACTAAGTATGTAGAACTGGTCGTAGAGCGCTACTGGACGCGGGTTCGATTCCCGCCGCCTCCACCAAATAGCCTTCTGGTATCACTAGAGTTTGACCAAAAACCCCCGCGCAGCTTGAGCTGCGCGGGGGTTTTTGTTTGTTGATCTGTTTGTTGATCTTCGCGAGGGAGACGAGAACTGGGCTGTCGCCGTCAGGGCGCCTCAGGATCCATCCGGATACCGAGGGCACGCAAACCCTTGAGCAGTGTCGAGAAATCCGGGCTGCGTTCACCGGAAAGCGCCTTACATGGTCGCCAGGGTTGCCCGTCGGCTGCCGATGGATTCATGCTCGAACCCGAATCCAACGATGGGGTTTGCTAAGCGATCAACGAAAACCTACACTCGCATCCCCTCTTCGCCGTTCGGCAGACAAAAATTGACACCGATCGCTCCCGAGCCATGAAGTGATTCGATCCAGCGCCGCCGCATGTGAGCGGGTATCGCCAGGTCCGCTGCAGAACGCCCCACCCCCAAATGCGAAAACGCGCCGCCGAAAATCCGGCGACGCGTTTCACATCGAATCGATCCGATTCAACTAAATCAACTTAGCCTCACCCGCGGGTTGAGCACATCGCAGGCGATTGCCAGATACCGGTCGGCCGTACTCTGCAACGTCAGGCCACCAAGCGGCCGCGTGGCCCTAGGCTGAGACAGCGCATCGAGCAACGCGCGGCCGTAGGCATCGGCGTCGCTGGTATCGAGCAGTTCAACGCCCGGGAAATCACTGGCGAACGCGAACGAGGGAATCGCATTGCCCACGACAGGAATTCCCGACGCCAGCGCCTCCAGGAATCCGATGCTATGCGCCTCGAAACTCGACGGCATGGCGAACGCGTGCGACCCGCGCAAAATCTCCGCCACATTCGATTGAGGCCCGATCACCTTCACACGATCGTTCAATGCCAAGTCGTCCACAAGTTTCAGGATGGCCGCGTGATACTCAAGGTTTTCAACCACGCCGCACAGCAGCAAACGCACATCGGGTTCGGCGGCGGCAACGCGCGCAAATGCCTGCACCGTCTGCAACTGATTTTTCTCGGGGATATACCGGCCGATCTGAACGATCTGCCTGAAACCGGTCGATGGCAACGGCTCGCTCGCTTGCTCGAAACGCGAAATATCAACGCCGTTCGGCACCACGATCATGGCGGGATGCGAACCAACTTCCTTTACGTAATCGTCGATATTCTTCTGCGACACGCCAATCACCGCCTTCGCCCGTCCCGACAGCAAACGTTCGGCAAATAGCAGCGCGTTGTTCGCGAAGTCGTTGGCGCCGGAATGCATGACCCATACGATCGGCACGCGCGTAGGCAACGCGCGCACGTACAAGGCCGGAATCGTGGCGTGCGCAAAAATGATGTCGGGTTTGAACCGTCGAATAGCGCGATGCAGGAACAGCAACCGCCCTAGTTTGCCAAGCGAGCGCTGCGGGAAAAAACATTCGACATTGTTCGCCCGCAACTCGGCGCTGATATGCTGGAAATCGTCGTGCTCGGGCATCAGCGAAGTAATGCAAACGTCGTTACCGCCCCTCTGATGTCCAATGGCCACACCCTTGGCAAGCACCTCTGCACCAGATAATCGGGGTGCCAGAATGACCTGAAGAATTCTCATTTGTTGTCTTCCCCTCGGCGACTCGAATGTCCCATTGCGGCCATGCCGTCATACGGATGAGCGCTTATCCGCATCTCCTCGCCCACGCTTCTCTGGCGCGGACGTCGGTCGGCTCGCTTGATTGTTTTAATGAATGATGACTGCGTCTGTCATCGAACTCCGCTCAATGCACGCATCATCAAGATACCCGAGCGCATCTAGCGAACACCGCCATCAGGTAGTATTAATCAGTCGGTAATGAGTGGCAACAAACGTAGGGTTGAGGAACGCGTTTAAAAGATGTGGGCGTGGCAGAAAGTCGAGGCAAAAAGGCAGGGTTAACGCTGTTGGGCAGAACTAAGCCGCAGAAATGATCCGTAGAAGCAAGTCGTAGAAGCAAGTCGTAGAAGCAAGCCGTAGAAGCAAGCCGTAGAAGCAAGCCGGCTTGTCAGACGGCTATATCGGGCTGCGGCGGCGTGACGGTTTTAACCCAAAGGCACACGGCAATCCAGCGGCTTCTCTACCAGCCGCCGACTGCGAACCGGGACTGCGTTGTCAGCAGTCCGACCGGCTTATTGATCCTGCGGGCATTGCAAGTTACAGCCGTTCGGATCGCCCAGATCGCCGCGCTTGCGCTTCGCCGTTACGCCGTTCTGATATTTGTCCGACGGCGCGGAAGCAGCAAACTGCAACTGCGGGTGCTCTTTCAGGCGAAACTGGTCCTGCAATATGCCACCGGGAACGCCGGGGGAATTCTGGGCAAAAACGACGGGCACAAAGGCAACGGCGCTAACAACGAACGCGATCAACGCGGCAATGCTTAAGAGCAATTTCATGGCAGCAATAACGGTGAGTAAAACGGTCGTTGGTTGAACGTTTGGTCAGTGGCATCTCCGGCGTGCCGAGCAGCGACACAACGTCGCACGCAACACCACCAGCCTGGCTCGCCAACCATCAGGTTAACGTAATTCTAAACGTAAGGCTCCAGATCGGCCGGACAGGCCGGGTCTAATTGGTTACCGCGCGTTTCCAGTCGCTCCGCTCAACGCCGCCTCAAGCTCAAGCAGTTGCCCGCAAAAAGCCGGGTCGTAGCCCTCCAGATGCGCCACGCTGTCACGGAACGCGTCGCTGCGCAGCACCTCCAGCAGGCCGCTGAGTCCCGCGTCGTTGAGTTTGTCGCGGTCGCACGCGAACAAGTAGTCCTCTTCGATCACCGGGATGAAGTCCAGCGCAAACTGCTGCGCGGCCGGCTGCACACCGAAACCAAGATCGGCCATGCCGCTCGCGACGAACGCAGCAATGGCCGAATGCGTCAGTTCGGCGGTGGCGTAGCCGTTGATGCTCGCGGGATCGACGCCTATCTTGCGCAGTGCCAGATCCAGCAACATGCGCGTGCCCGATCCGGGCTGGCGGTTGACGAAGCGGATGTCGTCGCGGGCGAGATCGTGCAAGCCGCGTATGCCTTTGGGATTGCCCTTCGGCAGAAACAGGCCCTGTGTGCGCCGCGTCAGATGAATCAGCCGATGCCGCCCCGCGTCGAGCCAGGGCCGGTAGATCTCGGCGCAACTCGCGCGGAATTCGCCGATCGGCAAGTGGAAACCCGCCAGCTCACACTCGCCACGAGCGAGCGCGCTGACGGCCTCGGCGCTCTCGCGGTACTTGATGTCGGCGGGGATCTGCTTCGTGGCCAGCGCGCCCACCAGCGCCGCAACGGCGTACCCGTGCGAAGCGTGAATCCGTATCTCACTCACCGCGCGCGACAGCCGCCGGTTCAGTTCGCCAGCCACTTCGCTCGCCAACGCCTGAAGCGGCCCGTCGAGCCGCTCGTTGGACAACCGCTGCGCCCGCAGCACTGCTTCGCCGAGCTCCGACAGCACCGACCCGCGGCCACGCGACTTTGTAATGAGCGCGCCGCCCAAACGCGTCTCTATGTCGCGCAAAAGGCCCCACGCGTGCCGATAGGACAAACCCTTAGCCGACGCGGCCTGCGCGATGCTGCCGGTCTGCGAAACCAGCAGCAGAAGCGGCACGGCCGCGCTGAGACTGGCTTCGCGGCCCGTGGCGTCGCGCAGGACGAGCTCCGTACGGCATTCGACATCGATCATATGTAGTCCTAGTTCCTATTGCCATCGACCGATTAGCCTCGTATCTTGCATATCACGGGCTCGGTGCAGCAAATTATAAGACCGATATATGCATTTATAAAACATATACCGAGCAATGGAGACTCCCCACATGGTCCAGATGCCTCATAACCAACAGAATCAGCCGGCCGGCACGCCCGATGAGCGCGTCGCGCGCCACCTGAAGAAGGGCGCCTCGTTGCTCGCCGTGCTGCACGCCATTCAAGACGAAGCCGGTTACATTCCCGCCGATCTCATCGCCCCGCTCGCTCAGGCCATGTCGCTATCGCGCGCGGAAGTGCACGGCGTGATCACCTATTACCACCATTTCCGCTCCGAGCCGCCTGCGCGCGTGACCGTGCAGTTGTGTCGTGCCGAGGCCTGCCGGAGCATGGGAACGGAAGCGCTCGCGACGCATGTCGAAGGGCATACGGGGTGCAAGTTTGATTCCGGTCATCAGGTGGATACCGAGCTTGAGACCGTGTATTGCCTCGGGCAATGCGCGCTGTCTCCGGCCATGACGATCAACGGCGAGCTGCATGCCCGCGTCACGCCGCAGAAGTTCGAGCGGTTGTATGAAGCGGCGCGCGCAGGCGCGGAGGACCTGGTATGACGCGCATTTACGTCCCTTGCGATTCGTCGGCACTGGCGCTCGGCGCCGATCGTGTCGCGCTGGCAGTTGCGGCTGAAGCTCAGAAACGCGGTGTCGAAGTTGAAGTCGTGCGCAACGGCTCGCGCGGCATGCTGTGGCTCGAACCGCTGGTCGAAGTGGAGACGGCAGAAGGTCGCATCGGCTATTCGAATGTGGATGAAGACGATATCGCCGCGCTCTTCGATGCCGACCTGGCAAACGGCGGCGCGCATGAAAAGCGTGTCGGCGTGGTCGACACCTTGCCGTGGCTCGCGAAACAACAACGCCTGACGTTTGCACGCATCGGCATCACGGACCCGCTTTCCACCGATGACTACGTGAAGCATGGCGGCCTCGACGGTTTGCGCAAAGCGCTTGAAACCGATGGCGACGCCGCCTGCGAAGCGCTGCTCGAATCGGGCCTGCGAGGACGCGGCGGTGCAGCGTTCCCGGCGGGTATCAAATGGCGCACGGTGCGGGCCGCACTGGCGCCGCAGAAGTACATCGTCTGCAACGCCGACGAAGGCGATTCCGGCACGTTCTCGGACCGGCTGGTCATGGAAAGCGATCCGTACATGCTGATCGAAGGGATGATCATCGCGGGGATCGTGACCCGCGCGACGAAGGGTTATATCTACGTGCGCAGCGAATATCCGCATGCGATTGCGACGCTAAATCGTGCCATCGACAAAGCCCGCGATGCCGGCTGGCTCGGCGCAAGCGTACTCGGCAGCGACAAGACCTTCGAACTGGAAGTGGCCAAAGGCGCCGGTTCATATGTCTGCGGTGAAGAAACTGCGTTGCTGGAATCGCTGGAAGGCAAACGTGGCGTGGTTCGTGCGAAGCCGCCGGTGCCTGCTTTGGTCGGCTTGTTCGGCCAGCCGACCGTGATCAACAACGTCATTACGTTGGCCACCGTTCCCATCATCTTCGCCAAGGGCGCGGCGTTTTATCGCGACTTCGGCATGGGCCGCTCGCGCGGTACGCTGCCGTTCCAGATCGCTGGCAACGTGAAGCAAGGCGGCCTCGTGGAACTGGCGTTTGGCGTGACCTTGCGTGAATTGATCTATGAATACGGCGGCGGCACTGCCAGCGGCCGGCCGGCGCGCGCCGCGCAAGTCGGTGGTCCGCTCGGAACGTATCTGCCCGAAAGCCAATGGGATATTCCCATGGACTACGAAGCCTACGCAGCGGTCGGCGCCGTAGTCGGGCACGGCGGTATCGTGATTCATGACGACACCTCGAACCTCGCCGGTCTCGCGCAATACGCAATGCACTTCTGCGCCGTCGAATCTTGCGGTAAGTGCACGCCGTGCCGCATTGGATCCACGCGCGGTGTTGAAGTCATCGCGAAGATTCGTGCTGGCGACACCTCGCCGAAACAGGTCACACTGCTGCGCGATCTCTGCGACACAATGGTGTCCGGCTCACTCTGCGCGATGGGCGGCATGACGCCCTATCCGGTGCTGTCTGCACTCGACCATTTCCCTGAAGACTTCGGTCTTTCCAAAAAGCCGTCGCAGAAAGCGGCTTAAAAGAAGGAACACAACCATGTCCAACTCATCCTGCGGTTCCGGCAATTGCGCGTGCAAGACGAAACTGCGCGATCCCTTCGACGATACCGACTACGGCACGCCGCTGCGCCATGCGGATATTGACGTCACGCTCGACATCGACGGTACGGCGGTGACCGTGCCTGCCGGAACGTCAGTCATGCGCGCGGCGATCGAAGCCGGCGTCAACGTTCCTAAACTTTGCGCGACGGATTCGCTTGAGCCATTTGGTTCGTGCCGTCTGTGCCTGGTTGAAATCGAAGGCAAGCGCGGCTATCCGGCGTCGTGCACCACGCCCGTGGAAGCCGGGATGAAAGTGCGGACGCAGACGAACAAGCTGCAATCGCTGCGCAAGAACGTGATGGAGTTGTATATCTCCGATCACCCGCTCGACTGCCTCACCTGCCCCGCCAACGGCGACTGCGAGTTGCAGGATATGGCGGGCGTGGTCGGCTTGCGCGAAGTCCGCTATGGCTACGAAGGCGCGAATCACCTTAAGGACAAGAAGGACGAATCGAATCCGTATTTTACGTACGACGCGTCCAAGTGCATTGTCTGCAATCGCTGTGTGCGCGCGTGCGAAGAAACGCAGGGCACGTTCGCGCTGACCATCGCGGGACGGGGTTTCGAATCGCGCGTGGCTGCGAGTGAAAACCAGCCGTTCATGGAATCCGAGTGCGTGTCGTGCGGTGCGTGCGTGGCGGCTTGCCCGACCGCGACACTGCGGGAGAAGACCGTGATCATGCTCGGCCAGCCCGAGCATTCGGTCGTGACGACGTGCGCCTATTGCGGCGTGGGCTGTTCGCTCAAGGCCGAGATGAAAGGCAGCGAAGTCGTGCGCATGGTGCCGAACAAGAACGGCGACGCCAACGATGGTCACGCTTGCGTGAAAGGCCGTTTTGCATGGGGTTACGCCACGCACAAGGACCGTATCACCAAGCCGATGATCCGCGCGAAGATCACCGATCCGTGGCGCGAAGTGAGCTGGGAAGAAGCGCTTTCTTACGCTGCCAGCGAATTCCGTCGCATCCAGGACAAGCATGGCGTGGATTCGATTGGCGGAATTACATCGTCGAGATGCACGAACGAGGAAACCTACCTCGTGCAGAAACTCGTGCGCGCGGCGTTCGGCAACAACAATGTCGATACCTGTGCCCGTGTTTGTCACTCGCCGACCGGCTATGGCCTGAAGGCGACGTTGGGCGAATCGGCGGGAACGCAGACCTTCGCATCGGTTGAGAAGGCAGACGTGATTGTCGTGATCGGCGCGAATCCGACCGACGGCCACCCGGTGTTTGCGTCGCGGCTGAAACGCCGGGTGCGTGAAGGCGCGCAACTGATCGTGGTGGACCCGCGTCGTATCGATATCGTGGATACGCCGCACGTGAAGGCGTCGCATCATCTGGCATTGCGGCCGGGTACGAACGTCGCCATGGTCAACGCATTTGCGCACGTGATCGTGACCGAAGGCCTGGTGAAGGAACAGTTCGTCGCCGAGCGCTGCGAGCCGCGTGCGTTCCAGCAATGGCGCGACTTCGTGACGCTCGGAGAGAACTCGCCCGAAGCAATGGAAGCCGTCACCGGCGTGCCGGCGCAATCGGTACGCGAAGCCGCGCGCATCTATGCGAATGCCGGCAACGGTGCGATCTATTACGGCCTGGGCGTGACGGAACATGCGCAAGGCTCGACGACGGTCATGGGTATCGCGAACCTCGCGATGGCCACCGGCAACGTGGGCCGCGAAGGCGTGGGCGTGAATCCGCTGCGTGGTCAGAACAATGTGCAGGGTTCCTGCGACATGGGTTCGTTCCCGCATGAGTTGCCGGGTTATCGCCATATCAGCGACGCGGCAGTGCGCGCGCTGTTCGAAGAAGCATGGAGCGTGAAGCTGCAATCGGAACCGGGTCTGCGCATTCCCAACATGTTCGATGCCGCCGTTCACGGCAGCTTCCTTGGTCTGTATTGCCAAGGTGAAGACATTGTTCAATCCGATCCGAATACGCAACACGTGTCGAAGGCGTTGTCGTCGATGGAATGCATCGTCGTGCAGGACATCTTCCTGAACGAGACGGCCAAGTACGCACATGTGTTCCTGCCGGGTTCATCGTTCCTCGAGAAAGACGGCACGTTCACCAACGCCGAACGCCGCATCTCGCGCGTGCGCAAGGTCATGCCGCCGCTGCCGGGTCTGGCCGACTGGGAAGTGACGATCAAGCTCGCCCGCGCGCTCGGTTATGAAATGAACTACACGCATCCGTCGCAGATCATGGACGAGATCGCGAGCCTCACGCCGACATTCACCGGCGTGTCGTACAAGCGTCTCGATGAACTCGGCAGCATTCAGTGGCCATGCAACGCGCAGGCGCCGAACGGCACGCCGACGATGCACATCGACGAATTCGTGCGCGGCAAGGGCCGCTTCGTTATCACGAAGTTCATCGCGACGCCGGAGAAGGTGACGCGCAAATTCCCGTTGCTGCTCACGACGGGCCGCATCCTGTCGCAGTACAACGTGGGCGCGCAGACGCGGCGCACGGAGAACTCCCGCTGGCATGACGAGGATCGGCTGGAGATCCATCCGCATGACGCCGAGGACCGCGGTATCAAGGCGGACGATTGGGTCGGGATTGAATCGCGTGCCGGGCAGACGGTGCTGCGCGCGAAGATCACTGAGCGGATGCAGCCGGGCGTGGTGTACACGACGTTCCACTTCCCGGAGTCCGGCGCAAACGTGATCACGACCGACTCCTCCGATTGGGCCACGAATTGTCCTGAGTACAAGGTGACGGCGGTGCAAGTCATGCCGGTGGAACAGCCGTCGCAATGGCAGAAGGATTATTCGCGCTTCAATACGCAGCAGTTGGAGTTTCTCGAGTTGCGTGATTCAACAGTGGCGGCAGTGACGTCGTCGGGGAAATAAACATGGATGTGAACAGCCTGGTCGAGATGGCGAACCAGATCGGCGAATTCTTCGATTCGATGCCGGACCGTGCGGAAGCGGTGGATGGCGTAGCCGATCACATTCACCGGTTCTGGGCGCCCCGCATGCGGATTGCGCTGCTTAACGGACTGGACGATCCGGAGATTGCATCCGAGCTCGTACCAATTGTGCTGGAAGCGCTGACGAAACATCGGGTGGCGTTGACGCCGGCGGGGGCTACTGCATAGGTCGCGCCTACGCTTTTCTGATGGACCACCCTGCGTGGTCCATTTTTTTGCCTTCTGAATCAACGTTAATCCTCAACCCCTCACCCCTCCCCCCGCGGTTGCGTCGAACCGAACCAGGTTTCGCAATGACGCAGCAGCGCTTGCGTATCGGATGGCGCTCTTCCTCTCGCCGCAATATATCCATCCGGGCGCACGAGATAAAAGCACGGCCGCGTGCGCCCGTAGGCATCGGTCAGCGAGTTCGCGCTGTCGCTTTCGTTATCGGTGATACGCCACACGCGCACCGTATTCGGCAACACTTCTTCGACCAATACCGCCAGCTCGTCCAGATCCTTGTCGCGGATCGCATGCGCGACGGTAAGCGTCGCCGGCGCCAGCGCGATGTCAACTTGCTGCGCCGGCTTCACCAGCAAGAACAACGAGAAGCACGCGGGATCGTGGAGATCAAAGAGACACCCAACGCCCGGCGCCCGTCCAAGCGGGCCGTCGATGACATGCACCCACGCGTCCGGCGCGCGCTCGCCCGCACGCGGACCGCCGTCGAGCAAGCGATCCAGCGTGAGCGGACTGCGCCGGTATTGAATCGACAACTCGCTGACCGTGCGTCGAGCGGCATCGCGCAACGGGCCGATCGCCGACAAAGCCGGCATGACGTGATCGCGAATCAGCTTCATCGGCCCATGCTCCGCAGCGGCCATTTGCGTCATGAAACTCGATTGCCGCAGCACTTCACGCTCGATCGGATGACGCTCTTCGTGGTACGTATCAAGCAAGCGATCCGGCGCGACACCGGCCAGCATCCGTGCAATCTTCCAGCCGAGGTTAAACGCCTCCTGAATACCCGTGTTCATACCCTGCGCGCCGGCCGGACTATGGACATGCGCGGCATCGCCGGCGAGAAAAATGCGGCCCGAACGCAGCCGGTCGGCCATGCGGTTGTTCAGATGAAAATATGACGACCATTGAAGATTCGTCGCCGTCACACGATGATGAATACGCCGTTCGATAATCGCTCGACATTCGTCGAGCGTCGGCGCCGCGCTTTTGTCCGGACTGTCCGCCGCGTGGTCGGGTGCCGCGCCGGGTGCCGCGCCGGGCGTCACGCGCTTGTCCGCGATCAGGCGCGTGCGGCCGTCGCTCATCGGAAACAAGGTCGCGATTCCCTCGCCGGACGCGAAGATATGGAATTCGTCGTCGGGCCATTCAGTGTCGGCGTGAAGATCGGCGAGCAGGAAGGTTTGCTCGAACGTCTTGCCGCTGAACTCGATGTCTAAACCATGCCGCACCGTACTATGCGCGCCGTCCGCTCCGATCAGGTAGGACGGGCGAATCGATTCCTCAGCGCCGTTCAGATGCCGCACGGCCGCCTCCAGCCCGGCCGATCCTTGCCGGAAACGCATCAATTCCACGCCGCGTTCAACGCGTACGCCGAACGACGCGAGGTGCTCCGTCATCAGGCGTTCGGTGACGGATTGATCGAGGAACAGCAGATACGGATACCGCGTTTGCAAGGGATCGAAGTCGAGCCGCGCGAGGCGCTGGCCATTCGAATAGAGATTCGCGACACGCGCCCGATGACCGAGTTCGAGAAACGGTTCAACCAGCCGATGCTGCTCGAAAAGCTCAAGCGTACGTGCCTGGATGCCAATGGCGCGTGACCACGGCGAGGGTTCCAGGGCTTTGTCGATGAGACGCACCGGAATGCCGGCGCGCGACAAGCTCATCGCGGCGGCGAGGCCCGTTGGACCGGCGCCGGCGATCAGAACCGGCGGCACGTCGAGGACTTTGTGTCGATTCGGCGTCTGCGCGAGCATGCGCTTCTCCCTCAAACTTCACAGTGCCAAGTGTACGCCGGTCGCCTCGCGCGAACGACCGCTCACTCAATGCGTGTGCGCATGAGCCTGCGGCCGTTCTGGCGAACGTTCGTGCAGCGCGCAGTGGTGCTCCGTCGTGCCCCGTTCCACCTGCAGCGTGGCATGGTTCATCGCGTGATCGCGGCGCAAGGCCGCCACGATGCCGTCCACGAACACATCGCCGGGATGGCCTTCCGGCATCACCAGATGCGCGGTCATTGCGTTCTCCGTGGTGGACAGCGCCCAGACGTGGAGATCGTGGACGTCGGTCACGCCCGGCAGACCCGCCAGATATCGTTCGATACCCGACTTGTCCACACCGGGCGGGACCGCGCCCATCGCGAGGCACATCGCGTCGCGGCCAAGGCCCCACGTGCCCACCACGATCACGGCGACCACGATAATGCTCATCACCGGATCGATCCAGCTCGCGCCGGTGAACAGGATCACGAGGCCGCTGACGGCAACCGCCGCGGAGATGCCGGCGTCGGCAGCCATGTGCAGGAAAGCGCCGCGCACGTTGAGGTCCTCCTTGCTGCCGCGCATGAAGAGCCACGCCGAGAAACCGTTCACGACCAAACCGAGCGTTGCAACGATAAACACGTCCAGGCCCGCGACGGGCGCCGGATTGAGCAGGCGCTGCACAGCTTCGAGCACGATCGCGCCGCAGGCAAAGAGCAGTAGCGCGGCGTTGGCAAGCGACGCGAGTATCGACGAACTGCCTAGTCCGAACGTGTAGCGCTCCGACGGTTTGCGCGTGCCGAGCCAGATGGCGCCCCAGGCGAGCAGCAGGCCTAGGACATCGGAGAGATTGTGGCCGGCGTCGGCCAGCAGCGCGGTGGAATGGGCGAGAAAACCGTACACCGCTTGTACCACCACGATCAGCATGTTCAGCCCGACTGCGATCGCGAAGGTGCGGCCCTGCCCCGCTTGCGGCGCGTGATGGTGATGGTGTCCGCCGGCGCCGTGGTGATGGGCGTGTCCCGGCTCATGCTTGTGATCTTGATCGTGATCGTGTCCATGCTCATGAGCGTCGGCATGCCGGTGCTGGTGCTTCGATTGAGGTTCCATTTATTCGTTATCCGGTCGGAAGTCGGCTTGCGGCTCGGCAACGTGTTCGAGCAATTCGGCCAACATGGCGCTGATGTGGTTATCGGCGGCGAGATAGAAAACCTGCTTGCCTTCACGCTCGGCGCGTACGATCCGCGCCGCCCGCAGCAAGCGCAGGTGATGACTGACGAGCGAAGCCGACAATCCCAGCGACTCCGCTATTGCCCCCACCGCGCAGCGCCGGTCGACACACGTCAGCACAATGCGCAAGCGTGTGGGATCGCCCAGGAGACGGAACAGGTCGGCGAGCGGAACAACGCGCTCATCGGTTGCTACAAAGGGAGAAGACAAAATAGGTCGGCCAACAATTGAACAGATGTTCATATGTTACAGACATGAATCCAGGCGCGTCAACGCAAAAATCCGCAAAATTCGGGATCGGCCACGAACGTGTGTAAAAATGAGGCGTTTGCATTTGATTTTCCTCAATGGATACAGTTTTTGCGCGTGGCTTCGCGGCGCATCGCGATGGCCGCCTCACCGAAGCGGAACGCGACTATCAAGCCGCGCTTGCCGCAGAGCCCTCCCACGTCGACGCACTTCATCTGCTCGGCGTGCTGCGCCACCAACAAGGCCAGCACGCGGAAGCAGCCGAACTGGTGCGTCGCGCGGTGGACCTGCGCCCCGCCGATGCCGGTCTGCAGCTCAATCTTGGCAACGCGCTGAAGGCGCTGGGCCGGATTGACGACGCCATCGAGCGATTCCGCAACGCACTGCATCTGGAACCCGGTTTTTCGCTGGCGCAGTACAACCTCGGCAATGCGTACGCGGCGGCGGGCCGTCACGAAGACGCCGCCGATGCCTTCGAGAAAGCGCTGCGCCTGCAGCCGCTGGACGCGGCGACCTGGAACAACTTCGGCAATGCGCTGCTCGGCATGCGTCGTTACGAAGAAGGCGCGAAGGCGTTCAGCCGCGCGCTGCAGATCCGTCCTGGCCACGCAGGCGCGCACAACAATCTCGGCATGGCGCTCAATTCGCTTGGAGACACCCACGGCGCGATCGAGCAATTCCGCGCCGCCGTTGCGGTCGAGCCGAACTATGTCGCGGCGCATTTCAACCTGGGCAATCTCCTCGATGCCGCCGGCCACCCGCACGAGGCCGTGCCGGTGCTCCAGAAAGTACTGCGCATGCAACCGCAATTTGCGCCGGCGCACTTCGGCCTGGGCCACGCACTCGCGGCTATCGGCTCGCATGAAGCGGCGCTGCCGCAATTCGAGCGTGCAGTCGGGCTCGATCCGAAGTACGGCGTTGCGTGGCTTGGCCTCGGCAACGCCCATTTGGCGCTCGGTGCGCACAAACCCGCGTTGCGTGCGTTCGATCAAGCCTTGCGGCTCGATCCCGGCCTCGTCGCGGCAAATCTGAACCGGGCGCTGACGCTGCTGGCATTGGGTGATTACACGCGCGGCCTGGCCGCCTACGAATGGCGCCTGCGCACGCCGGGCAGCATTACGATGCCGTCGCTGCCGAGGTGGAACGGCGAGCCGCTGCCGCGCCGGACGCTGCAGATTCGCGCGGAACAAGGTTTCGGCGATACCTTGCAGTTCGTTCGTTTCGTCCCCTTCGCGGCGAAGCTCGTCGGACAGATCGTGCTCGAAGTACAGCCGGAACTCGTCGCACTGCTTGAGCCGGCGGCGCACGCGGCGGGCGTCTCGCTGAAGAGCACGGCCAATGGCTCAGCCAAAAACCCGGCCAATGCGGCCCCGCTCGCCGATGCAGACGCTTTCTCGCCGTTGTTGAGCTTGCCCCAGGCGCTGGGTGTATCGAACGCGGACAAGGTGCCCGCGCGCACGCCGTATCTCGTGGTGCCGGCAGCGTACAGGAAGAAGTGGCGCGGCTCGCTCGGCGGTCAGTCGAAACGCAAGCTCGGCATTGCATGGTCCGGGCGGATTCAGCCGGGCGAAACACGCTCGGCGCCGCTTGGCATGCTCGAACCGTTGTTCAGGCTGGAAGGCATCGACTGGATCGTCTTGCAGCCCACGTTGAGCGACGAAGAGCGCTCGTTGCTGGATACTCATCCGCGCGCCCGCTTCATCCAGCGGCTGGAAGGCAAGCTCGAAGATTTCGCGGATACAGCCGCGATCGTGGATCGGCTGGACGGCGTGGTATCCGTCGATACCGCCGTCGCTCACCTGAGCGGCGCGTTAGGAAAGCCGCTATGGCTGATGCTGCCGTTCGCTGCGGACTGGCGCTGGGGTATCGATACCGCGTCGACTCCGTGGTACCCGAAAGCACGCTTGTTCCGGCAACCGAAACCCGGCGCATGGGACGATGTGGTCGCACGCGTGGCAAGCGAGATAAGCGCTTCATAGAACGGGTTCAGAAGCGTTGAACGCACCAACAAAAATCCCTCGCTGTTTTCGAGGGATTTTTTGATTCCAAGGCCGCAAATATCACGCCGTCTTGTATTGACTCCGCGCTTCCGTGGATCGATACAGCACGAGCGTCGCGATCAATCCGCAAACTGCGGCAACAGCCATCCATGCGCCCGGTGCCGCCTTGTTGCCGGTTACGTGAATCAGGTACGTGGAGATGGCAGGCGTGAACCCGCCGATAGTCGTCGCCAGGCTATACGCCAGCGAAAAACCCGTCGTCCGCACTTCAACCGGCATGACTTCAGTCAGCGCCACGACCATCGCACCGTTATAGCTGCCGTACAGGAACGAGAGCCACAACTCCACGCCGAGCAAGCGCAGGAACGACGGATCGGCG
>NZ_MTHB01000130.1 GCF_002220365.1 Caballeronia sordidicola | reverse complement strand
AGAGGTGGCCCCGTTCGTTCGGACATTTTTTTCGATTTTTAAGTGGAACGCTGGGCGGTCACGCTGCCGTTTTTATCGCGGGCAGCATCGCGAAGTAAGCTTCGTCCGGAGTCTTGTCCGACAGACTTGAATGAGGCCTTTGCTGGTTGTACCACGTCAGGTAATGGTCGATCGACTTCCTTGCGTGAGCGACAGATTCATAAGCCTTCAAATACACCTCTTCGTACTTCACGCTGCGCCACAGCCGTTCGATAAAAACGTTGTCCCGCCAGCTTCCCTTGCCATCCATCGACAAAGCGATTCCGCGCGAGAGGACCGCGTCGGTGAAGTCTGTACTGGTGAATTGGCTGCCTTGATCTGTATTGACGATCTCAGGCAATCCATATTTCGCGAATGCTTCTTCGAGCGCTGCCACCGCATGCTCAGCTTCCATCGTGATCGCGACGCGGTGCGCTAAAACACGGCGGCTGGCCCAATCGATCACGGCAGTGAGGTAGACGAAGCCGTGTGCCATGGGCACGTATGTCGTGTCCAATGCGTACACCTGGTTGCTGCGCTCGATCTTCCGATCGCGCAGCAGGTACGGCCAAATCTTGTGAGCCAGATGTTTGCGGCTCAAGTTCGGCTTGCGATACAGCGCCTCGATGCCCATTTTGCGCATCAACGTGCCGACGTGCTTGCGTCCAATCGCGATGCCCTCTCTCTTGAGCAAGCGCATTAACATGCGCGCGCCGGCAAACGGATGCTCCAGGTGCAACTCGTCGATCCGGCGCATGAGCGCCAGATCCGCGACACTGACCGGGCTCGGCGCGTAGTACGCACTGGATCGGCTAATGCCGACCAGCTTGACCTGCCGGGCAACCGGCAGGGGGTGGGCACGATCAATCATTTCTTTGCGCTCAGCAAGCCTGCCTTGCCGAGCGCGCCGGACAAAAAATCATTCTCCAGCGCCAGTTGGCCGATCTTCGCGTGCAGCGTCTTCAGGTCTATCGGCGGCTCATTGACGGGCGCGCCCGCCCCGCCGAACACATCAGCCGCTCGTTCTTGCAACTGCCGCTTCCATTCCGTGATCTGGTTCGGATGAACCTCAAACTGCTGCGCCAATTCTGCCAGTGTGCGCTCGCCACGTACTGCTGCCAGTGCCACCTTCGCCTTGAACGCCGCTGAGTGCGTGCGCCGGGTTCTCTTCGTCATCGTCTGGTTTCCTTTGTAGGCATTATGCCTATCTCAGAACCCACCGATTCCACCTAACCGACTGTCCAGATTTCCGGGGCCACCTCTCCTCGATCCCGCGATACCAGAGCGCCATCGGGCATACAAACCGGTGCGTCCAGCCATCTCTCGATGTATAGCAGCACCCACTTGCAGTTCGTATGTCGACGAAGCGCGCGCATCAGAAGTTGATGGTCGATATTATCGAAGAAGCCCTTAATATCGAGATCAAGCACCCAGTCTGAGCGCCAGCAACGCTGACGCTCGACTGTAAGGGCCTGATGCGCTGAGCGGCGCGGCCGATAACCATACGAATCGTCATGGAACACAGGCTCCAGAATCGGCTCGAGATATCGCCGTACCACCATCTGCGCGATGCGATCCGACACGGTCGGGACGGTCAGCGCGAACTGCACAAGTGCTCAGCGAGCATTTGGGATGGGCTGAGATTCGTCACCCGTTCCATCCCCTCAGGGGCCAACGCTTTCCCGTTCTGAAGGAGCGCCGCGTCGCAGGCACCGAGACATTGCTTCTGCGCGATACAGAACGCGGCAGCTTTAGCATTGCGCGCGAATGGACCGACTGGGGCACACCGACTGTCCACGACGACGCCATCGCGTCCGTGTGCTGCTTCGATCTGGGCATGTTGTTGGAGCTGGTCACGCTGATCGACCAGCTTGCCCCATCCAGGAACGCCTTCAACTATTATGCAGAGAAGAAGGCATCAGACCTGAAGCACAGGAGGGCCTCTGCGAAAGGGGCCCCGCATAAAAATATACCCTGCATTAAATCTGTTACGCGGTGCACCGCGTAACAGATTTGAAGTCAAGATCGTGGCCGCCCGCTCATAACGCTCGGCGATCAGGTCGTGGAAGTCTTCATCGTCCGGCGAACGCAGTGGCTTGAGTCCGAAGTCGTCAATGATCAGAAGTGGAAGCTTGGCGAGATACTGGAAACGGCGGTCGTAGGTGCCCACAGCCGCCGCGCTGCGTAGACTTGCTAGCAAATGGCTTTGCGTAGAGAACAAGACATCGTGTCCTTGCCGCGCAGCTGCGTGTCCCAGCGCGTGTGCGAGATGACTCTTGCCAGTCCCACAGGGGCCGGCGATCAGAACCGCAACTTTCTCGTCGATGAATCGGCCTGTGGCGAGGTCATGGATGGCGGCTCGATTCAAACCGGGTACGCGGCGAGCCGTACGCACGCTCATACCTGCTTTCGCGGCGGCAACTTCCTGTGTGTGGTCTTTGCGCTTGGTCATGTAGAGATGAACCTGTCGATCGGTGATGTGGGTTCCAGACATTGGCGAACTGCTCTTTAGCTGCAGTCGACCATCCTATTCCCCGCCGAATCAGCGCTGCCGGTGGTTCGTCGTCTACGGCGGCTACGCCGCCTTCGACACCTCACCACCGGCCATCATAGTTGTCGCAAAAGCGGACTTCCCAATTGTCGCGCACCAGCGTTGTGATATGCATCGCCAAGTGAATAGGCGACCCCCGCCATAGTAAGTCCGAGCACCGACGCGATAACTGCCCAAGGCCAGTCGTACAAATTTTTGGAGAGCGGTTCGGTACCTGTGTCGCCATCCGTTTTCGATTTGGCGAGGCCGTCTGTTGAAGATTTCATTCTCTATTCCTTTGCAAGATATTCTGACGTTGCCCGCGAATTTCGGATCCCTTAACTGAGCGAGATTATGCCACCCGTTGGTTCTGGGCGGCGTACCAGTCCCGCTCGAATTGCATCGGGCTGACGTAGCCCAACGTCGAGTGCAAGCGCGAATGATTGTAGAAGCTCAACCAGTCGATTACCTCGTCCATCGCTTCGCGACGCGTTGCAAAGCGCTGGCCGAGGATGCGTGCACGCTTGAGCGATCCCCACAGGCTCTCGGTCGGCGCGTTGTCCCAGCAATTGCCTCGACGGCTCATCGAACTGCGCATGCCGTAGCCCTTGAGCAGGTCCTGGAAGTCATGACTGCAATACTGGCTGCCACGGTCACTGTGGAGGATCAGGCCCGCTTGCGGACGGCGGCGAAACCACGCCATACGCAGCGCATCAGACACCAGCTCCGTGCGCATGTGCGGCTGCATCGACCAGCCCACCACCTGACGGCTGAACAGGTCGAGAATGACGGTCAGAAACAGCCAACCCTCGTCCGTCCAGATGTAGTAAGCGCTAGTTTAAGCACACGTTGAAGTTGAAGTTTTCGAGTTGAACAATGACGGCTTCGTTAATGAAGGAGTCGGCAGATGGCAAATCGATACGATGAGCGCAGACAGGTGTGGGCCAAGCGATTTGAGGACCAGAAGAACTCTGGTCTGAGCGTGCTGGCATGGTGCAAAGCGGAAGGGGTGAATCAGTCTGGATTTTACAGGAGCCGCCGTCGCATGCTCGAAGTGAGCGGCTCGCAGGCCAAGACGAACTTGATTGCCGTGCCGATGAACCCAGGCGTTGATCGCGAGATGCGGTTGGACGATGAGAATTGC
>NZ_MTHB01000152.1 GCF_002220365.1 Caballeronia sordidicola | reverse complement strand
TCGATCGGCCCAATCAGGCCCTGGGGATTTCGGTCTGTCTCGACGTAGATCGGGATCGCCCCTGCTAGCAGAAGGGCTCCGTGGTGGTTGGACTTGTGGTTGTTGCGGTCGAAAAGGACGAGGTCGCCGCGCTTGAGCAGTGCCGCTGTAACCACCTTGTTTGACGTGGACGTTCCGTTCAGGATGAAATAGGTGCGCTCCGCGCCGAACACCTTAGCCGCTTCCTTCTCTGCTGCCAGTGCTGGCCCCACATGGGTTAGCAGATCGCCGAGTTCGGGCACCGAATTGTCGATGTCGTTGCGAAAAATTGCATCGCCCATATGCTCGACAAACAACCGACCCGCGGGACTGCGGCGGTAGAACGTGCCGCCCTGATGTCCCGGGCAGGTCCACATCTGGTTGCCCTCGTAGTCATAGTCCATGAGGGCGCCGAAGAACGGCGGCTTGAGGCTGGCGGCATAGTGCTCAAGAGCAAAGATCACCTGCTTCGCCGTAAAGCCGGGCGTTTCGTTATCGAGATAGATGTAGCCAGAGACCTCACCAAGCGGTTCAAGGGATAGCGCTTCGATGCCATTCAATTCACTGACAAGGTAAATTGGTGTGTCCAGGCCGCGGCCTTGGCGAATGGTTTTGACCAAATCCTGAACCTCGGGCTCGTTAGGGCCGTCAATTGCGAGCAGGAAACAGCCAATTGCCATGTCGCTCTCAGCGGCAACTTTCGTGCCGCCGAGGGTGGGGCAGATATCGGTGCGATAGTCGTAGCCGGACAGTGCGTCAAGCAACCCCTGCATCAGGCGGGCCTCATTGCTATGAGGAGCCTCCACGAAGACCGGACTGTACAGAAGAAAATGAAATAACTGATGGTAGGGGACTGCCATGTCTGAGACCTTCGCGAATTGAAATTGGCACGCTAGAAAGGAGCGGTAAGCGATGAGGCAGATAAACAGCTCGTGCCGCCGCCCTGATCGAATTTGTTGTCCTTCATTTCGGTCTGGAGCCTATCGTCCGTCCGGTAGCGAACGGTTTCAGAACCGGGCCTAAACAGCCGTGCTGAAGCAAGCTTAAGCCTCAACATCACAGGCTGACAGGGTCGGAAACTACTCATTAGATACACGGGATTGTGGCTTTCAGACTGTGCGATCCTGTGAGCGGCTGCGCAGATGCATAACCGTCTGAATTTTAGCTAGCGGATTTAGGAACATTGGAAATCACGCCAAGGGCCTGCGAGTCAGCCGGCAGATTAGCCAAGGTCTCTTGATCGCGCTACCGGTGCCGCGCGCCATTCCGAGAGCCGTCGTCCCCTCTCTTAAGCCAACTGCTGAATTTCTTGAGCCAACTCTTACCATCGCAATACGGGATAGAGCGCACTCGGGAACAGAATATGCTGACAGTCGTAGAGAAGAAAAGAAAACGACTCGGAAATAATTAAGACAGGAATGCGTAATAGATACGTAACGAGTCCATTGTTTTCGTATGGGCTTATGCAAGATGACGAACCACCCAATTTCCTTAGGTGGAGGATGAATACCACTTACCAATGTGATTCGGCCGATAAGTGATGTAGGATAAAGATCGATTCCCGCTTCGAAGTAACTCTCCGGAAACTCAAAAATGCCTGCAAGTGTCATCCGTCAGGCTAGCCTCTCGCGACCGAGGTCGAGGCGAAAACTAATGCCTGAAATTGGACCTCCTGCTAGAGAGAGTGATCTTTTTTTTGTTGGCGTCGGCGCTTCGGCAGGTGGGCTCGACGCATGCCGTAGACTGGTCGAAGGGTTGCCGCCGACAACAGCCGCAGCATGGATCTTCGTTCAGCACCTCGATCCGGCTCATGAAAGCTCGCTGGTAAGTTTGCTTGCCGGTCATACACGGATGACCGTCGTGCAAGCGGCAGACGGTATGTTGATTGAGCGGGAGCACCTTTACATTATTGCCCCGGGTACCTATTTATCCGTTGCCGACGGAGTGTTACGCAGTTCCCTTCCACAAGCGCGTCACGGCGCTCGGCTGCCCTTTGACTTCCTGCTGCATTCACTCGCGAAAGAGTACGGCCCACGGGCTGCGTGTGTGGTCCTGTCGGGAACCGGCGCGGATGGCAGTCTCGGTTTGAAGGCGATCAAGGAGCAAGGCGGAATTATCATTGCCCAGGATCCGCACGAAGCGGGATCTGACGGAATGCCACTGAGCGCGATTGCCACTGGCGCAGTGGACTGGGTGCTGCCGCTAGCAAAAATTCCGGCAGCGCTTTTGGAATACTGGCGCCGAATTCCAAACCGGGGTCTGAATGACGGAGATTCAGGCCTGGGCGCCGAGCCGGCCTGGTTGGCCACGATTATCGAGTTGTTACGCACGAGAACCGATCACGATTTCACGCTTTACAAGCGCGGCACGCTGGAGCGTCGAATCGAGCGCCGCCGGGCGATGGCGGCAGTCGAGACGCGCGACATGGCGGGCTACATTGAGGTTCTCGCTAACGACCCTGCCGAACTGGAACTTCTCGCCAAAGACATCCTGATTAACGTCACGCAATTTTTTCGCGATCCGAAGGTTTTTGATTTGCTGGCGAGCACCGTTGTGCCCGAGCTTGTCCGCAACCATGCGCCAGGTCAGGACATCCGCATCTGGATCGCAGGGTGCAGCACCGGAGAGGAAACCTATTCGCTTGCCATGCTTTTTCTCGAGGAGATCGAGGCCTCGAGGCGAAGCATCAAACTGCGGGTCTTTGCCTCGGATGCCGATCTGGTTACGCTTGCGAAGGCTCGCGAAGGGCTGTATCCGGTGACCATTGAGGCCGATGTCTCACCCATTCGACTGGCCACTTTCTTCGTCAGGGAAGGGAGCAACTATAGGGTATTGCCCGATCTGCGGTCGATGGTGGTGTTCACTGCCCATGATGTGCTTGTGGACCCTCCATTTTCCCGGCTTGACATGGTCTTGTGCCGCAATCTGCTCATTTATCTGAATCCCGAAGCACAGACAAAGGTCGTGTCCCTTTTCCACTTCGCATTACGCGACGCCGGCATTCTTCTGCTCGGAAGTGCTGAGACTGTCGGAAAGCCTGACGGCCGCTTCGAGATTCTTTCAAAGTCAGAGCGCATTTATCGGCATACCGGTCACGGCAGGTCGCACGACGTCGGCTTTTCGATGAACTCGACTAACGCAGTCCGTATTGCCTCCCGGCAAGAGCAAGGACACGCCGTCTCCCGCCAGTCCGCCATGGCAGAGCTGTGCAGGCGGTTGGTCATACAGTCGCATGCGCCTGCCACCGTCCTGATCAGCAGGGATCATGAGTGCATCTATTCCGTCGGACCCACCGACCGGTATCTGCATGTCGCGTCAGGTCCTCCCACTCAGGACATCCTGGCAATGGCCTCGCAGGATGTGCGCAGCAGGCTCAGGCTCGCCATCCAGCGTGCGAGACAGGGAAATGGGCGTGTCGTGGTGGCGGGAGGCACGACGGTGCAAAACGGCAACGTGGTGGGTTTTAAGCTGGACGTCCAGCCTGTCTCGAACGATGGAGAGGAAATGTTCCTGGTTTCCTTTGTTGACGACCCACATCATGGTCATCAGAAAAGGAAGTCCATTGCCATCACGCCCGAGGACGTGCCTCGGGTTGCAGATCCTGAGAGCGAGCTTGAGGCGACGAAAGCGGAGCTCGCGAGCGCGATTCGAAGCCTCGAGATAATCAGCGAGGACCATAAGGTGGTCAACGAGGAGGCGTTGTCGGTTAACGAAGAATACCAATCGACCAACGAAGAGTTGCTGACATCAAAAGAGGAATTGCAAGCGCTGAACGAGGAGCTGACGGCCCTCAACAGCCAGCTACAAGAGACGCTGGAACGGCAGCGCACGACGTCTAACGATCTCCAGAATGTCTTGTACAGCACTGAAGTGGCGACGCTGTTTCTCGATACGCAACTGAATATCCGGTTTTTCACACCGGCGACCCGATCACTGTTTAACGTCCTTCCTGGGGACATAGGTCGACCATTAAAGGATCTCAGTTCGCTGGCTACGGATGACGATCTTCTTGCCGACACACGCACGGTACTACGCACGTCTGTCCCCTCCGAGCGAGAGATACAGGCGCAAACCGGTATCTGGTTTGTTCGTCGAATCTTGCCGTATCGAACGGAGGACAACCGAGTGGGGGGCGTAGTCATTACGTTTACGGACACTACCGAACGCAAGTTAGTCAGAAATTCGCTGAGGGAAGCAAAACAGATTGCCGATCGGGCGAATGCCGCGAAGTCGCGTTTTCTGGCTGCGGCGAGCCATGATCTGCGGCAACCGCTTCAGGCGCTTGTTTTGCTTCAAGGATCACTCGCAAAGAAAGTAGAGAATGAATCTGCCCGGGAAATGGTCGAACGTCTCGACCACATATTGAGTTCGATGTCTGGCATGTTAGATGCGCTGCTGGACATTAATCAGATTGAAGCCGGCACCGTCCACGCGGAACTGATCAGTTTCCCGATTGGCGATCTTCTTAGCCAACTAAAAGACGAGTTTCACGATCATGCGCTTCCATCCGAGATCAAGTTCCGGGTGGCCCCATGCAGGCTTCTGGTGCGAAGCGATCCGCACCTGCTCATTCAGGTCCTTCGTAACCTGCTGTCCAATGCACTCAAGTACACCAGGCGTGGGAAAGTGCTGTTAGGTTGTCGTCGGCGTGGCGATATGCTGCGCATTGAAATCTGGGACACGGGAATTGGCATTCCGAACGATGAACTAGAAGCAATATTCGACGAGTATCATCAACTCGATAATTCGGCGCGCGAACGCAGCCGAGGCCTGGGTCTCGGCTTGTCAATAGCGAACCGGCTGGCTGATCTTCTCGGCGATCGAATCTCGGTGCGCTCGCAGCCTGGCAAGGGCTCTGTTTTCTCGATCGAAGTCATGCTTGGATCGCTCGAAACGAGTGGTCCTCCGAAGCGCGAAGATGAGCGCATAGACGAAGCTTCACGGCCCGAGCCAAATGCGCACAACGGCTCGATACTCGTGATTGAGGACGACCCTGAGGTACGAGGCCTGATCGGATCGATACTCCGGGCAGAGGGTTATGACGCAGGGACTGCATCCGACGGTGTCGAGGGTTTGGAGTTCGTGTTACAGCACGTCATTCAACCCAACCTCATCCTGGCCGACTACAACCTGCCCGGCGGCATGAATGGGCTCCAGGTTGTTGCCAGCATTCGCAAGATCGCCCGTTGGGAGGTTCCAGCGATCATCTTGACCGGTGACATATCGCTGGAGACGCTTCGCGATATTGGCCAGGGCAAATGTCTCCCCCTGAACAAGCCGGTGAAGGTTGGTGATCTCGTCAAGGCGATCGAAGGTCTTATAGCTGATTCTCGCCTTGCCACTTTACCGCAGAATTTGGCGTCGGGAATTGAATCGGTGAGAGAGATTTCGTCTGTTGTGTACGTCGTTGACGACGACCGATATTTACGCGAAGAAATTCGTTGCGTCCTCGAAGACGACGGTCGGACCGTTGAAGACTACGGGTCTTGCGAGGCTTTTCTAGAAGCCTATCAACCGGGCAGAGAGGCTTGCCTTTTAATCGATGCCTATCTGCCAGGTATGAAAGGACTCGATTTGCTTAAGCACTTGCACAATCGGGATGACCACTTACCCGCGATCATGATTACGGGTAACAGCGACGTGCGAGTGGCGGTGCAGGCGATGAAGGCGGGCGCTTCAGACTTCATTGAAAAGCCGATCGGCCCAATTGAGTTGCTCGAATGTGTGGCTCGCGCCTTCGAACAGTTGTTGAGTTCGCATAAGCTGTTCGCATGGCGCGAGGCCGCAGCGAACCAGATCTTGGAGCTGACGCCGAGACAACACCAGGTCATGGATCTCGTACTCGCGGGTCGCCCCAGTAAAGTTATTGCAGCGGACCTTGGCATTAGTCAGCGTACCGTCGAGAATCATCGAGCGTTGATAATGAAAAAAACAGGGTCGAAGTCTTTGCCGGCTTTGACTCGCCTTGCGCTCGCAGCGCAATCCGCGCAATTGAAGGATGT
>NZ_MTHB01000137.1 GCF_002220365.1 Caballeronia sordidicola | reverse complement strand
TGCTTGTCCGATGAACTCCGCCTCGGAGACGGTGAAGCGACACTCGATACTGAACCCGCGATATTCGAATCGCATGTGCCCTCCGAACGGGAAGCAGCAGTTAAAGGTATACGTTCGCTCGTAACAGATCGGCGTCTCCCGGCAAATTTATGTGTTCGATCGCACACATAGCAGGCGATTAACGCGGAGCCAGGTTGAGTCGTGTAGATACTGTGACTATCGGGAGGAAATTGTGGATATTGATCGCATAGCGTTTCAAGGCAC
This sequence comes from Caballeronia sordidicola, assembly GCF_002220365.1. Lineage (GTDB taxonomy): Bacteria > Pseudomonadota > Gammaproteobacteria > Burkholderiales > Burkholderiaceae > Caballeronia > Caballeronia sordidicola_C. Next base: position 1,101 of record NZ_MTHB01000137.1, on the reverse strand, counting down.
GCTTTCTCTGTTTCTGCGCGACCGGCCTCGGGGCACCACCGTGGACTTGAACGAATTTACCGTCGCCTATTGGGACGGGCGCCGTGTCGCCGGCGCGCATCTGCGGCATGACGGAAGCGGGCGACTCGACGAAGCATTCGATTTTGATGAGCGCATGTGCGATCAGTTGCAAGATGACTTAGTCGCATGGATGGGCAACCCGCGCTATACGGTGCATCCCGAGCTAGACGACTGGCTCAATGGCGAGCGGCAGTCAGATGCGAGCGCCGATCGCCACTGAAGCGTGCAAAGCACGATTCCTTCGCTCCAGATTCTCGGTGGTCTTAAGGCCACCCTTGCTCTCCGGTGTTCGCGCGTTGGATTCCACAGCTGGTCAACGCCCTGCTTTTCCTGCGCGATCGCCATGCCGATCTGCCACCTGCCCGCTGCAGGAACTGTATGACCACTGATGCTTCGATGGTGTTGACAACCGAATCGACCATCTCGGCGTGCAGACACGACGCTTCGGTCTTCGAAGCACCCTTTGTACGAAGCCTCATCCCCCGGATAAGCGCAATGAGCGGTCCGCCGTCATGCGAGATGTGAACTCCGGCGGACGTCAGCGAGAGCGGCGGCCGCGGGGACTCGACCCGCCCTACCGGTCTTTGATCCAACAGCCAGACTTGCCCGAGTGATCGATTGGCTGCCTCACCCCACACGAGGATAAGTGAAACGATGTCAGGCGGTCGAAATCGCGAACTGACATCTTGAGTTTGACGCGTTTACCCGGAGCCAACCGCCACAATCAGAGCCGCCTAACCTGATGCGCTCAGGCTGATTGCGCAGTCGTTAGCTTGGGGCCAGTACGCGGTGTCGCTATCGCCGTCTGCGGCTCTCGTCGTTGATCACTAACCTGTTCGATACCGTTCTTTAAAACCGATTCGCAAAACACCAACCGCGATCGATAGTAGTCGGCGTGTACCTGTGCATCGAGGATTCGTTGCTCTGCTTGGAATAGCTCCATGCGTAACTCTGGCAACGCTTTTTGAGCCTGTTGCTCCACGGTAGGCGCGTAGCGAGCCGCCCAACTTGCTAACCATCGCAGCATGTCTGATCTCCCTG
>NZ_MTHB01000009.1 GCF_002220365.1 Caballeronia sordidicola | reverse complement strand
CCTTTGACACTTTGTAGCTTCCCTACGCGTAGGATAACGAATTTTTCCCAAACGTTAGCAATCTTGATTGAAAGCATCACAAGGATCGCTATGATGAAAAGTGGAGGTGCCAGATACAGACTTACGAATTCGCCTGCTACGAAAGCGGCGACGACAAAAGCGATTGATACAACCAAGGTGATCGGATTCATGATAGCTGAACTCTCAAGACTAGCGTCAGTGGGCGCGAAAAATCGACCAGGACCGTCCGCGTGCGGCCAAACGCCGCGTATTCAATGATGAACAAAACGTATTACTGGTTGTAGAAAGAATTGGATTTATCCGAAATTGGTCTCCCGCTACGCCTATCTATTTCCCCACCAGTTTGTTATATGCTTCCAAGCAATTGATTGACGGAATTTTGAAAATTTGATCGTATTCCTTGAGAGGCCGAATTTTACCTTTGAGAAAGATTGGCCTTCCAAAATGCATCTATTTTTTGACTCTGTTGATCGAAGTTCGCGGGGGTGGCAATTTCCTCGCCGCTTATGCGCGGCGCTGCGTCCATCTCTCGTTTTGTCGCATTTAGCACGAGCAAGTTCACGTTTGGAGTTGCTTTAAAGTCCGCCCACGGGACGGGCACGTACTTCTCATCGATTCCCAAGATTCCGCCTCGGGCAAGTACCAGGTATTCAATTTTTCCGGTTTGCGGGCTCATCAGTATGTCGTCTACGCTACCAAGCGCTTGATTGTCCGGAGTATGCACGTCAGTACCGAGCAACTCATCCGAGCGGAACGAGGTTTTACCGGTCATGACTGGTTTGGCCGTGCGAATCTCATGCTGCTGCCAACCTGAACCTCTTAACTCGGAAGGTCTCCGACCATGCAGGTTTGCTACATACGGGTCGTAAATATTTCGTGTTTCGGTGAGCGCGTCCTCACACGGTTGCTGCAGCCCATGTCGGGCCAAAATACTTGCGGACGCAAGGAGAATTCGAACTTCGTACCCTGGCCGAGCATTTCGGTAAGCACCACTCGAAGTTACGGGATATTCGGTGCTGGGATTGCCATACATTCCATAGCTTCGCTGGCCCATTGGAAAGCCGTCTCTTTCCATTTGACCGTTGAACGCGCGTAGGTCGGTTAGACA
>NZ_MTHB01000156.1 GCF_002220365.1 Caballeronia sordidicola | reverse complement strand
GATACGTGATGGGAAGTGGATAAATCCGCCAGCGCGTGAGTTGGTTCCGGGTGACGTCATTCGCGTGCGTCTGGGCGACATTGTGCCGGCGGACGCACGACTGCTGGACGGTGACGCTGTGGAGGTCGACCAATCCGCACTGACCGGAGAGTCGCTGCCCGTCACGCACAATTCCGGCGAGGCAATATTTTCAGGCTCGATCATTCGTCAAGGTGAGATCGGCGCATTGGTCTACGCGACCGGTGGGAACACCTTTTTCGGCAAGACTGCGGAGTTGGTGCAGGGAACGCATACGGTTAGCCACTTTCAGCGCGCGGTGCTGAAGATTGGAAATTATTTAATTATCCTGGCGGTGGTGATGGTGGCGGGGATTGTTGCTGTGGCGATCTTCCGCGGCGACCCGATCCTTACCACATTGCAGTTCGCCCTGGTACTGACTGTGGCCGCGATTCCTGTGGCAATGCCCACAGTGCTCTCGGTGACGATGGCGGTGGGCGCGCGCCTGCTCGCGAAGAAAAAGGCGATCGTCACCCGGTTGGTGGCGATCGAGGAGCTAGCAGGCGTCGACGTACTGTGCGCCGACAAGACTGGCACGCTGACCCAGAACAAGCTCTCGCTGGGCGATCCGTTCTGTCTGAACAAGCTCTCCGCCGAGCAGGTGGTCCTCGCTGCCGCGCTGGCGTCGCGGGCCGATAATAACGACACCATTGACCTGGCGGTGCTGGCTGGCCTGAAAAACGATCAGGCTCTAAAGGGCTATAAGGTAGGCCATTTTCAGCCTTTCGACCCGGTGCATAAGCGCACCGAGGCCGCAGTCACGGGCTCTGACGGAAAGACGTTCAAAGTGACGAAGGGCGCGCCGCAAGTGATTCTGGCGTTGTCCGCCAATGCCGCGCAAGTGAAAGCGTCCGTCGACAAAGCGGTCAACGAGTTTGCGGCGCGCGGCTTTCGTTCGTTGGGTGTGGCGCGTGCGGAGGGAGATGGCGCATGGCAGTTTCTTGGTGTGTTGCCACTGTTCGATCCGCCACGAGAAGATGCCAAGGTAACCATCGCGACCGCTCAGCGGATGGGCGTGACGGTCAAAATGGTGACTGGCGATGCGTTGGCCATTGCTCAGGAAACCGCCAAGAAACTAGGCATGGGCACCAATATCCTCGATGCCAGCAGCCTCGGCGACGCGAAAAATCAGCAAACAACGGCGGCCTCCGAGTCCATCGAGAAGGCCGACGGCTTCGCCCAAGTGTTCCCTGAACACAAGTACCACATCGTGGATGATTTGCAAAAGCGCGGCCACATCGTGAGCATGACGGGCGATGGGGTGAATGATGCACCCGCACTGAAGAAAGCCGATTGCGGCATCGCGGTTTCGGGTGCGACGGACGCCGCGCGGGCGGCGGCGGCCATCGTGCTGACGACGCCGGGCCTATCGGTGATCATCGACGCGATCAAGGAAAGTCGGAAGATATTTCAGCGCATGAACAGCTACGCGATGTACCGAATCGCTGAGACTCTGCGCGTATTGTTGTTCATGACGCTATCGATCCTGATCTTCAACTTTTATCCCGTGACGGCGGTGATGATCGTGATGCTGGCGTTGCTCAACGACGGCGCCATCCTGTCCATTGCATATGACAACGTTCACTACAAGGATCAACCCGAGGCGTGGAACATGCGCCTGGTGCTGGGGATCGCCACGGTGCTGGGCCTGGTTGGACCCGTCGCCGCATTTGGCCTTTTCTTCCTAGGCGACCGCGTTTTCCACCTCAACCACCCCCATCTTCAGACGATGATGTATCTGATGTTGTCGGTGGCCGGGCATCTGACCATTTTCCAGACGCGCACTCGTGGCCCATTCTGGTCTATCAGGCCCGCGCGGATTTTGTGGATGGCCGTGCTCGGC
>NZ_MTHB01000089.1 GCF_002220365.1 Caballeronia sordidicola | reverse complement strand
GAACCGGTATGGAATCGTCATTATGTGGCGAGCGTTCAGGTCACAATGGCTGAATCATTCGGCGTACAAGGCCGTGGGGGAATGTACGAAGGCGTCGGGGCGATTCGGGATGTCGTGCAGAATCATTTGCTGCAAGTTGTTTCGTTACTGGCGACTGACGCTCCGGCCGACGGTCATCCCGATGCAATGCGCGATGCGAAACTGCGCGTATTCGAGGCGATGCAGCCAATCTCTGTGGACGAGACCGTGCGAGGACAGTTCAGTGGATACCGGGATGAGCCGGGCGTCGCCCCAGATTCCCAGGTTGAGACCTTTGTTGCGTTGCGTCTGCATATCGAGAATGAACGGTGGGCAGGTGTGCCGTTCTATATCCGGGCCGGCAAACAATTGCCGGTGACCGGTAACGAGATCATGGTGAAACTTAAATCGCCGTCGCACGCAGTCTTCGATACCGCGACATCCGGCCAATCAAACTACTTCCGCTTCCGGATCAGCCCGGATGTGCTGATCTCCGTGGGCGCACGCGTCAAGGTACCTGGCGAGGTCATGGCAGGCGAAACGGTGGAACTCGTCGCACATCGTCATCCCGGCGATGAAATGGCGCCATACGAACGCTTGTTTGGCGACGCGATTCTGGGTGACGCTTCGCTATTCGCGCGCTATGACAGCATTGAGGCTGCCTGGCGCACCGTTGCGCCCATTCTTGGGAACACCGTCCCAATCAGGTACTACGAATCATCGAGCTGGGGCCCGGAAGAAAGCGAACAGCTTATCTCGCGTGATGGCGGCTGGCATGCCCCGGTGGTGGGGGATGCGAACGAGGGCAATGCCGGATGATGTGGCTTTTCACACTGGCAACGGCGATTCCATAGCGATGCGCCGGGCAGCGTGCGCGAATCGCAGGTATAGCTATCGGATGTGAATCATGAAGTATGTCGTCCCATCAGTATCCGCGACGTCCGCGTATGCGCCAAAGCCTGCAGCGGTGTACACCTGCGCCATGCATCCCCAGGTAAGGCTGCCGAATCCAGGCGCATGCCCGATCTGCGGCATGGCCCTGGAGTTGGTTACGCCTGTGGTGACCGATCAGCCTTCGACCGAGCTTAGGGATATGACTCGCCGCTTCTGGATGGCGGTGGTATTTTCCGGGCCCCTGCTGTGGCTGACCATGGGACATGACGTAGGGCTCCCAGACCCGAACGCAGTCATCGATCACATAGCGCAAGCGTTCAAATTTCCGCATCTCCTGTCCGTCTCGTGGTCGCAATGCCTGCAGGCGTTACTCGCGACGCCGGTCGTTCTGTGGGCAGGTTGGCCGTTTCTCGCGCGGGGAGGGAGATCGTTCGTGACCTGGCAACTGAACATGTTTAGCCTTGTCGCCATAGGGGTTGGAACAGCGTATTTCTTCAGTCTCTATGTCTTGTTCTTCCCTGCCAGCGTTCCCGGGGCATTTCGGCACAGGGGTGAACTGCCCTCATATTTCGAAGCTTCATCCGTCATAGTGGCGCTTATCTTGCTTGGGCAGGTGCTCGAACTTCGGGCGCGGTCGAGAACCACTAGCGCCATAAAGGACTTGTTGAAGCTGGCGCCGCAAACGGCAGTCAGATTGCGTGTCGACGGTATTGAAGAAGTCGTTGCGCTCGAGAAGGTGATTGCCGGCGATACGCTGCGCGTCAAACCGGGCTCAAAAATTCCGGTTGACGGCGTGGTCACAGACGGGGAATCAAGCGTCGACGAATCCATGATCACCGGGGAACCGATTCCCGTCGAAAAGGTAGCCGGCAGCAAGGTCACAGGAGCCACGGTGAATCAGACAGGGTCGTTTCTGATGAAGGCGGAGAAGGTCGGGTCAGAGACCCTGCTCGCGAGGATCGTTCAATTGGTCTCGGAGGCCGGGCGCTCTCGCGCACCAATCCAGAAGCTTGCTGACGAGGTTTCAGGATGGTTCGTCTCAGCGGTGCTGGCGATCGCCCTCGTCTCATTCGCGGTGTGGGCGATTTTCGGACCCCATCCCGCGCTGGGAAACGCGCTCATCGTGGCCATCAGCGTGCTCATTATCGCGTGTCCCTGCGCACTTGGGTTGGCAACGCCTGTATCGATTATCGTGGGTGTCGGACGCGGAGCAAAACAGGGTGTTCTTATCAAAGATGCGGAGGCGCTGGAGTTGATGGAAAAGGTGGATACCCTGTTGGTCGATAAAACCGGGACACTAACGGAAGGAAAGCCGCGGGTGCGAGTGGTCGCCGCGCTTGACGGATTCACCGAAACTGTCGTGCTCGCCTATTCAGGTGGCCTGGAGGGCCAGAGCGAACATCCGTTGGCGCAAGCTATCGTCAGCGAGGCACGCGAGCGCAATGTCACTCTTCCATCCGTGTCTGCCTTCAATTCCGTGACTGGCAAAGGGATAAGCGGCACCATTGACGGCCATGTTGTCTTGCTTGGCAACGCCCGACTGATGGAAGATGCGGAAGTTGACTACTCTGCCTCCAAAGTGGACGTGGACGGGCTGCGTACAGACGCACAAACGGTCATGTACCTGTCTGTCGACGGGAAGCTGGCTGGCTATCTCGGCGTGTCTGACCCGATTAAGGCCACGACGCACGAGGCTGTCAAGCTGCTTAGAAAGTCCGGAATCAGGATAATCATGCTGACGGGCGACAATCCGGTCACGGCCAACGCTGTTGCGAAGGCACTGGCTCTGGACGGTGTGAAAGCGGGGGTGCTTCCGCAAGACAAGCATAAGTATGTGCAAGAGCTGCAGCAGCAAGGACATGTCGTCGCGATGGCTGGAGACGGCGTCAACGATGCGCCGGCCCTGGCGCAAGCCAACGTCGGCATAGCGATGGGAACAGGTACGGATGTGGCGATGAATAGCGCGCGCATCGTCCTTGTCAAAGGCGACTTGAGGGGCATCGCGACCGCAAGGCAACTGAGCGTCGCGACTATGAAGAACATCCGGCAAAACCTGTTCTTTGCTTTCGCTTACAACCTGGTGGGGATTCCCGTCGCGGCAGG
>NZ_MTHB01000018.1 GCF_002220365.1 Caballeronia sordidicola | reverse complement strand
CACAATTGCAAATCGGTTTGATCAGCTTCATGCCCCATGCCCAGGCGATATGCGCTCGAGCGCGCGACGCTGGCCAGCTCGCACTGTCGGACAATCGGCAGAGTCTCGTCATGATCAATCCAGCCAAGTCGGACCAGACGACTTACAAGCCGGACTTTTTTTTAAGCCAGTCCAGCTCCATCTTCAGCCGCCCGATCTCGCCATACAAACGATCCTCGCCGTCTCGTGCCGCCTCCGGTTTCGGACCGCGCTTGTTCTCAAACAACGCGCCGGCGTTAGCGAGAATTTCCTTCTTCCATTGCCCAACCATCACTGGATGCACATCATACAGCTGCGCTATCTCGTTGATCGTCTTCACGCCGCGCACCGCTTCCAAGCCCACCTTTGCCTTGAACTCTGAGCCGTGAATCTTCCTCTTTTTGCTTTCCACCATTCGCCTTCATCCACTTTCAGACCACAGCTTAAACCGTTGTCTCAAAAGCGGGGGCCACTTTAGCCTTCAAGGTGTGCAAACTCGGGATGCGACCCAATAGCTCCATTGTTGAGCGCGGGAGTCTTCCCGAACCACTCCCGAATCGGTCGTTGGACTGCATATTCTTCTTGGACAGCAGGAAACACGGCGGCGTCCGCGTAAGCTTCAAAAACCGGTTGGTCGGTGCTATCCATCACGAGCGCCGACCGCTTGGTTAACGTCTTCGATTTACTGCCCTCGTACAAACGTCCGAAACTTCCACGAAACTGCTCAACATCTTTGCGCATAATGTAGCCTCAAAATGAGAAGGATTCAGCTCGCCTTCGAAAGCGCGGTAATCAACATGACCAGCAGGACACCGAACGACGGCAGCTGGACGCGAACGAGCCACGTGACGGCATTACTGAGCAGGCGAAACTTCGATGCCACAATCGTCGCAAGGACGTGTGCCTGCGACGAGAGGTCTGCCAGGATTTCGTCCGTCGTAAGCGATGCGAGATACGCGCTGTACCCGTCGCGGCCGCCTGCGTGAGACGCGACGTCACCAAAAAACACGACTGATGGTTTTTCGTGAAGCGCGCGACCTGCGGGGGTCTGAGGCTTGAGCGCCCGATATGCAAACTGTGCTGCCACGAGCGTGGCAAGCACGGACAGCAGCGACACGAAGAGCAGCAACCACCATGCGCAGTCATGGTCACGCTTGTCCGAAAGGTCAACGAGCTTAAATCCCAACCCGCCGATGTAGGCCATGCAATACGACAACACAACGGCGATTTTCGAATTTGTCGCGTTGATATACCCGTCGAAACGCTTGATAATTTCGAGCAACAACTTCTGCTGCTCGTCTGGGGACCTCTTATCCGTCATCGTGTTCTCTGTGTTCAAGATTCGTTGGAGCGGCCGGCAGGTCGGTCCAACCATCATCCCACCCGACGCTGTAGCACCACCCTACTAAGCTGCGTTTGCGGAAGGACGTGCCAGCGACGCGGCCAGAGCGTCAAACCAGTTGCGGTCGTGAATTAACCGATCCTCGTGCGCTGACTCGGACAAAATCTCCGCCTTCGTCATTTGGGAAATTACTTCCCAGTTCGCGTGCGCGAGAACATACGTGGCGTTGTTAGTAAAGCGGCTTTCTAGGACGCAGATGCCTATGCTGGGGAATCCGAACACGACGTAGTCATCGAATCCTCCCAAGCCGATAGCGATGAATTCGGGATGGTATCTGCCTACCTCCTTGAAGCGCGCCGCGACGACCTCGCGACTCTTACCGCGACCCTTTTCGATGACGGTCTCGAGGGAGGGCCATGCCGACTTCCATGGGTTCTTCCCGGCCGGCATGAGCTTCCAGTTTAGGCGGCGCACCGGCACATCGACCGACGGGCTCAGAGAGGTGTCTAGCACCTCGAACGAGCCAAACTGCTCGAACAACATGTTCGCGGTGTTCGTAGCAGCAGCGTTCTGCGTATCCGTGCGTTTGAACGGGCCGGCAACAATGCAGTGCGCGCCACCCGGGTCAGCCGAGACAACGAACTCGATTGAATACGGCGGAACCTTCGTGCGCGGATAACGAAAGTACGGAACATCCTTGACTTCCGTCACCTCCACCTCGCGCTTACCGTGCCGCTGGTTGTAAGTCCAGCTAATCTGACGGTACGCAGTCTCCTTCGGCTGGTCACGATGCACGATATCGAAGCCGTTGGCGTTTCGGCGGCTAGCTGCGCCGCGCGCTGGGGGCAGCAGGCGCTCGCCGACAACCAGTGGGCTTGAGAAGCCCAAAGCCTCCACACGGCGAGCATGCTCGGGGCTCACGCGCACGCCGAGGTTGTATTTTTTGCCTTCCGGCAGATGCGACAGGTAACGATTGATGTCGCGCGTCTTGCGTTCTATTATCATCAGATTGTCCTCGCTCATCTGGAGCGGCGAAGCGCAAAATGCTTCGCCGATACTTGGTAAGACTCTCCAGAATGGCCGCACGGACGTCTCAATAAAAATTTTCTTCCACGGTGTCCGTAGAAGGCGCCCGGGGAGTCTTACCAATATGGGGAGTTCGGGCGCTATGAGAGAAGCCTCCGATACAGACCACCGCCTGAGTCCGGCGGAGGTCAAGATGGAACTTGAGAATATGTCGGCGGCAGACCGGTTTCGGGTCGAGCGGCTTGCGCAATATGCTTTTGCCGGAGTATCTGGCACGACTCACGAAGACTTGCTTCAAGAGGCATATATGAAGCTGCTTAGCGGAGAACGCATCTGGCGTCGCGGCTTTAACGCTGTGCCGGCGATTGCATCCGTCCTGGACAGCATGGCCAGCAATTACCGGAAACGCGAGACGAACGGTCCCATGAAGGCCGGAACGATAGTTGCGCCCAGTGAAACGATGGAAGAGACCGACTTGCTGGTTTGCAACGTCCAGCCCGTCGAAACGGTGACTCCAGAGGACGCGGCGTACGACGCCCAGCAGTTGAAGAAGCTCGAGGCACTCCTCGCAGACGACGAGGATGCGACCTTGGTAGCCTGGGAGTGGGCGATGGGACGGCGCGGTAAAGAAGCCATCGACGCGCTAGGTATGAACGAAAACCAATATGAAGCTGCTCGAAAACGGCTGCTTAGGAAAATTGAAACGATGGAAGACGAAAGGAGGAACGGATGAGCGCATCGCGCAAGCCTGAGTTCTCGTCGAGTTTTCTCGAGTCGTACATGCACGAATTGATGGCTGTGTCAGACGACGAAGTTCTCGAAGGTCAAGACGTCAACGCTATCAACGAGCGAGCAAATGCTCGTATCGCCGTTGCGGGACGTGAAGCCGGCCGTAGGCGATTAGCTGCAGCAAGGGTACGCCTCCAGAACCAGGATCGCGCCGTAGCTGCGCAGTCCTCGGCGTCACTGGAGGAGATAAAAGCCTATTTACGCGACGCTGCAAACGATGGTCGAGTCACACTGGCCGCTCGGCAACTCAGCGATATGTCTGAAGCAGACATACGAAGACTTTATTCCCAGCTAACGCAACTTCAAGAAGACCAAGGGGAAAACGAATGACCCCCGGTCAACGCGCCGAGGCGCTCATTCTTGAGTTTGGAATAGCGTCTCCGTCGGAACTTGACGTCGAAGCTATCGCGTGCGATGGGGGAATGGATGTGCGGTATGAACCACTTGATGGCTGTGCGGCTACCTTGGCAGGCATCAAAAATCACGCAATCGCAACCGTCCGTCCCTCAGGGAACCGAGGCCGCGAGCGGTTTTCCGTGGCGCATGAGTTGGGGCACTGGAATCTCCACCGAGGACAATCGTTTCGCTGCCGGGTCGATGACCAAAGTGAAAACCTCGCATCGGACGCGAAGCTAGAAAAGGAAGCCGACAGCTGCGCCGCGCATTTACTGATGCCACGGTATCTGTTTGACCCTGCCATTCGCTCGGGAACGAACAGACCTTCGTTTAAACATATTGAGGAAGTCGCGCGCGCCTTCGAAGTTAGCATGGCCGCCGCCATAATTAGAATGGCTGAGGTCGATTCTCTGCCAGTTATTGTCGCCAGCTACAACGCCCAGGGAATTCGTTGGCGAGCAGCGGCACCCCACGTTCCACGTCGTTGGCGGCTACATCAAACACTTGACCAAGACTCGTTTGCATACGACGTCGTCAGCGCTGGTAAAACCGAACGTTGCGCGGGAAAACAGTCGGCAGACGCTTGGTTTTCGAATGACGGTGCCGGCGAATATGAGGTCATCGAGCACGCTATGCCAGCTCTGAAAGGTGAGGTGCTGGTCATGTTGTACCTCACCGACGTTGAGATGTTCGAAATCTCCGTTGCAGGCCGCAAATTCGAGCAGCGCAATTACGAACCGTTCAATTTCGGGCGGGAGCCTTGTTGATTTGACAAAAAGCCAACTTTCGGAGCCTGTCAGCTTGCGCTCCCTCTGCCGAACCGAACAATCTCAGTTAGCAGCGGTATCAGAGCAAGAGCTAGCCACTATTTAAAAATATCTGTTTTAGCAACTTCTCCATTCAATCCCTATCTCGCCAGGGTGATCGCAAAAAAAGGGCGTTTAACATTGTTGCAACTCCCTTTTGACAACCGTTTCGGACACGCTTTGTCAGGCAAGGCTTAACGGCCGGTCAGGCAGCCGTAAGCAAGACTAAATCGGCCTCTCGTAACCGAAAGTAATGCAACTCAGCAATCGTCACGCATCCGCTTCGGCTGGAAGGTCGATCGGTAACCGAACTAACACCTTCTCCAGCTGGTCGAGGGGAACTATCGTTTCCAGATGGATATTCAGCGAATTACAAATTCGGCCGGATCGGCCGCGGCTTCGTGGGCATTTTTGCGGACGCGATTGCTTGGCGACGGCGTCGCACGATGGTCTTAATAGTTTCGGCTCAGCCGTGCTCTGGCATTGTTTTCCGGTCAGCCGCTATCTTGCGTGAGCAAAGTACGGCTAAGCCTAAACAAAGAATTCAAATTGCGAGATGACCCAGAAAGAACGGTTTTCGCAAGTAGCGACGGACGTCCAACTGGTGACGCGACCCGGTACATGTCCATAGTATGCGCCAGCAAAGTCGAGCTCAATAATCCATTCGGCCAGCCTCACCCACCATGTACTAAGGTCTGTTGTCTGGCGAGAGCAGACACCCGCACGCCTGCGTGAAAATCCTTGCCAACGACCGTAGTTGGCCCAGACCGTGTCAAAACGCGTAACGGCACAAACTCCGACGACACGTGCTCTCGCAACGAAGTGCGGATCATTGAATGCGGCATGCGGAACATCAATTTCATCAAAGAGGATGTGGTCAAGTCTCCGGTTGGTTGCACGCAGGCCTATGCCTGCATCGCTTTCATGACCGTTTCTGATCCGAGTAACTTAATGACTCGCTTCATGTTGTACGCAAGCACGTGCAGGCTCATCTCGGTGCTGACTCGCTCGATAGTTCGTGTTAAGAAATGCGTGGCTCCCATCCAAGCCTTGATTGTGCCAAACGGATGCTCGACGGTTTGTCTTCGGATACGCATCATCTCGGGGCTGTGGTCAAGACGAATTTGCATCTCCTCGAGAACTCCTTCGTGTTCCCAGCGTGTCACCCGGCGTTGTATGCTCGGCGTGCACTTGTCCTTTAACGAACACTGCTGGCAGTTCGAACTCCAGTAACGGTGCAACTTTAGCTCGCGCTCGATCGTCACGTAGCGCCATGTGAGACGCTCTCCCGCTGGGCAGCGATACTCGTTCGCCTCGGCATCGTAAATGAAATCGTCTTTGCTGAAGCGACCGTGAGCCGTCGCGCTCGACGTCACCGTCTTAGGAACGAACACGGTAATGCCAGCTTGGTGACACGCGAGTATCTCTTCGCTTTTGTAATAGCCTCTGTCCGCAACTGCCGTGAGTTTCTCAACGCCCATTTCCGTACGCGCGAGTTTCGCCATAGACGTGAGTTGCTCTCGATCAATACCGTTGTTGGTTACCTCGTGCGCGACAATCAAATGGTGCTTTGCATCGACCGCTACCTGGACGTTGTAGCCGACGACGCCTGTCCCCCGCGTCTTCATCGAACGCGCGTCCGGGTCCGTGAGCGACACTTGCTTGTCGGGAGCCGCGTTGAGTCGAACTTCGACTTGCTTGAGGATTTGCATTTGCTCTTTGAGCGCCGCGATCTTGTCTTGCAGCCGCTCCGTCTTCGCCTTCGCGATAGTGGGTTCTTGGCGATCGGCGGTGTCCATTTGCGCAAGATAACGGCTGATGCTTGCCTCGATATCCCGCATGCGCCGCTCCAGCTTTGCGCTCGTGAAGTTGCGGTCGCGATGGTTCACTGCCTTAAACTTGCTCCCGTCTATCGCAACGAGCGCTTCGGCGAACAGGTCCAGGCGTTGGCATAGCATGACGAACTGACGGCAGACGCTGCGGATCGCTTTGCCGTTGTCTTTGCGAAACCGCGCAATGGTCTTGAAGTCCGGTGCCAAGCGGCCCGTGAGCCACATTAATTCAATGTTGCGCTGGGCCTCGCGCTCAAGGCGACGACTGGACTGAATACGGTTCAGGTAACCGTAGATGTAGATCTTAAGCATCACCTCAGGATGATACGAAGGCCGGCCGGTAAGTGCTGGTTCGACGCCTTCAAACCCAAGCTTCTGAAGATCAAGCTCATCTACAAAGACATCGACTACGCGAACAGGGTTGGTGTCCGTCACGTAGTCGTCGAGGGCTTCGGGAAGAAGAAAGCTTTGCGTACGATTGTCGCCCTGAACAAACCGTTTCATCTCGCTCACCCCCGTTACCGGATGAGATATTTTAGCTCTTCAAAAAAGCGTTTTGACACACTCTGGGCCGTTGGCCGCCTATCAATTCCGCATTCGATGCTGAACCGAAGGAAGCCGTAGCCGACGTCAAGACGACCGGAGCTCCTCTTTCAAGCTAAGGGACGACAATCATAGCCGCCAGAATGATCCGGACATGCGTCGCGCTTAGCGGGACTTGAGGGGCAGCGTCGATCGACACCCACTCACGATGTCGCAGATAATGACGGTCAAACCGGCGATGGCGTACCGAGCCCGGTGCCCGCATCCGACATTCGACTGTGGAGAACTTCATGCGTGACATTATCGACGGCTTTCTGCGATTTCAGCGTGAGGTCTATCCGCAACGCATCGAGCTTTTCCGTCAACTCGCGACGACGCAAAGCCCGAAGGCGCTGTTTGTCACCTGCTCGGATAGCCGTGTCGTGCCCGAGCTTCTTACCCAGCGCGAACCGGGCGAACTATTCGTGATCCGCAACGCCGGCAACATCGTTCCGTCCTATGGTCCAGAACCCGGCGGCGTCTCGGCCACCGTCGAATATGCGGTCGCAGTGCTAAAGGTGCAGGACATCGTGATCTGCGGCCACTCGGATTGCGGTGCGATGGGTGCAATTTCACGCTGTACGTGTCTGGATCATCTTCCCGCGGTCGCTAACTGGCTTCGTCATTCGGACGCCGCAAAAGCGATCAACGCAGCACATCAATTCGACACGCCTCGCGCGAAGCTTGACGGCCTTGTGCGCGAAAACGTGATCGCGCAACTGGCGAATCTACGCACGCATCCATCGGTGGCGCTCGCGCTCGAGCAAGGGCGCATGAATTTGCACGGCTGGGTCTACGACATCGAAATGGGTCGCATCGATGCGCTCGACGGCGAAACACGACGTTTCGTTCCACTTTCTGATTCGCCGACCACCGTTGCAGTCGCTGCGCGACAAGAGAGATAGATTCGACGCCAACAGAGGTTGAGCGTGGTCGAATCACCTCCAGAATACGTTCGCCCCAGCCAAAGTTAGCGAACCGGCATTGTCGCTGTTGGGCAAATTTCGGCGGTATAGCGTCGTCCTGTTGCCTGTGTCCGAGCACCTCATAGGCCGATAAAAAGCCGTTGAGGTCAGTTCTAATCTAACGTTCATTGTCGACGACATCGCCGAAAAGATCGGACGTCTTGCCGCTTGGTTGTGACATCGGCATTTTGCCACTCCGAACTCGACTTAGCGTTTCGTGCGGCAACCAAGTTTCTTCGATGGCGTCGATACCACGCTCGATCATCTGCTGCAAAAAAAACGACTGCTTGTGCCCCGTCGTCTCGGCCAGCAAGCGCAGTCGTTGCTCGATCTGCGGATCAATGCGCACGGCGACAACTATCAACTTGTTTTCGGCGTTTCTTCTCACTGTGAACTCCGGTGGTGCATCCCATTCGCGCTCGCGCATCAGCGCCGTCCTTCTGGCATTATTGCTCGACGTCGGCGACGTCGCAGCACACGCGTGCTAACCGCCGTCTTCTGAATAGTATTGGGCCGCCGCATCGAGCATGCGCTGCCGTTCGGCGCGCACATAAATGGACGTTGTCTGCAGCGAGGCGTGGCCGAGAACGCGCTGGACGACGTCGATCGGCATGTCCCGAGCAACGGCCCTTGTACCGAAGGTATGGCGAAACGCATGCGCAGAGGTGTCCAGCAAGTGCGCATGGGCATCGTGCGATAAAACACCCTCCCGTAACAACTCACCGGCGAGCTGCTTCATGCCGTGCCGCACCAGCCGCGCGAGCGCATCCGGGGCATACGCCTTCTTCGCTTGCGCACGATCATCGCCATCAGATTGCACTTCGGTCGGGTCTTCGCCCCGGTCGCCGTCTTCATTGCCGTGCTTGGCGCGGGCGGTCAAAGTCGCGGGGATCACCAGCGGGGCGATCAGCGGCGCATCGTCCTGAGCCGCATGGAAGTTTTCACCGCGATCAATCCAGTGCGCGCGCAACGCGCGAACCGTCGCCGCACTCACCGGCACCGTCCGCTGCCGGCGCCGCTTGCCGACCACGCTCAGTGTCCAGATCTCAACTTGCGCTGCTCCGCCCTCCCCCGCTTTTTTAGCGGCGCCCGCCAACGTCACTTGACGGATTGAGCGCAGATCCTGGCGCCGCGCGTTCGCCGCTTCTTCGCGACGCAAGCCCGAATCGCCCATCAGCAAAATCGCCGCGCGCGCGGTTCGCCACTGTCGCACTTGTTCCGGCGTTTCGTTGAGCAGTTGATTCCCGCAGCGCAGATCGAGTGCCCGGCGCACAAGCGCCCAAAGATCGGCCGACAACGCACGGTCGACCTGCACGGAAACTTCCTTCGTTACCGTCGCGGGATCCGTCACCGCGCTCCACGGATTCCCTGCCAGATAGCGGACAGTCGTCAACCATGCAAACGCCGCGCGAATCGCGCGCACCGCATAGGCCTGGCTGTCGGCCGACAAGCCATCGGGCGTAAACGGTCGCCAACGGCCGCTCGCCCGCGAGCGTTTCGGTCCCACAAAACTCGCCACCGGCGCTTTCAAAAAATCCTTGTACGCCTCGCAGTCTTCCACCGTCATCGACGAGAGCGCAACGCCTCGCACCACCACCAGCCACAAGACCAGACGTTCAATCTCTTTGGTGTACACGCGCAGGGTCGGTGACCGGTCGCGATAGCGATTCAGATACGCGTGGACCGCGGCGAGATCGTGCTGCGCGCGGATAAACGCGAACTCGCGCGCACGATTGCTGCCGTGCTCACCCGACAGCGCTGTCGGAATCGCGAGCCGCTCGAACGGCGCCAGTAACGGTGCCTCGACCGTGCCGCCGATTACGACCACGTTATCCAGATCGGAGGCCGGCGCGAGCGGCCGGGTGTCGACATCGGCGTCGATTTTCGCGCCGAGCGTGCGCTCGTGCCGGCGCAGCCAGGCGACCATCACCCGGGCCCGGTGCGGTCCGATGCGCGGGACCGAGCGCCACCAGCTTCCGCCGTGCGAATTGCAGTAGGCGATCAGCTGACCCAGCGTGTGGATGCCCTCTCCCACCAGTCGTTTGGTCACCAGCGGGCGAAACCACAGACCGAGGCCATGATCGGGCGCGGGCACGGCGGCCGCCAAGGTGGAGGCCTGCTCGACCATGCGCAGCGTCACGGCGGTGAGCTTTGCGCTGCCGTGCTGCTTGATGGACGCTTTCAGGTGGGTGGCGAGCACTGCGGAGCCATGGCGCAATGCGAGCTGCACCAGATCATCGAGCATCGTGCGCAGAAACCGCTCCATCGCATCGGGCGTCGCCGCCTGCGGCGAGACCGCGCGGTCATCGGGATCGTAATAGCGGCGCGCGATGACCGCAGGCGTGATGTGCTGAACGAACGCGCGCAGCGCCGTGAAGTCGGTGCGACTGTAGGTTCGGGGAGCGGGCAACGCGAGTTGCTGGGTCTGGTTAGCCAAGCGCCCTCCCCGCTGCGCCGAAGACGCCGGATCTCGCCGCAAACCTCGTTTTAAAGCAGATCATTAGCTCAGAGCTACGTGTAAAGTCGAATACCCCCGATTTTACGCATTAAAAACTTATCTGATAATAACAATTATCAGTTTGGATAACTATCTATCTAGTAGAAATATTTTTTAAGCGCAATGAAGGTGCTGCAATGAGTGTCCTAAAGCCGAGATCACCGCGCCTTCGCAGAAGCAGATCGTTATGGATTTCGGCCTACGGCTTTGGCCGGGGCAGACGGCACAACGGCGCCGTCCCGTCTGAGGCGTTTCGCGAACATTCGACTACTCCGATAACGAACGGTGATACTCAGTTATCCCGATCTAATGATTGAAGCCGCAGTCGATGGTCTCGGCGTCGCCTATGTATTGGAACATGAGGCGGCGGCCCATATCGCAACCGAGCGTCTAGTCAGCATACTGGAGAACCAGACGCCGCCCTTCTTTTGCTTTCTCCTCGCCTACCCTTCCCGCAAGCAGGTCTCTTCTCTTTTGACTGCGTTTTTGCCTCGCCTATGAGCGCGATGATCCGCGAAGGACAACGCCATCGTGACGGCGGCGTGCCCGCTCCGAAGTGGTAGGTCCGCCTCGATAGATGGATTCATCGCGAAGAAATGCCAGCCGCTCAAGGCTACTTATCTTGACGCCGGCGACGCGCCGGCACTGAGGTTTTCTTCAGACCAGAATTCAACCTTTCATCGCACCACATTTCAGACCAGACCCGTGCGTAGTCGATAGCCTGCTGTTGAGTGGGAAACGACTTAAGCTCATCGGATTCAAACGCGATGTGCGGCTCTTCACCCGTTGACGGCCTGGAGACAGTTGCTTGTCCGATGAACTCCGCCTCGGAGACGGTGAAGCGACACTCGATACTGAACCCGCGATATTCGAATCGCATGTGCCCTCCGAACGGGAAGCAGCAGTTAAAGGTATACGTTCGCTCGTAACAGATCGGCGTCTCCCGGCAAATTTATGTGTTCGATCGCACACATAGCAGGCGATTAACGCGGAGCCAGGTTGAGTCGTGTAGATACTGTGACTATCGGGAGGAAATTGTGGATATTGATCGCATAGCGTTTCAAGGCACGCTTTCTCTGTTTCTGCGCGACCGGCCTCGGGGCACCACCGTGGACTTGAACGAATTTACCGTCGCCTATTGGGACGGGCGCCGTGTCGCCGGCGCGCATCTGCGGCATGACGGAAGCGGGCGACTCGACGAAGCATTCGATTTTGATGAGCGTATGTGCGATCAGTTGCAAGATGACTTAGTCGCATGGATGGGCAACCCGCGCTATACGGTGCATCCCGAGCTAGACGACTGGCTCAATGGCGAGCGGCAGTCAGATGCGAGCGCCGATCGCCACTGAAGCGTGCA
This sequence comes from Caballeronia sordidicola, assembly GCF_002220365.1. Lineage (GTDB taxonomy): Bacteria > Pseudomonadota > Gammaproteobacteria > Burkholderiales > Burkholderiaceae > Caballeronia > Caballeronia sordidicola_C. Next base: position 14,775 of record NZ_MTHB01000018.1, on the reverse strand, counting down.
AAGCACGATTCCTTCGCTCCAGATTCTCGGTGGTCTTAAGGCCACCCTTGCTCTCCGGTGTTCGCGCGTTGGATTCCACAGCTGGTCAACGCCCTGCTTTTGCTGCACGATCGCCATGCCGATCTGCCACCTGCCCGCTGCAGGAGCTGTATGACCACTGATGCTTCGATGGTGTTGACAACCGAATCGACCATCTCGGCGTGCAGACACGACGCTTCGCTCTTCGAAGCACCCTTTGCACGAAGCCTCATCCCTCGGATAGGCGCAATGAGCAGTCCGCCGTTATGCGAGATGTGAACTCCGGCAGACGTCATCGAAAGCGGCCGCCGCGGGGACTCAACCAGCCCTATCGGTCTTTGCACGAACAGCCAGGCTTGCTCGAGTGAGAGGTTGGCTGCCCCTCTTAAACACGAGGATAAGTGAAACGATGTCAGGCGGTCGGAATCGCGAAAGGACATCTTGATGCTTGATGTGCGTAGCCGGAGCCTACCGTCAAAATCGCAGCCGCCTAATCCAATGCGCTCAGGCCGATTGCGCAGTCGTTAGTTTGGGGCCAGTTCGCGGCGTCGCCATCGCCGTCTGCGGCTCCCGTCGCAGATCACTCACTTGTTCGATACCGTTCTTTAAAACCGATTCGCAAAACACCAACCGCGATCGGTAGTAGTCGGCGTGTACCTGTGCATCGAGGATTCGTTGCTCAGCTTGGAATAGCTCCATGCGTAACTCTGGCAACGCTTTTTGAGCCTGTTGCTCCACGGTAGGCGCGTAGCGAGCCGCCCAACTTGCTAACCATCGCAGCATGTCTGATCTCCCTGAGTTGCCACACGTGAGACGTTGGTGACTGCGCGACTCTTATCAGGGCGCCCTACCCCACGATCGCAAAACCACCGTTTCACGCCTCTGACTAAACATACCAAATATTGTGACGAATGCGATGGGTGTCAGGCCGATAAAAGAGCGCGTGTTGCGGAAATGCCCCGCCTTCGCGGGCAGTGGCTAAAACGGCGCAGGTCCGTTGATCGCTTTCTACCGCTCCGCCCCAGCGCCGGAGATCACGTTAGGGCGCAAGAAGCGCGCGATTTTTACAAATTACGTATCGATTGATACGCTTTGGCGGTTTTGCGGAAGGGTGTTTGGTTTCCGTACTCGGCGGCGCTACCAATAAGCGCTGTTCCGCGCGTGACAGTGGTTCGCCGTGGAACATTTCGCGTGGGCGAGCGTTAGCCGTTGATTATCCGAAGGTTTTCGCCACGCGCAAAAGATTGCGAGTGTTCCACGATTCCGCAAAGTTGGTGCGGGGGAGCCGGTATAAGGGGCCTTGCGCGGCGTTATTCCTTCACGATGCGCGTCGGTTGTCCTCCACCGCCCGGGCAACGCCAATCGCCCGCCATGCCTATCGCGCCGCAAGGTTAGCTACTGGCTCAACATGCCGCGTCAATGCACCGATTCTTTCGCCGCACCCTCCTTCGTCCTAGAAACATGCCCCCTAGAGCACGCGGCAACGGTCCATAAATTTGACAATACCCCCAGAATGTCGCGTGTTCCAAGCAGATCTGGATCTGCCACCGACATCAATGATAGTCATCTTCGCGCCGGGGCCTGACTGCGAGAATCCCGACCGTTTTTCATCCTCGATTTCGAACAGGACAACGTAGTCGGATTCGCCAAAAGAGCGGACGAGCTCGGGCAGATAGGGATTGTTTGGGTCGGTTTTCCGGCAGGTAAGAAAAACAATAAAGTATGTCCGCACCCTTCCGGATCACTTCCAACGCCAAACCGGCGGCAGACTTATCATGTTCTAGAGGGAAACGATATAGACGAATAAGGTTCGCGCGAGCTTGGCCGGTATAGCGAACCCGATCGCTCAATGATCAGCTTTCGATTTCTGCGCCGCTGCCAGCGTGACTCCAAGCTCCGTATGGGGCTCGACCTCCGCGAAGTACTCGCCCGTGCGCCGGGCTTCCTCGCAAGATGCGAGGCCTCGCGCCACAATCTCCCGTCGCTGTTGACGATTAGCATCACTTGAACGCAACGATTCCTCCGTTAGTAGTGACAGACTCTCGCCCTCGTTCAAGACACTTTCAGCCGCTTGCCAAAAATTCCGGATTGACGCGGAGTGATGGAAGCGATGGCTCTCTTCATAATGAACCGGATGTGTTGCATTTGCAGGACATACTCGTAGCACAATCGCCGTTAAGCAGGTGATGCAGATTGTTTACAACGTGCGTTCGACCGACGAGGAGGTGTTTTGATGATCGGCTCGCAAGGCCCCGCACGGCTTGAGTATCGACTAGTTTGGCGCTCACCTGCTGGCGGCCGCCCGTTTGGGTGGCCGCGCCGCTTCGCTAGACTCGTGGCCGGCGCCTGAAAGCTGGCTGAGCAGTTCATTCCCTCCTCAGCCAACGATCCGTCACATCACTATCCTTCGCTCGATCGCGTGCGAGGGTGCTCGAACTGGGCAACTACAACAGTTTATGACTGGTCAGGCATACCGATATTTCGCTTCACAGTTAGTCTCGTGACTTCACGACCGCTCGACCGTCAATGCGCGCCGGAAATCGGTTTGGGACCTCTGCGCCGACGATGCAGAATGGCGTAAATCGTCAGGAGGTGCTGTTCGCCGATCGCATCAGGGGCCACTGCTCCCGGCGCCCACCGTCGAGGTACTAGGCCAAGACGGGGCGTGACCATCGACAAATAGGGCTTGTTGTCGCCGATAGCGCACGCGCGCGCGGCATCTTGCACTGCGCCCTCTCCTATCGTGTCGATCAGCCACCGCAACACCTGACGATCCTGCTCGTTACGTACCCGTACGCAGTTCTCCATGCCATCCTCGCATGCTGTATGTTTGTACAGTACTTGAATGTCGCGTCTCGCTCGTGACAACAATTAGGCGTTTTCCGCCTTCTAGCCTTTTTAGGGTCGCAAAAGAGCGCGCTGCAAGGAGCCGAGTTGTTACGAATTGCAGCTTCGCAATATGGAGTAGGAATTGTGCATAGTAACCATTCATCTGACCTTCTCCGCTCGCCATCGACGGCGAAGCGGCCTTAACGCGACACAGATATGGGTCGCATCTTCGGCGCTGAATGCAGGATTGGACATACGGCAGTGAAGCCAACGAGTCCTCAGGGGCGATTATTTCCTGCAAAGACCGTTGAGTTTTCAGCGAATCGAGCGGCTGGGGACTTGCATCTTTTAGCGGCCCGGCCTTCCTGTCGATGGCTTAGGTATCTGGCCACAGATGGAGACTACGTCGTGAGCGAACCGACTGCTTGAACCAGCTAATTTGAATTCGATAGGGCGCGAAGCGCTAGGTCGTGACGTGCAGGTGTGATCGAACCACAGCGCAGCATCAACGTGATGGGACTATGAGTGTTCACGCGCCCTTCACTTTCCACCCGCGCGGAACACTTATTGATTTGCTCGTTGTTTAGCTGAATCAGATACCTGCACCAATGCCCCGCGATATCTTTGATCTTCGTTTCGATGAAAAAGCGCAACGATCGCCGCCCTACCCGCACGATACGGCGGCTGATCGGATTCAATTGGCGGGACGCGAATTCGCGTCAGACGTTCTTCGGATCGAGCCGTCATACAAAACTGGCTCGAAACCGTTAGTGCCGAAAAATCGAGCGTGCATCGCATCAAACCGTCCGACTCATAGAGTTCACCCGGGTGAACTCTTTCCTTGAAGCGACGCCACAAAAGACCGCAGTGACTCAATGCCTTCAGCCGAAAGCGCGGTTTTATCTATCTCTATCGTCACCTTAAGCCCCGACTCAATCCATATCCCAGCCGGAAAGTTCACCCGGGTGAACGGTTTCTCTGGTTGATTAATCAGTGACTCGAACACGGCGCGCGCGTTGAGTCCTTTGTTTTTGACGGTCTTCGCAACCTGCATGACTGCCGGTGCGTCGGCCTCGATAACTTGCCGAAGTTTTTCGGCCCATTTCGGTTGAATATCGTTCGGGGAAGCAAACGCGTCGATCACGGCTCTAGGAAGATCAGCGAGTGCACTGTATCGACTGACTAGCCCTTTTGTCTTCCCTAGAACGGCGGCGATTTCCGACCAGTTCTTATACAATTTCAGATCAATGCCTCGCTTGTAATGCAAAGCGAGTTCATAAGCCGAAAGATCTTTTCTCTGCTCGTTTTCCCGGCTCATTTCTTCGAACAATTCCTTGTCCGACATGTTCTCCTGGATGACCGCGAGAACACTAAAGCCGAGCTCGAGACAAGCCCGGTGCCTCCGATGTCCAAATACAATCTCGTACGCGCCATCGCCGATCGATCTGACTTTGATCGGCTGGACATTAATACCCGAACTCGCGATCTCTTGTTTAAAGCCTTCAAAAGAAGGGCCCGAAAACGACCCGTCTATTCGATTCGCAAACCTCGAGGGTTTTATTAAAGTCGGGTCAAGTTCACGAGTAGGAAGGGAGCCCTCAAACAAAGCAAGCTTGCGTTTCGCATCATTCAGATCTTTCTCGATCTTGTCGAGCTCTCCCGTGAAATCCGTAACCGCGTTCATCGCGACACGGGGTGCTCTCCGTTCGAATCGTGGCAAAAGACCTGGATCGAGCGCCGCGGCCGCCAATCGCGCCGCTTCCTCTTTTTTGCTTGTCATAGTGAACCCTCCTTAATCAATCGCCCAAACGCGTCGAATCTGCGCTTCAACTTGATCGATCGCAGCATCGTAGGCGACCCGAGCCGTCTGATATGTCTTTGCGCTGCCCGTGTATTTTGTGATGTCATAAACCGTCGAAAATTTGGTGCCCGATGAACTAGATACAACTGTCTTTGGAATTTCGCCGGTCATGAGTTTATCCCCGTACGCGACTTTGACCCATTCCCGAACAACACTCTCATTTACGTTCCCTTGACCTTCGGTCATGCAAAGCAGAACGTTAATAAACTTCCAAACTTTCTCGCCACCGGCTTGTTCTGCAATGGAAGTAGCCAAACCGGAAAAAAGCGTCCAGAACTGGCTGGAACTGGCAAAGTCCATCCCACGCGGCGGAATCGGCATTATCAGACCGTCGGCCGCGAAGAACGCGTTCAGAGACAAATAAGAGAGGGTAGGGGATGTATCGATCAGAATGACGTCGTATTCCGAACGCAGGTCTTCGAGCCCTTTGTTGAGGACATCATAAAATCTGAAGCCCGGTTCTCGCTTCGACTGCCGGCTTGGGATATGGAATTCCGCCGCAAACGCGACCGGACTGCAACCCACCACATCGAGGCCATCCCAGTAAGTCGACTTAATAGCGTACCTAAGCGATGTTTCGTCACCGGCGCAAAGCGGTAGCACGGTGTTTTCTTCCTGAACTTGAGTATCTGGCAAGTATCCGCACAAACTCGTCAATGAACCCTGAGGATCCAGATCAATACACAACACCTGATACCCGAGAAGCGACAAGCCCTGGGCCATGCACATCGTAGTGGTTGTCTTGCTCACTCCGCCTTTGCTATTCCCGGTAGTGACCACTACGGCGCGATCATCAGCTTTGCGCGTATAAGACCGCCCGTACGCACGGGTCCAACGACGCGCTTCGGTGAGCGTAAAATCGCGTTTGGCCTTATTGATTTCCTTGCCTGCCGGAAGATCGCCCTTTGCAAGCCTTCTCATTAACGCACTTCGATCAATCCGGCAAAGCGCGGCAAGTTGAGTAACAGAAAAGGTCGGTGCTTTTTTCAAATAATCCGGGGAGAAAATGCTGTTTCGGACGCGCTCAACTACATCAGCTACCCGGTTTGCTTGGTCTTCGATATCGGCAATCGTGTAACCGGCGCGCAGGGGATCTATCATTAGGCCATCCGATCAAAAAATGTTGTTGTAGTGTTAAAAGGTGATCGGCACTAGAATACTCGATCACGAGCACCTATCAAAGTCGAATGAGCCTAAAAAAATCATCTAGCCTCATTTCGCCGGAGTTTTTTGGCGAAGAGAAGGGCAGCGAGACGACTGTGCCGAAGGAATCGGCACTGGATATTGTCGTGCGGCTCGAGAAGTCGATGGTGCTTCGCAGAACTGCACCCGCCGAACAACCGCGCCCCCCCACCCGTGTTCAGATTCCACTATGGTCGGAAGAGCATCGACCAGTTCTCCACGACCTGGTCCGCTCTGCGCTGTTCACGTGCGGTCAGAAAGATGCGCGCATGGACTTAAAAGCCAAGCCAATTTATGCGCTCGAGCATATCAAGATCACGTACACAGGCGAGGAGCTGCGGCAGCGTGACTACGATGTCTATCTGCAGATCCTCCATCTATCCAGGGGCGTCACGGTCGATAGCCGACAAGAATGGGTGGAATTTGACGCCCGTGCTTTAGTAAAGCTACTCGGTTGGACCCAAAACTCCCGCAGCCTGCTTGAGCTGCGGGAAACGATACGGCGCCTCACTGCGTGTGCCCTCGAAGTCACACGCGCTCGTACTAAAACAAGTGTCCCAGTGGTTTACGGTGGCCCGCTGTTGCTCAAGTACGCGGGTGCCCAGGAAGGTAGCTTCGACGAAGTCACGTTTTGGAAAGTACAGATCAATACTGAGGTTGCGGCACAGCTTAAGCCCGGTGACTACACGAGGATCGACTGGCAAGTGCGCTCTCAGTTATCGCCTCTGGAAAAATGGTTGCACGCCTTCTATTCAACCAACCAGAACCCCTATCCCATGAAAGTCGAGACAATTCACAAGCTTTGTGGGTCTCGGATGGCCGAGATCAAGTTCTTCCGCCGTGCGATCAAGGCCGCACTTACCCGACTGACCGAGGTGGGATTTCTGTCCTCGTGGCAAATTGACGATACCGACAAGGTTAAGGTGACGCGAAGTCAAATGCTCACCTCTGACGCCGTAGGCGCTGCCAAAGCCCTCTGACCGGCAAGCTATCACCTCGCGCGGCAAGCTTCTGTCTCAGTCAGATAATCACTGTGTTGTCGTTGGCGGGTGACTAATTGACTAGATTCACAGCCGTAATACGTGCCTCGGCTAGTCAAATGATCACTAGGCTTGCTGAATACGGTTACTCAACCCCTCGGAAACGACGATTCATTGTCGAAAAAAGGCGTGGCTGGCGCAAACCCCTCCGCTTCGAGCGTCAAACGGTTGTGCAAAGCACGCTAAGTCAGATACACACCGCTCAGAGTCAGATAGTCACCGAATACAGTCGATTGGTCACCCAACCCAGTCAAATAGACACCTAATATAGTCAGATACGCACCCACCTTCTTTCTAACATATTGATTTTGTTGCAAAAATAAACCATTTTGTCGACTACTAGAAGGTTTTAAGAAGGTCTTAAGAACTTCTTTAGTTCGCTCCGCGATTTTCGACAAAGATCACCAAACCGAAACAAGCCTCTCCCAGCAAGCATCTCAGCGGAATACGCTGGCTTTCAAAGGAGCCCGGAACCGGTCGCAGCCTAGAACGAAGTCTTATAGTCACCAAGCGAATTGATAACGTGATGCCTGAGGTATTCTCCGCCCTCGTGAAGTCCTCTTATCATCGACAGAACCACGATGACGTTACGGAACGCAGGGTAAGGGTATGTTCGGCCTGGGTATCAGACGCTCGACATCCGCGGGTCAATCCTAACGAACACAGTTTCGTCGCACAGCCATGCAGATCCACCCGCCAACCGCAAACACCGCGGCTATCAACGCGCAGGGCTCGCTTACTTCGAAGCGGTCCGCCAATGCAATAACGCGGCATTCGGCGACAAGAACACAACTAACAGTCTGCAATGAAATCATCCACCGATAAAGCCCGACCCATACCCCAACGCTTACCTGCCGGCCACTGCCGGCGTGAGCGGTCAGCCGCAATTAAGGACCTGCCATCGGCGGCTGAAAGCCGCGGCCGAGCGGCTCGCTCTGGCCGCAACCGATGATTCGTCCGATTACTGATTAGTTTCAGTCAGCCGACCGCAACGGCGTTCCAAGATATGTAACAACTGCCTCCGCCATTCCGAGGACTTCGCAAAGTTGCGAAGCTCGATAGCGGGGCAGGGTTCGGTACGCCATTGCCGTTATGCAACAGCATTTGGTCACCCCAACGGCAGAGTCCTTCTCTGATAGATCGTATTGTACGGATAGCATTTCCACCATAGGATCAGCCCAATTCAGTTCACGTTGCACTTGTCCGTGACTTCAAGCTCATGCCCGACAAGGCCAGTCACGAAACCACCCGCATCGTCCTCGCCCTCGACACCGCGATCGCCGCGTTCAGGGCAAGGGAGCCCACAGGCCTGCGCGCGCTCGATGCCGCCAGCAGCCTGATAGGCGAGCTCCCGGCCGACGTCGCAGATCGCGACGCTACAGTCCGGCGAGGTGGGCAGGGGCGCGGGCCACGACGACCCGATCGGGTCGAACTCGCTATCCTCACTGCACTCACCGACACCTACGGATCCGAGAAGCTGACCAATGCCTCGCTCGGCTATGCGCTGCGCCTTGTCGCGCGCCACGGGGGCGTTTCCCTCGTGCAGAGGGTGCTCTGGGGCGAGTCGGCGTCAGACGCGCAACTCGCCGCGACGCGGGCGGCCTTCACACAGATCTCGTCGTCCTTCAGCGATACTTTTCTTGCCGACGCCAAAGAGGTGATCGCGGGGTTCCTGTCTCGGCCACCGGGCGAAGCGAAGTCACCAAAGGATAGCGATGACTGCGTCGTCACGGTGACTAACGGCGATACCGCAAAAGATCTCGCGGCGGTGCGCCCATAAGTGCAGTTGCGGCTATCGGCCGGTCCTACTACGATCCGGACGCGGGCGGTTTTGCGGCGACGCCGTGGGCGACGGACCGGCATCTGCGTGGGATGCTAGACGGTCTTGTCAAAATCGCGACCGAACAAGGCTCGCCCCGCTTGCAGACCATTTAAGCGCCTGGGCGCGCAAGCACGGCGAAACTGAAACTAACGGCAGTGATCTGCAAGGCGGTGACTGAAGTGTTGACGCTTGCAGCAGCATCACGCGCGGCAGCGCATCGATCGGGCGATGGTGTTAGCCGTGCGTGGCGAGCTGGCTGAACCAGGATTGGATTATCATGTTTGGCGGAACCAAACACTTTTACACTTGGGAAGCGGGGGGCTTCTTCAAGACGTACGCGCCGGTTTTCATGAAGCGAAGGTTTCGCGGTTTGATGCCTACGTTGACGAGTTGATGAGAGCTATTGGGATTCGCCATCAACAAAAGAGATGGACCCTGCGACCTCCTGGGACATCGCGTTCCCTGCAGCACCCCCACCGTGCAACCGGAGAGGGAAGGTTTGGCACTGTTTGGCCCGGTCGAGGCACGGCGCAACCAATCCGCCGAGACAGGGCAGGGGGAAGGACTCAAGCGCTTCAGTTGCCTGTTGCGAGACTCTCGCCTCGCCGCAGCATGGATCAGCTGCTACGGTCCAAGGCAGCCAGCTTCGAGCGCGCGGTACCCGGTCGACATTGCAGGCCCGGCACTGTTGAAGATGGGAGAGAACGTCTCATAACGCTCGCCTCGCTCGGCCTTTGAAAGGTTTGATTGGTCCCTCTTCAGGCGGCCAGCAATCTGCTAAGTCCAGGGCAAGGCAGAGCGATCGTAGATGGTGGCGACTTACGCTTTTATCTGTCATCAGTGATAAAAGGAGCCATACGTTATGCTTCTCAATTCTAAAATAGGAAATTTCGACCTATCCGCGGCAGAACCAAACCAAGTAGCAAACGCACTGGTGAAACTCAGTTTAACTCGGCATCTAACCAATGCAGTCGCGAGCTTGACGATCTCGGTATCGAATTCTACCGAGGCACGCAGGTCTTCCCCAAAGCTCGCGAAGAAGTCGGTGGTTTCACTATTATTCATGCGGCCCATCACTGCCGCTTGATTGAACAGAGCGCCGAGCAGGCAGAGTAAGAAACGGATCATGTCTGGACGTCCGCGCGTCGTCGCGGCTTCGATAGGTAAGAGGGGAGGAGCAAACGTGCCCGATCGCACTTTCTCCCGGATACGAGCAATCTGTCGGCCTATACGGCCGCAGGTAAATTCAAACGCTCTGCGATATCAGCTCGAACAACCCGCGTCCAGCATCGACACGATCTGTTCCTGGCCTGCCTTTATGACGCCATCCCGCTCACCATTTCGCATGCCAAATTTTGCTCATTCTTCAAACTGACTGAAATTCCGCAGGATAAGTCGTAACAACGATTGGTGGCGGCTCGAACGTCCCTCGCCACCTTGGGCTTCGCAAGCGTTCGCTGCCCATACCGCACGCCTAGTATTGCGTCGTCTAACACGCTCAAATGCGCCACACGTTTGCTGACATCGCGTCGAAGCGGCGTACCACATGCGAACTTCTAGTGGAAGCGACTCCCGTGAACCACGAATATCTCTGGTTTTATCCTTGTGCCTTGATGGTCAATATTGTGAATAATAATTCCATGACGACATTGGCACACAGCGACCCTTCTCAGATTCACTGGACCGTCAAAAACCAGAGCCTTCGATGTCGGACACCGTGCGGTTGCGCGTCTATCGGACCCTCACTGAACTGATGCCTAACCTCGGCAAAGCGCCGAACGGTACACACTTTGCACCCGCACGGGAAGCAGGGGACGTGGCAGTCATTGCACGGTCGACGAGACCGCAGACGGTCACCGGAACCTCGATATCGCTCACGACCATGTGTCCCGCGGCACGCATCCAGAGTCGCAGATATGTTTGGACGTCGATCCCCATCAGGGCGGGGCGCGTGTCACCTGTTTTCAGGAAGGCTGCCACTACAGCACCGCTGGCCAGCACACGGGCACGTAATCGGAGCGAGTGAATCTGTATGCGGCTAACTGGCTCGCAGTCTTTAACACGCTCGGCCGCATTTTCGAACCGATTGAGCTGGCGCAGTACGCCTGAGACGAGGAACAGCATGCACACCGTTGCAATCGCAAACCAGAAAGTTCGGCGTAGGCAAGACAACCACCGCGCGGCGCCTGTCCTTCACGCCATGCAGGAGGGTCTGGGAACGCCGGTCGTCGATCTGGATCCCCAAGCAAATCTCACCGGAACGATGCGGTACCGCCTGATGATCAATTCGGCAGAGGTCCCGCACACGAGCCGCCGAAATTGGAACGACGTTGAACTATCGCCGATCGAGCGTTCCTGCAGCTCGCAGCTGCTTTTTGAGAACTAAGAACTGCCGCGACCGATCGAGATTGCTCCGGGCGATTGCCTACTCGGCGGTGCCGACCTCATCGAAATATTGGGATGGTCGCTAGATTGCGCCTAAATACGCACGCTCAACGCTCAAGAATTTGGCCGATCAGTACGATATATGTGTCATCGACATACCGCCGACCATGAGCAATCTGCTCGTTGCCGGAATCATTTGTGCCGACTTAGCCGCTGATGCCGTGTGACCTTGACGAAGACGCCACCAGCGGCCTGCTGGACCTTACGCAGAAGGATCGGATCAATGCCCAGGACTCCACTCGAGATCTGCAGTCATTTGACGTTTTTCTAAACGAAGTAAACAAGCGAAGAGCCTACGACCAGGCCGAGCTGATTTCGCTTCGCCAGAATTGGGCCGACGCGATTCTGTGCGTCGAGCTGCAGGAGTGGGCGGCGACGAAGCTCGCGAAGGAGCATCCGGTCTGGAAAAACCCGCGTGGTGGCAGCGACAGACGCGCCGCGACCGAAATGCGTTCGGTTTGCGACAATCTGTTCAAACGTATCGGTCTTTAAAGGAAGAAATATGCAGCTCAAAAGTGGCGGAAGACTGACCAGCTTTTCCCAAATGTCGAAAATGGTACCGGGGACCGCGCTCGCCGCGGCCATTGAGGAGGCAACAGGCGCGATCACTCGGGAAATTCCTATTGCGGACATTATTGTCAAGCCACAGGACCGCGTCGATTTCAGCGACATCAAGGCATTCGCAGAGCATCTGAAGCTCGTCGGACATGTTCACACAGCCATCCTTGTGCGAGCCATAGACGGAGGTACCTATGAGCTGATCGGTGGCGAGCGGCGAGTGCGTGGCAGCACGCTGAACGAGTGGGAAGACATCCCGGCCAAGATATTCCCCCCCGATACCCCCGATTTCATGATCCGGCAATATCAGGTGTCGGAGAACGTGGATCGCAAGCCGCTTTCGGCCAAAGAGACTGCAGTGGGGCTTGCAGGTGATGTTGAGCGTTTCGGCCGTGAGCAGGCGGCGAAGCTTTGGACGACCCCGAGCGGCAAGCAGCGCAGCGCGTCGTGGATCTCAAAACACCTTCGCTTTCGCAAATACGGGCTGATCACGCGCGAACTGTTTGAGGCTGGTCTGTTCGACGACATTGAGGCGGCGAACAAGATGGACGACATCGAAACAGTCAGTGCTGATACCGCCCACGAGCTGGCCGATACGATGAAGGCTGGGGAGAAAATTGGCCGGGTCACGCTCGACGCTCGGCTCTCGCTGATCAAAGGCGGCGCCCATGTCACCGCTCTGCAGCCCGCCGCCTCGACATCACCCGTCGAGGCCACCACCTGCGCTCCGCACACTGGTCCAAATCTGGACGTGGGCTCGGATCCGACGGGCGCTACTGGCGACCGCGCAACTACCGACGTTACGCCCCCGCCCGAGTTTTCCCCACTGACGATCGCCGGTCAGCAAACGTCGGAACCGATAGCGGCCCGGCAACCGTCAGCGGCTCCCCGGCCGAAACAGGCGCTAGCAGACAACGCGGATCCTAGGAAAACTGTCGTTTGGCGAGTAGAGGAGCTATACGAAGTCGGGACCGATTCGATCCATCGCCTTCGCCAACTTCAGGCGGATTTGACCGCGGCCGGCATGAGCCGGGACGACGCCGATTGGCGGTTGTGGGTCGCTTTCGTCCAGCTCGCGTGCTCCGCGCTAGTTGGAGTAGGTAACGATCGAGCCGAAAAAATGATGAACAAGTTGGTTGATGAGCTAAATTCAAAAAGCCCGATTGGGCTTCTGAATGCGTTGCATCCGAGCTGCAAGACTGGGGTGTTACCCGACGATTTTAGGTACGATTCGGAGCGTCAGATTCATCCTCTTGCGCCTAACAATTGGGCGCTTTAACCGGGATGCAAAAGGGGGTGGACGCCCCTTTTTCATGCCCACCCACCATATCGTCTCGGATATTCAACTTGGCAAAACATTCCGTCGCATATCAAAGAAATTCACGGCGCTTGATACGGCCATGCGTGAACAGGCTCAGTCTTATGGCGGCATCTCTTTGCTGAGAAAAGCCGGGACATCGCCTACGCGGTAATCGTTGACGGTGGACCGCCGGCGGAAGTGGCCAGACTATACGAGGTGACCAAGCGGCGGATTCGCCAGATAGTGCCCCGCTACTACCAAGCGATTCTGACGATGAACACACTGGAGGCGAACTCGCGGTTCTATGGCTGAATCACAGTTTCGGACTCCAAAATATTATGGTCAAACCGCTAGAAACGATCCTCGCCAAATCGCGGCGTAAAAAGGTTCCAAGGCAATTCACACCGCCGTTGCCTCCATCATCAAAGCACTTGAGACTCCGTCGAGCAAGCTGGAATGAAATGAGGGGTTAGTACAAGAATATGAATAGATCGAACAAGTATGCAGTCACTCACTGCGCAGGACAAATCCGGGACATTAAAGCAACAAAAAGGTCCCTCAACCCATTCCATTACACACAAGTCTGATGCTCAAGCTCGCGTACGTATCTGATGCCAGCAGCGAAGTCCACCACTCGCTGCATGCCTTGCCAGATGGTTTTGACGCCAGGCTCGCCGTCGCCTTTGCGCGCGAGGAAGCCGCCGAGCATGGCGACGAGCCGTACTACTTCGTTCAGCCGCGGCGGTTTGTCGGGCGGGGTCTTCTTGTTGAGGATGAAGGCGGCCTTCCATTCATCGGGCTCGAACAGCAGTCCGGCATCGAGGTCCGGGCAGGTTCGGCCTAACCGCATGAGACGAGCGATGCGCCACGCCACCACCATGAACACCGCCAGCGCCCGCTCGATGCGCTCGATCGTGCTCAGCTGTAGCGCCTCGACTCGGCAACCGTTCTTCAGCACATGAAAGAAGGTTTCCACCTCCCAGCGGGCGCGATACCAATCGATCAACTGCGCGGCCTCGGCCAGATCCGGCACGTCGCGATTGGTCAGCAATCGCCATTCAATCGGCGTCACGCCGGCGGGCGCGTTTATCTCGCGCGCGACAAGGCAGTTGATCGACACGACGCCTGCCTCGGCATCGGGCAGATCGATCCGCCGACTCCAGATTTGCTGATGAACCTGCCGCGCCTTCTGTCGCTGGCGACCATGCAACATGAAGCGGATTTCACCCAGCGGCTCAGCTTGCGCGGCGTGATCCCAGAGCCTTTGACCCTCGGGCAACACGCGATTGTGCTGGGCGCGAATCAGCCAGTCCGCTGGGCAGCCGAGATCGCGCGCCCGACGCATCAGCGCAAGAATGTCCGACTCCCGGTCCGCGACGTACACCAACCGCGTTCCCGGCAGATCCGCCGCTTGCTCGGCCACTCGTTCGTATCCTTCAATCCAGCGCGTGCTTTCCTTCTCGCCGCCACGCACACCATCGGTGCCCTTGCGCTCACGCGCCCACATCCAGGCATTGAGCACGCCCAACGGTTCACGCTGCGGCGTGACCGCATAGGTCGCGTGAACGTACATGCCGCGCTGCGCTTCATACGACAACGGCCCCAGCCCCGTGATGTCCTGACCGTTGAAGTTCAACTCGGTCGTGTCATCCAGGCACAGCACCACCTCGCATGCCCGCATCCGCTCGCTCGAGCTCTGCCAGTGTGGCTCCATGACGTC
>NZ_MTHB01000258.1 GCF_002220365.1 Caballeronia sordidicola | reverse complement strand
CAATCAAACCATCGGATCCGGCCTCAGGCGCACTGCATGTAAAGCTCACGCGTCAACAGGTCAGGGATAGCCCGAATATTGATACGCATAAGTCTGTATCTCGTCAGTATGAAACCACACACCTCCTTTACTATGGATATCCCAGGTACTGGGGTAGCTCAAACGTGTGGGGGACGAGCGCCTACCCCGCGTTCACCGGCTCGGTCGAGGCACCGCACCACGAGCCGGACGCACCCATGGGCTCCGATCCGCATACAGAGGGGCCGCCAGCTGACGTCCATCTTCGAAGTACGGATGCCGTGAAGGGCTGTCACATCCGGGCCGCCGACGGCAGCATTGGCCACGTGTCCGGGTTCATTTTCGACGACGTCGCTTGGGTCATCCGTTACCTCACAGTCGATACGCGCAACTGGTGGCCGGGTGGTAAGGAAGTGTTGTTGGCGACGCAATGGTTAAGCGGCACGGATTGGTTCGACTCCACTGTTTCGACCGATCTCACCCGCGACGCGATCAGGAATAGCCCAGCATACGACGATGCGGTTTTGCTCACCCGCGATTACGAGAAAACACTTCACGGATTTTATGGCAAACAAGCGTATTGGTCAGAGAGCGATACGGAATCTCTGCTTAGTCACATCGGAGAATCGGCCCCGTAGATTAGCGCGAGTGGGGTAGCCTTAAGCTAGACACGCAGCAATGCAATGCCACGAGAAAGGGTAAGCGGATGATTCTGGCAATCGCCCATAATTTTGGATGCAAGTCCGCTAACCTAAATGATCTGGGACAACTACCCATACGAGACGCGCCAAGCGGATCCGAGCGCATGGATAAATCCGATCTCCGGACGGTATCGAGCAGCGGAGAAAGATGGGTGGCTTTTGAGGTCAGCGAGTGCTGCTTCTAAGACACTCGGCGGGAGAGAAGACTCAGGAATCGCACGAGAGGCTATGGGAGGGTATTTGAGAAATACGCGGTTTGCTTTTCAAGGCTGCTTCGGCGCGTGTCAAACGCTTTGAGACAATATTTTTGATTAGTTTAGTGTGCAATTCTGTGTTTTCTTGTCATCTCCTTTTGCCGGTTTCGGCATGTTGATACCGGCCTCTGTCGGCAGTGCTGGCGGATGAGGTTGGCAATGTTTGAAGCGGTTGGGATGCTGCAAAAATGCGGTTTTCAGGACAAGGGCGCGTTGCTCATAGATGGCCGTCGCTGCGCCAGAATGCATGGCGGCAGGTGTCATATAGCCGATGCCGGAATGACGGTGATCATCGTTGTACCAGGCGAAAAATGTCTGGCAGAACGAACGTGCATCTGCAAGCGAATTGAACCGTTCC
>NZ_MTHB01000067.1 GCF_002220365.1 Caballeronia sordidicola | reverse complement strand
GAGCGACTGTGGCGCAACGTCAAGCACGAGGACGTGTATTTGAACGGATATGAAACGATGGGCGAGCTCACGCTCGGCATGACGCGTTACTTCGATTTTTACAATAGCGAACGACCGCACCAGTCACTGGACTACCAAACACCTAACATCGTGTACGCGAGCGGGCATGGTGGCGGCGCTCTCATCGTCGACAAGTTTGGCTCTGGAAAAGAAAAAACAGGGCAGCGCTGTTCCGCTGCAAGCGTGGATCTGAGTACAGCTTAAATCCAATCAAAAGCTGTCTTGACGAACGGGTCCACTTTAGTGATCCCGGTGGCTCGAAACGTATGGTTGCCGATCTTCGTGTCGATGCCGGCCGCGAGCGCCCGGCGCGTCACCATCGCGTACGCGTTAGCCTGGGGCAGGGCGGTGGTGCTGAGCCGCCCCGTACCGCGTTGAATCGTGCGAAACAGAGGCCCTTTGCTATCAGTGTCTAACCCAACGCCTTCGAGATACTCATGCAGGTAGATTTCGAGCGTGTGGTGACAGGGCATCTCGTGCTGTTTGCCGCCTTTCTCGCGCAGGCGCACCCACAGGCGCCGATGCTGGATATACACGTCTTCCACGCGCATCGCGAGTGCTGCACCCACACGCGCGAACGAAAACACCATCAACGCAATCAACGCCCGATCCCTGAGGCCAATGGGTGTGCTGACATCGATGCTATCGAGCAACTGCCGGGCTTCGGTTGCATCGAGCACGGGCGTCTTGCCCTTGCGGGTCGTGTGACTGGGTCCGCGCACGGACGCAGCGGGATTGTGCGGCACGACTTGGCCGATGACGAGCCAATCAAGCAGGTGACGAATCGCAGCTAAGCGAAGCTTGACCGTCGGCGCCGACAAGGTCTGCGTTTGCAGCTCGATCCAAGTGGCCACATGCAGCGGTTGCACGGCTGTGATCGAGATCACGCCGACCTGCGCGCACCATGTCAGGAATTCGCCCACCGCGTGCGCATACGCTCGCCGCGTGTTCGGGTTGCGAATGGTCGATGCGAAAAACTCGAGAAAGCGAACGCTCGCCCGCTCGCCGGCATTGATCACCACTGCCGGCAGTGGAGAGGACGATCGAACCGCGAGCGCGGCCTCAGACATGATCGGTCGCGGGCTTTGCTTGCCGTTCCGTGACCGCCATCGTCAGGTTTAAAAG
Source organism: Caballeronia sordidicola (assembly GCF_002220365.1). GTDB lineage: Bacteria > Pseudomonadota > Gammaproteobacteria > Burkholderiales > Burkholderiaceae > Caballeronia > Caballeronia sordidicola_C. Next base: position 8,533 of record NZ_MTHB01000067.1, on the reverse strand, counting down.
CCCGTACAGTTCACCGTCACTGGTCGCCTCAACTTCAACGTCGCCCCTTGTCAGGCGCAGCCTGCGCCCGGCTCGACCTTGCAGCCAGGCGCCGGTCGCCGCGGTCAGCGTGGACCCGGCGATGGGCGTGCACGGGACCATGAATTCCCCAACGAAGCCGTCACCCCCATCCGCTCGGTCGGTTGTGAAGGTGACCGCGCTTATCTTGCCACCCTCGGCACGGGCGAGGCTATAGAACTGCCGCAGCTCGCGCTGGTATCCCGGACTGAAGGACGCCTCATCGTCGGGTGCGCGCACCAGGGTCAAACGCAGGGTGTCCGGGGTCGGCATGGCAGCTCCTGGTATGTGTGATAAAGGACATTATCCTACATAGAAACAACTAGTATCTTCCTTGTTTTGTACGAGTCATACTGCTGAGACGAAGGCGCAGTCCGCCGCTCTTCGCCCCTCATTGCAGATCGTTTTGTACGACTGCTTCCGCACATCGCTCAAGTGACCTCGAGACGAGTCCGCAATACCGCACCCAAAAACCAGAAATACACGCGGCGCAAGACTTAACTTGGGAGCAAGCATCATGATGCATAATTTTTTGACGAACAACCGGTCCGCGTTGATTGAGCGTTGTAAGGTTAAAGTGAGCAAAAGACCGGCCCGTCACGCTACCGAGCAACAGCTTGAAAACGGCGTGCCACTTTTTCTTGACCAATTAATCAACACGCTGCGAATCGAACAAACATCGCGGCCGATGGACAGCCGCACGATATCCGGGCCGTCTGGGGGCGGCATCACACTATCGGATATTGGCGTCGCAGCCGCACAGCACGGCAAAGAATTGATGGGTCTCGGTTTTTCGATTGACCAGGTTGTCCATGATTATGGTGATCTTTGTCAGGCCATCACAGATCTCGCTTACGAGCGGGACGCGCCATTTGAAATCGACGAGTTCCGGACCCTGAACCGTTGTCTCGACAATGCAATTGCCGATGCGGTTACCGAGTTCAGCTATCAACATGATTCTGCGATCGCAGCGCAGACCCTAAGCGCGACAACTGAGCGATTCGGTGCGTTTGTGCATGAATTGCGCAATGCTTTACTTGGCGCAACATTCGCATTCGATGCGGTCAAAGCAGGAAATATGAATTGGTCCGGCGCTACGGGTAGCGTCCTCGAACGAAGCCTTGATTCCATGGATAAACTGATCAAGCACGCGGTAATCGACGTCCGGATCGCGGCAAGCGGCTCGGCTGCGCGCAAACAATTTCATGTAGCAGAATTTATCGCAGAAGTCCGGGAATCAGGGATGATGATGGCGACGATGCATCGGTGCGTGCTAACGGTGTCACCGGTCGAGTCGGACATTGTCATCAGCGGCGATCGGGATCTGCTGTATGCGGCGGTAGGAAACCTGCTCCAAAACGCGTTCAAATTTACGCATAGCCATACTGAAGTGACATTGAACGCCTATGCCGTCGCGGACCGAATTCTCATTGATGTCGCAGATCATTGCGGCGGCCTGTCGCCGGGTGCTGCCGACAAGATGTTCATGCCGTTCAAGCAGAACGGTAAAGACAAATCGGGGTTAGGTTTAGGTCTTTCCATCGCGCGACGGGCAGTTGAGGCGAACGGCGGCAGTCTCAGCGTGCGTAACGCACCAGGAATTGGTTGTATCTTTACGATAAGCCTGCCGCGTCACGAGTTACTCGATCGTTAGGCCGTACTGTTTATACCGGCGGCATCGAGTACCGCGGCAGGCTCGCCGTGAAAACGCAGCCGATGCCGGGTATGTCCGACACGCTGAGCGTTCCCCCGAATGACTCGACGCTCTTTCGCGCGATCAACAAGCCCAAGCCCAGTCCGCTCTTGTCGGCCGAGTGTTGCTTGAACGGTTGGAACATGGTTTCCACGCTGCCAACAGGCAGACCGCCGCAATGATCTTTTACATCGATCAAAACACGGTCGGCCACCGCATATGCGTTCAAAGTCACTTCAGTGTGCGGGTGAGTAAATTTAAGGGCGTTTTGCAACAAATTGCCCACGGCTGCATACAAGAGATCGCGATCACCCGCTAGTGCAAGTTGGGGGTCCACGGAGGACACGACGAGCTTGCTGCCGCGCACTTGAGCAGCCAGTTCCGCCGCGTGTTCAACCTCAGCGATGAACTCGGCTAGTGAAAACAGCTGCGGCGACGCACTCTTTACAGATAACCCTTTTACGTCATCCAAGGATCGATCAATGAGGGTGCGTAGCCCCATCAAACCGCGATGCAGCACAGACCCTGTGGCCCCGGACAAGTTTAAATTGCCTGCTTTTGCCGCTTCAAAGGCGAGCGTCGCAGTCGACAGCGCATTACGCAGTTCGTGCGCGAAGAAACCGGCTTGTTCGTTGGCTTCGTGGAACCGTCGTTCATCAGCGAGATGGTCTCGTTGGTAGCTAAATTCGGTGACTGCATCGGCAATCGCATTATCAAGGCAACGGTTTAGCGTCCTAAATTCGTCAATTTGAAATGGCGCATCCCGCTCGTGAGCCAGATCGGTAATTGCCTGGCAGAGATCGCCATAGTCATGGACCACCTGATCGACAGTAAAGCCGAGTAGGAGAAGTTGATGCCCGTGTTGGGCCGCTGAGGTCCCGATCTCCGACATTGAGGCGGTGCCGTTGGCCGGTCCGGATACATCACGGCTGTCGAGGGGATCTTTCGTCTGCTCGATGCGTAGTGTCTTTATAAGCTGATCCAGGAACAGCGGCACACCTTTTTCAAGCTGCTCTGCTGAAGCCGCCCGCGCGGGCCGCTTGGCCACCTTCACACGGCACCTTTCGATGAGCGCCGCGCGGTTGTTCGACAAGAAATCGTGCATCATCTGAACACCCCTTTTTAGCAGTCTGATTGCCGGTCATCGCGGAGTGTCACGCTTCGAGGTGCCTTGCGTGTCGGCTTGGTGAGCCGTTATGAAAAGCCCGAGGAATTACTCAGTATGAGGCTTTGTCGAGGCAAAAGCCTGTTTGACGAAAAACGCTACGCGCGATCGGACGACCGGAGTCGGATCAGTAAGCGCTTGGCGCGGTCTTGCTGCGAAGAAAAGCGATCCGTTTCGTCGATGACGGCGTTGATTCTGTCGGTCCAATACTGAAAACCCATTCCTTGTATTCGTTCTATGCGGCCTTCCCCGCGACTGGTCGTACTAACCACGGTTGACAGGTGGTCGAGAATCTCGTCCGCTTTTCTCGCTGACATGCACAACAACTGGGGTGAATTTAAGTTCACATTCGTTTTAATTGTCATTAATTATCTCATTGGACAGAGGTAGGTGTTTAAACGCACCTGCTGGGCCTGTCCGACGACAAAGCGAGATTTTACGAAGATATCGAACGGACCTATTGTTAAAAAGTGGAAAAATCGGCAATTTTGCTTGCGATGGGTACTCTCGACCTTTTGGGCATGACCCGTGCTGAAAGAAATGGGGTTAGGGAGTAGCGATGCATTTACGTGATAACAAGCGAGTCCATGCGTGGACCAATCGACGAATTAGCCTTCGCGACGGACAAATGCGTATCTTGGTGGTCGACGACCATGCCGTCGCTGCAGAAGCATTAGCGGCGGCTCTATCGCTGGAAAATACGGTTTGCCTAACGGCATTTGGAGGGGTCGAAGCCATTTCGACCGCGCGCACTTGGCTTCCACACGCCATCGTCATGGACATATCGATGCCGGAGTGCACCGGCTTCGAAGCTGCGCTCACGCTGCGCCGCGATCACACCACAAGTAGTACAGCCATAATTGCATTTACCGCACTCGACGAAACTGAAGTTCAACGGCATCTTGTCGATCAAGAATTCGACGGATATTGTCAGAAAGGACAATCGCCCTCAGCGCTAATTGCGCTCCTCATGGGAATGGTGCTTGGAGATAACGCCCATTTGATCCATGGAAATCTTACTTCTATTGTTATCCCCTGAAGGATTCCCGCAGTACCTTGACATAACCCCTGATCTCGTCAGTTATCGCGTGTGGCTCTTCCCGACCCGACCCAGACTCTCGAATTTCCCCACAGCGGCCGTTAAGCCGCTATGCCAATCTGTGATTACTAAACTGAGACCTTTCAGTACTGACCTTGGATTGCTGGGGCACCCAGACTTTCGGCTCGGTTCGTACCGCGAAATACTTTGGCAGCTATTCTAGCCGGTGCTGTCAGGCTGCTAATGGCAGAGGCGGCACCGTCCGACAGTTTGAACACTGCCACGGCTTGCACCAATTGCTGGGCTTGGGACTTCAAGCTTTCTGCAGCCGCAGCACTCTCTTCTACCAACGCAGCGTTCTGCTGCGTAACCTGATCCATCTGGATCACAGCCTCACCCACCTGCCCCATGCCGATGCTCTGCTCGTTGCTGGCCACACTGATTTCACCCATGATGTCGGTCACACATTTTATCGCACCGACGATCTCGGCCATTGTCGTACCAGCTTGATTAACCAGGGCAGTACCCTGTGTTACGCGTTCGACGCTGGTTGAGATCAACGACTTGATTTCCTTGGCCGCGGCTGCGCTGCGCTGTGCCAAGTTGCGCACTTCGCCGGCAACTACAGCGAAGCCACGACCCTGGTCACCGGCACGCGCCGCTTCCACGGCAGCGTTCAGCGCCAGGATATTGGTCTGGAAAGCAATACCGTCGATAACGCCGATAATCTCGGCAATCTTTTTCGAGCTGTCGTTGATACCAGTCATCGTTTCGACGACCTCATCGACAACCGCTCCGCCTTTGACGGCGATCGTACTCGCGCTCTGCGACAGTTCATTAGCCAGCTTGGCATTTTCTGCGTTTTGTTTGACGGTAGCTGTGAGCTGTTCCATCGAAGCGGCGGTTTCTTCCAGAGCGCTTGCCTGCTCCTCGGTGCGACTCGACAGGTCCAGATTGCCCTGGGCGATTTGCGCGCTCGCCGTAGCAACACCGTCGGCGTTCTCACGTACGTTCGACACAACTAGCAAGAGACTGTCGCGCATGTTCTTCAGCGATGCCATCAGGCTATGTGTGTCGCCGGGCCGCAGGTCAATCTTTACGCTGAGATCGCCTGCCGCGACGCTTTTCGCCAGGTCGGCGGCTGTTGCCGGCTCTGTTCCCAACTGCCGCGTCAGGCTGCGCGTCAGCCACGCGCCGATTCCGATTCCGGTCAAGGCAGAAAAGATCACCAGGGCGATCATGAGATTGCGACTTTCGACATACAGGTTCTGGTTGGATTCGGCGGCCTCCTTCGCGTCTTCCTGCTTCCTGCTCACCAGGGTGTTCATCAGTTCGTCAACCTTGTTGACCTTCTGCCGGAAATTGCCGAACAAGTTTTCGGTGAGCTCACTGCGATCCTGCAACGGAGCAGTGCTGGCTTTGATTCCCATATCCTTGAAGGCCTGGGCGTAGTCACGCCAGCTCTGATCAAGCTCGGCGAAGACCGCTTTACCTTTCTCGCTCCAGTACAGCGGTCTGGCTTTGTCGAGCGCATCCCGCGCCCGCGCGAGGTTTTTCTCGCTTCGGTCCAGGAAGCCTGCCCGCTGCTCAGCGCTGGAGGCCAGTATAGCGTTGCTCAACGAGCGGCCAGCCTCCAGAAGATCAATATTCGCCCTCTGGGTCAAGGACAGCCCCACGAGGTCAAGGTGATATACCTTGTCGCCCTCATCGTTAATCTGGGACATATTGCGGATGCCGATTCCGCTGACGACCGCGCCGATTGAGCATACAAGTACAAAGGCGCTGATCAGTTTGGTGCCAAGTTTCATGTTGCGGAATGTCATGGTGCCGTTCCTTGAAGTTGAAAGACCTCTCATGTTCAGACCGGCTTAACACAAGTGCTCTAAGAGTATTTCGGCGCAGGCGCACCGAACTTGAGAGTCTGCGCGCAGGTGTATACCCATATTCTGTGTTTACCCTCAAATGTAGCCCTACGCAGAGGATCGGAGACAAAGGTGCTGGACAATCCCAGATGCGAACGAAGGCACTCACTGAAGCCTTGTTGCGACTGTCAGCAATTCGCAGGGTGACGTCGAGTGTCCGAAAGTGGCCGACATGCGCCGGACGGGATCCCGGTAGCCTAAACTGACTTGATGCACACCTCCTTTCCCTGCAACGTTGATAAGTCCACAGCGCGAGGAATAGGATGTTGAGTATGAACATTGAAAACGTTGACCAAATGACGCCAAAACAAGAAGAAAGATTTTGGGAAAAATTCGCCGCCGAGCTTGCAAACGACGACGGCAGCGCCGCGCGCGAGCACCTGCAAGCAGGTTTTCCTATTTATATCCAAACCGACGAAACGCCGAAGAACACGATAGAAAAACGGTTTCCCGACGGCCGGCGCCAGCTTGTAAAATGGGATCTTGATGGCGAGCACGTTCTATATGACCTGCCCACAACAGCACCGTGAGTCCAACAAGCTGACAAACTCAGAGCGACAGAAATTACGCGAACTGCAGGACGTGATGAACGCCAAGCGGCGCTATTCGGCGCCGCCTGACAGCGAAGCCGACCAGTGGTATGCCGGCTTTGAAGACGTCGACGACGAACACGGACACACGATCAAGCGCGGTATTCCTGTGTGGGACCCCAAGGCCGAACACGACGAGTTTTTTCGCATTCGTTTTTCTCACTACGATCGGTTGTCCGACGCATAAGAACGGGGCTTCACACAGGCTTCCGGCGCCGTTTGCTGCCTATGGCGCGGACACGTTGATCGTGCAACGCTGCTCTTTCTTCGTCTTCGCTGCCGTCTCTTGACAGGCTGACACTACTGCATGGTTGGCATCCAGTAGGCTCGTTCCGGTCACAATCATGTTCCAACGCTGATCTTGGCTCTGTCTTAACAAGGCTATCCCGGCATCCCAACGATCGCTGTTCATAATCAAGGCCGCGACCTTGCCATCCAGCCCGAACGGCAACGCCATCGCGATGAACGGCGAAGCCACGATCCCGATAATCAGCGCCAGACCACCTATCAATAGCAACCAGGACCGCTGCTCCTGACGCGTATGCGCAGCGCCGATAATCTGAGCAAGTTGCTCGCGCTCTTCGGCGATCCTTCCTGTCGCGGTCGCAAAAGCACGTGTGCTCGCCTGTATCGACAAGTCTGCGGCCCGCCCTATCGACTCGGCAAATGCGTTTGGTGTTTGCCGAAGTGCGGGCTTTTTTTCAATGTCGTCCAGCTGAGAAGCAATGACCGCTAGCTTCTTCATCATGGTGCCAAGTGAGGTCGTGTAATCCGGCGCGCGCGTTTCATCCAACGCACCAGGAAGCGCTTCTACGGCACGCCGCATGACCTTTACCTCGGCCCTCAGATCGTCAAACGCCTGCGCCGGATCGATTTCGTTGATTTCGTCGCGCTGGTTATCGGTTGCTGCCATACCTTCTCCTTTCAATTTTATCCCCATGGATGCTTCATCGAGACATGCCTGGGCCACGGCGCCCGCGATCGTGCCCGTGCTCGACACCGCGACCGATCGCTCGGTCGATATCGCCACCTCGCATCACTTGGTCAAGGCGGGAACCAGGCCTGATCCCTAAAACCTGGCCACGATCGCGAAGGATCGATTCGAGCTGTGGATCCCGTTTAAGCTCACCGGCCAGCGCCCGCATGCTCGCTTCGATCCGCTGACCCGCTTCTCGAACTTCGCCTGAGGTCAGCCGCGGGCCACCCTCATGCGCTCGCCAAAACCGCGTCTCGTGCTGCGCTTCGAGTCCCTTCCAGGCACGCACAAACCGCTCGGCGCGCAGCAGTGGATCCCGGCGCACCTGTGCCTCATGCGCGATGCCCGCAACAAGTCGTGTCACCCGGTCCCGACCCTGCAGGGCCGTCATTGCGTGCGCGATAGCAGGCTCTTGCGTCAGCGCGCTCACCAGGTCTCGCGTCGCACCTGTCCGCACATTCTCCAGCGTGGTACTCGCCTGACGCAGCGCTGCCGTCTGGTGTTCGAGAATAGGCAAGCCTTGCTCGTTCATGCGCGCGACATCCGTCCAGGCGCGTGCATATCGGTCCACGGCTTTCGCAAACGCCGCTTCGTGCTCAAGCTGTCCGGATTCACGCGCTTGTGGCTTAGCTGCCGACAGCCGCACGCCAGAAAACGCGTCTCGCTCGGCTGCAGGTTGCGGGGCATGCTCATTAGCGCTTGCTCGCCGGCTGTCGGGCGCTGCTGTCAAACGACACAAAGTCGTCCGAAAAATGACCCAAAGTCGTCTAATCGGCAAATTCGGGAGCACGTAATCTGTAAAAATCGTTATCAATCAAGGGGTTGTCGCATAATTGACGTAAAGTAGTCCAATCTAGCGGGAAGGCTGATGCCCTTGATGGCGAGATTTTGAGGTGGTTTTGCCGCGATGCTATGCCGATACGGTTGACTTGAGCGCCACGCGGCAAGTTCAGCCGGGCGCGCGAGAGCCGGGTGCAGGAGATAGGACTTGTGCGGCCGCATGAACGACGCGAGGCGATGCCATATCCAGGCTGACGTTGTTAGATCCTCTTGCAGCCAAACTATCAACTGGTCGGTCCATTCGGCGTATG
>NZ_MTHB01000085.1 GCF_002220365.1 Caballeronia sordidicola | reverse complement strand
CGCCGCCGATGCCTCCACCGTCCGTTTCGGCCTTCGTGCCAGCCACGTCAAGCGTGCCGCACTGCCCGACCAACTTGTGTTCGGACTCTTCCTGCCTGGTGCTGAACTGATGCTTGCCGCCTCCCTGCATAGCGTGCATGAGAACGAGCGTCAAATGCTGTTCGAGCACCTGGATCGTCTCTCCAGCGACGATCTCCTGCTGCTCGATCGGGGCTATCCCTGCCGATGGCTGCCTGCCGTCCTGAATCAGCGCGGCATCCCTTTTTGCATGCGCGTCGAGCAATCCGGCAATGGCGGCTTTGCCTGCGTACGTCAGTTTCTCCGCTCTGGACTGGACGACCAAATCGTCACCCTGCGCGCCCCGGATCTTCGCGACGCAGTCGATTACGAATGCCCTGTCATGGCGCTAACCGTGCGCCTGGTGCGTCACGTGGCATCCACCGGCAAGGTGCGGGTCCTGATGACCAATTTACTCGACAGCGCGCGCTATCCGGCCAGTCAGTTTGGCGATCTCTACCATCAGCGCTGGCGAATAGAAGAAGCGTTCAAGCGCCTCAAGCACCGGTTAAACCTCGAGCATGTTTCCGGGCTGTCACAACGGGCTGTGGCACAAGATCTCGCCGCCAGGGTGCTGTGCGACAACCTGCAGGCATTGACCACCCTGACGGCCCACGCCTGCCATGAATTGCCGCCCGACCGACGCATCAACCGCGCTTACGTGCATTCCGTGCTCAAGCCTCTACTGCCATCCCTGTTGCTCGGCATCGCCGCGGCGACCTCGCTGGCGCACGCCTTGGCCCTCATCGCACGCCATACCTTCCGTCATCGACCAGGAATCTCAAAGCAACGCAAACCCCGCTCGAAACCCCACAAATCCATGACGCAAAAACCTTGCTGAAAGATCTCCATTTCTTAACTTGGGTGGATTGGATGCGGGGCCGATGCGCCGCCCGGGTTGATATAACTACACTTAGGAATGAATCATATGCATTCCTAGATAATGTATCGTGAGTCAGCCCACGAGATGAAAGGAAACTATCCTTCGATGTTTTGTGGTGTCCCGTGCGTTCACCCGAAATTGGCTCACCAAGGCTGTTGCGTTGCTGGCTTGGTGAAATCATTTACGCAACTAACCGTCTGTCAGTTTTGTATTCACAGCTCAGCGCGCTAGGGGCAATGGTCAATCGCTTGTCGACAGAAATGCAGCTCGTCGAATGCCGGTGTCTTGGGCGCTACCAATTCAGTTTATGCCCGCTCTCCGTGGCCTGATGCCGATCGTCGTCCTCGGCGTGCAGGTACCGGCTGGTGGTCGAGATCGACTCGTGGCCGAGGTTGTCGCGCACGTAACGCAGGTCGACTTGCTGGTCCATCATGTGGGAGCCCGCTGTGTGCCTCAGCCAATGAGCCGAGGCCTGCCGCAAACGCCGTACAGCATGTTCACGGGCCTCGCCCTCCGACGGCAATTGCCCGACAGCGTTTTCGAATACCTGCTTGATGATCAGGTGCAGTCCCGCACGCGTGAGCGGTCGACGCTGGCCGCCGATCGGCAAGACGAGTGGTGTTGCTTCGTCCCGGTAAGGTAGGGCGCTTAAGCCGTAGTGCAGCCGATAGCGGGTGAGCTCAGCGACAAGCTCGCGCGTAGCGGGCAGCAGCCGTTCCTTGTCGCCCTTGCCGGTCACCCGCAGCCACCACCGCGCTTCACCGGAGCGATCCGCGCGGGTAAAGAAACCGCCCATCGTGTTCGCTGCGGCCTCCGAGATGCGCAGCCCGCTCAGGTACAACAACGCGATCAACCAGCGCACCCGCGCATGGTGCTCGCGCTCGCGCGGGGTTACACACGGCATGGCATCAATCGACGCTTTGACGCTCGCCCACAGATCGTGATCCAGATACCGGTCGATCTGGGGTTTCTCCCGCCGGCGGCGCTGGCGCGACAGCGACAATGGGTTGCCCGCCAGATAGCCCGCGTTGACGAGCCACGAGAACAATCCATTCAAAATGATCACCGCCTGATGGCGGCTGGCTGCCGACAGAGGGCCCGCGAAAGGGCGCCACATCGGATCGCTGCGCGAGAGCTTACGCGCGTGCATCACCCAGCGCTGAGCCGGTTGCGGATCTTCCAGGAATCGCCCGTAGGCAAGAAGGTCTTCATGCGTGAGCGAGGAGAGGGGTTTGCGCAGCTCGACGGTGCTCCACAGCAACAGCCGTTCGGCTTCCTTGCGGTAGCTCTCGAAGGTGGCGCGGCTATCGGCATAGCGGGCGAGCCACGCCTTGATCGCGTCCACGTCGTTGTCCGCTGCAATTTGCGGGATGCCTTGGCGCGCGCGATTGAGACCGTGCCGGCCGTCGAGGTCGCTCGGCAGCGTCAGCGCGTCAAGTGGCACGAGAGCTGACACAAGATTGGGCAAGGCTGGAGCAGTCTCGCGAGCCGGGTCGGAAGGGGGCATAACGGGTAGGCGTGGCCAAATGAAGAGACCACACCATTTTATTGACATTAGGTCAGTAATATTCATCGATCTCGGGTGTGGTTGCGGCCCCGGCGCTGGGCGGTTAGTCCGGTTTGCGCTGCCCGCGATATCGAGTGTCGCGACTTCTTCGCGCTGCATGGGCTGTCCACCTCTTAGTGTTGACGGTAAGGTATTTTTGCCTTACAATTTTAGAGATTCAATCTAGGTATATCGCCATGAGCACGCTCACTGTGACTGCCAAGGGACAAGTAACCTTGCGCAAAGACGTCTTGAAACATCTGGGTGTTCATCCTGGCGAAAAGATCGCCGTCGACAAGCTTCCCGATGGGCGAGTCATTGTGCGCGCCGAGCGGCCAAGCGCGCCTATTAGTGCGGTATTCAATTTTCTTAAGAAGGAGAAGGGTCCTTCTTTGTCTATTGAGGAAATAAACGACGTGGCTGCGCGTGGTTGGGCTGGCAAACGATGAAGATCACGGCGGATACAAACGTCTTGGTTCGGGCGATTACGGGCGATGATGAGCGTCAGAGCAGACTCGCGCAAGCGGAACTGGAGCGCGCGGACGTCGTGGCCGTGGCGCTGCCGGCGCTCTGCGAACTCGTATGGGTGTTGTCGCAGGGATATAAGATCGCGACCACTGACATTGCGCAAGCAATCCGGCACCTGATCAACGGCATCAACGTTGTGGTGAACCGGCCAGCGGTCGAGGCCGGTTTAGCAGTGCTGGACGCCGGCGGCGACTTCGCAGATGGCGTGATTGCGTACGAAGGAAGCTGGTTAGGTGGGGACACCTTTGTGTCCTTCGATAAAAAGGCGGTGAAGCGTTTGACAGCGCAAGGTGAGCCGGCCCGTCTGCTTGGCTAATGCCGCTCGTCTGGGTTTCGTCGCAGTAAGGAAATCAGGGATGGTTCATTTGCAGTGAACACCGATCCGTCGATGTGGGGAAGATTTTTGTGAGTATGAAAGAATTGTCATTCAGACAACCTTGCTCACGATAAAAATGGTCTTCCAGAAAATCCCAGTAAAGCGCATTCCCGCTGCCAGGAAATGCGCGATGGCGCTCCAGGCGATCAGTCGCCAACAAACGATCACCGAGATAGCGAGAAATTTTCATTGCAGCCGCACGACGGTCCACGCGCAGAAGAACCGGGCACTGGAAGCCGCCGCCAACGAATTCAAGGACGCGATCGATGATGAAACGCTGTTTACCGTTCCGGTTACCCGGTCATTTATCCATCAGATGGTGGTCGGGTTGTTTTGCATCTGCAATTCAAGCTATCGCGGGATCATGTCTTTTCTGAAGAGCATCTTCGATCATCCGATTGCCCTGGGATCGGTGTTCAACATTCTTGACGCTGCTGCCAACAAGGCTGCTGTCTTGAATGAGGCCTATGCACTGAGCCCGATCAGATGCAGTGCCGCCGACGAAGTATTCCACCGCAATCAGCCCATCCTCAGTGTCGTGGATATTGAGTCGCGGTTTTGCGCACTGCTGGCCAGAGCGGAGGATCGCGACCATGAAACATGGGGAATTCATCTGCTTGATCTTCAGGCACGCGGCTACGCGCCCGATACCAGCATTGTGGATAGTGCCAAAGGTTTGATCAAGGGCCATGCCAACATATTGCCAGAGACCACCTTGCGGCATGATCATTTCCATTTTATCCGCGACCTGAAAGACTGCGCCCGGTACCTGAAAAATCAGGTCGCATCGCGAACAACGGCGACGCTCAAGCTTGTTCGCCGTGCAGAAAAGCAGCGCGATGCGCAAAAGAAAGAAGCGCAGTCTGCGGGCGCGTCCATCGCGCTGACCGGGCTTGTCGTACTGGAAGAAACGTACGCCACCTTCCAGCTTCTGGCACAGTGGTTGCAGCACGATGTGCTGCAACTGGCGGGCTATGCGCCGCAAGTGCGTGCGATGCTTTATGACTTTATCGTTGCCGAAATGTCGATCATCGCCGGGCGGCATCCGCATCGGATCGATGCCATTGTGACGTCCCTGCATTATCGGCGCGATGCGTTGCTGGATGTGGCTGATGCCTTGAATGACCAGTTTGCACAACTGGCAACGCAGTACGGGATATCGATCCACACCGTCTGGCATGTCTGCCATACGACCCGATACGGCATCGATCACTGCGCTTATCACGATCAGTCATCGGCATTGGAAAGTCTGATTGGCGAGAAAGCTGATGAGATAGAAGATGCGGTGCTCGCCATTCTGAAAAAAACGCATCGCTGTAGTTCGATGGTTGAAAATCTGCACAGCCGCCTTCGACCGTACCTAAGTGAACGGAAAACCGTCAGCCATAAAACCCTCGGAGTCCTACAGTTTTATCTCAAACATAAGCCATTCATGCGGAGTCGGCATGAACGGTTGAAGAATAAAACTGCGGCGCAGGCGATGACCGGAAAACCCCATTTGCCCTGGCTGGAAATTCTCGGCTTCGCCGGTTTCAAGCAGCCAGCGGCCTGACGCAATTCTGGATTTAAAGAACAGGAACTGGCCCGCATACCTTCTATGCCAGGGCTGGATTCCGCACGTCTACTGTTCACTAAAATGCGGGCCTTTTGAACCATGCCCAAAATACGTCCTTCGCTTTCTGATCAGCCGTCCCGAGTCCGGTTTACTCGCCTCATTCCGCTAAGTTGACAAAGCCCACCGGGTCATCCTCGTGGCGGGACGCAACCTGTCTTACATTCCGCACGTCGAGGACACAATTTGGCGTGAATTTCGTCGCTAATCCGGCGGGCGAAAGGCGTCTTCCGGGACGCCGAGTAGCCTGAGCAGCTGACGCTGCAATTCCGTGAGGGGAACGGCGAAGACCTGCACAGTGTGTGCACCCTCGATCAGCCGGTGACGTTGGGCGAGGCTGAACAGGCGCAGGATCTGTTCGGTCGTGGGGCGTGCGCACTGACGCTGCTCGGGATAAAGAGGCAGTTCGTCAATATTCTCGCGCTTCATGGCAAGGCGCAGCTCGCGTTCAATGAGCGCCTGAATGAGCAAAGCGAGGAAGTACAGCGTGAAGAGAGCCTCGATGCGGCCCTCGTCTTTCAGGAACACCGGCGCAATCTCATATACGGTCTTGACCTGTTCGAAGCGCTTCTCGATCATCGGCTGACCCTTGTGGGCCTCCAGCACCTGGGCCGGTGACAGACTGCGATCGTTTGTAACCAGAGGATACATCCCATCGCTGCTGTGATCGTAAGCGATGGCCTGTTCGTCGGTCGTCCACTCGATGTCAAAGCGCCGCCTGGTGATCTTGCGGTAAGCCGTCTCGGGTCCCGGGCGACCCCGCCGCGTCTGCCTGTACTCGTGTTCTTCACGCACGGCACGCCGGACCTTCAGATAGCGGGCGACGTGGTGCTTCTCGAGCATCACCTTGATCTGCAGGTCAATCTCGGCAGCGCCACGCAGCCGCGTCTTCGCGCCGGCCAGCCGCGCGCGTAGCTGCTGGAACTCTTCAATGGCCGCGGCGATGTTCCTGCGTCGCCGGGCCTCCTGGCGCAGGGTCAGCAACGGACTCCACACCCATACTACGGGCCACGCTTCGGCCGACAGTAGCGGAGCGCGAAAGACATACCAGCAGTCGCGTGGCCCGTCGCGGTGGCGCGGATTGGGCCGGTCCCACACACAGGTCCAGTCAGGTGTGTTGGACTGGATCCACTGGCGGAACTCCGCGTCTTCCAGGCGATTGCGGGGCAACACGGTGACGAACCGTCCGCCCGCGCGATCGATATGGTCCATGTTTTCCCGCGAGCAAAGCTTAGAGTCGGCCACATAAAGGAAGTCGCTTCGGCCGGCCAGGGCGCGCAGCGTATTCCAGGTATCGATGTGGGTGCGCGAGTCGCTCGTGTTACCGTCGGTACAGCGGAACGCGACGGGAATGTTGCCGTCGGCGGTCATGGTGAGGATGAACAGCAGCTGCTTCATATCTGGCCTGTGGGCCTTCGAGTGACCATAGGTGATCATCGGAGCTGTGCGTCCGCGGATCTTGCGGCCTGAGGCACCACGATAGCTGCCACAGAAGCTGATCGTCGTACTGTCGTTGTGACACTCGTCGAAGTTCACGCCGAAGCGCTTTGCAACGGCCAGCGCGACCTCGGTGAGCAAGGCCGCGCGGTCGGCGTCAAACAGGTGATCCAGCGCACGGCCAAGCCGATCATCGCTGAGGTGAGTCATCTGCTCAGAACCGATGCCAAACATCCCGCTCGCAAAGCCGTGGACCGTCTCCTGCTGGCGGTAAATCGGCTCACGCTCGACGATGATCGAGCGCAGCAGTACGCCAAGGGCCTGGGCGTGAGGCACCGCACAGCGCGCATCTGAGGGAACGTGGCGATCGAGCAAGGACGCCAGGCCGATGCGATCAATGAAGTGATTGACGAGGGGTAAAGGTCCCAGTCGCTCGCTGTGCAGGATGAAGCGAGCCTTGGGCGGAGAAAGTTTTTGCGGGCTGGACATTCTTCCGCTATATTATAAAAGGACTACTAAATATTCAAGGACATTTGATGCTGTCTCATACCACTCACGGATTTGCAGAGGCAGTTGCTCAGGCTACCCCGCGGGCTGGCCGCGCATTTCGCCCGCCCGACTGGCAACGAAATTCACGCCAAATTGTGTCCTCGACCTGCGGAATGTAAGACCTGTCGCGAGTCACTGCCTGAAATATATCAGGCCGTTCATATCTATTAACGTGTGCTCCACACCAACGCTGCATAGAATAGAAACTCCCGGTTCGACTCCGGTCGCACCGAGGCACCATCTTCCAAAGTCGCAAATATCTCCACAAAAGATCTATCGAACAACTAAAGTACAGGTCATGCAACGCTGTTAGCTCTTCCGCCTCAGGAGAACACATGTCTACCCTTCTTTCGTCGTATGAGATGCTCGGCTTGCCGCTTAAAAACCGGGTCGTCATGGGACCCATGACGCGTTGCCGGGCGAAGATCGCCGGACTACCGAACTCCCTGATGGCTCAGTACTACGAGCAGCGCGCTTCCGCGGGACTGATCCTTACCGAGGCAACGAACGTGAGCGGCATGTCTGCCTCGTTCGAACTTGCGCCGGGGGTCTACACGAACGAGCAAATGGAAGGCTGGCGTGCCATTGTCACGCGCGTGCACGCGGCTGGCGGACATATCTTCATGCAACTCTGGCATGGAGGTCGAGTCAGTTCTTTCGCGCTACTCGACGGACAGGCACCCCTGTCGCCCTCTGGAGTTAATGACGACCTGGAACAATTGCAGGTGTGGGGGCAGCTACAAAACGGACACTACACGAAGATTCACGCAACACCCTCCCGCGCGATGACTATCGACGAGGTCCGCGACGCGATTGCATGCTATAGGGCCGGGGCCAAACGCGCTCAAGAGGCCGGCTTCGACGGAGTGGAAGTGCATGCAGCCAACGGCTACCTTCCGCATCAGTTTCTCTCGTCCACCACCAACGTTCGCGACGACCAATACGGTGGCTCGGTCGGTCATCGCGTCAGATTTCTTCGCGAGATTCTTGAGGAAATTGGTGAGGTTATGCCGATTAACCGGGTGGGTGTACGTATCTCGCCATTCGCTCTGTACAACAACGTTCGTGACCCTGATCCAGACGCCACGTATGGATACGTTTCCAAAATGCTTCAGGAACTCGGTGTTGCATACGTTCACGCCGCAGATACAAACGGGTGGATTGGCAAACCCGATATGCCAAAGATTGTCTCTATAGTCAGAGCAGCGTTTGACGGGACATTGATGGTTAATGGCGGCCTCACAGTGGAACAAGGCGAATCGCTGATCGCCGACGGCACCGCCCAACTGGTAGCTTACGCGCGCGCCTTCATCGCAAATCCAGACCTCGTCGAACGCATTGGGCATAAGCAACCCTTGACGACCGCAAGCGCGTTTGGATGGTACGGCGGCGATGCGGCAGGCTATACCGACTATCCAACGTATGCAAACGAAAAGGTAACTGCCGGTGGCCTCAAAGCCGGCGAATTTTGATCTTACAAGTCAGTTCACGGTGTCATGCAACAGACAAGCGCCGTCGCATTCTTCAGCTTGATGGCGCTTAATTTCGTGCCCAAACCAACGTATGAAAATACTCATCGCAGGCGGGTCTATTGCGGGCCTATCGAGTGCACTCACTCTGAGCTGCGTCGGACACGATGTTCACGTGTACGAGCGCTCCGAAGTGCCCCTTCGCGGGCGAGGCGGCGGCGTAGTCGTGCTGCGCCATATGCTGAGGTTTCTTGAGCAGCACGGCCATTACACCCAGCAAATGATTAGCGTGCCTACCAACGTGCGGCGTCGCGTCGATATCCACGGCGCAACGGTCAACGAGGAACGGGAGAAGCTGCCCTTCTCTTCCTGGGACACGGTCTATCGCTCACTTTGCGCCATGCTGCCGCGAGCCCAGATTTCGTACGGCTGTGAGGTGACCGGGTTTACCGAGCACGCAGCCGGTATCGACGTCCACTTTGACAGCGGCAAAAGCCTCACTGCAGACATGCTCGTTGCGGCAGATGGAGGAGGTTCGCGAACGCGCGCTACGCTATTTCCGGAGCATGCGTCGCGCTTTGCGGGGTATATTGCATGGAGAGGAATCGTCGACGAAGCGGCGTTTTCGCCGTTGGAAGTTGAAACTCTGGTCGACAATTTAACGATCTTTCGCGAAACCGGCCACATGTTCATGGCGTTTCTGATTCCGGGTCTCGATGGGTCACTCGAACCGGGACGACGACGTTTCAACTGGCTCTGGTATCGAAACGAGCCCAACATGGCGGACTTGCACCGGCACCTAACAGATAACCTCGGCCGGCCGCATCATTCGTCGATTAGCGCAGGCCTGCTATCCGGAGAATCGTTCGTCGAACTTTGCGAACTTGCCAATACTTTCCTTCCTCCGGTTCTCGCTCAGCTGATACAAAAAACACCGGAACCGTTTTTTCAGTCGATCTATGACGCCTTGAGTCCTACCTTTGCCGTGGGACGAGTGGCCCTCGTTGGCGATGCTGCCTGCACCGTCAGACCGCACACAGGTTCGGGCACTTCAAAGGCAGCAGACGACGCTGTTTCGCTGGCGGAAGCCTTTTCGTCCGATTTCGACCCGTGCGTTGTCAGCACACTTGAGCAATGGGCCGCACGCAGACGTGACGAAGTAGACCGGTTATTGAAGAAAGGGCCTGAATTGGCGGCATTTTTCGGGTTGGGAAATGGCAACTCATGAAGTTTGGCTCCGTGGCGTCAGCGTAACGTTTTAGTCTCGGGAATTACACTCAATGTAGGCTTCTTATTGCTGGTTTGACAACTTCATTTTCGTATATTCTGGAGCTCTATCAGAGTTCGACAGGCCTTCGGAAGATGTCGAACTCTTTAAGGTGGCGCGGCGCGCCGCGCCGGTTTTTTCCCCCCGGACACTTTCGTGCACCCAACTCTTGCCGCATTGCGGTCACCGTTACTTTCGTTGCTCATCAAGGTTGATCATTTGCGTAGCCCCGACTGCTGACTTAAAAATATGAGGGCTGTAGGGTGCGATGTCATGCAGGTGCTGGAATCTATCGAGCTGACTGGCGCCGTATGACAGCGCTCGGCTTTGCTGTTTCTGTCGGTTGGAAGTAGCGACCACGCAACGATTCCTGCGACCGAGGAGAGCGGGAACGGTCATTCAGAAACGCGCTGTGGTGTTGTAAGTGTTCACGAAAATCTGATTTGAAATCTGAGCCGAATCCGCCGAGCAGTTTTTCGACCTCGGCATCAATGGTTTCCTTGGTCCAGGTGACGAAGCGGCGCCAGTGATACTTGGCGTGGGCGTGGTTCGAAAAGCGCCGATTTTGGGTAACACGGTCGTGCTGATCCGCACCGCTCGTAGAGCAGCGTAATTTTGATTTTTGATTAGCAGTCCGATTTGGTTGGAGGTCTTGAATATCGACCTCCCGCGCTCAGGCCTGCTGCGGTTGAAGCGCTCCGAGTCCCAATATCGTCAGCCAGTGCGGGTGGTCCCGCCCCGTCATCAACTCACACGGACTCTTGCCTTGACGCTCGACCCGGCGGCTGCGCATGAAGCGCCGGTGGTTCAGGAAGAAGCGCAGCAGGTCAAGATAATGGGGACCCAGATGGCGCCGCAGCGTGAAGTAGTTGCGCAGCCGCGAGTTGAGGTTTTCCACCAGCGAACTGCTGCGCGGCGTGTGATCCATGACCTGCGCCACAGCGGCGAAGACGGCGTGGAACTGGCCACCCAGTTGGGATCGCAACCGGCCCCAGCCTTGCCAGTACGCAGGCGAGGTGGTCGGTTTGCGGTGCAGCACGCACGCGGCGCGCACGAGATCACCGGGTACGCTCGCGGCCTGCGCGATGGTGGCGAGTTTCGCATCGAGCACGCCGGCGAACGCGAGCAGGTCATCGCGCTGGTTCTGCAGCGCGATGCGCACCGGGCGGATGCGGCGCGCATCCGGCGCTTCGCGCACGCCCAATTCCTCGACGATGAAGTCGAACAGCGCTTGCCGCGTGGCTAGTTGCGGACCCGCCAGCGCCAGGATGTCATGACTGAGCCACTGGGTCAGCGTGCGGATGTCGCAGGCCAACTGATGCGCCTGCGTTTCAGTCCGACGTGCCCGCCTCAGCTGGGTAGCGAAGCCGCCAGCGCGCCCCCGCGAGCGGTGCTGGTTGAGCTTGGCTTGCAGCTTCTCGCGCCGCGACCGGGCGCCCCTGGCGAGATTGCCCAGCGTGTTGGCGAGTTCTTCGCACTGGCGCTGGATGTGAAATACATCGCCATGGCGCGGTGTGTCGCCCCAGACGGCCTTCTGCCCGGCGCGCAGGCCCTGGCCGGCATCGGCAATCGTGTACTCGGGCGCCAGTCCCTGCTGCGCCGCGTCGAGCAGGTGCACGCCCCAGGTGTCGCCGTCGCGATGGGCCTCGGCCGCCAGCAAGTAGCAGTAGGTCGACTCGGCATCGACGCCGGCGAGCACCGGCCGCGAGCCCTGGAAGATCTCGTTATGCAAGCCCACGCGAATGCCGGACAGGTCTTGCTCGCGGTCGAGCGCGGCCGCTTGCTGCGCGGCCCATTGCTGCACGTCGTGAACGTTGCCCACACTGGTGGACACGCCCAGCAAGTCGCGCATGAACTCCACCACGCCGCGATACGAACTGCGGCAGATCAGCGTCAGTGCGACCATCACCTGGCGCAGCCACCTTTTGCTAACCGGCAACTCAAACAGCACGTCATCCTCGGGCACCGCAGATGCAAACGCCTCTTCCAGCGCGGCGCGGGCCTTGTCCGTTTGCGCATAGACGAACTTGCGGCTCACCCCGTGTTGGGCGGCCAGCGCGCTGATCGTCCCGGCTCCGGCCAACGCCTGAACTGCCAAGTCCTGGCGCTCGGGTTCAGGCAGCTTCGCTGCCGCGCTATCGGATCGATTCATGCACGCACCACGACTGAGAAAAATGGGCGGCCATTATCGACCATCGCCGCCTCACCCGGCGCCCCGCGTGTTACCCATGTATGAACCTCGTCGTTATTGACACGGAAAGTCATATCAGTACCTCTACCGGGCGGTGGACACGGCGGGAAAAACCGTCGATTTCCTGTTCAGAGCCAAGCGCGACAAGGTGACAGCGCGGCGCTTCTTTGAAACGTCGATCGCTCGGAAAGGTGTACCCGAGACGGTAACCATCGACAAAAGCGGCTCTAATCTGGCTGCGCTGCAGGCGGTGAACGCCGCGCGGGAGACGCCCATCATGATCCGTCAACTCAAGTACCTGAATAACGTGGTCGAGCAAGACCATCGGGCCGTCAAACGCATCACCCGACCGATGCTCGGCTTCAAGGATTTTCGATGCGCCCGCATCATCCTGTCTGGCATCGAAGTCATGCATATGATCAGGAAGGGGCAGATGAAAACCGAGGATTGAACCCATCCGTGCGCCGCCGGGCAGTTTCATTCGATGGTTATGTGAGCAGTCCTTGTCATTTCTGGTCTGCTCATCAAGATGGCCGGCGTGGTTCAAAACCCGTGGTTTTTGCGTTACATAGACGAGCTGATTCGTCCCGCGCTTTCAGGCAGGATTAATATGGAATGCAAATCAGTTTGAAGTCCGCGACCTCCCGCGATCAAGTTTGCCGAGGCTGAAGCGGACGGAGTCCGAGTAGTGTCAGCCAGTGCGAATGGTCCTGGCCGGTCATCGCTTCACGTGGACTTTTGCCGAGCCGCTCGCTGCACCGGCTGCGCATGAAGCGGCGGTGATTGAGGAAGAACTGCAGCAGGCCCAGCCAGGCGCGGCTACCGTTCAGATGGCGCCGCAGCGTCGGGCAGTTGCGCAGCCGGGAGTTGAGGTTTTCGACCAACGAGCTGCTGCGTGGCGTGCTTTGCATGGCTCGCGAGACCGCGCTCCAGACCCTGTAGAACTTGCGCCCCATGGCGGCATGCAGCCGGTTCCAGCCTTGCCAGAAGGCACCCGAGGTGTCGGGCTTGCGATGCAGCAGACACGTTGCGCGGACCAGATAGTCCGGTACTGCCGCCGCGCGCGCGATAGCGGCCAGCTTGTCATCGAGCACGCCGACGAAGGCGAGGAGGTCGTCGCGCTGGTTCTGCAGGGCGACGCGCATCGTGCCGATGCGCGATGGATCTTCGGGCTCGCGTTGATGAAGTTCATCGACGATGAAGTCGAACAGCTCCTGACGGGCGCCCCGCTCAGGACCGGCCAGTGACAGAATGTCACGTTCGAGCCACCGGGCGAGGGTGCGCAGGTCGTCCGCCCGCTGAGACGA
>NZ_MTHB01000092.1 GCF_002220365.1 Caballeronia sordidicola | reverse complement strand
GACGGCGCAGACGTTTCAATGCCAACCGCTGAATGCGCGCTCAAGTCGGCCGTCAGAAGCACCCTGATCTCGTCACCTGAGAGAGTTTCGCGCTCAAGCAAAGCTTGCGCGAACAGTTTGAGCTGATCGACATGGTCGTTCAGGATCTGGCGCGCCCTCGCCCGACCTTGTTCGGCGACTCGTCGAATTTCCTTGTCGATTGCGAGGGCAGTGTCAGGAGAAACTTCGACTGACTGACCAGGAATCACCTCCCGCGCACTTTCGCAATACACCGGCCCAATCGCGTCGCTGAATCCGAATTCGGTTACCATGCGCCGCGCCAGCAGCGTCGCCTGACGGATGTCGTCACTCGCGCCAGTTGTGACCTCGTCCGCCCCATAGATCAGTTCCTCGGCAACACGTCCGCCGAACATCATTGCGACTCTGGACTCGAGTTGCTTCCTGGAAAAGCAATAGCGGTCCCGCTCAGGCAATGACATCGTAACCCCGAGCGCCCGGCTCCGCGGCACGATGCTAACCTTATGCAGCGGATCGTGCTCAGGCGAATGAAACGCGACCAGCGCGTGCCCTGCTTCATGATAGGCCGTCATTTCTCGTTCTTCATAAGTGAGCGTTAGCGAACGCCGCTCCGCGCCCATTAGGACCCTGTCCCTAGCGCGCTCGAAGTCCGCGCCTGTTACGTGCGGGTGGTCGCAACGAGCTGCCAACAGCGCGGCTTCGTTGACAAGATTTGCGAGATCCGCGCCCGAGAAACCCGATGTGCCTCGTGCGAGGGTCATGCAAGCCACGTCGGGGCCCACAGGTACCTTGCGCATATGTACCTTCAAGATCTTCTCGCGTCCCAACACGTCTGGATATGAAACGGTTACTTGACGGTCGAACCGCCCGGGCCGCAGCAGCGCAGCGTCCAGCACATCGGGCCGATTGGTTGCGGCGATCACGATGACGTCCTCGTTGGCTTCGAACCCGTCCATCTCGACTAGAAGTTGATTCACCGTTTGTTCTCGCTCGTCGTTGCCGGGGCCCACACCTCGGTGACGACCAACGGCATCTATCTCGTCGATGAAAATGATGCACGGTGCGTTCTTCTTGCCCTCGCTGAACATATCACGCACACGCGAGGCGCCGACGCCGACGAACATTTCGACGAAATCGGAACCCGCAATGGTAAAGAACGGTACGCCAGCTTCACCTGCAACAGCCCGCGCCAAAAGCGTTTTACCCGTTCCCGGCGGCCCAACGAGCAACACGCCTTTGGGCACCTTACCGCCTAGTCGCTGAAATTTCGCGGGATCCTTGAGGTACTGGACGATCTCAGTCAGCTCTTCCTCTGCCTCTTCTATCCCGGCAACATCCGCGAACGTGATACGACGTGACGTTTGCGTGAGCAAACGTGCGCGAGATTGACCGAAGCTCATAGGACCGCCACCTCGGACCGGCCCACGGCGCATCGCGAAGATCGCGACCCCGATCATCAGTACCAGTGGCAACCAGTTCGTCAAGGATCCGCTTGGGATAGACCAGCCATCGTCTGCAGCAATCGCGACCCGCACATGATGCGATAAAAGGCTCGCGACTAATCCGGGGTCCTCGGGAACGGTCGTGCGAAACCCTGTCTCATTCGCCAGTTTTCCGGAAACAGTGGACCCCGCGATCATCACCTCACGAACGTCACCTTTATCTACGTGCGACACGAAATCCGAATAGATCATTCCGTTCGCGGATCCTTCCCGATCCTTTGTCGTATAGGCAGCCGCGTTTGTCGAGGTCGAGGTCTCCGATGCTCCGTCTTTCAAAGCTGACTGCCCGAATGCCGACCCGAGGAAAGTCGATGCCACCAAGATGGCCGCCATTGTGAGTGCGTTGTTAAGCTTGCGGTTGCACATCGCCATTACTCCCCTGGCACGCCATCGGGATCTGCGCTGGTACAGCAACTGGCGCGAGTGGCCGTGTTAGTCCGTGCATCAGTGGTGCGCGGCATTCGACTACTTCGAGGTCAGGAGCACAATCCCGTTCGTCTGCCCAGAACCTCTCACGCCCGCTGCAACGGCAGCGCTTAGACTCATGCGCATGTTGCAACTCCATGCTCATGGAAGAAGAGATCTTTACGTTTAGCTCGTCGCTCAAACGAAAAACGAAACGAAAAATCGCCCCCCTTTCGAACAGTTATTGTCCCTGTTTTGACAGAGCGGTCTTCCAGTACGCGTCCACCGTTTTACTCTCCTGATCGAACGTTCCGGCTTTATTGAATTGTTGGTCTCGTTTCACCTGAGGCGCAGCGTCCATCGCGGGCTTGGTGGCGTCGAGCACGAGCAGGCTTACGTTTGGCGTCACTTTGAAGTCACCCCATGGTACTGGAACATATTTTTCGTCTATGCCGAAGATGCCGCCCCTGCCGATCACCAGATAGGCGATCTGACCTGTCTGCGGACTCGTCACGATGTCGTCCACACTACCAAGAGGTTCGCTTTTAGGATTACGCACCTCAGTCCCGAGCAATTCGTCGGAGCGAAACGCAATATTATGATCCGTCACGGATTGCGCGGAGGCTATCTGCCGCTGTTGCCACTCCGGCGCATGTGCAAGCGGCGCTTTCCGATCATGCTGTTCCCCCGCGTAGTTTTTATACAGTTCGCGGGTTTTGGCGAGCAGGTTTTCACACGACTGCTGTTGCCCATGTCGGGCCAGTATGTTGGCAGCGGCGACGAGAGACCTGACCTCGTAACCCGGCCGAGCGCTTTGATATCTACCCTCGGCCGATGCGGGGTAGTTGGATCCCGCATAACCATCGTACCCATATCCAAGCTCGCCTACCGGATAACCGTATCCGTAACGAGACCCACCTAACCAGTAGCCGTCTTTCCCCATCTGACTCGTAAAGGCACCCAAATCACGCAAACATTTCAGCGCAGGTTTGGTGGATGGGACGTTCATCTCATCGGGAGATGAAGCGCTTATTGCGCCGGTCGCAACAGGCTCCGCGGCGAGCACTGGACCCGCAAGGCAAAGACCGACCGATGTTGCGAGGGAGCTAATCAGTGTCGAGCGTCTCATTTTATTCGTCTCCATGTTCCGGGTTGACCGGCAATCGAACCGACGGGCCAAACCACTACCGATAGGTCGATAGTAGTTGTCGTCGGATCACATCGGTAGACTCGGAAACTACTCAGTTTTCCTACGGACAGCGTCGCATGCCGCGAATCTCAGTCGACGAACGTTGTTCAGATAGTTCACGGACAAATTCTGAGGAGCTTTAAGCCGACGCGCAGGAGGTACCCCGTTGGTCGATCGCAAACAATATTCGCCCTCCGCCTGGATAGCGTCAACCAGAACGTCCGGTTTACCGACAACACGGCCGGACTTGCTGATTGTCGCCGTCCACTCCGCCCCTGGTTGCCGTTTGATGCATGATGCCGATCATTTCATAGCGAAAAATCGCCGTCGTCATTGGTGCGGGCAGCAATTTCCGTTGAGCACCTTGAGACTCCTTTTGACATTTAAGCCATGTAAAACCTTATGCGACAGCAGTCGATCGGTGCCGCATCCTCACCAATACCCACCTTTGCCATAATGCTTATGGAGCTTCGCTTCATAGCGGCGACTGAGCGGAACGGACTCGTCGTATTCTGGGCTATTTTTGATTGCGTCGCGGGTAAGCAAGGTAGAAACGGTAGAGCCGACCCAGTCGACGAGTTCAATCCATTGGGTCGCGAGCAGCACCTCCTTGCCACCGGGCCACCAGTTTCTCGTATCAATGCACAGGTAACGAATAACCCACGCCTCATCGTCAAAGATGAATCCCGAGACGTGACCGATGCGACCGTCAGCTGCCTCAATGTGATAGCCCCTGACTGCCTTCGAACTGCGCAAATGGACATCCGCGGGTGGATCGTCTGCTTCCATATCGCGTCGAGCGCGGGCTTCCTGCACCATGCCTGGTGTGGACACCATAGATCCGAACGCCGGATAGGCACCCACTCCCCAGAGGTAAGCGCCAGCCCAATACGTCGGATAGCCATAGTATCCGAGGTACTCGGTTTCGTGCTGACGCGACACGGGCTTATCCGTGTCGATATTCGGACTGTCCTTTACCTGTTGCTGCGTCAGGTCCACCTCAATGGTGCCTGAGGCCGGATGCGCCTGTTTGAATGAATAGGGAGAAATCAAAACTCGTCGTTTATTAAACCAGTTTCCCGTGTCGACCACGAGATAGCGAACGCCCCACGCTTCGTCATCAAAATAGACCTCATCGACGCTGCCGATGTCACCGTCACGTGCGGCCACCGTGCATCCGTAGACACTTTCTATGGTTCTTAGCATTTTCGAAACTCCCAGCGAGCAAGTGCGTCTCGGAATGGTTGAGACGGCTGTCGAAGATAAACGGCGATAAATTGGCATCAGCATACCGAGCCTATGCCGCGGGTTGCAGAGTCCTCAGTTTCACAATGTTCGCGCTCTCGAGGGGTGCGTCCATCGACATTCCATTCGAGACCACAACCGCTACAACATCACGATAACCATGCCGAAGTTGCAGCTCGCGCAAGCTCATAGCGCTGCGGTTAAAATACGCTGCACCTTTTGGCCGTTGCGCTGGCAGATTCAGCAGACGCGTTCGCTGATACCGCAATACCGCACTGCCCCAAAAACTGATCCGTCAGCCACCGAGCACCGGAACAACGCGCTAGCGGGGCACGGACCATCGTGCAGGCGATGATCGTTTGCAAGATGATGACGCGTTCACTCCTTTGGCGCTGCAATCCAATAGCCGTTTTTTCGATAGTAATCGTGAAGCATCGTCTCGTCGCCACGGTTCAGAACAACAGAATCGTCGTACGCGGGGCTATGCCTGATTGCGTCGCACGTGAGCGTCGTCGAAATGGTCGAATTGGTCCAGTCGATATCATCGATCCACTGTGTCGCCAACAGCACCGTCTTACCACCCGGCCACCACTTTCTGGTATCGAATGTAAGATAACGAATCGCCCACGCGTCATCGTCAAAGAGGAATCCTGAAACCTCGCCAATTCTTCCGTCGGCCGCCTCTATGCGATACCCCGCTACTGCGCGGGTGCTGCGCAAATGAACATCATGCGGCGGCGCCTCGCGCGCGCCAGAGAGTTGGGCGGCGACGGATGTAAGGCTTCGAGCCGGCTCGATTAAACTGAAGCTCGGTCGACTGCTCAGGCCCATTAAGTCCGGCCCGTCCCAGTACCGAGGATAGCCGTAGTAATTGACGTATTCGATTTCGTGTTGCCGACTCACCGGCTTGTCTGTATCGACCTTCGGGCTATCTCTTACTTGCTGCCTCGTAAGGTTCACGTGAATGTTGGACGCACGTTCTGTGTGCTGTACTGAATGCGGCGAAATCAACACTCTTCGCTCTGTGAGCCAGTTCCCGGTCTCAACCACTAAATAGCGTATCTTCCATTCCACGTCATCAAAGTACACCTCGTCTACGGCTCCGATGTCACCGTCGCTTGCAACGACAGTGCACCCATGAATTTCCTTTACGCTTCTCAACATTTTAGATGCCCCTGCATAATGCGACAGTCGCGGTAGCCGCTTCCAATATCGCGGGTATTTAGTTCGCCCATGGATGACGAGTCGATCGCACGTATCCATTACGACAGCGGCCGGACCTCCAACCCTCGCCCCGGGTGTCCGATTCGCTTACTCCATCACATGGGCCCTGGTAACTTTCATCAGACATTGGAATGTCTATCGGAGAAGCGGGCCAGTTCACGAGCTTCTTTCGGCCGTTAAGTAGCTAATGAAATGCAATCGAAAGACGTGCGCCTATGTTCTGTACTCAGACAAGTATGAAAGCGAAATAGCCATTCTCCAACACAAGGAATCATCGCTGATGACTAAGAATAGTCGGAAGTTGGTACTACGAGTAGGTTCGGAAACTACTCATGCCCACGGGCAGGTCACCTGCTTCAGCCAAGCCCTCGATAATTCACAGACATCCGCTATTTACCTTTCGACTGCAGTTCGTGAAGTAATTTTCGAGGCGGGCATCGGAGTTTCACTTGACGAGGCACTAGACGCCCCCGAATCCAGGGGGCGTATCGACGGATCAATCCACGGATCGGCGAGACCTGCGCCAGTCACCTTGCGTAATTAACGGGCTAACTCTAGTGACCCTGGGTTGTTTCAACCTTCGATCGGCCCCGCGGAGCCAAAGGCAATCTCCTGTTGCCTGTCGAATGCCTGAGTCGTCTTAAGTTTCGCCGTCACTGTCAACTTCAAGAACCGGCGGCGGTCAGCTAGGCGTCTGCGCGCTAATTTCTTCGGGTGTGCCGTCCGCTTCCAGGTGGGTCAATTCGAAAACGCGGGTCGTGCCGCTTTCCAATTCATACGCGTGATCATTGACGCACAGCGATATCGGCGACGCAACGCCAGCGTGAACACGCAACGTCAGGGCCTTGTGATCCAGTCCTAGATCAATCGAGTGCCCTCGATAACGAATGCGCATATCGAGGCGCTGGATGTCGTTCGGCAACTTAGGGTTGAGGCGTAATACGTCACCCTTGATCTCGATTCCGGTCCAAACGCGTTGGACGAGATCGACCGTGCCAGCCATTGCCCCAAGGTGGACGCCTTCCGCAGTCGTGCCGCCCTGGATATCTGCCACGTCGCTTTGCAGCGCCTGTACGAAAAAACGCATCGATCTTGCCCGGTCGGAGCGCGCCAGGACCCAAGCATTGACCGCTCGGCTCAGCGTTGAGCCGTCAGACGACCGGCTGGTGTAGTAGGAAACGTTCCGCGGGATGGTTGCGTTCTCGATCGGGTATCCCAGGCCAGAAAATAATTCAGTGAACTCTTCAGCGGAGAACAGATAGAACAACATCAGCGTGTCGGGCTGTTTCGAGACCTTGTAGCGGTTGGCGCTGTCGCCCTCCCCTTCAAGGATCAGATCAAGGCGCTGAATGTTCGAATAGCGGGCACGGTAAGCGTCCCAATCGAGTTCAGACAATTTTTCGTAGCCCTCAAACTGGCTGATGATCCCTTCGTCATGGAACGGGATGTACATTTTTCGACTGATATCGCCCCAGCGCGCTATCTCGCCTGCCGTCAGGTCAAGCTGGGTGGTCAGCTCCGAGCGTCGTATTTCGGACAAAAGTCTGAGCACGTCCTGGGCTCGACAGAGCACCCAGACCGCCATGACGTTCGTATATGCATTATTGTTAATGCCGGGGATTGCGCTGCCGGGGTAGCCGTCGTGGAATTCGTCCGGTCCGAGTACGCCGCGAATCTCGAAGCGTCCACGCTCGTAGTTGAATTTTGCGATGCTCGACCAGAATCTCGCGATATCGAAAATCAGTTCTGCACCGTAGGAATGTAGAAACTCGGCATCGTGGGTGACCTGGAAGTATTGCCAGACGTTATATGCGATTGCGCTGCCCACATGACGCTGGAGTGGAGTAAGAGGCAGGGCGTAGTCGAACTATCTCCCTGCCTCTCCTCCCCGAACCGGACTTGCACCTCTCAGCGCATCCGGCTCTCCATTTAAATGTTGCTCATAGCAAAGGCGACATCAGCGTAGCGCGACTCGATGGTGCTGCGTTTCTCAGCGCGCAGGATGAAGGGATTTTCCGCAGGAGTGCGCCAGATGAAACGGGCCTTACGACTGGTAACTAGACGCCGAAGCGCCACCGCCCCATACCAACCCCGGCTATTTTGGCCGTGAAGCACCCAAGTTTTCGCATGTCCTTCTTCAGGCCGCTGGACGTGGTCGCGCATCAACGCTGGGAAGCCACGTCGATACTTACGT
>NZ_MTHB01000006.1 GCF_002220365.1 Caballeronia sordidicola | reverse complement strand
GTAATGATCGCCACGTCCGCGACCGAGGACGCGATCAGCCATCGTCCGGGAACGGAACTCCACATACGCTGCCGTTCCCGTGCGACGTAAAAGACAGCCTGTCCGCTGAACACCAACGTGATGACGGCAACGGTCCGCAGGGCGTCTGTATCGAGACCAAGTACGAACTTGCCAGTCGCGAGGGTTCCTATGCAGAAGAGCAAATCGATCATGCCCATTGCAATACCCGCCAGCGTCAGGTTGCGTATGTGCCAGATGTTCGGGCGCGGCGAGGGACGCACGTTATCGGTGGATGAGGACATGGCGAGAAAGTCGCCCGTCACCATCATGAGCACCATGAGTGCGGGCGTCAGTATCGCGTGCCCGGTCATGAGCAGGCCGGCCGCGAGAAACAGAACTTGCACGATCTTGTGGATGATCGAGCGCAACGTATAGGTCAGGATGCGCTGAAAGGTGATGCGGCCTTCCTCGACCAGAGCGACGATGCCGCCCAGACCCGCTTCGGTCAGCACGACGCCTGCAGCCGATTTCGCCACGTCGGTGGCGCTCAGCACCGCGATGCCCATTTGCGCCTGGCGCAGCGCCGGTGCGTCGTTCGCTCCGTCGCCGCACATGCCGACAATATGACCATGCTTCTGCAGCACCTTGACGAGCTGGTATTTGTCCTCGGGCAGGACGCCTGCGTAGATCGAATACGACTCTGCGTCGATGTCTCCGGGCAAAGGCGTGGTGGCCCAGGTTTTTCCG
This sequence comes from Caballeronia sordidicola, assembly GCF_002220365.1. Lineage (GTDB taxonomy): Bacteria > Pseudomonadota > Gammaproteobacteria > Burkholderiales > Burkholderiaceae > Caballeronia > Caballeronia sordidicola_C. Next base: position 2,695 of record NZ_MTHB01000006.1, on the reverse strand, counting down.
GTAATGCCGACCAGGGCCGCGACGGTTTCGGCAGTCTTGCGAGCGTCGCCCGTCACCATGACTGTTCTCACACCGAGCCCGCCGAGCTGAGTGATCAGCGCAGCGGAGTCATCGCGCGGCGGGTCGCTGAGCCCGATCACGCCGGCCATAACGAGGGCGCCGGGTGGCCCCGAGGCCACGGCTAGGACCCTCAATCCCTTAGCCTCAAGTTTCTCCTCTTCAGTTGCCGCCGCCGCACAAGATGGTGTCAACGAAGAGATTGTCGCAAAGGCTCCCTTTACAACGTGCAGCAGCGCACCGTTCGGCGCGCGCAGCGTGGCCTCGGAGCGCTTCAAGGCCGGATCGAACGGCACGAACGTGACCAACTCCGGTGCGTCCGGGATCGGCTTGGCTGAGGACGCGCCGCGAATGGCGGCGTCGACCACGTCCTGGCCACCGTCCGAGCTCGCAAGCGCAGCCAGTGCCAGCAGGTGAGCTTCGTCGAATGGAGGCATCGGGCTGATCGACATGACCGCAAGTTCGTTGCGCGTGAGGGTACCGGTTTTATCGGAGCAGAGGACGTCGATCCCGGCTGCTTCGTCGACTGCCGAGAGGCGCGTCGACAGAACGCCCCTGCTCGCGAGAGACCGGGCGCCCACAGCCGCGGCCAAGGTGAACATCGACGGTAATGCCACAGGAATCGACGATAGGATCGCGACCAGAAGGAGCGGCACCATCTCGCCGATCGGCATGGAGACCGAGAACGAATACACGCCGAGCAAAACGGTCACGGCTCCGTTGAACAGCACAAGATTACGCACGACTCGCAATACGGTTTTCTGTTGCGAGCTCTCCGCTGTGGCAGTGCGAACGAGTTCCGCTGTCCTTCCGAACTTGGTGCGTTCGCCTGTTGCTACAACCTTGGCCACGGCTTCGCCACGTCGCACAAGTGCGCCCGCGAACGCGTGAGTACCCGCGCCCGATTCGATTGCCACCGACTCGCCGGTCAGCATTGATTGGTCCAGCAGCACGGAGCCGTCGATCAAATCGACATCGGCTGGGACGACCGTCCCTAGCGAGAGCTTGACGATATCGTTGGTCACCAGGCCCGCAGCCGGCAAGGTCTTCCATTTGCCGTCGCGACGGACTGCGGCGAGCAACGCAAGACGTGAGCGCAGCGCGTCAACAGTCGCTTGAGCCTGGCTCTCCTGAAAGAGGCCGAGCCCCGCGTTGAAGAGCAAGAGCAGCAGGACGATGCTCGCTCCAACATAGTCTTTCAGCGCCAGTTGCAAAACAATGGCGACTTCAAGCATCCACGGTACAGGCGCCCACAATTTCTTGGCCGCCATCCATAGGGGACGCTGGCGAACATCTGCGATCGCATTCGCGCCCTCGGTCTTCAGACGACGCTCGGCCTCATCAGTCGTGAGGCCAGATGGCGCTGCGGTGGTGGGAGTGTCCTGTCGACCCGGCGGCAGCACCGGGCGGTGCTCGTCGACCACCGCGCTCGAGTCATGTTCCGCTGAAGGACTGGAATTGTCGCCAGCGTGCGAGTGGGTCGACGACGGAATCATTAGATGCTCCATGGGTGTGCGAGCGACTGCGGACTTTGTCAGTTAGGACGTTAGCAATCGATCCCATGTCCGCACCGGCAAGAATACGACAGGTGAGAAGCGGGTCGTCCGTGCATGGACGAGCACTTTTAGAGCAATCGGAAGCGCTTCATGCCGCACGGTCACGATTGCGTCAGACATATCGAACCCGAACCCGTGAGGGCCGATTCCAGCGATTCTTCGATGGTATCGACGAATACCCTCTGATAGAAGGTTCGGAAACTACTTAGGTGGGGAGATTAGCCCGGCAATCCACGGTTGATTTGCAAGGTCCCGTCGATTGCGAAACGAAACAGGCTTGCCCAAGTGCTAATATTGGAAGTAGGTTCGTCCACGTCCGCATGTCGGTCCGGTTCGGCTGTGAGCGCCTGATCTCGCGCCGCGCAAGCCAGATGCCGGGTAACATCGGGAGCCGGAAGGTCAGTTCGCGCAGCAGGAGTGTCCCGGCCAGCGCCGCTTCTACCGAAACGCCGAGCAAGCTAAGCATGCCTACAGATGCCGCTTCGAATGTTCCCAGGCCGACGGATATGGGACCAATTGTCGCCACCATCGAGGCGATGGCGAAGCTGACGAATAGCGCCCAAAGCGGCGGTACCTCACCGATCGCATTGAACGCAAGCCAAAGCGTGAACGCGTCGAGCACGAAGATGCAAAACTGGAGTCCAACGGTCTGCAGGAGCAGGCGAGGGCTGTGCAGGAGATCTGTCGGCGCATCAGTCAGTTCGCGCAGCAGGGTTGTGACGCCAAGGCATTTGCTGACCCACGCGATCGGGCGGCGTTTGCCCCACTTCTTCAGGCTCTATGCCGTTTTGAGTGGAACTTGACGGCTGGCGCGATAGCGTTTAATCCCTTGATCACGCGAGGCGGCGGGACGCAAAGGGTTTTGCGGCAAATGTTTTAGCCTGGACATGCGGAGGTAGGCGATGGCCACGAAGTTCTTCACGGTTCGAAATCCGCGCGCGGCCCGCTTGGTTTGTTGGAGCATGCCATTCATCGCCTCGACATAGGCATTGCTGCGACCGTCGAGCATGCCGCGCACGACGCCCGGCAGACGCTCCTTGAGCGTCGTGGCCAGCCGCCTGAACGGCTCAAGCCGACAACGC
>NZ_MTHB01000171.1 GCF_002220365.1 Caballeronia sordidicola | reverse complement strand
GAGCGACTGTGGCGCAACGTCAAGCACGAGGACGTGTATTTGAACGGATATGAAACGATGGGCGAGCTCACGCTCGGCATGACGCGTTACTTCGATTTTTACAATAGCGAACGACCGCACCAGTCACTGGACTACCAAACACCTAACATCGTGTACGCGAGCGGGCATGGTGGCGGCGCTCTCATCGTCGACAAGTTTGGCTCTGGAAAAGAAAAAACAGGGCAGCGCTGTTCCGCTGCAAGCGTGGATCTGAGTACAGCTTAAATCCAATCAAAAGCTGTCTTGACGAACGGGTCCACTTTACGGTAACCGATGACAGTCACTAGCAGAATTAACGCACCTCAACAGTTACGGAGAGGGAGACCGGCCCGGTAATCCGATTTTGGCGAACCAGTGGCGACACGCCTACTCCAGCGAGGAATTGACGTAGTTGTTTATCTGCCTTGACCATTCTGTCCGTCATTGCGGCAATCAATTGCTTGTCATGCACCGGCAGTGAGTTCCCGGTCACGGATGTGCCCCGATCGCGGATTAGGCCTTGGACGCCCTGTGGTGGCTGGCGCGAGGCCGTTTGCAACTCTGCTCTAGCGCGTCTCACCAAAGCCCATGCGCTGAACATAGCGCCGTATGCGCCAAAGAGACCAACTCGTTGATGCGGTGCCGGTTCTCGTGGCCGCCTCAGTCAGTCGCCATCGCGAAGTGACCGCACGATTCCTTGGGTGCTGATTGCTAATCTTTTTCAGTTACGAACGCCATAGGAGATTTTGTAAGGAATGGCTAAGGATCGTTGATTGCTGCCACTCAGAAATGCGTTGCAGCAAGTCCAACTTAGTTTTGTTTTTTGTTGCGACCCCACGGTGTTGCGCCGTTCGATTTAAAGCCCCGGTCCCCGTCGAGTCCGCGAGTCGATTAGATTGAACATCCACCGTAAGACTTGCATCGAGCATGTGGTTAAAAGCTGTATCCTGATTGTCACTTTCTTTGGCTACCGTCATGGTTGACGATCGGTCTCGGGGGAACGGTCTAAGGACTGACATTAGCCGCGAGCGTTTTTCCATACTCGCCTCCGCTGTGCTACCTGGCCTTTTTCGGTGCTGCTCGAACGGGTACCGGGCGCACCGCAAACTGCCGACACGTTCGATGGAACGAACGCACCGGAAGTTGTCGGGTAGGAACAGTGTTTTTTCTGAAGCGTTCGACATCACTGCGGTCGGTGCGACCAGCACGCTGTCAGCGGCGTGACTGATCAATACAATAACTCGTACTCGGTATTTATTGATTTTTCCGGTCGCCTCTTGCAATGCCAACAAACGGACGTGGATCTATGAACATTTGGAAGCCAAGGTCAGCACTAACGTTAGCAGCGCTCGCATGTCTGGCTGCTTGCGGTGCGACATCAACAGTACCGGAGGTAGCCGGTTACGGCGCCGCGCCTGCCTTGCCAGAACCGACAAAGTCGCTCGTAACGACTGTCAACATTGCGCCTGCACGGGGTTTTGAACCGGACGATCGCCCCAAAGCAGTCAGCGGTTTTGCGGTCAACGCATTTGCCCGTGATCTGGATCATCCTCGCTGGATATACGTCCTTCCAAACGGAGACGTTCTCGTCGCGGAAGCGGATGCGCCGGCTATACATGACCAAACAGGAGGCCCAATTACGCGACTTGTGTCATGGGTGAGAAAGCTCGTCATGAAGCGCGCAGGCGCCGGTGTGCCAAGTCCAAATAAGATAATTCTGCTGCGCGCAGCGAGCGCGGGCGCCGCTGCCCAGACCAGAACGATTCTGATCGATGGATTGAATTCGCCCTTTGGTATGGCTTTGGTCGGGAACGATCTGTACGTAGCGGATACTGACGCGCTGCTTCGCTTCACATATGTACCGGGCGAGACGGTGATCACGTCGCCTGGCGTGAAAGTCGCAGACCTGCCTGCGGGACCGATCGACCATCATTGGACGAAGAATATCATTGCTAGTGCGGACGGCACCCACCTCTTCATCACGGTCGGGTCAAACAGCAATGCAGCAGAAAATGGCATCGAGGTCGAGACAGATCGCGCTCGAATCCTCGATTTTGATATCAAAGCAGGTAAAGCGCGCGTCTTCGCGACCGGCCTACGCAATGCGAACGGTATGTCATGGCAACCCCAAACCGGTGAGCTATGGGCCGCAGTCAACGAACGAGATGATCTCGGCAACGACCTAGTGCCCGACTACATGACCGCAGTGCGTGACGGGGCATTTTACGGGTGGCCTTACAGTTACTATGGATCGCACATCGATACGCGTGTGAAACCACAACGCCCAGATTTGGTGGCGAAGGCGATCGTTCCAGACTATGCACTGGGAAACCATACGGCGTCGCTCGGTTTAACTTTCTATGACTCGACGCTCTTCCCTCGCCATTATCGCGACGGCGCGTTTGTTGGTCAGCATGGGTCGTGGAACCGCAAGCCGCGCACCGGTTATAAGGTCGTCTTTGTGCCGTTCACCAACGGCAAACCCTCTGGTCCCCCCGAAGATTTTCTGACTGGCTTTTTGGATTCCGAAGGCAACGCCAAGGGTCGCCCCGTCGGCGTCGCTGTCGATCGTGGCGGCGCCTTGCTCGTTGCCGACGATGTCGGTAACGCGATATGGCGTGTCGTCCCGGCAAAAACAAACGCCCCTTAAAGTTCGAAGTCGGCGTTGTCATGCTCAGCCGGTCCGACCCGATCGGCGTAGGAAGCTATTTCGAGAACAAGCTCCCCAATTTGCGCCCGATGCCTTCCACGGCCTGCGTGGCCCCTTTCGCGATTCCGCTTGCTCCTGAGGCCACCGCGCTGGGAAAGCCTTTCATGATCTCTGCGCCCACGCTCTGTGTCAGAGAAAAATGAGGGTCTCGAAGGTTGCCATCCAGTTCAAACTTGAGCTTGATGGTTCCTGAAGGGTCTTTAAGCGCCGCGACGGCTGATTTCGCTGGCACGGACGCGATGGTGTCGCCCGCGTTTTCGCTTTGTGCCAGTTGTAGATTCTTGAGAACGACGGAGCCAGGAGCATGGATACGTCCGTTCTGAACGGTCGTGTCCAATGCGAGATCGATCGTGCCGCTGCGCGCCTTCGCCGTGCTGCCGCCTTCCTTGACCAGATAAGGGTCGAACAAGGTGATATCGACGTTGCGAAGGTGCGTTTGCAACCGTGAGTCGCTGTTCGAAAAAGTTATCGAGCCCTTGCTCGACACCGTTCCCTCGTGAGAAGGGCCGTGCAAAGAACCGGTCAGTGCGATGGTTGTCGGATCGGAAAGTTCGGGAAGGCGCACATGATGCGCCTCACCATCGGCGTTTGTGATTAGGATGCGATAGGGTGGCTTCCGAATGGCCTCATCGACAAGCTCAACGGTGCCGTCGCGGAAAACAATAAGGTCGATCAGCTTGTCGGCGTTCGCGCGCGTGGCCGCTGCCCGGGACTGCCCATCCGCTTCACGTTCTTCGGGAGTGAAGCGCGGCAATACGCGAAGGCCACCGTTACGCGCCCGTACAACTGACAGATAGTAACGATCTACGAAAACATACTGAGCGTGAACGCGGGGCGTAAAAAGCGTTCGCCAATCAAGCTTGAATACCGCGTGTTCGGCCCGAAACAAATCCTTCGTGGGCCACTCTCGTGGAGCACGTAATTCGATGCGCATCAGGGTCACCGTGAAAAAACCCACCTCGATGTGCTCGGCGGACCCGTTGGGACCTAGTAACTCCGCCACTTGTAGCTTGAGTTCCCGCACCATGAGGCCCCATCCTCCGACTCCAAAAAGCCCGGTACATACTATGATGATGGCAATTCGATGGGACCACCGGGCAGGTTTGAAGGAAGCCATGTGTTTTTCCTTTACCCAGTCGGGCGGCGCTGGGCCGCCCTTTATTAGATCGCTCCGAAACTAGATCCCGACACCAGCCAGGTTGTTGCAGCCGCATATGGGGCCGGTCAACTTGAATGTGCAAGGGTGGCCCCTTCCCGCCTAGATTCCTCATCGACTATACGTCAGTTGTCGCCCGTGACGTGATGGGCAAAATCGATCTAACCGCCGGTGCCAGTGAATACCGCGTCTTCTCTATCAACTGGTTGCGCGTTTCAGTACTGAGCAAGCGGTAGACATCGAGCCGCGTGCTCGGGCACGTGGAGCTAAAAGGATCGTTGTGAAAAAGAGTGGTAATGAAACCATCACGAATGTACTTATAATCAGGAATGCAGATATAAATCACGTGACAGTACGCGACGCGCTGCGGCGCCGGAAAACCTCGGGGTACGCGATGAGACTCAGCAGTAATGCCGCAGGTTGATCATCTATAGGCGAGTGTCTTGAACGCGTAGTGGACTGCACTGAGACGTTCGAAGCGCAGTAGAAGCCGGCGGAACTTGTCTTCCCAGGCGAAAACGCGCTCAATGGTCCTGAAGCGCTCCTCGAAGATGGCCGGATCAAAGCGCTGCTTGCGACCGCGTTTTGTTGCCTTGCGAGCGCGCGGGTTTTCGGGAATATTGGGAATCATGTTCCGGTTGAAGATCGCCTTGCGGTTAGCCCGGCAATCGTAGACGCCATCCAGGCTGACTGTCGTGCCTTGCAAATCCATCCCGATGGCACGCGCGATCTGCCTGAGTCGGGGTAGCGCGTCACGCAGCAAGGGCGATTCGTTGCGGTTGCCAGGCGCGGATATGAATGGCGCGATGATGTTGCAGTTGCGATCACAGAAGGCGACGACCTTGTCGCCTTTCAGGTGCTTGTGACCGCTGTAGCCGAGATTGTCGCCCCCTTTTTTCGCGGCCGTTGTCGTGCCATCGCCGTGAATGACCCTCAGATCGAGCAGCTGATCATCATGAAGCCGGCTCACCGAGCTCTCAAAGATGGCATCCATGCAACCATCGGCCTGCCAGCGGCGCATCGCGCGGTAGACGCGGGTGTGATGGATTTCGGGACGCCCCTCGCAATCCTTGTCGATCGGCAGCGTCTTCCACTGGCATCCCATATAAAGCACCTGCAGAATGTAGTTGAAGATCTTGTGCAGGCTCAACTGTGGCGGCGGTCCGCGCCGTCCACGGCTCAGGTGCGGCAGGACAAATTGCTCAAACTGCGCCACGCTCAGTTTCACCGGAATCGCTTGCCAGCGTTGCTTTCCACTCATTCAGACGTCCACAAATCTGGACTTTAACTGATCCGGCCCACAACAGACGAACTGTCAGGCCCAGCAAGGATCGCAGACAAATTCGATCACCCTAAAAAACGCGCAACCAGTTGCCACAGACGACCACAACGGAGCGACAACTATAGCCAATTGACAGCGACAATTACCCCCGTCGACCGGCGCATTGACTCACCAAAACTGCAACTTCCGCTGACCTGTTGCCTCATGTAGTTTGCTACCGGTCGGATTGTCCGGCAGGAGCAGCGCGAGGTGACGAGGCAAATCAGCATGACGACACGCAAGGAGTTGGTTGCAGCATTGCAATTGCGGTATAGCAGCGCGGCGTTGGGCGACCGGATCAAGATTCTCGACGAGTTTGTAGCTTTGACTGGGTACCACCGCAAGCACGCCATCCGGCTGCTGCGTGAGAAGGCATCCATTACGCAGGGGACGCCCGCACGGAATCGTCTCTATGACGAGGCAGTGCGCCAAGCATTGATCGTGTTGTGGGAAGCGGCCGATAGGATTTGCGGCAAGCGTTTAAAGGCGCTGATTCCAATGTTGGTTGATGCCATGGAACGACATGGCGCATTGACTCATCAGAATTGCAACTCGCGCTGACCCGTTGCCTCACGTAGTTTGCTACCCGTCGGATTGTCCGGCGGGAGCGGCTCGAGGTGACGAGGCAAATCAGCATGACGACACGCAAGGAATTGGTTGCAGCATTGCAATTGCGGTATCGCAGCGCCACGTTCAGTGAGCGGATCAGGATTCTCGACAAATTCGTTGCACTAACCGGTTATCACCGCAAACACGTCATCCGGCTGTTGCGGCAAGAGCCCTGTGGGATGAAGACGGTTCGCGAACGGAGCCGTCTTTACGATGAGGCGGTACGCCTAGCGCTGACGGTGTTGTGGGAAGCAGGTGACCGGGTATGCGGTAAGCGCCTGAAGGCATTGATCCCGAAGCTGGTTGATGCCATGGAACGGCACGGCCATCTCGACCTAGATCCGGTCATCAAAGCCAAACTCCTTCAGATCAGCGCGGCGACCATCGATCGCATGCTGAGCAATGCGCGTTTGCAGATCGACGGGCAGCGCAAACGTCGCAAGGGTGTGGGTTCGGCCATCCGGCGAAGCATCCCGGTGCGGACGTTCGCCGACTGGCGCGATCCGCCACCTGGCTTCTTCGAGATCGACATGGTCGAACACTGTGGTGGCTCGAAGACTGATGGCGAGTTCGTCCACACGTTGACGTTGACCGATATCGCCAGCGGATGGACGGAATGTGTGTCGATGCGTAGGCGCAACCAGATGCTCGTTATAGAAGCGTTCGACCAGGTGGCCGCCGATCTGCCGTTTCCAATGCTTGGAGTGGATTCGGATAACGACACCGCGTTCATGAACCAGAGCGTGTTCGATTACTGCAAAGGACATGGACTCGAGCAGACACGTTCGCGGGCCTACAAGAAGAACGATCAGGCCTGGGTGGAACAGAAGAACGCCTCCGTGGTACGGCGGCTGGTTGGCTATGGCCGACTGAGCGGCGCGGACGCGACAAATGCGCTGGCGCAGCTGTACGCGTCATCGCGTCTGTACATTAACTTCTTCCAGCCGTCGTTCAAGTTGAAATCCAAGACGCGTGAGGGCGCACGAGTACACAAGCTTTACTTCACGCCGGCGACGCCGTGTGATCGGCTTCTGGAACACGAGAGCGTTGCACCGGCCATTAAAGAAAGGCTCAAGACGCAGTTCAAGAGCCTCGATCCCGTTAGGTTGTTGCAGGAAATGCGAACGGCCCAGCAGATATTGAGCGAGTTCACGGCCTATGGTGCGCGCGCTGAAGAAGCGCCAACGGGCGAATCAGATGTTACGGTCTTCCTCGCCAGTCTGTCCTCGGCATGGAAGGAAGGCGAAGCTCGTCCGACCCATCGAAAGCAACCCAAAGCAAAGCATTGGTGGAGAAGTCGTGTGGATCCGTTCGCCGACGCATGGTCGGTTATTGAAGGTTGGCTGGTCGCCGAGCCCGGGGTGTCGGCCAACGAGTTGATGGATCGGTTGGCAAGAATGATTCCGGACGCCTATGCAAAAAAGGCGCAGTTAAGAACGTTGCAGCGCCGAGTTAAAGCATGGCGCGTCGAACGAGTGAAAGAAATGGTTCTGGGCAGCTTGCGTAAGCATGCTGCCACGCACACTGAAGCCTGATCTGCGGAAACCCTGAAAGTCGGCGGGGGCCGGGCGCTACGCGCCCGGCAAACAAGGAAGAAGATAAAACAAACTAAAACGACAATAACCCTTCGGGTAACATTCTTTCCTGAGGCAACACGCCCGGACTTGCTGATTGTCGCCGTCCACCACGTTCACGCAGCCACACTTCTACGTCCGGATACGGCGTGTACCGCTCCCGTAAAAGGGGTCTGGGGAGCAATGGAACAGGGAAGTCAGTTAAGCCCGGCGAACTCGCCTGACGTAGAGTTCGGAGGGCAATGACCTATCGAGGCCGCGCTATGTCCCTTCTAGCTGATGAGCGAGAGTTCGGTACATGGTTGGGCGGGAAACCGAAAACAGCTCGGCTAGATTTGCGACTTTCAGCGATACATGGCGGGAAAATGCGAGCGCGATGTGACGCCGATAACAAGTGTGCTGTAGGCGGCTTCGACGCGATGATCTAAGGGCAGTTCACGACCCTATACGGCCACTCCTTTTTCCAGATACCGGTCATCTGTACGGAGCGCATGAGAACGCCGGATACCTTAGTTCAGCAACAACAGAATGACTGGTTTGTATGAACGTCAATATTTATATATTCTTTTAAGATAAAGCTCGATTTAATTGTTATCTCTTAGTTTAATCAAAGTATTTAATACTTTCCGCTGCGACGTCGTCATCTAACTAATCTTTTTATTGCTTACTAAAACTAAATTAATTAATACAATCAGGTCTACCGCAATTGACAATGGGAACAGGTAAAAAGTTGCTGACCAAAAATATATAGATATTACAATTAGCAAGGGGTCGTCATTCGAAATAACAGCCGAATGACTTACCATCTGTTGAATAACGACAAAGCAAAACGCACCAACAATCGAAAACGGTAAAGCCATCTTCCACTGCGGGATTGATCGCATGTTCGACAGGAGCTTTTCTCTACGTGCCTTAGTAGCCTCATCCAATCCAAGGAGACATTTCCCTAACGTCCAGGCGATTCCAATTCCGGCTAACGCGGAGCAAAAAAAAGTAATGCCACAGCACAGATTTACAAATGGGGTACCTTGACGGCCATTCACGATTGGAAAATAACTGTGATGCGTTAGCTTGACGCTCGTACTGAAGCTGAGGGCGGTGACTGTCAAGATAGTTGGAACGCGCGTTATGCAGCCTCTAAGACATCACGGAGCTGTCGCGTTTCGTCGTCTGGTTTCGGGTTGAGCCAGACACAACCAATCGGTTCCCAGTTGCGCAGTTTCCCGGACCATCGAGCCGGGTTATTTTGTCGAGCGACTTGATACAGCTGCCGACGCTTCTCCAAGATCGCTTTATCCTGCCCTGCGTGCCGATGCGCTGGTGCGACGAACCGGATCGCGCTATGACGATGCTCGTGGTTGTACCAATTAGCGAATTGATGCACCCACAGACGTGCGTCTTGTAGGCTTTCAAAGCCCTCAGGCGGGAAATCCGGTCGATACTTGCACGTCCGGAATAAGGCCTCGGAGAAGGCATTGTCATTTGATACGCGAGGGCGACTGTGCGACGGCGTAATGCCCAGTTTTTCCAACGTGATTTGCAACGTCGAGCCTTTCATCGCACTTCCGTTGTCAGCGTGCAGTACCAGTGGCTGATGCAGACACTGCTCCCGTAGTACCGCTCGCTGAACGACCGTGCCGCTATTGACCATATTTTCTGCCTCGAATACTTCTGCGCCCACGATCTTGCGGCTATAAATATCAAGGATCAAATACAGGTAATAGAACTGTCCGCGCACGCACTTGGCGAGATAGGTCACGTCCCAGCTCCAGAGCTGATTCGGCCCGTCTGCACGGTGCCTACGGGGTGGCCCCACATGGCGGGGTGCCGCTGCGCGTCCACGGCGATGCTGCGCATTAGCCTCACGCAGCACACGATAAAATGTCGACTCTGACGCCAAATACCGCGCCTCTTCATCGAGCAAGCGCACCACGATCTGCGATGGCGGCAGGCTCGCAAAGTCCGGGCGCAAGCACGTCTGCAACACCACTGCACGTTCGGCCTGGCTTAGCGCGTGCGAGGGCGTGGCGTGAACCGCGTGCGCTCGTGCGTCTTCGCCTCCAGCCGACCAACGGCGATAGGTATTAAGCCCAATGCGCATCTCGGCGCAGGCTTTCGCCAGGCGCGCGCCGTCGCGCCGTGCCGTATTGACCAATTCCACCGCATGCTGGCGATCTTGAGCATTGGTCATTCGTCCTCGTCTCCCCAGATCGCCTGCGCTTTTTTTCTAAGTGTCAGCAAAGCTGCCGTTTCTGCTAAGGCCGCGTTCTTGCGCCGAAGTTCGCGCTCCAAGTCCTTGCTGCGGCGGCGCTCGACTTTAAGCGCCTCACTGTCCTGGCGACTGCCTTGTTCACTGCGCTCGTTGGCCAGCTCGCAGCTCGCGCGCCAACGCCGCAATTGCTCCGGATATAAGCCACGACGACGGCAGTACTCTGCCAATTCGATCTCAGATAACGCCGCGCTTTCCAACACAGCATTGAACTTGTCGCGCGAGCTCCAGCTTTCGCTGTCGGCGGCATTGGCAGGCAGCAAACGACCACGCCCGCGCGCCGCTTTGCGCCAGTTGTATATCGTCGCTTCGGAAATGCCTTCTTCTCGCGACAATTCAGAGACGGTGCAATTGTGCGGCGCCAACAGCTTCTTCAGGATCGCTTCCTTGCGCTCTTCGGAATACTTCATCGAAATCTTCTCTTTGCCCCCAGTCAGGGTTCAAACTCTAACAGCACGCCAGGTTCCAACAATCCTGACAGAGGGGGCGGCAAGCGGGATGGCGCATGTAATCTCCGACGCTAATGTAGGTGGTGGTGGCGAAGACCGACGCCGCGAAGAACTGACACTCCAGGTCACCGATGCAAGTGGCCAGCCCATCAGCGCGAAGTGCGCGCTGACGAATGACAAGGGCGACTGGTCGACGACTGCGCCGGGTACGGTCAAGGTGCTTCGTTCGGCGGGCGACCTCACCATCGCTTGCTCGAAAGATGGCAGCAACATGCACACGTTGGTTGTGAGCGCGGGCACGACGCAAATTCAGCCGAAACACTTCCAATTTCAAGGCGACTCCGACAGTGACGAGGACGCAATCACGGTGCCTTACTACAACGCGGCGCTCCCCCTGAACCTCGCCGGCGCACCCGCATCGCAGGCAGCGAATTAACCGCCGCCTTGATGGCAATGCGGCGCGGGAACTGCTCGCATAGGACATGCGTTTGGTGATGTAGGCCCGTTTTCTGATGCCTACGTCTCCACCGGTGCCCTGCCAACGGCGGGCGCATTCCGCAAACGCGAATCATTGCAGTACTAGGTTGTCGCCGGCAAGTCTGCCGCAGCGCGTCAGCTATGCTTGGGCAAATGAGCTTTGAGGTTCCCCCGGAATTTCGTCTTCCATGAGGTCGTGTGTAAACTCGACTAAAAGGAAGGAAAGCGATGTTGAAGATACCGAAGCAGGAATACACGACGGAGTTCAGGACGCTGGCGGTAAAGCGGGTGAAAGACGGGCAAAACATTCGTGACGTAGCGCGAGAATTGGGGATTTCACATCAGACGCTGCGTAATTGGGTGAAAGCGCATGACGCGGGAACGCTGAACGGTCCGGGGACCAAGGTCATCACGCCGGAGCAGATGGAATTGTCGCGTTTGCGTGCAGAGAACAAGCGGCTGACGATGGAGCTGGAGATCACAAAAAAAGCGGCGGCATACTTCGCGAGGGAACTGCTGTGAAGTAATGCAATGGACTCCCCACCCCTCGGGGTGGGGATAATTACGATTTTCCAATGGGGAGGTCCAACATGAGCGCAGAACTGATCGGGCTCGATATTGCGAAGAATGTCATTCAGGTTCACGGAGTGAACGCAGTCGGCGCAGCGGTACTGACGAAGCGCCTCAAACGTTCTCAGGTGCTTGAGTATTTCGCAAACCTGTCGCCTTGCCTGATCGCGATAGAGGCTTGCGCTGGTTCGCACTATTGGGCGCGCCGACTGGCTGGCTTCGGGCACCGAATCAAGCTCATTCCTGCGCAATATGTGAAACCATTCGTCCGGCGTTCCAAAACAGATGCCCGTGACGCCGCAGCCATTTGCGAGGCGGCTCGTCAGCCGGACATGCCAACAGTCGCTGTCAACACCGAGGAACAACAGGCTGTCCAGATGTTGCACCGAATTCGACAACGGCTTATGCAAGAGCGCACCGCCTTGATCAATCAGGCACGCGGGTTACTGGGCGAATTCGGAATCGTCTTCCCAATTCACGTTTCGGCCTTCAAAGAGGGAGCACGAAAACTTCTCGCGGATGAAAGCGACGCGTTGCCCGCTTTGGCGCGGCACCTATTGCTTGATTTGTGCACTGAGTTGACGGCGCTGGAAGAGCGGATCGACGCCGTTGATGGGCGCGTGAGACGATTGGCGAAAGAAGATGAGCGTTGCGCCAGGCTGCAGGAAATCCCCGGCATCGGTCCGGTGACGGCCACGGCCTTGATCGCCGCGGTGGGGGATGCGAAACGATATCGCAGTGCAAGACATATGGCCGCCAGTTTCGGGCTCACGCCTCACGAGCACAGCAGCGGAGGCAAGCAAAAGTTGCTCGGTATCAGCAAACGGGGAGATCGGTACATCCGCTGGCTGCTGGTCCAAGGAGCGCGGTCGATCATGCGATTTGCGAGCAAGCGAACCGATGCGCTGTCGCGCTGGGTCTGTCAGCTCGCGAGCAGACGTGGGGTGAATGTCGCAGCGGCGGCACTGGCGAACAAACTAGCACGCATAGCGTGGGCGTTGCTTGCCAAGAGCGAGCGCTTCGCGAGCGCATGAATCCATAAAATCTCTGCAGTACAACCACCAGCAGTTTGCGAACGATGAACAATCGATGATGCGATGGGTCTGACCC
>NZ_MTHB01000140.1 GCF_002220365.1 Caballeronia sordidicola | reverse complement strand
GCCACTTTCAGCGCCTGTGTTATGACGCTGCATTTCGCTTTTGTGCCGCAAGCTTGTTCGTGTCTGCGCGCTATGGCGAAGGAGAGCACGATTGAAAATCAACCTTGTCACTGTTCGGAGGTGAACTTCGGTCCGCACGCATACGGCGTTTCACATGGACGCGTGTGACGGTTGGTCGTGCGTGTGCTCGTATAGTTCTTGGCACCCTTCGCACCGTGTTGCGGTCGGACACGCAACAAGTCGCGCAAAGCTAATATCAGTGTGACATCCAGCGCAGATCCCGTAAGTGTGGGCGCTTAGGCGGCAACGAGCCTGGGCGACGCTGTCGAGTTCGCGAGCTGAATGTTCGGCTAGCGCCAAGTCACGATCAACGACCTGCTCGGCGTAGGCTCGATCGCCTTGTCCATTGCGCGGTAGTACGGGTTCGTCATGGCGGTGGCCTACCGCACGATCCAATATCAAGCGCGCGGCTGCCTCCTGCTGGTTCAGCAACACGGTTAGCTGAGCTTTTTGCTTTTTAAGGAGCGGCTTCATTTATTCACCTTCGATCAAATGACTTTCGAAACGGAGTCTGACGTGCATACGTAACGGATGGTCTGGGCAAGAATTCTTGAGCTGGTCCGCCATTCCACGTATCCAAGCACGTGGGTTTGCCAGCTTCTGACGGTCCAGCCTTTACCATAGGCATGACATGCGATAAGTTCAGTTCAGGTCAGTGCGTGCTCCCCCCTGACCATTCACGACGATGTGGATGCGAGAATGGGGCCACGCCCGAGACGCAATATCCAACTGAGGGAGGCATAACGATCGGAACGCTATCCAGCCAGTGTTCTTGTTTAAAATCCCAACAGGATCATCGATCGTTGGGTTGACAGGCATCCCTTTGAGTTGGACTTCAAGGACCCCAACGAAATGAAAATGCCGCTTTTACCGCTCAATCAAGACGTAGGTCGGTCGCCACCGATCAATCACACGTTAGGGCTTATATACCTGAGTCAGATGACCCGTGAACAGCATCCAAAGCGCTAGTGCTGCTAGCGCCACGATGGCCACTGCCACGATCATCTCAATCTTGCCAAACGGAAATTCATGTGGCGCGTGTTCCTTGCGCGCCCATATGAACACGAGGTTACCTAGAGCAAAGAACACGGCGCCGACGAGCATGTACTCCAGTCCGGCTGCAAAGACGAGCCAAAAGCCGTAGATTGTGCCGAGCACACTGCTCACCAGCGCCATCGGCTTGCCAATCTTTGCAGTTGTTGGGTACTTTCCCGTTGCCATCAACTTCCAAAGATAGCCAGTGGATCCGATATAGGCGGGCAAAATCATAACTCCAGTGATGGAGAGCATTACATTCCAGGCGTTGTTTGAGAAGTACACGAGGAGCATCATGACCTGCATCACTGCGCTGGAAACCCACAGGGAAACCGACGCCGCATCGTTCTTGTTCGTCTTGGCGAACACCTTGGGATAGGTCCCATCCTTGGCTCCCGCCCACGGCAGTTCAGCGACGAGGATGGTCCATACCAGCCAGCAAGAGAGAACCGAAATGATTACGCCTGCGTTGACAAAGTACTCCGCCCACTTGCCCAGCAACGAACCCAGGATCACCGCCATGGCAGGTGGTGAAATGGCGGACAGTTGGGCCTGTGACATGACGCCGAAAGGCAGAACGGAGACAAGAACGTAGATTGCGGTGACCGACAGGAAGCCCAGCAGCGTTGCCCTGCTAACGGTCTTCGCATCGGATCGGTCGGACATAACCACCGCACCTTCGATTCCGATAAAGACCCACAGTGTCACCAG
>NZ_MTHB01000274.1 GCF_002220365.1 Caballeronia sordidicola | reverse complement strand
AAATCACATACAAATCAACGTATTCATTGACCGGCATTGCTTCGAGCGTTGCCTGATCCAGCGATACCGCGAGGATCGCCTCTTGCTGCTTGGCTGGGAAACGCCGTGCGAGGTTAACCTTGAACTTCTCGACCAGGAGCGGGATGCCGTCCTCGCGACGGCGTTTGTGTCCAATCGGATATTCGACGACGATTTCCTCGAATTTGCTGCCGTCATTAAACTCGACGGTGAGCGCATTGGCGATCGAACGCTTCTCCGGATCGTGATAGTCCTTCGTGAAGTGCGGGTCTTCCACGCATTCCATCTTCGCGCGCAAGGTGTCGATGCGCGGATCCTTCGCGATGCCGTCTTCGTAATCCGAAGCGGTCAGGCGACCATGGATCAACGGCACGGCGATCATGTATTGAAGGCAGTGATCGCGGTCGGCGGGGTTATCGAGCGGACCTTTTTTATCGATGATCCGAATTGCCGCTTCGTGCGTGCGGATCGTGATCTTCTTGATGTCCTCAACCTTCTTACCTGTTTCCGCGAGCTTTGCATGCAAGGTCATCGCGGCTTCCACCGCCGTTTGCGAGTGGAATTCAGCCGGGAACGAGATCTTGAAGAGCACGTTTTCCATCACGTACGAACCGTATGGACGCTGGAACTTGAACTCGTTGCCCTTGAAGAGCACGTCGTAAAAGCCCCACGTTTTAGCGGTCAGAACCGACGGATAGCCCATCTCGCCCGTCTTCGCGATCAGCGCGAGACGCACGGCGCGCGAGGTGGCATCGCCGGCTGCCCACGATTTGCGCGAACCCGTATTCGGCGCATGCCGATACGTGCGCAGCGAATGACCATCCACAAAAGCCAACGATACCGCATTGATCAACTCATCGCGCGTGAGGCCGATCATCTGACCGACGACCGCCGTTGAAGCGAGCTTCACCAGCAAAACATGATCAAGCCCGACCTTGTTGAACGAGTTTTCCAGCGCGATACAGCCTTGAATTTCGTGCGCCTTGATCATCGCGATCAAGACGTCTTTCATCGACAGCGGCTTCTTGCCGGTAGCCACCGCATTCCGCGAGAGCCAGTCGGCGGTTGCCAGAATGCCGCCGAGATTGTCCGACGGATGGCCCCATTCGGCAGCAAGCCATGTGTCGTTGAAGTCGAGCCAGCGGATCATCGCGCCAATGTTGAACGCAGCCTGAACCGGGTCGAGCTGGAAAGAGGTGCCGGGCACCTTGGCGCCGTTGGGGACAATCGTGCCGGGCACGATGGGTCCCATCAGCTTGGTGCAGGCAGGGTAGGTCAGGGCTTCGAGTCCGCAACCGAGCGTATCGATCAGGCAGTTGCGCGCGGTGTCGAGCGCGAGCGTGCTGTCGACTTGAAAGTTGAGAACATAGTCGACGATATCGACTAATACTCGATCCGGCTCGGGCCGGACGTTTGAAAT
>NZ_MTHB01000239.1 GCF_002220365.1 Caballeronia sordidicola | reverse complement strand
TTCCTGCTAACGCCTGCGGTCGAGCCTGGCAAGAGTGCTTCCTTGATCTCCCATCTGGTCGGGTTCAAGACGCTATACGACACGGACGCTCCTCTTGAGGACGTGTTACCGACGACGCTTGCGCGCTACCCGGAGCGATATAGCGGCTACACGCTCCAGCGACTGTGCGATGAGATGCACCAGTTCTATCGCGAGCGCAACGTCACGGAGCTGCAGCGCCTGTGCTTTCGCAGCGAGCACTTCCCGAAACAGGCAATGTCGGTGCAGCAGGCCACAGAGGCGTTCGTGGGCAACCGCGTCGACTACTTGCCGCTCGCGAAGTGTCAGGGGCGGATCGCGGCAGTGCTCGCGCTCATCTACCCGCCCGGCATCGGCATTGTTGTACCAGGCGAGCGTTTTGACGAGCGGGCGCAACCGATGCTCGACTATTTTCTCGTCTTCGAGGAGGCGTTCAACCGCTTTCCTGGCTTTGAGTTTGAGGTACAGGGCGTCTACGCCGACGATGTCGACGGGAAGGTCGTGCTCCATACCTACGTTGTGAAGGAATAGGCATGTTGATCGACGACACCTGCGCCTTCAGATTGGTGAACGTTTCACCCACTGCACCGGGACCGACCACAAGGCGGCGTTCGCGTCACGCCGTGCGACGCACAAGGAGCATTCATGCATGATGTCCCGGGAATCCTGTTCGATCGTCGCGTGCTGGTGGTCCATAACGGGATGAATGAAGTCAGCGCCGCAGGCCGCGCCACTGCCGCGTTGGTCCGGGATCTGCAAGCGCGCGGCATCAGTGTCATCGACGCCGTTTCGCTGCGCGAAGCGCAAGCGCAGATCGCGACCCATGCGTTATTGCAAGCGGTGCTGATCGATTGGGAGCTCGAGGGGACGTCGGGGCATGGAAGTGCACGCAGTGTCATCGCCACCGTGCGTGGACGCGCTGCACGGTTGCCAGTGTTCCTCCTTGCTGCGAGCGGCTCACTCGCGGAAGTGCCTGCTGAGACCCTCGAGGCTGTCAACGACTACATCTGGCTGTTCGAGGATACGCCCGACTTCGTCGGTGGGCGCGTTGCTGCCGCGATCGATCGCTACCGGGACACGTTGCTGCCACCGATGTTCAAGGCGTTAGCGACCTTCGCCGGCACCTATGAGTATTCGTGGCACACCCCGGGACACAGCGGGGGCACGGCCTTTCTCAAACACCCAGCCGGGCGCGCGTTTTATGAGTTTTTTGGCGAAGAATTGTTTCGGTCTGATCTGTCGATTTCTGTTGGCGAACTGGGTTCGCTTCTCGACCACTCGGGCCCGATCGGCGAAGCGGAGCGCAATGCTGCGCGGGTGTTCGGCGCGGATCGCACGTATTTCGTCACCAACGGCTCTTCCACCTCGAACCGTGTAATCCTGATGGCAAGCGTGACGCGCGATCAAATCGCTTTGTGCGACCGAAACTGTCACAAGTCGGTCGAGCACGCGATGACCCTCTCCGGCGCGATCCCGACTTACTTGATGCCTTCGCGTAACTACCTCGGCCTCATCGGACCCATTCCCTCGCAACATCTCGAGCCGGGCGCCATCCGTGATCGTATCGGAGCCAATGCGCTCGTTACGGAGGGTATTAATCGAGAGCCGCTCCACGCGGTAATAACGAATTCGACCTACGATGGCCTCTGCTATAACGTGGAGCACGTCGTACAGCTGCTCGGGCTGTCCGTGGATCGGCTCCATTTCGACGAAGCGTGGTACGGCTACGCGCGGTTCAACCCGCTCTACGCCGGTCGCTTCGCGATGCACGGTAACCCTGCCGAGTCGTCTGGGGACGGCCCGACGATTTTCGCGACACAGTCGACCCACAAGTTGCTGGCGGCGCTGTCGCAGGCGTCCTACATTCACGTACGCGACGGGCGCCGGCCAATCGATCATGAGCGATTCAATCTGGCGTTCATGATGCATGCGTCGACGTCGCCGCAGTACGCGATCATTGCGTCGAACGACGTTGCTGCTGCGATGATGGATGGCCCATCGGGCGAGGCGCTGACCGGCGAGTCGATCCGCGAAGCAGTGGCTTTTCGGCAGACGCTGGCGCGGCTTCACGCTGAATTCCAAGCCAAGGGCAGTTGGTTCTGCAACGCGTGGCAGCCGGACACCGTTGCTGACGTTCAGAGCGGCAAGACGATACCGTTCCACGAGGCCGATCCGGAAATTCTCGCGCGCGACCCGAACGCATGGGTGCTGCGTCCGGGTGAGTCGTGGCATGGGTTTGCCGACCTTGAGGACGGGTATTGCATGCTGGACCCGATCAAGGTGTCGGTCGTGACACCCGGTATGGAACGTGACGGCACGTTGATGTCCGAGGGAATCCCGGCCGCATTGCTCGCTGCCTACCTCGACGCACAAGGCATTGTCGTGGAGAAGACCACGGACTTCACTAGCCTGTTCCTGTTTTCGATGGGCATCACGCGTGGAAAATGGGGCACGCTGATCAATGCGCTACTCGGATTTCATCGCGACGTGCTCGCCAACACGCCGCTCGCTCAGGCTATCCCGGCTCTCGTCGCGGCGCACCCGGCACACTACGGCACGCTTGGCCTTGCCGATCTCGCCAAGGCGCTATTCGCAGCGGTGAAGAAGTATCGGACCACCGAGCTCCTTCACGCAAGCTTTGGCTCGTTGCCCACGGCAGTCTTGTCACCGGTGCAGGCTTATGAGCGTGTTGTCAATAACGACGTCGAATTGCTGACGCTCGACCAGATGGCGGGGCGCACGGTTGCCACGGGCGTGGTCCCGTATCCACCCGGAATTCCTTTGATGATGCCCGGTGAAAATGCAGGCGATGCCCAGGGCCCGTTGCTCGGCTACCTCAAGGCACTCGAAGCGTTCGACGCCGAAATGCCGGGTTTCGCCCACGACACGCACGGTGTCGAGGTTGAAGCCGGACAGTACCGAATCTTATGCGTGAAGCAATCACATCCGACCCGGCCTGCAACTCCCAATCGCTGAAAGGTAAAACAATGGCTGACTCGAAAGCGACCTCGAAAAACAACAAGAAGCTTGGGCTAGTCGCAATGACGATGCTCGTCGTCAGTGCGATGGTCGGCGGGGGCGTTTTCAACTTACCGCAGAACATGCCCCAGTTCGCCTCGCTGGGCGCCGTTATCATTGCGTGGGTCGTGTCCGGGCTCGGCATCTTCTTCCTGGCCAGAACCCTCCAGGTGTTGGCAGACATCAAGCCTGAGCTGACGTCCGGGATCTACATGTACTCGCGCAGCGGTTTCGGCAAGTACGCTGGGTTTCAGATCGCCTGGGGTTACTGGCTGTCGTCGGCCTTTGGTAACGTAGGCTTCGGCGTACTGCTGATGGACACGCTGAATGCGTTTTTTCCGCCGTATTTCAAGGGTGGCAATACCTGGCAAGCAGTCGCGCTCGCGTCAGTCCTGTTCTGGATCATGAACTGGCTGGTGCTGCGGGGCATCAAGGGCGCGGCGGCTCTCAATATCATCGGTACTATTGCCAAGTTCATCCCGATCGCGTTCTTCATACTGATCGTCGCGTTCTCGATGAAAGCGGGGCTGTGGGGCAGCGACTTCTGGGGCCATGTCAGCGCTACGCAGTCCGCAGGCAAGCCGCTCGGCAGCCTGCTCGCTCAGGTGAAGAGCACGATGCTGGTGACACTGTGGGTCTTTATCGGAATCGAAGGTGCGGTGGTTATGTCCGACCGATCCGATGCGAAGACCGTTAGCAGGGCAACGCTGCTGGGCTTCCT
>NZ_MTHB01000151.1 GCF_002220365.1 Caballeronia sordidicola | reverse complement strand
CCCCTCATGCCTGAGCGCAACCGACAACGTTTCCAGCCGGCATGGCAACGGCTGACCATGAACTTGCTCAATGCGCAGCGCAATCTGCCTGAGCGTCATCGATTCGGCACGCGCTGCTTCGATGGCCGTGGCGATCAGGGCATCAGACAATGCGCGGGGACGCCCACCTTTATGTCCGCTCAGCAAACCACAGAGGCCTTTGTCGTTCCAGGCGTGCACCCAGTTGTACACCGACTTGTCGCTCACATCGAGTTCGACCGCGATCTCATGAACCCGCCGGCCGCGGCCAAGCTCCAGCAGACCTAGTCCACGGGTTCGAACGTCTTCATGTGGATGTTTGAGCGACAGCTGTTGCAGGGTCTTCTTCTCCGGCTCGGTCAGTTCAACGGCACATTTCATCGGCAGGCAGGTCATCAGAGTCGCATTGCCTGTCAGACCCCATATTTTGAAATTCGTTTACTCGTCACACTTAGCGTCGCCGACCGGTTATAGGAGGCTGGGTAAGACTAATCTCTTGGCAGTCGTCGCGACCAGTTAAAATAGCAGACGTGCAATCGCGCGCTCGGCACTGTTCGATTTTCCACGAGCGGTGAAACCTTAATCCAGGCTTCCGCTAATTTTTCGATGTCACTCCCTGATTCCCCGCGCATCGCGATTCTGATTCCTTGTTATAACGAAGCCGCGACCGTGGAAGAGGTTGTACGCGACTTTCGATCCACACTCCCCAAAGCATCGGTGTACGTGTTCGATAACAACTCTTCGGACGCTACAGTAGAAATAGCTAGCCGGGCTGGCGCGACCGTCGGACAAGTCATGGATCGTGGCAAAGGCAACGTTATTCGGCGGATGTTCGCCGATATAGACGCCGACGTGTATGTGCTCGTAGACGGTGATGACACGTACGACGCGTCGGCCGCGCCGAAGCTCGTGGCAAGGCTGCTTACGGAGGGGTTGGACATGATCGTCGCTACGCGGCACTCAGACGAACAGGAGGCCTACCGCCTCGGGCATCGATTCGGAAACATCATGCTTACGCAATGTGTTGGCTTGATTTTTGGCCACACCTTCACGGACATGCTTTCGGGTTACCGTGCATTCTCCAGGCGCTACGTTAAGTCGTTCCCGGCCCACTCAAAGAATTTTGAGACCGAAACGGAGTTAACGGTTCATGCCCTTGAATTGCGAATGCCCGTAGCGGAAGAGTCTACGAAATACAAGTCGCGTCCGGAGGGGTCCGTGAGTAAGCTGAACACTTACGGAGATGGTCTTCGCATCCTGATGATGATCATCAAGCTCTTCCGTGCAGAACGGCCGCTTGCGTTCTATTCAACTGGCTTTTTCGTCTGCGCTTTCTTAGCGACTATTCTTGCTGTTCCCTTGTTTGCCACCTACATGGAGACCGGCCTGGTCCCACGTTTCCCGACAGCCATCCTGTGCACCTCGCTGATGCTGTTCGGCGCAATCTTGCTGGTATGCGGAATCGTTCTCGACGCAGTGACGCACGGTCGCGCCGAAGCCAAGCGATTCGCCTATCTCGCTCATCCGGCGCCGCGTTTTCACCCCGAGCGAGGCGGGGTGTGAAGCGCGAATTTGTTCGCTTCGCGGTTGCAGGAGCAATAGGCTTTGTTGTCGATGCAGGAATCTTGTACACGGCGCTTGCGCTAGGTGCAGGGTATTTCTTCGGACGTTGTTTATCCTTCCTTGCCGCTGTTTGGGCGACTTGGCGAATCAATCGCCGCTTCACCTTCGTTGTGAGCGAGGATCGCTCCCAATGGAAGGAATGGTGGCAATACTTATTCGCGATGCTCGCGGGAGGGGTGGTTAACTATGCAGCCTATAGTGCGGCCATCCTCTCTTTGCCGAAGAACGTGATGCTTCCAATGATTGCGGTCGCAATAGGCTCCGTCGCCGGAATGACCGTTAACTTCCTCAGCGCTAAGTTGTGGATCTATAAAAAATCTCACTGAGAATCTTTCTAGTGAAAAACACCGCTCATGAGCCCCGGTCATCGATCATTCGACGACTGCAGGAAGTTAATCTCGATTCGTCGCACGCGCTGAACCGTGCGTGCTTTCTCGTACCGATACTCTTTGGCCTCTATTCCCTCTGGCTTGGTGCAGATTCCAATTGGGATCTTTACAACTATCACCTCTATAACCCGTTTGCGTGGCTCAACGGAAAGCTGGGTATTGACCTTGCACCCGCAGGAATGCAGTCGTACTTCAATCCGCTCCTAGACGCCTTTCTCTATCTGCTCAACACTCACCTTCCGTCCCGTCTTGTCGGTTTTTTGATGGGGGTGTTACACGGAATGACCTTCGTCCTCCTCGTGGGCATAGCGCGAAGCGTACTTCCGGCTCTAGTGGACAAGGGCCGTTACAGCACTCCGATCCTGATTGCGTTGGCGGGATGTCTGACCGCCAATTTCCTATCCGGTTTCGGCAACTCGATGGGGGACGACACTACCGCTCTCTTCGTGCTCGGCGGCTTGCTTCTAGTCGTTTCGAAGTGGGCGCTTCTTGGACGCTGCACGTGCAGCGCCGTCCTGGCCGCGTGCGGAAGTGGCTTTCTTGTGGGGCTGAGTACCGGCCTCAAACTTACCAATGCCATATATGCCGTCGCATTGTGCCTCGCCTTATTGAGCTACCCCGGTAGATTGATTGTCCGTGTACGAATCAGTTTCCTGTTTGGTATCGGGGTTTTGTTTGGCGCTGCCGCGACCGGCGGATACTGGATGCTGCATATGTGGCACCTTTACAGCAATCCGCTGTATCCGCAGTTCGGAGCTATCTTCCATAATCCCCTCACGCAAGCACGTTTTGCCGGCGACGTACGATGGTTGCCGCGCGGATTCTGGGAAACCGTGTACTGGCCTTTCATTTTTGCTGCCAACTCCCATCGCGTGGGCGAAACAGCGATTCGGCAAATTATCTGGCCGATCGTCTACGTTGCATTCTGGTGTTGGATCGTGGCCGTTACAGCCTCCCGCTTCATGAGCAAAAATCGGGGCGCAATTGATCCTCGTCAGCGACTAATGATCCTTTTCGTTGCGATCGGTTACGTACTTTGGATGAAGACGTTCAGCATCTATCGCTACATCGTGGCAATAGAGGTATTGACACCGCTGGTGCTAATGATTCTGCTGCACCGCTTCTTGCCGGAGCGGGTCGCACGAAATCTGACAGTCGGTCTGGTTGGCATCGCGACGGTTGTGGTCGTGACCGGAGGCGCCAAGACGTGGGGACACGAGGGCTGGTCAGATCCGCTTTATCACGCGCAGTTGCCAGTTCTCACGCAGCCCAGGCATACGACAGTCCTCATAGCCGAACGCTCGACGGCATGGGCATGGCTGGCCACTCAATTCCCCCCTGATGTTGCGTTTACACAGTTGGACAGTAGTTTTCCTGGGACCGTCGCTTTTGACGATCGCATTCGCGTCATGGTGAAGGAGCGCGGCGGGTTGGCCTTCGGCGTGGTCAACGGAACATATAACTGGCGCGTTGACAACATCGCGTCCATGAATTCACTCGTCTCCCGTGTCGGACTGACGAATAGCGAACGAGGATGCGGGGCATTGCGCTGGGTCATTGCGCGCCTCCGCTTGCACGCGACTGTTTTGGCCGATCACGACGCATCATCCCAATGTAGCCTGGGTTTGCGCGCCGACGACGAAAGAGACATTCGGGCGGAGAATCGCGCCCTAGCGGAGCAAGCTGTACCCGCCTTCGAGCGCAACGGATTTAAGATGGATGTTGACTCATGCTCACCTTATCGGGCGGGCGTTGGTAAAGGCGTTCTTATCTACCAGTGGTGCCGCGTAAACCTGCCGTGACATGCAACACCACGGAACTTTGCAAAGCAGCGCACGCGTCTGAAAGGGAAAGTCAGCTCAACGAGTTCGAATCGACTTGACGCTCGTGAGAACCGGTGCGGTGGATGGCTGATACTCTGGCACCCAGCGGCGCAGGTCCCTGCGTACTTCATCATCAGCCAGCACCCGATGCTGCATCAGCCACGGCAGCAATTCATCGAGGAAGTGATTCGGCACCTCGCGCGCCTGCGCTATCCGCAGCTTCGCATGCGGTGTACGTATGGTCGTTTCGTCGTCAGCCAACAACTCTTCATAGAGCTTCTCGCCCGGCCGCAAGCCCGTGAACACGATCCGGATCTGCTCCTCCGAAAATCCGTACAAGCGGATCAGATCGCGCGCCAGTTCTACGATTCTGACTGGCTCGCCCATATCCAGGATGAAGATCTCGCCGCCACGCCCCATGCTCGACGCCTGCAACACCAGTTGTGCTGCTTCGGGAATCGTCATGAAGAACCGCGTAATCTCGGGATGCGTCACGGTCACCGGGCCGCCCTTCGCAATCTGCTGCTGGAACTTCGGGATCACACTGCCCGCGCTGCCCAGCACATTGCCAAATCGCACCGTCTCGAACTGCGTGCGTGGCGCGGTCTGCTGCAACGCCTGGCAGGCCATCTCGGCCAGCCGCTTGCTTGCGCCCATTACGTTGGTCGGGTTGACGGCTTTATCGGTGGAAATCAGCACGAAATGGCTGACTTGATGACGGATTGCGGCTCGCGCCACGCGTAGCGTGCCCAGCACATTGTTGCGCACCGCGGCCCACGCGTTCTGCTCTTCCATCAACGGTACGTGCTTGTACGCGGCCGCGTGAAACACGATATGCGGGGCGAAGCGCAACATGGTCTGATCGAGGAGCAGCGAATCCTTGGCATCGCCAATCACCGGGATCACCGACAGATCCGGAAACCGATCATGCAATTCTTCGACGAGCAGATACATCGCGTATTCGCTCAGGTCGTAGGCCACGAGTTGCGCAGGCGAGAAGCGCAGGATCTGCCGGCACAACTCCGAGCCGATCGAGCCGCCTGCCCCCGTGACCATCACCACGCGACCATGCAGCAACGCTTCGACGTGCGGCATGTCGATCTTCACCGGCTCGCGGCCTAGCAAGTCTTCCAGGTCGATCTGGCGAACACGTGAAAGAAAGGCCTGCCCCTGCGTTAGCACGGTAAGCGCGGGTAGGACCATCGCCTTGACGCCGGCCCGAACGCACATGGTCGCCACACGCCGCTGTGCATCGACCGATGCCCCCGGGATCGCGATAATCGCGACATCGGCCTTGAGTTGTTCCGCCCAGAGCGGCAGTTCGCTGATCGACCCCAGGACCTTGTGACCGAGGATCTCACGACCGCGTTTCGCGGGGTCGTCGTCAAGAAGGCCCACCAGGCGCCATTCGCTTGAGCGCGCCAACTCGCGCACGAGGTTCGCCCCGGCTGTGCCAGCGCCCAGCACGATCACCGGCTTGCCTTGTCCGATCAGGCCACCGTATAGATAGAACTCCTTAGTAGCGCGATATATCGCGCGAGCGCCGCCCATTGCAAGAAACAGCAGCAACGGAGCAACGATCAGAACCGAACGGGGAATCACTGGGTCCGGCTGCGACATGACCGCGCCCACCATCACCACAAGTGCACCGGCTATTACAGATTTCGAAATCCGGATCAAATCGGGCAGGCTCGCAAACACCCACATGCCGCGATACAACCCGAACACGCGAAACATCACCGCATAGACAGGCAACACCCAAATGAGAGCATTGAGCGCGCCGTGCCAAAAGTCGCTAGGGATAGCGCCGTTGAAGCGGACCGAGTAGGCCGCCAGCCAGGTTCCGGCGACGGCGCACAGGTCGAACGCAAATGCGCCCGCCGACAGCCATGTAGCTTTGTATCG
>NZ_MTHB01000174.1 GCF_002220365.1 Caballeronia sordidicola | reverse complement strand
GCGCCGGCTGCGCCTTCGATCACGCAAGTGCTGGACTCAGTGGGCGCTATCACAGGTCCGGTAGCGAAAAACGGCACGACCGACGACAACGATCCGGTAATCAGCGGCAAGGGCGTCGCAGGCGACGTCGTGCACGTGATGGACAACGGCAAGGAAATTGGCTCGACCACGGTGAGCGGCACGGGCGACTGGTCGTTCAAGCCGGCGACCAAGCTGACTGATGGTGCGCATGACATCACCGCAACGCAGGCCAACCCGGCCACGGGCAAGTTGAGCTTGCCGTCAGGCGATTGGCCCTTCAACGTGGATACCGGCGCAGTTCCCGTACCGACTATTAGTGGTGTGACGGACAATGTTGGCCCGGTCACGGGACCGGTCGCTGTCAACGGTACGACCGACGACAACGATCCGGTGATTGCTGGTAAGGGCGTGGCGGGTGACATCGTGCACGTAATGGACAAGGGCGCTGAAATTGGCTCGACCACAGTGATGCCGTCGGGCGACTGGTCGTTCAAGCCGACCATTCCGCTGGCTGACGGTGCGCATGACATTACGGCTACGCAAACGAACCCGACTACGGGCGCAACGAGCCTGCCTTCGGGTGACTTCCCGTTCAAGGTTGACACCAGCGTTCCGCCGGCGCCGAGCATTGGCTCGGTGACGGACAACGTTGGCCCAATCCAGGGCCCCGTTCCGGCACATGGTACGACCGACGACAACGATCCGGTGATCGCAGGCAAGGGCGTGGCGGGCGACGTCGTGCACGTGATGGACAACGGCAAGGAAATTGGCTCGACCACGGTGGATCAGGGGGGCAACTGGTCGTTCAAGCCAACCGTTCCGCTGGCCGACGGTGCGCATGACGTTACGGCTACGCAGTCGAACCCGGCTACGGGCGCAACCAGCGGCCCCTCGCAGGACTTCCCTTTCAACGTTGACACGACCGCGCCGAATCCGCCGCGGATCGTTCAAGTGCTCGACGACGTAGGCGCCATCACGGGCCCGGTCGCGAAGTGGGGCACGACGGACGACAACGATCCGGTGATCAACGGCAAGGGTGCGCCGGGCGCCGTTGTGCACGTGATGGACAACGATGTTGAGATCGGAAGCACGACGGTAGATGGTTCGGGCGACTGGTCGTTCAAGCCTCCGGTCAAGCTTAACGATGGGACGCACGATATCACCGCGACGCAGGCAAACCCTGCGACCGGCAAGTTGAGCGGAGAGTCGGCCGATTGGCCTTTCACAGTGGATACCTCCGTTCCTGTCCCCGTCGCACCCACCATAACCGGTGTGACTGACAATGTCGGCCCCATCCAAGGCTTGATTCCGGCACATGGTACGACTGACGACAACGATCCGGTCATTACTGGCAAGGGCGTGGCGGGCGACGTCGTGCACGTGATGGACAAGGGCGTTGAAATTGGCTCGACCACAGTGACGCCGTCGGGCGACTGGTCGTTCAAGCCGACCATTCCGCTGGCTGACGGTGCGCATGACATTACGGCTACGCAAACGAACCCGGCAGGGGGCGCAACGAGCCTGCCCTCGGCTGACTTCCCGTTCAATGTTGACACGACCGCGCCGGCTGCCCCCACGATCACGCAGGTGCTGGATGCAGTGGGCGCTGTCACGGGTCCGGTAGCGAAAAATGGCTCGACCGACGACAACGATCCAGTAATCAGCGGCAAGGGCGTTGCAGGCGACGTCGTGCACGTGATGGACAAGGGCGTTGAAATTGGATCGACCACGGTGACGCCGTCGGGTGACTGGTCATTCAAGCCGGCCATCCCGCTGGCTGACGGTGCGCATGACATCACCGCAACGCAGGCAAACCCGGCTACGGGCAAGGTAAGCTTGCCGTCAGGTGATTGGCCGTTCAACGTCGACACTAGCGTTCCGGCAGCACCGACTATCAGCGGCGTGACGGATAACGTTGGCCCAATCCAGGGCCCCGTTCCGGCACATGGCACGACCGACGACAACGATCCGGTGATCGCAGGCAAGGGTGTGCCGGGTGACATCGTGCACGTGCTGGATAACGGCGTTGATATTGGTTCGACCACGGTGAACCCGTCGGGCGACTGGACGTTCAAGCCGACGGTTCCGCTGGCGGATGGTCCGCATGACATAACCGCTGAGCAGTCGAACCCGGCTACGGGCGCAACCAGCGGCCCCTCGCAGGACTTCCCGTTCAATGTTGACACGACCACGCCGGTAGCGCCTTCGATCACGCAGGTGCTGGATGCGGTGGGTGCTGTTACAGGTCCGGTTCCGAAGAACGGTTCGACCGACGACAAC
>NZ_MTHB01000061.1 GCF_002220365.1 Caballeronia sordidicola | reverse complement strand
ACACGTTCAGTGCCACCGTACAGTTTCGGTGGGACTGCTTCATGCAGCGGTGCAACTTGCGCGATACGCATTGGAACGTCCTGAGAAGAAGTGCAGCGATTAAAGTCACCGGGCCGACCCTGGAGTAGAATTTCTTTGAGCCAAGACCCACCGCACCACGCTCGAGCGGCGCTCGGTTAGTTACTCCTTCGTGTATGTCGAAGCTGCGTTGGTGCGCCGCGGCGTCGTGTCCGTACCCAAATTGATCTGGAGAGTTAAGCTCCGGCTGCTGATCGACATACTCGTATTCGCTGATACGGAGTCGGGGTCGACTCCTCGCAAGAAACAGCACGCTTTTGTTTTGGTAAAAGCTCGATGCGCAGGGGGCGGTGTCTTGTGAGAATGTCCATTCAAGTCTCTATCTTGTTCCGTCGGAAACAGCTTAGCTCTGCGCGTTCGGGTGCGAAAGACTCGGAAACTACTCAGGTACCGAACGCGGCACGTCAGCATGGTTGAGCAAAGCTCGCCGCTCGTATTGAAGCGATGAGTTGGAACAAAAGACCAGCTGCAGATTTGCCTTGAAACCCCGTTTTCGTATGAGAGATCGCGAGAGCGAAGGCAACTTCAGCCTGAAGTGTGCCTAACAATTGAAAGGGGACTCACATCGAATCCCGCCCCAGCGGATCGTTATCAAGTTCGTGGCACCGGTCGGGGGTGGGCTTTCCTGTTTGAAACGGACCTTTCCGTTGTTTGCCGCATGCAGACACTCGCTCGGGCTTCGGAGGCCGTTTTTTGCCAAATATCCATCTCCGTGAAGCCCGCTTCCTTTTATGGCCCGACCCTGATCGCCGAGAAACGGCATAGGTAGTTTCCGAGCCTGACGTTTGCGGCCCGTTGGTGCCATGCTGTACGTTGATCAATTGTCTATTTAGCTCCGACGGAGTGTGGCGGGGAATTGTCGTGAAAAAACCCATGATGTTTGAACGGCAGTGGCAGGATGGGTCCAGTCGTGCTCCGAAGGCAGGCGTGGCTATCTGATCTGGCCCAATGCCATCGCAAAGTTTGACGGTGCGGATCTTACGACAGGAAGCGTTCGTGCGCGGATCTACCCGAACGACTTTGCATCGCTAGAGGAGATCCGCGTTGCAGTGCAGCGGCATAGAGAGGTTGCAGCGCCGAATGATGTCGACTCTCCTGACAAGGGGACCGTTCTGTGCAGAAACCGTCCTATTCGATGTCTCTGAGGGAGACAACATTCTGCTCAACCATCCACTGTGCCCTCAGACGATGGCCAGTAAATTGATGTCGATGCATCACGGGAAGACCGGTCGAGTTGTCTCGATAGCAGGGGAGTACTTACGGTTGGAAGCTTGACTGCAAAGTCGCATCGTGAGTTTTTGCAGGTTTGTTCGTTGTTGGTGGTGTCCTTCGACTCGTAGGTGACTGCCAAATCGCGTTTCGCGTTAATGCAAAACGACAACTCGTGTCGAGCTAGCGATTGGATCCTGGCGGTCACTGGAGTTGCGGCGCGGCCTGGCCTCGCCCATCCGGACATTCCATATGGGCCGTAGGGCGCGCACGCAGATCTGGGGTGGAGCGATGAACGAGAACCCGACAGTTGGAAAGCAGCGAAGTTCGTTTGCTCACGAAGAGGGTAGTGTGATCGGAATGCCTCCCACTTCCCGGCATCTACTGGCACTCACGGTTGTTGCCGTGGCCTCACTCATTGCGGTCCTGGTAGGCGTCGCTGGTTATATAGAGAAATGGCTGTGGATGCGGCAGCTCGGCTACGCCGGCATCTTCTGGACCCTTCTGTCGGTTCAAGTGGTGATGTTTTGCTCAGCTTTCGTCTTTGCCTTTCTGTACCTGTGGATTAACCTTCGCCAAGCTACCAAAAATAGCGGCGACTTCCTCGGAGGCGTTCGAGCATCGAGGCCCGCGTTATCCAGCGTCAACGTGAGTGCGCATCCAAGTATCGATCTGTCTCCCAGACTGTTGAAGGCAGCCGTTTTCCTGATCAGCGCTGTCGTCGCGGTGTTTTCTGCGCTTTATTTCTATACCGAATGGGATACATACCTCCGTTTTCGTTATGGAGGGTCTTTCGGAGTTTCGGATCCGCTTCTCGGGGTCGATGTTGGGTTCTATCTCTTTCATCTTCCCTTCTATGTGCTTTTGCAAGGCAGCTTGACGATACTGACGATTCTGACGTTTGGGATTGTTTTCTCTACGTACATTTTATTAGGGATACGACTAGCGCTGACAAGCGGGGTCGGAAGAATCGCGGCAAGTAGCAGCGCCACGTCACATTTTTCAGTGCTTCTTTTTATCCTGGCTGCCAATTTTGGATGGGGGTTTTACCTCGACCATTACGAACTCGTCTACTCCACCCTGGGTGTCGTTTATGGCGCAGGCTATGCAGCTGATCACGTAACGCGGGTCACCCTCTGGATCATGGTCGGTGTCTCGGCGCTGGCATGTGCGCTGCTCGCATTCAATTTCTTCCGCCCGCGCCTGAAGACGTTGGCTGTAGGGGTTGGGGTGTACTTTGCTCTGTGGTTGATCGGGGTGTACCTGGTTCCATTCTTCTTTCAGGAATTTTTCGTGCAGCCAAGCGAGTTGGCGCTCGAGACACCCTACCTGAAACACTACATCGAGTTCACGAGGAAGGCCTACCAGTTGGATGCAATCCAGGAGACGACTTATCCGGCCCTCCCAAATCTCACACCTGAGGTGATCGCGAGGAACCAGGACACGATCCAGAATATTCGTCTATGGGATTCGCGACCGCTACTGCAGACCTATCAGCAGACCCAGGCAATACGTCTCTACTATCAGTTTTACAATATCGATACCGACCGCTATCACTTGGCGGATGGTTATCATCAGGTGATGCTTTCCACCCGCGAGCTTTCGCCGGAACTTCCCGCGAAAGCGCAAACCTGGGTCAACGAGTACCTGCAGTTCACGCATGGCTATGGCGCGGTCATGAACTTCGTTTCGAAGACGGTCGGGGGAGGGTTTCCGCGATACCTTCTTGAGAATGTCCCAGCCGAATCCGAGTTTGGCCTGTCCATCACTCAGCCTTCCATCTACTACGGACAATCGATGTCGGGGTACCGGATCGTGGCGACTGATATCAAGGAGTTCGACTACCCCAAGGGTAATGACAATGTTTACACCAGCTACAGCGGTAAGGGCGGAATACCGTTAAACAGTTTTTGGAAGAGGCTCTTGTTTGCTTGGTCCAAAGCCGACGTCAACATTTTATTGACCTCTTATCTCAAGCCCGAAAGCCGAATTCAGATCCATAGAGACGTTAGCGAGCGCGTTGCACAGATCGCTCCGTTCTTGCGCCTCGACCATGATCCCTACGCCGTATTGAG
>NZ_MTHB01000025.1 GCF_002220365.1 Caballeronia sordidicola | reverse complement strand
TGAGTTATGGTCGAAAGTGGTGTTCGGGGTGAGGCAAGGATTTGAAGGCGGTGGCGGTTTAGCTGAGAATGTTGCTTGTCTAGAGTAACAACCAGCCAAACCGAGATCCACCACCAATGAAGAAGCTTACAGAAGAAACAAGCGCGGGTAAATCGGAAGCACGGCCCAGTGGGCTGGACGATTTGATTCAACAGGGCGCGCGGCAGATTGTCCAGCAAGCGATCGAGGCAGAATTGGCGGCATTGCTAGAAAGATACGACAACGTGAAGACCCTTGATGGACGACGGACTGTGATTCGCAATGGCTACCTGCCTGAGCGCGAGGTTGTCACGGCGATCGGCCCGGTCACCGTGAAGGTGCCGAAGGTTCGCGATCGCTCGGGTTCGGGCGTGAAGTTCAATTCGAACATCGTGCCACCCTACATTCGGAAGTCACCCCGCGTGTCAGCGGCGTTGCCTTGGCTGTATCTACGTGGCGTCTCGACCGGCGACATGGGCGAGGCGCTGAGCGTGCTGCTGGGCGAAGAGGCCAAAGGTCTTTCGCCCAACGTGGTCAGCCGTCTAAAGGCTCAGTGGGCCGATGAGCACGCCCTTTGGAATCAACGCGATCTGTCAAACGCGCGCTGGGTCTATTGGTGGGCTGACGGCATTCACACGGGGCTGCGCAGTGACGATTCGGACGGCCAGTGCTTGTTGGTCATCATCGGCGTGAAGCCGGACGGAACGAAAGAACGCGTGGCGATCGGCGACGGGTTCCGCGAGTCGAAGGACGCCTGGTGCGAGCTCTTGCTGGATCTGAAGGCACGAGGCCTACAAAGCGGTCCACTGCTCGCGGCTGGCGACGGGGCAATGGGTCTGTGGGCGGCATTGGCCGAAGTGTTTCCGAAGACGCGGCACCAGCGTTGCTGGTTCCACAAGACCGGAAATGTGCTCAACGCCTTGCCCAAATCACAGCACGGGCGGGCTAAAGCCGGCTTGCAGGAGATTTGGCAAGCCGCCACGCGCGAGGAGGCCCTCGCGGCCTTTAATCGCTTTACTGACGCTTATTCGGCCAAGTATCCAAAGGCGACGGAAAAACTCACGAAAGACAGCGATGAACTGCTTGCCTTCTATGACTTTCCTGCCGAACACTGGCAGCATTTGAGAACAACCAATCCCATTGAGTCGACCTTCGCCACAGTCCGACATCGAACAACCGTAAGCGGTCAACGAACCCGCCCGTTGCGGTGTTAGGTCAGATAGGTTAGCGATTAAACGGTCGGCTTACGAGCGGGCGTGCCAAGCTTCCACGGCAGCAATGCTTCGTAGTCGTCGGCGACTTTTGCGTACGGCAACGCCTTGAACAGATCGACCAGATACCGATATATATCAATGTCGTTGGCCTTGCAGGTTTCGATCAGCGAGTACAGGTTGAGACTTGCCTTGGCGCCCGCCACCGTGTCACTAAAGAGCCAATTTTTTCTTCCGACGACAAACGGTCTGATTGAATTTTCGCATGCGTTGTTACAAATCGGCCAAGCT
>NZ_MTHB01000248.1 GCF_002220365.1 Caballeronia sordidicola | reverse complement strand
AGGCGATATCGACAGAGCCGGCTGAGCGTGCAATACTCATTGCACACCCTTGCTCCGTGCACGCGTGGGGTCTGACATCGGTGTGGACTTGGCGGTTTGAACCGGTGTCAGGCCGTTTCTTCGGCGGTAAGCTATTGTTCTACGCCCTCCGTATTGCCGCGTCACCCACTAAGAGCAGCACGCATCGTTGCCCCGGGCGCGTCTTTACTCGCCCTCCGGGCTCCCTTCGTCGCGCCGATATCATCTCGCTCATCCGCAGAAACCGACATCCTGACAAAAGTTAGAAATGCGTCTCAGTCAGTGTTAAAGCGGGCCGCCGCCGTTTAAAGGCACTTTCTCACCGCCGTTCACACGGGGCGCTGGGACGATCCCCTCCTCCGTGCTTCTTTCCCTTGCGTGGCTCATGATCGTCTGCTGGCGACCTTAGATTTTCGTTACAAGTATCAAATAATCAAACCGAATTGGGTCGCATGAAAATCAATGGTCCAGCCCAAGAATGAGATATTTGTATCATTAGAAGGCGAAGTGCACGACAAGTCTCTTTTGCCCGTCCTCCACAACTATCAGACCGCAACGGATACGGTGTCACCTGCAGGTGCGGTGTGCTCGCGTGAGTGTGGTTGCTCACTCCCCGCCTCTGTCATCTCCTCTAGCCTGCGGAACAAAGGCGGACGGATATGAAGACTTTCTCGATTGCATTGGGGCGCAGTAGGCAGCTCCAAGGTTACTGCTCGAGACTATGCGACCAACATCAGCTC
The DNA here is from genome assembly GCF_002220365.1 of Caballeronia sordidicola. Taxonomy (GTDB): domain Bacteria; phylum Pseudomonadota; class Gammaproteobacteria; order Burkholderiales; family Burkholderiaceae; genus Caballeronia; species Caballeronia sordidicola_C. The sequence continues at coordinate 780 of NZ_MTHB01000248.1, read as the reverse complement.
GCGGCATTAGGTTGCGCAGCCATATCTTTCCGAACGCCGGCGCATGTGGCCCGAAGGAGCTGTTTCATGTCCGCGAGGCGTGCGGAAATAGCAGCTGCCGGGGCCGGTATGACGTTGGACCTAGCGCCTTGCTTCGGATCGCTCTCTGCGCGAACGCGAACGCGGGCGACCGAAGGTGCAGACGTGCATTTCTCGGCAAACGCAGCGGCGTGAGACGGTGATGCGCTCAGCAGGCGACCGGCTTTAAGTGCTTCTGCAAAATCCAGTTTCCATCCGGCCGCGGACATGCGAGCGCGGGGCTCACGGCAATCGCGAACAGCGATCTCGCTGCCATCCGCAGAAATCTCAAAGCGGCGATTGATGGCTTCGTCGAAAAAGACTTGCCCGGCGTGGCGTGCTGCGAGTTCGTCAATGGCTTTGATCTCGTTCAAACGCGTGCGTTGTTGTTGAATCTTTGCGTGATGGGAGCGAAGTTGGTGACCAAAATCGACCGGCGAGCGGAGCAAAGACCGGAGATAGCTGATGGGGCGTTTCGCCGCACTCAGGTGTCCCCAGGTGACTTCGACTACTTCTGTCAGAAGCTTGCCGTGTTGCTTTGCTTCCCGCATGAGTTTGAAAACTAAAAATTTATGAAAACCCAAGCTCAGCAGACGTTGAAGGTCCAGCGGGAGCGTGCCTGGTTGTCTCTTTTGATTCTTAGGGAATAGATCCTTATATATACCCCCGTCTGCCACGGTGGCAGACGGGGGGATGAGCAAAGGATCCTGTTGGGTGTCGGCT
>NZ_MTHB01000123.1 GCF_002220365.1 Caballeronia sordidicola | reverse complement strand
GGTCGACGCCGCCATTCGCGGCGCGTCCTCAGCCAAGCCGATCCCGGACGCACCGGAGTTGGTCACGTTCGTGCCGTTCGATCCGGCCTTGAAGCGCTCCGAGGCCACGCTGCGCGCGCCGAACGGTGCGCTGCTGCACGTTGTAAAGGGAGCCTTTGCGACAATCTCTTCGTTGACACCATCTTGTGCGGCGGCGGCAACTGAAGAGGAGAAACTTGAGGCTAAGGGATTGAGGGTCCTAGCCGTGGCCTCGGGGCCACCCGGCGCCCTCGTTATGGCCGGCGTGATCGGGCTCAGCGACCCGCCGCGCGATGACTCCGCTGCGCTGATCACTCAGCTCGGCGGGCTCGGTGTGAGAACAGTCATGGTGACGGGCGACGCTCGCAAGACTGCCGAAACCGTCGCGGCCCTGGTCGGCATTACCGGAAAAACCTGGGCCACCACGCCTTTGCCCGGAGACATCGACGCAGAGTCGTATTCGATCTACGCAGGCGTCCTGCCCGAGGACAAATACCAGCTCGTCAAGGTGCTGCAGAAGCATGGTCATATTGTCGGCATGTGCGGCGACGGAGCGAACGACGCACCGGCGCTGCGCCAGGCGCAAATGGGCATCGCGGTGCTGAGCGCCACCGACGTGGCGAAATCGGCTGCAGGCGTCGTGCTGACCGAAGCGGGTCTGGGCGGCATCGTCGCTCTGGTCGAGGAAGGCCGCATCACCTTTCAGCGCATCCTGACCTATACGTTGCGCTCGATCATCCACAAGATCGTGCAAGTTCTGTTTCTCGCGGCCGGCCTGCTCATGACCGGGCACGCGATACTGACGCCCGCACTCATGGTGCTCATGATGGTGACGGGCGACTTTCTCGCCATGTCCTCATCCACCGATAACGTGCGTCCCTCGCCGCGCCCGAACATCTGGCACATACGCAACCTGACGCTGGCGGGTATTGCAATGGGCATGATCGATTTGCTCTTCTGCATAGGAACCCTCGCGACTGGCAAGTTCGTACTTGGTCTCGATACAGACGCCCTGCGGACCGTTGCCGTCATCACGCTGGTGTTCAGTGGACAGGCTGTCTTTTACGTCGCACGGGAACGGCAGCGTATGTGGAGTTCCGTTCCCGGACGATGGCTGATCGCGTCCTCGGTCGCGGACGTGGCGATCATTACGGTGCTTGCGTCCAGTGGACTGCTGATGACAGCGCTGCCGCTGCAGCTCATAGCAGGCATTTTGTGCGCCGCTGTCGTGCTGGCCGTCGTGCTCGATAGCGCAAAGCTCCTGCTCTTTCGCCGCCTCGCTGTTACTTGAACAGGGACAGGTCCATCATCTCGTTCATTGCCTTGCGGCTAATCAGCGAACGCGTCTTTCGCGACACAACGCAACCAAGGCACTCAGCTGACTAAGGTCGGCCGGCTTGATCAGGTGGTGGTCGAAACCCGCTTGCGTGGCTCGCTGAAGATGCTCCTCCTCGCCGTACCCGCTATGCGCAATCAGCATGGTGTCGTGTTGACCCGGCATTGAACGTATGCGGCGAGCGACCTCGTAACCATCCATCTCAGGCAAGCCGATGTCGAGCAACACCACCTCAGGTTTGAATTGTTCGACACAAACAAGCGCGGACGGACCGTCGCGCGCGGTCTCCACCTCGTGTCCGTCGATCCTTAACAAAGCAGCGCTGCTCTCCAGCGCATCAAGGTTGTCGTCAACCACAAGAATGCGCATGGCGCCGAGCGGCGGTGCGCAATGAAGCGCGACATGCACCGGCGCTTCCGCCACCGTGCCGTGCGGCATCGCGGGCAAGCGCACGACGAACTTGCTGCCCCGGTTGGGGCCTTCGCTGTACGCGCGCACGTCGCCGCCATGCAATACGACCAGGCGATGCACCAGCGCGAGACCAAGGCCTAGACCCGCAGCCTTGCGATCCAGCGAGCGTTCCGCCTGCACAAAGATATCGAAGATCGTCGGAATGAGTTCGGCCGTCATGCCAATGCCGCTGTCGACCACGGTCAGGATCGCGTCGTCGAGATAGCGCTCAACCGAAACCCGGATATGACCGCCGTGCGGCGTGTATTTGATCGCGTTGCCCAACAGATTGGTCACGACCTGTTCGATCCGCATCGCGTCGCCGTTGATGGGCAGCACGCCGGTTGGAAAAGCGAGCGTGATTTCATGCGCATAAGCCTCGAATTCCGGACGCATGGCCTCGATCGCCCGACGCACCGTCTCGACGAGATCAATCGACTCGGTTTTCAGAACGATAATGCCCCGCGTGATTCGCGACACATCCAGCAGATCCTCGACCAGACGGATCTCGTGGTCGAGTTGCCGCTGTGCGCCCAAGCGTGCAACCCTCTGCGTTTCCTTGTCCGCGCTGTCCCGCTCCCAGACCTGCAGGCCGTTGCGAATGGCCGCAAGCGGATTGCGCAACTCATGCGCGAGCATCGCAAGAAACTCGTCTTTTTGTTGATCGGCGGATTGCAAGCGGCCGAAGGCCTGATGCTGCTGGGTTACATCGGCGATGGTCAGCAGGATCAACGCTTGTGCGGGCCACGCAATGCGCATGGCGCTGAGTTGCATGGTTCGTAGCCCGATGCCCGGGAATTCGTGGGTGAGCTGATAGTCGCGAACGCTGGTCCTTTGCGGCACGAGCTCCTCGAGCAGTTCACGCAGCGCCGGAATATTCCACTGCTCGTTGCCCAGGTCATACAGCTTCGTGCCGATGGTCTCGTCGGGCGATGTCTGGAAGGTCTGGTAGAACGCGCGGTTGGCCAAGGTGATCTTGAGGTCCGCCTCGAGCACGAGCAAAGGTTCCGACATGGTCTCGACAATCGCCTGTGAGAAGTCGCGCGCGCGGGCAACCTCGTCGTTAGCGGTCTTGAGTTCATGGTTGCGATACCGCAGCTCGTCATTGGTCGTCGTCAACTCTTCGTTGACGGACTGCAGTTCTTCCTTGGCGGTCTCGAGTTCCTCGTTGGTGCTCTGGAATTCCTCATTGCTCGACAGCAGTTCCTCCTCGCTTGCCCGCAGGTCTTCCCGTGCTCGCTCGTGTTCCTCGAGCATCGCCAGCAAATGCCGCTGGCTGCCCTCGAGTTCGGCGTCCAGCCTCGCGATTTCAAGGTCCTTCTCGCCGAGGGCGCCTCGCTCGGGCTGCCCCTTGACTTGCCGCCAAGCCTGCGCGACGAAGTTTGTCAGCGGTACGCGCCTTGGCTTGGGCGATGTACTTACGCCTTCGGCAGGCGCTTCGAAAAAGATCAGATACCACCTTCCCGGCACGCCAGCGATCTCTACTGGATGCACCTCGAGTGTCACGCTGGCAGCGCCGCCGGCGGTGTTCAAACGCAGACTCGCCTTGCGGATGACGATGGATTCGCGGCGCGCCCGTCTGACTGCTTCGTCGATCGCGAGGAAAATGTCCGGCCGTGCGAGTCGCTTGAGACTGCTGCTGGGCGGTCCGTTGGGATTGGCCAGATACGCTGAGGTATCGCCGCGAAACTCGAGAATGTTCAGTTCCTCGTCGCACAGTACGCTCGGCGGTGTGTACCGCTCCAAGGTCATGCGATTGACTTCATCACGCAGCAACTCAGCACGCGTCGGGAGCTCGCGACCGCCAGCCGAGGGTCTGGCGGAGACAAACGCTTGCGGCATCACCGTTGACGCAGGCAAGCCCATCCTCGGACGTCCGGGGCTGGGGTTCTTGCTATAGAGCTTGCTTGACACGCTGGGAATCAGGCTGAACAACTCGGACGACGCCCCCACCGATTCCGACGGTCCCAGCATAAGTACGCCATCGGGCGCCAGCGCGTAATGAAACAGCGGCATGACCGTTCGCTGCAGCAATGGATCCAGGTAGATCAGCAGATTACGGCAGCTGACCAAGTCGATCCGCGAGAATGGCGGATCGGTCGCCACGTTGTGACGGGCGAACGTGCAGAGGCTCCTGACCGATTTTTTGACACAGTAGTAGTCACCGTCGCGCACAAAGAACCGCTCAAGCCGCTCGGGAGAGACATTGCGGGCTATGTTCTCGATATACCGGCCGGCGCGTGCGGTTTCCAGCGCGTCGACGCTGACATCGGAACCGAAGACCTGAATCTTGGTACTGGCGAAACGCTCGCCCAGATACTCCACGAGGCATATGGCGATCGAGTAAGCTTCCTCTCCGCTCGCGCAACCGGGTACCCAGATCCGGATGCTTGGCGGGGCATGCTGGTCGCTGATCAGACGCGGAAACACAGTTCGGACCAGTTCGTCGAACGTGTCCGGATCCCGGAAAAACTCGGTCACACGAATCAACAGGTCACGGCCCAGTGCCAGCGTTTCAGCGGCATCGGAACCGAGCAGGTCGACATAGTCCGCGAGCGAGGTCATTTCACGCAAGGCCATGCGGCGCGACAATCTGCGTTGGACCGTACCGCGCTTGTAATAGGTAAAGTCGATGTTGCAGGCGTTGCGCAACAAGCGAAACAGAGGGCGCAGGCTCTGGTCTCCGGGGTCCGTTACCGATCCCATGGATTCGAGCTTTTCCAGTGCGCGCCTGGGATAGCGCCCGATGCGAGCGATTTCGCGGGCGATCTCGCGCGGCGCCAGTATGCTGTCGACGCAACCAAGTCCCATTGCGGCGCGCGGCATGCTGCTGTGGCGAGCCGTCACCGTGTCCTGCGCGAATGTGATGCCACCGCCCCCTTGAATGGCCTGGAGGCCGAGGGCGCCGTCCGAGCCGTTGCCCGAAAGAATCACGCCGATCGCGTTCACGCCTAAATCGCTGGCGAGCGAATCGAACAGGTCGTCGATCGGCATCGGCGGGCCCAGGGTCTCCCCCCGCGGCTGCAGCCTGATCAAGCGCTGGGCGATCGACATGCTCGTGTTGGGAGGAATGACGTAGACATGGTCAACTTCCATGGCCATGCCGTCAGTCGCTTCGACGACTACCATCGAAGTATGTTTCGACAAGATTTCCGGAAGCAGGCTGGGCCGAAACGGTGCAAGATGCTGAACGATCAGGAAGGCCATTCCGCAGGAGGGTGCGATTCCGTCGAGCAACTCCGAGATAGCCTCGAGTCCGCCTGCGGAGGCGCCAATTCCCACAACCGTGAACGATTGTGTGGATTCGTCGTCTGCTATGGCACTGGTTGTCACTGCTGCTCCTGTGACGAAGTGCGGTCGTCTTACATTCGCCGGCTCTTGTCGGGCGACATGGAGCGAAAAACGAAGTTGGCAATCAAACGTAATTATTTGACAGCAAAGAAGCTCATTCGACGATTCACATAGAGCGAACCGCGCCAAAGCAAAGACAGGCTGACCGTACCCCGATTATGCACCAGTTGGTTGAATACAGTGTTTGTGGCGCTGTTTTTATGCTCGCGTGGGGTAATGCACTCCGCGGCGAACCAGACAGCTTGCCTTTACCGTCCGCCCGACATGAATCTCGCGAAAGACACAGACCCGCCGTTGACTCCGATCCGCATTGACGGAACGCGTATTGGGAAACCGGCTGCCTCCCTGCTGGTCGAACGGATCCGGGATGGTGAAGTTGATCGGCGCGTGGTCGACGTGGGTTTCAGGCAGATCGAGCGCGAATCCTGCTGAGGCGGCGCTGATGGTGATGCGATCACGGTAAATTCGGATAACTATCTATTTGTCGTAGTCTTGGTTATTTCCTCCTGTCGCTTTCTGCGAACGTGACGCCGCGGATCGGACCAGACCAGTTGCCACTGGTCCGGTTCACGTCGTGAGGTTGCTTTTAGCTACACGTAAAACTCGCCGCGGCCCCTACATTGCCGCCAACGTATTTCGGCGTCGACGGATACATGCAAATCGGACGAGTGATTGACGCGTCGGAATTCTGCAAGGGGATGCTATTCGGCGCAACACCGTTCTCTACCCAGTTTGTCAGCGCGTTATACAACTGATTCGGCGCCGGCAATGGCGGGTTGGCCACCGGGCTTACACCGGCCACTCCGTTGACCGTGCCAACCCCTTGGCAGTGACCCATCCCAGGAATCTGGAAGTATCGATAAAACGCCTGGGTCGCTGGAATGCCCCCCATCTTCGCAGCGGCGTTGACGTAGTAGTTGGTCGTTCCCTGGATCGTGATCAACTGGTCCGCCGTGCCGTGGTACGCGATCAACTTGCCATTCCGGGCTTTGAAGTTGGTGAGATCCGGATTATTCGCGTTGATGTTGCCGAACTGCGGCTGTAAGGCCAGGCCCTGCGCCGACGCGTTCGCCATCTGCGCATAAGAAAGGGACTTCCAGCCATTCACCCCGTTGCCCGTCGCGTTGATGAAGTCCGGCGTCGCAAGAGTCGATTGCTGAAGCTCGAGCGCAACCTGACTCGTGGCAATGCTGAATGGCGCGGGAACGCCATTGACAGAACCCGCGAGGCCCGGTATCCCAAAGGCCGTCAACGTACCCAGTTGCGTTCCTCGTTCCATTCCGAACCAAAGCTGGTCGGGCTGAAGTTGCTGGCTAAATCCGTTCGCAACCGCTGGTGCCGGAGCACTGCCATCGACTGTCTGGCCGTACCACATCTTGTTGATCGCCTGCGCCTGCACGGTACTCACGCAGGTGGCCGTTGCGTTCGTGCCGCCACTGGATGGGCACAACACGGTCTTGTCCAGCGTCGGGTCGTACGTGCACGCATCCGGATTGCTGATGAAGCCGTCGTGCTTGCCGGTGAGCGAGCTGTCGCATGCGCTGACAGCCGCTGCCGATACCGCGTCAAGTTGAGAGGTGGTAAGCGGTACGCCGCCCAGATCCTGTTGCATGACGGTCTGCGGGTACAGCTCGCCGGTGATGAAGCTGGTCCAGTTCATGGCCGCATCGCCGGCCAGAATTCCGTCGAAATCATTCGGGTTCGTTTGCGCCTCCTCGTTTCCTTGGCGGCCGCCCGTGGAACATCCGTCCCAATACGAATACTTGACCGGTGTTGTGTAATAGGCCGCAGTCAACGCCTTGGTCTCAACGGCCATTTCGTGGATGCCCCGGCTCGCAAAGTCGGTCCACAGCGTCGTGTTGATACTGCCGTCGGGGTTCATTGCAAATGCGCCGTCGCCGCTAGCGCCCGTGCCCGCTGTATCTGTCGAGGCGTGACCGGTGTCAGTGATCGCGCTGACGGCGCCTTCCACGCCAGCGACACTGGCCGGAGAACCATCATTGCCCGGTGCCACGATTCCTGAGATCGCGGTCAAGGAACTGATGTTTGGATCACCGGCAAAACCACCCCCGCCGAGCACGTGAATTCGGCTATCCCAGTTCGCGGGTGTCGGCAACCATACTTCTATACCGATCCCCGGCGATGTTGAAGGCGCACTGGCGGGCCCCGGATTACCGGGTCCAACGTTCAGCTTGACCAGGCACTCGTCATTGGGCGCCAGCACGCCCGACGGGATGCCGGTTAAATTCATATCCTGGCCCTTCTTGAAGGCCTGCACCAGCGTCACCGTCGTATTCGCATCGGGCTTGAATGCGGCCTTCATGGAGTCGTCGCAGGTCAGTGGTTTTGTTGACGCGGCGCTCGATGCACTGGAACTCGAATTGCCTCCCCCGCATGCGGCAAGCATCACTGCGCCCGCGCATGCGGCCGCCAGAACAGGCATTGTTTGCCGAACCATGCGGCCCGGTACGAGCGGATTTCGGACTTGTTTCATTTCATTGTCTCCTTGCCAGTATCTGGCTCTTGTCGTAAAACTTTAGGTTGCCATCCTTCCGTGTTTAAAGCGCTTTGCGAAAAGCACTTGTCTGGAGTGGGCGATAACCGTGATTGTTTTTTTCTATTTATTTAGTACACCGACTAAATAATTATTTAGCTATTTACACCGTAAGAGGAACGCGCGGAAGATGCATTGTTGACCTTCCTCTACACACAACAATCACGCCGTGCTCGCCGCGCAATGTCTTTATGCCTGTAGCGTACTGGGCGAGCCTTCAACGGGTATATCGAATTCTTGCTGAATGTTGTCAGCTTCTTGCGCAACAGTTAGCTTGCACGCGACCGCGCGGGAGTGGTACCGGTCAGTTTGCGGAAGACCTGGGTGAAATGAGCCTGGCTCGAAAAACCAACTATTAGCGCGATTTCCGCAAGTGACAGGTCAGCGCTCAACAGCATCGCCGCACGCTCCACCCGCTGCTCCAGAATAAAGCGATGCGGAGACACGCCAACGCTTGCCTTGAACATCCGCGCAAAATGGAACGCACTGAGGTTAAGGATCTTTCCCAGCTCGGCAATGCTGAGATCCGCGCTCAGATGCGCCTGAACATAGTCCCGGATCCTGGCAATACTGCCCGGCGTCAGCCGTTGCGAGGTTCGCGACGCCTTCGTCAAATTCGACGACTGCGGGGGTGTCGAAAAGCGGGTACCAAGGTAGCCGAACATTGCGATGCAAAGCCCTTCCGCATAGAGCCGTCCTGACGGGCAGCCGCTGTCAATTTCCACCCGCATGGCCTCGATGAGACGGGCAAGAACAGGGTCGGTAGCGAACAGTTCTGTTCTCAGCTGTAGTAAGCGAGGCTGATCCGGCAACAAACGGTCCATCGTGTGCGCCGCAAGGTCAAGTGCAATCACCTCACCTGCCGAACACGCCCAACTGCTGCGGTCTATCTCAAAGCCTGCCTGGAAAACGCTCATGCTGCCGGGGTGTATGTCAAAGCGGTAAGACCGCGTGCCCGAGACAATCTCCGCGTGGCCCGCGGGTGTCGCATTGAAAAAGATAATCGGATTGGGGTTGTAGCGGTGTTCATCGCAACTCCCGGAAGACAGCGTACGGATCTCCATGGGAAACCCGTGCCAGTCTCGCGCGCCGCTGCTTGCGACAAGTGCCCCATCAAGACCAATGGACGTCCCGTTTTCGACGAGCGTAATACCTGATGCAGTCATAGGACAGCTCCCAGTTCGTTGCCATGATCCCTACAAGAACAACCTCTCGCGCAACGCGATACAGACATTGCAGGCCAGGATGACGCCATTCCAAAACGGTACGAAAACAACGTCATGGCAGACAGCGCCGACAACGGTGGCATGCCCGACAATGACAGGTCTCCAGACCATACCAATTTATGCAGGGCGGCACAGTACCGGACTTGCCGCCCCATTTTTCATTGTTGAGTCACCGCTAGGCGAGGCCTCAGAACGCGTGGCGAATGCCCGCCATCACACCGGTCTGGTTCGCTCCGGCGGCCGGTGTGGTGCCACCGCCGCCTGAGCTGAGCGAATATTGCCCATGCGAACTGTTGCTCAGGTACGAGCTCTGCAGATAAACCGCCGTTGCCTTGGACAGCGAATACGTCCCGCGTAGCGTGCCCATGGTGGCGCGTGCGTCCTGTTCGCCGTTGGTGATCCGGTAGGCCTCGCCGTCAAGCGTGAACGCCGGCGTGATCGAATAAGCCGCGCCAAGGTAGAACAGGTTCGAATGCACATTGGGTGTGGCTGGCGTCTGCGTATCGACATGGCGACCCACCCAACCCCCTCCGATCTTCACCCCGAACACATTCGCCCATCCGTTCAACTGCATGCGCGTGTCCTTATCCGTACCACTGGTCAACGGGAATGGTGCGGCGCCATCGAAGAAATTCGCAGCGGCAGCCGCGCCTCCACGTTGTTCATCGTACGCGGCGGCGACGCCGAAGACCGACGCGTCGTACTTCACCATGGCGGACCATTGACGGCAGTCGGTCGGCGCGCCGGGCACCTGACCCGCGCACGTGCCCTGGCCCGGCGAGTTGCCGGTGCCCGCGCCATCGCGCCCGAACGAGTAGGTCGCCCCTACCGTCAAGCCATGGAAGGTGCCCTTGTAGCCGATGGTGTTGTCGCTGCGAGCGTTCGGCAGATACGAGTCGAGCGAGCCGCTGCCGTAGATGTCCGGGCCCAGGATGTCGGAATCCGCCATGGCCCAGTAGGTCATCGTGTATTGACGACCGAGTTGCAGTTGACCATATGGGCTCGAGATACCCACCCATGCTTGACGCCCGAACAACCGCCCGCCCTGCCCCGAGTCGCCGCCACGTGTGTTGAAACCGCTTTCGAGAGCGAATACCGCCCTATACCCGCCGCCCAGATCTTCGGCACCACGCAGGCCCCAGCGCGAAGGAATTTCGCCGGTAATCCCCGGCATGCGCACGACATGGTCGCCCGCCGCATCCGCGTGCGAAACATATTCAACGCCGGTATCAAGGATTCCGTACAAAGTCACGCTGCTTTGCGCGTATGCCGACGCGCTCAGCGCGCAACAGCTCGCTGCTGCGAAATGCGTCCATTTCATTGCCATCTCCAAATCTTGTCTTTGTGGTTCTATTGATCGAGGTCGTGCCCGCGTTAGCCGTCTGTTTGGCTGGTGCACAAGCGACGTCCAGGGAATGTCAACAGCAAGTGCACTTTATAGCATCACTATTAGGACTTAAAGTGCGTGTAAACGCCTATGTGCTCAAATACAGGTGTTAAAACACATTGAAAATTGTTTGCGGTTGAACTTCACGAATCGCTTATCTTCTTTATTTTCAAGCCATTCGAGCCGAACTTGCTGGCAACCGAACACTCCTGTATCGAATACCGGCGCCCCAATATCAGGCTATATATTGCTTTTATAAAGTGTGATACGTAATTAAACGCATAAAAACACATATCGGTGAATGACAGATGTACGGGGAGGCGAATCGAGCGCAAATCCGCGCCTGCATGCCTGCATGCCTGCATGCCTGCAATGGATGCTCGGGACTGCGGCGAATTGCGGGGTGGCAAGGCTATGTGGGACTTTCCGAGGCGGACGGTCGCGACTCGCCTCGGACTTAAGTCACCCGCGATTGCGGCGCCCCTGGGAGAGGCAATCAGTACTGTTCGCGCAAAGTGGCTCGCCGGTGTTCGAGCAGCCCATGCGCGAAAGGAATCAGGAATAGTTGTGGGAAAACAAAGTCTCGAGCGGATAGGCATTCTTCACGATCGGCGACTTGATCATGACGTAGCTGGAGTATTTTTCAATACCGATGTTGCGCGCCAGCAAGTCTTCAATCAGGCTCTGATAGTGACCAACGCTGCGTGTGACAAATTTGAGCAGGTAGTCGTAGCCGCCGCTCGCGAGATGACACTCGACAATCTCGTCCACTTCGCGAATAGCCGCAACGAACCGGGCGGAATCCTCACGACGGTGGTCGGCGAGCGTGACCTGAGTGAACACACTCTGGACGTCACCCATTTTTTCCAGCAATATCTGCGCGGCATAGCCCGCAATATAACCGGCACTCTCAAGGCGCTTCACGCGAATCAGGCAAGGACTGGGGGACAGGCCGACAGCGTCGGCAAGCTCGACATTGGTGATTCGACCGTGTGCCTGTAAGCGAGAAAGAATTCTCAGGTCGATCCGGTCCAACTTGCAGTTTGTACTCATCAAAACGTCTCCAAAAATGATTGGAAAAGCGAAGCACGATGTCTTCCGCAAATGAACGATCAACTTTCTGGAAATCGATATCGCATGTTGTCTAAACATAGTTCGATATCCAAATCATTTTCTGCTTGATTAAATTGAACGATCATTGCGGTGCACTACATGGTTCGTGCCAGCCGGAAAGCATCGAAGATTGCCGCATGAATGTTCCGCGACGATTCCGCGTCGCCGATCCGGTAGAGTTCATAGCCAGCCGGCTCCGTGGTCGTCCACGGTTGCGCCTTGCCGAGCAAGAGGCAATCCAGATCCGCTTTTCCATCGTTCACTGACTCGCTGCGCATCTCATGGAACAGATCGTCGACTGGCATCATGCCGCGCTCGACTACAACATGATCCGCATCCAGACAAACCCTCTCTGAGCTCAGTTCATGCGTGAACCAGGCGCGGCGTTTGTTGCCCGGCAGGCGCTCGACGCGCTGGAGCCGCAAATCGTGCCGCAGGGAAATTTTTAACTCGTTGAAACGACGCTGCCAACCGATGTCATCTCCCCGTCCCTCGAGTTCCTCGCCGAAGCATCGATCCAATGTGACCAGCTCGACTTCTATGCCAGCTTGTGCATATCGCTCAGCGCATGTTGCTGCCACATGCCGGCCGGTACCGTCGTACACCAGCGCGCTTCCCGACGTGGGGACAGACATCGTCAGGGCATCGAACGCTGTAACGCAGTGTTCATTTCCCGGCAAATCCTCAAGATCGGGCATCCCGCCAGTCGCGACGATCACAACGTCGGGATGCTCGGCCAGCACTGCGCAAGCGTCGGCATAGTTGCTGGTCCTGACATCTACTCCGAGACGACCCAGCTCGTTCGCGCGCCAATCAACAATCCCGATCAAGTCGCGGCGCCAGCTACCCATGTGCGCAAGCAGTACCTGACCGCCCAGTCTGGGCGACGCCTCGAACAACACGACCTCATGCCCTCGCAGCGCCGCGACGCGCGCGGCTTCGAGCCCGCCCACCCCTGCGCCTATCACCACCACCTTGCGGCCAGCCCGGTGAGCCGGATCAACCTCATGTGCAATCCAGGTCTCGCGTCCAGTCGACGGGTTGTGAATACACGCGGATTGGTGAGCCCGGCAAAAAGATGCGCCGACACAGGGCCGAATGCGATCCTCTCCACCCTGGATCAGCTTTTTCACGATATGCGGATCCGCGATATGCGCACGCGTCATGCCGACCAGGTCGAGCATGTTTTCCGATATCGCGTAACGAGCACTGGCAAGGTCCGCGATCTTCGCTGCGTGGAACACCGGCAACGACACTTCGCGCTTGAACGAAGCGACCGCCGACAACCACGGCGCTGATTTAGCGTACATGGTCGGCATGTTGTCATCAGCGAGCGCTGCCGCCGTGTCCATGCGCCCGTAGACCACGTTAAAGAAGTCGATTGAGCCCGACATTTCCAGTATGTTGGCCGCCGTCAGCGCGTCAGCGAAAGTCAGGCCTCCGTCCAGCGCCTCGTTGATGACGTAGCGAATCCCTACAATGAAGTCGCTCCCGACCTGCTGGCGGATCTCCTCATGAACCTCGAGCGCAAAGCGACATCGATTCTCGATGGAACCGCCATATTCATCGGTTCGCCGATTGGTCGTCGGACTCAGGAACTGCCCGATCAAATGCCCTCCGGCCAGGGTTTCAATACCGTCGAGCCCACCTTCCTTGCAACGTCGAGCCGCCTGAGCGAAGTCCCGAATGGTCCGGGTGATATCGCTGCGGTCCATCTCGCGCGGAATGCTTCGATGCAGCGTCTCGCGTACCCGCGACGGCGCGATCGTCGACAACCAGTCTGAAGCGTACGGACTTCCCCGCCGGCCCATGTGGGTAAGCTGGCACATCAATGCTGCGCCATGTCCATGCATTCGCTCGGAGAACGCTTGAAAGCATGGAATGATCCGATCATCAGTAAGATCAATCTGCGCGAATACGTTGGAACTGTCTCGGCTCACAACCGACGAGCCTCCGAACATGCTCAGCCCAATGCCACCAATGGCCTTTTCTTCGTGATAGCGCTGATAGCGTTCAAGCGGCAAGCCGTCTTCTGTCAAACCGCTCGCGTGGCTCGTGCTCATGATCCGGTTCTTCAACACCAGGTGTCGGATCCGCAGTGGCTGCAGCAGCGGGTCGTGGCTCCGTGGAGGACGGTTCATTGAACTTACCTTTAGGTTGGGAAATTCATACGTCGGCAGGCCCGCAGCGATGGGCCACGCCACCTGCGCAGAGCGCAACGCCACTGAGCAAAACCGTTTTCAGTGGCTTCCGTTCGCGAGACCCACACTGCGCAAATTCAGACAGAATGTTATGGTTCTCGACGGCCGCTGCTACCCGTGCATTGATAGCTCGAACATAAGCAGCGCATTAATCCCCGTCAAATGACATTTGCTCTTTCGAACCCAACATAATGTTATGGATACCCTACGCAACTTCGGCTCGTCGATGAATTCGCTGGTGGTGTTTGAGGTAGTCGCCAGGGAGAAGAGCATTACTCGCGCGGCGAATGAACTGAACGTGACGCAGGTCGCGGTCAGCCGCATGATCGTGAGACTGGAGAAAGCGCTGGGCACTCAGTTGTTCGTGCGCTCGCGGGCTGGGCTGGTGCTGACTGACGACGGACTATTGCTCGAACGCGGCGTGACTGAGGGCTTCGGGTTTATCAAGCGCGCCGTATCCGATATCAAGCAGCGGCAGCAGCGTACCCAGACAGTCACCCTTTCACTCTCCAGTGCTTTCATTGCTTACTGGTTGATGCCCAGATACCAACGCTTTCAAAGCGCCTTTCCTGAGATCAGCTTGCGTTTTCATGTCATCAGCGGCGTGCTACAGGGAAGTGCGGATGAAGCCGACCTTGCCTTGCGCCCAGCGGACCAGCGGCGTAAATCCCAGCAAAGCTGGACCTTCACACCGGAAGTAATCGTTCCGGTCTGTAGTCCTTCCTATCTTGAGAGTCATGGGCCGCTCGACGACGCGCGTGATCTGCCAAAGCACACACTTATCGAGTTAGTGCCGACGACGATCAATTGGGAGAGTTTCCAAGAACGTGTCGGCATGGTCGGCACGGTGTCCGGCGACCCGCTCATCTTCTCCGACTATGCGCTGGTGCTTCAGACCGCAATGATTGGCCGTGGCATAGCGCTGGGCTGGGTATCCGGCGTGTCCTATGCATTGCGAACCGGTCAACTGGTTCCGGCTTCCCGGCACGTTGTCACCACGGGCCGACAGTATGAGCTGATCAGCGGGCAACGGCCCGCACGACCAGAGGTGGAACGGGTTAAGGAGTGGCTGGTCGCCGAGATGGAGGCTGACCTTCAGGAGGTCGCGCGAATGTATCCGGTGTTGGCAAAGCCTGAGCCGCCGCGAGGGCTTGATCAACCGGTTTCGACCTAGGTGGAGAGATCTTCGATCGCTAAATTACCGCAACGCTTGTTGCGGCAAAAACTGAAGTCAGGAACGTGAGCTCAAGCGACCTGAAACGCAGCAGCACTCTCTACAAGACCATGAGCTTGCTCGCGCATGGACACTGCGGCTGCTGCCGCCTGCTCCACAAGCGCTGCGTTTCGTTGCATTACTTCGTCCATCTGGGTCACGGCCTTGACGCAGCGCAATGCGCCGAAGAGACAACTGAATGAGGCTGGGACAAATCCAGTCCTCAATTGCACAAGTACATTTAGTCAAAAAGGGTATTTATATGCATACGGCGAAGGCGTTCTCAATAGACGCTTTTTTCCGGTCCTATTGGATCAAATGGTAATTTCCTGAGACGCGCTCGGTGATTCATTGACTAGCAATATGGTTATTATCGCAAGGCCGATAGGCCGAATCGACTGGAATGCCGAAATAAAATTAGAGTTACAGCCGCTGAAAGCTGTGCTCGCAATTTTAAATTAACTGCCTTACATCAGTGATTAATAATCAGTGGCTTTTGTTGTGACAAAACTGCGTTGACTCTAAAAACACGACGTGAAAGCGGTCGCTCTAACGTTCATCGGATGACGCTCCTTCGCGCCTCCCGACACAGGTTTCATCCAGCACGCAGGCGCTTGCATGAAACGGTGGGCTCGTTCATGTCTTGGTTCACAGGATTTGTATAGTCCCGCTACTAGGTGAACATACTAGTAAATAATCCGCATGCCCTATAAGGCCGGTGTGAAAGTCCAATCAATTTTCTTGAGAAATTACAAACTGAAAGGTATTATGGATTTCATGCCGCTGCGAGTTTAGACATAAACCGGCGTCGGCAAACCTGAGAAGAAATACTGAAACGGAACCTGAATCGGAGCGAATCCTGCAATGAAGCGAAAGATCGTATTGTCAATGCTCGCCGGTGCACTGCTTTTCGCGCCGGTCCTGCCCGTCGCGAATGCGGCCATCTATTCAAATGGCACGTCGAGCGCCAACTTCACCGTTTCCCTGACACTGCTTGCACATTGCCAGATCAATGCAACGCCTTTGGATTTCGGGACCGGCGGAGTCGCAGAAAGCGCAATCGACCAGCAAACCACCCTTGCGGTCACATGTACGGACACTACGCCCTACAACGTGGGCCTCGACGGAGGAACGGCGGCCGGATCAACCGTCGGAGCGCGTTTGCTGGCTGGCACAGGGGACGGAAACACGGATAAGACGGTCAACTTCCAGCTATATCAGGACGCGGGGCGCACGGTTGCATGGGGCAACACCCAAGGCATCAACACGGTGGAAGGCACAGGCAATGGATCGGCCCAGTCCATCACCGTCTACGGGCGCGTTCCGGTGCAGGCCTCACCCGCGCCTGATCGCTACCAGACTACAGTTACCGCAACGGTCTATTTTTGATAGTCCGCGCCACCCTCAAGGCAAATGCCGGTCGGGCCCTTGCGGTCTTGCCGTGCGTTTGCGGCGTTGTCAGCCACACGACATTGGCAGCTACGTTACAGATATCGCCTGTGATGGTTGACCTGCGGTCGAACGAGCGTGCAACCGGCGTCACGCTGCGCAATCCCGGTGAGCTGCCGCTGTACGGTCAGGTCCGCGTATTCCGGTGGGATCAGGTTCACTTCGACGACACACTGACGCCCACGAAGGAACTCGTCGCCAGCCCGCCGCTGATACAGATCGGCGCCGGGGGAAACCAGCTCGTGCGGCTCGTGCGAACTTCGCCCGCGTCCACAGGCACGGAGCAAAGCTACCGGATCGTCATCGACGAGTTGCCGTCGCCCAGGACCGACTCCGCCAACGGCGTGACCATCCGGCTGCGCTATTCGGTGCCGGTGTTTGTCGAGCCGGCGGGCAAGGTGGCCGCGCCGGTGCTGTCATGGCATCTCGGTCGTGACATCAAGGGCTGGGTGCTTCGGGTGGACAACGCGGGCACGAGGCGCGCGCAGATCGCGTCGGTGCAAGTGGTGGACAGCGCCGGCAAGATCCACGAGATCAGCAAGGGTCTGCTTGGCTATGCATTAGCCGGCCGCGCCAGGCAGTGGCAGGTGTCACTGCCGGCCGACGCCATTCTGCGCGGCGAGGTGAAGGTCCGCGCCGCGGTCAATTCAATGCCCCTGGAGGCCGTGGCGACGGTCGCGCCGCCGGGTTGAACGGCGGCGCGGAGTGATTGTTGCCTCGTTGCCTCGTTGCCATGATGCATCCCAATTTGAATCGATGAAAATCCGACGACGCCTCAGACGTCACTCCCGAAGCTTCCAGATCGCGCTTGCCGCAACGGAACTGGTTGCTACTCTGGAGTGCACGCGCGCTGTCGCACAAGCGCAGCAGCCACAAGCGCAGCAGCCACAAGCACAGCAGCCACAAGCACAGCAGCACGGCCAGCCCCTCGGCCGGCTTGGTGCGCAACGCCCTGACGCCAGTGCAAACCCGTCGCATGACCTGTATCTCGACGTGTCGCTCAATGGCGAGCGTTCCATTTTGATCGCGCAATTTCGCGAGTCGGGCGGCCGTCTGTCCGCAGCCGGTAAAGACCTCGGCAACATCGGCATTGCGATCGACCGGCTCGGCATTGCGGACACCGCGGAGGTGCCGCTGGATTCCATTCGTGGTCTTCACTACACCTACGACGCAGCGCGTCAACGCGTCACGCTGCAGGTGCCCGACGACATCCGCAAACCCTATACCTTCGATACCCGCGCGCATTTAGCCCCGCCACCCGCCACGTCGTCTCGCGGCTTCCTGATCAACTACGACGCCTACGCGCAATCCGATACCGAAGCACCGCTCGCAATCTGGAGCGAGGAACGTTACTTCGATCCCGCAGGCGTATTCAGCAACACGGGGGTCGCATACCTGTACGGCAGCGATCATCGCTATACGCGGTTCGATACATCGTGGAGCACGTCCGATCCCGTCTCGCTCGATACGAAACAGATGGGCGACACCATCTCGTCGTCGCTCGCCTGGTCGCGTTCGGTGCGCATGGGCGGCTTCCAGTGGCGCAGCAACTTCGCGTTGCGCCCCGATCTCGTGACGTTTCCCGTGCAGGCTTTCAGCGGCTCGGCGGTTGTGCCGTCGGCGGTGGATCTCTATGTGAACAGCGTGCGCCAGTTCAGCGGCAATGTGCCAAGCGGTCCGTTCATTTTGAACAATGTGCCGGGCATCACTGGCGGCGGCCAAGCGACCGTGATCACGCGCGACGCGCTGGGACGCACGGTCGAGACATCCGTGCCGCTCTATGTGGATACGCAGTTGCTTGCCGCGGGCCTGACGAGTTATTCGTTCGAAGCCGGGTTCCTGCGCCGCGCCTACGGACTGGATTCGTTCCGGTACGATCCGAATCCCGCGCTGAGCGCATCGGCACGCCATGGCGTCAACGACTACCTGACGCTCGAAGCGCATGCGGAAGCCATCCGTGACGTGTATAACGCCGGTGCCGGAGCGCTCGTGCGGCTTGGCATGGCGGGCGTGCTCAACGGTTCGCTCGCGGTAAGCACGGGGCGCCTCGCCGGCACGCAGGCAAGCCTGGGCTATGACCTGATCGAACCGTATTTCTCTATCGATGCCCAGACCATCCGCGCGTTCGGCAACTACGGCGACCTTGCGGCGAGCGATGGCACGCCTGTGCCCACCGCCACGGATCGCGTGACGCTGGCGATCCCTTTTTTCAACGCGCAAACGTTGTCGTTGAGCTATATCGGCTTCAAGTATCCGCAGGCGCGGACCTCGCAGATCGGCTCGGTGTCTTACACGCTCAATGTGGGCAACCTGGCGTCCGTGAATGTCAGCGCCTATCAGGACTTCAGGCAGCGCGATTCGCGTGGCGCGTTTATCAGCGTGAGCTTTGGCCTTGGCAACAATACATCGGCCAACACGACAGTCGGGCGCCAGAACGGGCAGCCGAACTACAACGTCAATGCAAGCCGTCCGCCCGATTACGACGGCGGCTGGGGCTGGGGCGTGCAAGCAGGCGACGCGGGCCCGGCGCCGTACCGGCAGGCGCAGGTGCAGTATCTCGGCAAGGGCGGTGAGGTAACGGCAATGGCGCAGCAGATCTCCAGTCGCACGACGGCGTCGCTGGATCTATCGGGCACCGTGGTGCTGATGGACGGCAGCGTGCAGCCATCGCGCCGTATCTACGATGGCTTCGCGTTGATCTCCACGGACGGTGTCGCCGGGATTCCCGTGCTGCACGAGAACCGCCTGATCGGCACGACGGATCGTGCGGGGCATCTGCTGGTGCCCGACCTGAATTCGTATCAGGACAACCGGGTGGGTATCGACGGCATGAAGCTTCCCGCCGATGCCCGCATCGCCACCACGACGATGACCCTCGTGCCGCAGGCGCAATCGGGCGTACTCGCGCATTTCGGGGTGACGCGTTATAGCGCGGCGTCGGTGATCCTGCAGGGGCCGGACGGCAAGCTGCTGCCGCCGGGCGCGAGCGTGCGGCACGAGGAGAGCGGCCAAAAGACCATCGTCGGCTATGACGGGCTGAGTTTTATCGAAGGCCTGCAAAAAGATAATCACCTGGTGATCGACAGCGGTGCGCTGCATTGCCGCGTGAGCTTTCCTTATATACGTCCCGGCGATGGCACGCTGCCGACCATCGGACCGTTGACGTGCCTTCGCCAAGCAGGAGACACGCGATGAAACGCTCGCTCTCGCTCTTCGTGCTGGCGGTCGTGTTATTTTCGATGCCCACCGAGGCAAGCGCAGAATCCTGCACGGCGGTGGCGACGGACCTGAATTTTGGCTCGGTCAGTCCGATCAGCCGCGAGGCGTTCGATGCAACCAGTACCGTCAGTGTGACCTGCACGTGGCCTGCCACCACGCAGTTGCCGAATGTGCAAATCTGTTTGAACCTCGGCGGCACGAGTCCCCGCCATCTTTCGAACGGCACGAACCAGTTGCAATACGATCTTTACAGCGACCCGGGGCATTCTGTGGCGTGGGGTTCGACATCCCACGGCACTGTGCCAATTTCATTCACGATGATCAAGCCCTCGACCGGCACATCCACCAAGCAGGTAGTGACGGTGTATGGCCGGATTTTGGCAAACCAGCCGGCAGTCCGCACCGTCAATAACGCTAACACGCTCTACACGCAGAATTTTCACGGCGCACACACATCGTTCAACGTATTGTTCTACCTGCAGGGTGGCGGGTGGCCGTGTTCGGCTCTGGCAGCAACAAGCACGTTCGGCTTCAACGCGAGCGCGACGGTCGTGAACAACTGCAACCTCAGCGCGACCAACATCGCCTTCAACGCGGTTGGCTTGCTGGACACCGCATTGACAGCAAATGGAGCGATCACCGCGCAGTGCACGAATGGCAATGCCTACAAGATCACATTGAACGGTGGCGCGAACGGCACGCTCAACGCCCGCAAGATGATGCGATCGGGCGGTGGCGCGACGCTCGGCTATGAGCTGTACACGGATACGCAATTCACGACGCCATGGGGCGACGGCACGCTGGGCACGTCCCCGGCGACAAACACGGGCACCGGCGACGCACAAGTGATCAGTGTCTACGGCCGGGTGCCGGCGCAGAACACACCGGCGCCGGGTACCTACACGGACACCGTCACGGCCACGATCAGCTTTTAGAGACCCGCCGATGGCGTCGAAGCGTGCCGCGGAATTCGCGTGGCTCGAATCAGCGGGCAACGGCCCGCGCGAGGCCAGGTGGAACGGATCAAGGCGTGGCTGGTTGCCGAGATGGAGCCCGACCTTCAGGAGTTGCGGCAAAACTGAAGTCAGAAGCGTGAGCTCAAGCGACCTGAAACGCAGCAACACTCTCTACAAGTCCATGCGCTTGCTCGCGCATGGACACTGCGGCTGCTGCCGCCTGCTCCACAAGCGCTGCGTTTCGTTGCGTTACTTCGTCCATCTGGGTGACGGCCTTGTTCACTTGTTCGATCCCGTCGCTTTGCTCTTCGGAGGCCGATGCGATCTCCTTCATGATCGCAGTCACTCGTTGAACTGATACCAGTATCTCTTTCATGCACTGGCCAGCGTTGTCGACGAGCGTGGCGCCGCTCTGAACGCGACCATTCGAATGCTCGATCAGTCTCTTGATGTCTTTTGAGGCGGTGGACGAACGCTGTGCCAGATTCCGGACTTCAGAGGCAACGACGGCGAATCCTCTGCCGTGTTCGCCTGCCCGCGCCGCCTCGACAGCCGCATTAAGTGCGAGGATATTGGTTTGAAAAGCGATTCCTTCGATCATCCCAAGGATCTCTCCAATCTGCTTCGTACTGTCGGTGATCTCATCCATGGTAGCGACGACTTCCGAGACGACCTCATTGCCGCGATTGGCAATGGAGAAGGCATCGCCGGCAAGCACCGAAGCTTGTCGCGCGTTGTCGGCGTTCTGTCTCACGGCTGAGGTAAGTTGCTCCATGCTTGCGGCAGTTTCTTCCAACGACGCAGCCTGCTCCTCGGTTCTTCTCGAGAGGTCCGCGTTACCTGACGATATTTCATCTGTGGACGTTCCAATGGACTTCGCCGCGCCGATGATCGCGACCACCGCCTGACGCAGTTGCGCCTGCATCTCCTGAAGCTTGAACAGAAGGCTGCCTCGATCGCCGGCTTGCAGGTCTATGTGTTGCGCGAGGTTGCCACCCGCTGTAGCGCTCACGACCTGGGCTGCATATTCCGGTGAACCGCCTAGCGACCGATTCAGCCTACGGTTCACCAGGTACACGGCACCGGACAGCATGGCAGCGATGATGGCGACGAGCACAACCAACTGGCGCAGCGATGCATTGAACGCCTCGTCAATGTCGTCCAGGTAGGCCCCTGTCACGAACGACCAATCCCAGGGTTTAAAGGTGGCAATGTGGCTGCGCTTTCGCACGGGTTCTTTCGAACCCAGCCGCGGCGTGGCATAGTCAACGAACCCATCCCCAGAACCCTTCGCGATCGCAGCCATCGAGCGGTACACGTACTTCCCGTTGGAATCCTGATAGTCGCCAAAGTACTTGCCCTCGGTTTCCGGCTTGGAAGGATTCATGACGGCGTGGCAGTCTGAATCTACGATGGATACGTACCCGTCAGCGCCATAACGGATCGCTCGCAATTGCGCGAGTGCCTGCTTCTTCGCTTCAGGCGTCGATAACGTTCCGTCAGCAGCCAGCGCTGCGTAACGGCGCGTGATGCTCATCGCGATATCGCCAGCATCTTTTAACGAATGCTGCCTTTCTTCCAGACGGACCTCACGAGTCTGGTAAGCCCCGAAGCCCGCCACAGAGATCAGGCAAATCAGGGAGAGTGCCAAAGGGATCCACAACTGTTGCTGAAATGTAAGGCGCTTCATGAGGTCTTTTAGATAGTTGTGTACTAATCGGTGTACGGCACGAAACCCGGATACTTGATACTTCTTTTCGAGTTCCTTGATGTTTTGATGATCCCCGCCCTGCTGCTGGGCGCCCTTCACTCCCTCCATCTCCTGCACTCGCCAACAGCGCGTTTTCCAAAGTGCTTGAATGAAGTCTTATCGAGCGTACACATTGTATTTTTCCTTAAAAACATAATTTCCACATAGGTGGCTTCAGATGGGGTATTCCCTTAAATGATGCATTAAATAAGGGTTTTCACCAAACTAAAGCACACATGCACCAACAAAAATATACTTAGATATCTTGCCAAATTATAATGTGAACACTAGACTTTGAGAAATCGAACACATCCTGATGCACGCTTCGGAGAAGTCGACCAGATGACAAAGACATTGCGTATCGGGCAGTTCCTTCCGCCGTTGCTACAGCCTACCCATGCTGCGCGAACGGGATCTCGAACGCTTGGCGCCGCGGGTGTTGCTCTCCGGTGGTCACTGGCGGATATCGGTGCACGCGCGGCACCGGATCAGTCGAGCATCGAGTTCGTCATGACCGCCGCAGTCGTTTCAACCTGCTCAGTGTTGGGGGTCGGCTTAGATTTTGAGCGTGGACGCTGCAATCGCAGGCCGACACGACACGTACACCAATTCAAGTAAGACGCCTTATCGCACTTTCAATATTACATTTCAAATCTTATCTACTTCGTAGTCCGATATTTTCTTTCGATCTTGGAGGCACTTCTTTTGGTGCCCCTGTCGACCAACAAACAATTGTTTTTTTATACACTAGGAGATTGACATGTACGACGTATTTCAAACGGATCGCCTGATCGACACGTGGCTGACCGAGGACATTGGGTATTGTGACCTAACCGCACAGGTCATGATTGAAGCGAACGAAACGGGAGCATTCTTCATGAATGCGCGCGAGAATCTGATCGTGGCGGGTATCGACGTCGCAGCGCGGGTGTTCAAGCGCTACGATCCAACGCTTGAAGTGGTCGTACGTGTCAAGGACGGTGACCACGTCAAGAAGGGGGCTGTGCTTCTCGACGTACGGGGAAATGCGCGAAGCGTGCTGACCGCCGAGCGAACGGCGCTTAACATCCTGCAGCGCATGTCGGGCATTGCCAACCTCACAGCAGAGTACGTCAAGGCAGTCGCGGGAACGCGCGCACGATTGATTGACACGCGCAAGACCACACCCGGTTTGCGCATGCTGGAGAAGCATGCGGTGACCTGCGGCGGCGGCTTGAACCACCGCCTTGGACTTGATAACGGCGTGATGATTAAAGACAACCACATTGCGGTTTGCGGCGGAATCATGAAGGCTGTGCAACGTGCGCGTCGCCAATTGCCAGTGTTGACGAAGCTTGAAGTCGAATGCGATCGCATCGAGCAGGTGGAGGAGGCGCTGGAAGCCGGCGTTGACGTCATCATGCTCGACAACATGTCGGTCGAGGAAATGACCAAGGCCGTGAAGTTGGTCAATGGCCGTACGAAGCTTGAAGCGTCTGGCGGTATCAGCCTCGCGACAATCGGGGAAATATCAAGAACGGGCGTCGACTATATCTCCACGAGCAAGATAAACCAGGCTTCGGTGTGCATTGACATCGGTCTGGACGAGGCGGAGTAATACCCTCATGTCCGACGGAATCTTCTTTTTTGTGGTCGGCCCGAGCGGCGCCGGCAAAGACTCGCTTATTGACGGAGCGCGTGAAGTTCTCAGCGATTTCGTCTTCGCGCGTCGGGTAGTCACCCGGCCTCACGGCTCGCCGGGCGAAGATCACGAAGCGCTTAATGAAACCGAGTTCGCGCGCCTGGACAGTCAAGGAGAATTCCTTATTACCTGGTCGGCCCACGGACTAAGATACGGTTTGCGTCATGATCTTCTCGACGCCCTTTCGCGGGGGCATCACGTCATCGCTAACGGGTCGCGGGCAATGATCGACGTGCTTTCAACTCGCGTACCGCGGCTGGTGGTAGTCGACGTGAACGCACCCGCTTCCGTGCTCGCTGCAAGAATTCTCGCACGAGGCAGGGAAACCCACGACGAGGTTGTAAAACGCGTGGCGCGTCAGGTCGAGCCGACCTCTGCCGACGTTGAGGTCCTGAAGGTCATGAACGACACAACGCTTGAGCAGGGGATAGCACGTTTCGTCGCAGCGCTTCGCCGCGCCACACAGCCTGCTCCGCCCAGCATGCGCGCCTTGAAGGCAAAGATTGCCGGGGAAGCACTGAACGAAGCTCAATATAGCGGTGTGTTCGACGACATTCTTGCACTGCGTTATTCGGACCGGGATATCAACGCGTTCCTGTTGCACGCGTCGCAAAACCTGTCCGACGCCGAAGTGCTCGCGTTGGCAAAGGTGCGTTGCAAGCTGACGCCACGCATCGAATGGGACGAGCCAATACTCGTTGACAAGCATTCAATGGGAGGCGTCCCGGGTAGCCGGATCACCTTGATCGTAGTACCTGTTGTGGCGGCGTTCGGGCTTGCAATGCCAAAGACGTCATCGAGGGCAATCACCTCTGCCGCGGGGACTGCCGATGCAATGGAGACGGTTGCACGTGTCGATCTCACCAGCGCAGAGGTACGTCGTTGCGTCAGTGAAGCGCGCGCTTGTATTGCGTGGAACGGACGGTTGAATCACTCGTTGATCGACGATCGGATCAATGCATTTACCAGGCCGCTTGGCCTCGATTCAAACCGCTGGTCCGTTGCATCGATTTTATCCAAGAAGTGGTCGGCAGGATCCACCCACGTCATCATCGATCTTCCTTACGGCCCGCACGCCAAGTTGAAGGACGAACTCGAAGCGCGCACATTAGGTAATCTTTTCGAGTATGTCGCAGCAGGCCTGGGCTTGCACGTAAAGGCCATGGTCACCGATGGCAGCAGCCCGATCGGGCGGGGCATCGGACCGGCACTCGAGGTACGGGACGTCAAGCAGGTGCTGGATAACGACCCGTCTGCACCCGCCGACCTGCGCGAAAAAGCGCTCCGTTTTGCGGCGGAGATTCTTGCTTGGGCGCCGGCCGTAGGCACTGTTTCCAAGGGTCGGCAGATCGCGGAATCGCTGCTTTCTTCGGGCCGAGCCCGAATTGCATTCGAAAGCATTGTCGATAGCCAGGGCCGGCGGGTTCCGCCGGTTTCAGTCGGCAACTTTGTACAAACGGTTGTGGCACAACAGGGTGGCATCGTCTCAAGCATTGATGGCTGGGCCATCGCGGGAATTGCGCGAAAAGCCGGCGCTCCGACGGACCTGGGTGCCGGCGTAGATCTTCTCGCCACGGTGGGCCAGTACGTCGAGCCCGGCGACGGACTATTTCATATCTACGGCGCTGACGAAGGGCTTGTCTCGGCAGCGGCTTTGTTGGCACGAACAACGCGCACGCATGAGATCTGCGTTGAACGTATGAATAGCGCGCCCTTCCCCTCCGCTTAAGGCATGAGCAGCATGAGCAGCTGGCGGAGCGTGACGATCCGGAAGCAATTGGCAAGACCACAGCGGTAGCAGTGATTCCATAACAGCGCGTCGTTAATTATCTTTGGAGCAGTGAGAATGCCAAAAAGAATCGGCAATTTACGGTGGGGGATTGTTTCGCTACTGGTCGCTCCCATCACCTTCGTCATGACGCTGGATCGCGCTGCAATGACGATCGCTGCGCCCACGATCCAGAAGGAGCTTGGTCTTTCGCTTGTCGAGATGTCAGTGATCCTGACCATCTATTTCTGGACGTACGCATTGGGACAAATCCCTGCCGGAAGACTGGCCGAGCGTCATGGGTCGAGGAAGGTGCTGTTTGGAACAAGCGCTCTTTGGTCTTTGATGATGATAGTGACGCCGTTCGGCGTGGGTTTTAACTGGCTCGTTGGCTGCCGCGCCCTGCTCGGAGGCGCACAATCTGCTGACTGGTCAAGCGGCGTGCTCGCAGTGAAACGCTGGTTTCCCAAGAATGAACGCGCGAAGGGGAACTCCTTTCTCCTGGGTGGTCTCTATCTCGGACCTATCATTTCCGCGCCTCTTACTGCCTGGATGATCTTGCAGTTCGGCTGGCACTCCGTCTTCTATGTGTTCGGTGCAATCGGCCTTGTATTGGGAATTGCCTGGTGGTTCGGTTATCGCGATGTGCCCGCGCGGCACCCTCTGATTACCCCCGAGGAGGCAACGTATATCGCTGCGGGACAGTCGGAACCAGAGGCGGTAGCCAAAGGGGTATTCCTGAGGTGTCTCCGGCATCCGCGGTTCTGGCTTTTCGGTATCCAGTACTTTCTGTTGGTCCTGATCCAGAGTTTCTATACGACCTGGCTGCCAACTTATCTTATGCGCGCACGTGGGCTTTCGCTCAAGTCCATGGGATTCGCGGCATCGCTTCCATGGATCGCCGTATTCGTGGCGGTATTTGTGGCGGGGATCGTATGCGACAAGATATTGAAGCGCACTCAATCGGTCTGGGCCGCTCGCGCTCCGGTCGCCATGGTGGGATTTCTTGTTAGCGCTATCGCCCTCTGTCTGGCTTCATGGGCCGTCAATATTGCGGCCGTCATTGGTTTCTTGTGCCTGTCTTTCGCTGCGGTAGGTTTTGTGCAAGTCGTCGTCTGGTCGGCAGCCCAAGACCTGGCGCGAGATTTTACCGGCGTGATGTCTGGCTGGACTAACCTGTGGGGAGCCGCATCGAACGTCGCGGGACCCGTTGCCGTCGCTTTCATGGTGAAACTCACCGGTAACTGGGGGAGCGCCCTGGTCGTCATCGCACTGGCGGCCGCGGTAGGCACGGTGCTCTGGTTGTTTGTGCACCCTGAGAAGCCGCTCTTCGATATCCCGCAAGCCGCCGTTGCCGCCCCGTCTAAAGAGCGCGTCCGGCAAGTGGCAAGCAACAGCGACTTGACCAGCGATTTGACTTCGGATGAAGCGCGCCCTTGATGTCTGCGGCCCCCGGGTTGCAGGTTAGCCGCTTCCAGGTGCACCTGACTTGAAATTTTCTTGCCGCGGTAGCGGCAAGAGCCCATTACGGCTCAATGTACCCAGTTAGTCCCTTCACATCTCAACCGCGCGGCGCCGGTCCCTGCCGGCCCGTATCAAGCAATTGATTCTCTTCATTGCGCGGTGAGGCAACGCGCGTCCCCGCCTGATTTCCGACCGTCTCCTCATTGAGCGAAATTTTTTGCTCAAGTTTTACCGATGGTTGTCGATATTGTATGAGGAATACAGTACTTAAGACATCGTCGCGGCCACCCTCATCCCAACATTCACGGATCGGCGCACCTGCAGGATAAGGCGTGAGCGCGACGGCATCAGGCGATCTGCCGCCCGGAATCAGGCATCAGTCACGCCACCGGCAGATGCAGCGAATCATGTGACTACACGTTGGGGACTTCCACCATGTTTCGCCGCGTCACCACGAAGGTGCTCATCCTCCTGTGCGTCATGTACTGCATTACGTACATAGACCGCGTCAACGTCAGCACCGCGGCCGCGCAGTTCGGTAAGGAATTCGACCTCTCGCATACTCAAACAGGCTTTGTTTTTTCAGCCTTTGCGTATCCGTATCTCATCATCCAGATCTTCGGCGGCTGGCTTGCGGATCGTTTTGGTCCGCGCCGAACGCTTACCATCTGTGCGTTCATCTGGGCCGGTGCGACCGTGCTAACGGGGCTAGCCGGTGGTCTCATGTCGCTGGTGTTTGCCCGCCTGCTGCTGGGTCTCGGCGAGGGTGCTACCTTCCCGGCGGCCACCCGTGCAATGTCAAACTGGACGACGCCCGAGCGCCGCGGCTTCGCACAAGGCATCACCCATGCTGCCTCGCGCATTGGCAACGCGGCCGCGCCGCCGCTGGTGACGTGGCTCATGCTGACGACGAACTGGCGCGGGGCATTTGTCATTACCGGCATTGTCAGCGTGCTGTGGGCGCTCATCTGGGTCTGGTATTTCCGCGACAACCCGCGCGAGCATCGCTCGATGAGTTCCGTTGAAGCGGACCGGCTGCCTGCCTACAACGTGGCGAGGATAAGCGGCCGCGTGCCCTGGCGCGCCCTGCTTCGACGCATGCTGCCGGTGACCGCGGTGTACTTCTGCTACGGCTGGGTCCTGTGGCTCTTTCTCGGCTGGGTGCCGCAGTATTTCCAGCATCAGCACATGCAACTGGGTAAATCAGCGCTGTTCGCGTCGGGCGTATTCCTGACCGGCGTGTTAGGCGACTGGCTTGGCGGCGAGCTGACCGACTTCATCATGCGTCGAACGGGCAACCTGCGGCTCGCGCGCAACGTCATGGTCTCGACGTGCATGTTCCTCGCGCTGCTGGCGCTTGCGCCGATCATGCTGGTCCATTCGCTGTCGATTCCCCTTGCTGCGCTCGCGCTGTCAGTAGGCTTCTTCTTCAACGAGATGACGATCGGGCCGATGTGGGCCGTGCCGATGGACATTGCCCCCCAATACGCGGGCACTGCGAGCGGCATCATGAACATGGGGTCCGCTGCCGCGGCGATTGTCAGCCCGGTGGTCGGAGGCTGGATCATCGATCACACCGGCAACTGGAATCTCCCGTTCATTGTCTCGATGGCATTGATGCTGAGCGGTACGCTGCTCGCCTTCGTGATGCGGCCGGACCGGCAGTTACCGGGTGAAGCAAATAGTGGCGAGCCCTCGGCCGGCTACGCCTGATGCAACTGGCCTCGAACAACACAACAAATCTGCGTGTGCCACGGCAAAAGCCTTGCCGATCAGCGCGGTAAACAAGGAAGAAGAAATGCTGAGAAACCTGTCGATTCGCGCTTGTTTGAGCGCGATGATTGCCTTCTTCGGCGTGGTGCTGCTGCTTGGCGCCGCGGCCGGATTGCTGTCGCTACGCGCGAGCAATGCGTCGCTACAGCAGATGTACACGGTCGATACACCCGCCGTCGCCGACCTGGAAGGCAGCGCCGGACAATTGCTGCGTCTGCGCCTGGCGCTTGCGACCTACGCGTCGCTCGTCGATCTCAACGATCAGGACGGTGCCGCAGCGGTGCTCAAGCGCTTCGATCAATATCTGAAGGTATCGAACGACCGCCTAGGGCACTATTTGAGGCACGCGGGGACGGACGACGACGAGCAACGTCTCATCAAAGACATGCAGGACAAGCGTGCCACGTTCCTGCATAACGGGATCGAGCCGGCGATGGCCGCGCTCAAGGCCGGTGACAAAACCGCGTTCCAGCAGTTGCAGGCTCACCAGCTTCCTTCACTCTATAACGCGTACGAAAAGGCGATGCTCACGCTTGAGCAATTGCAAATCGATCACGGCGCACAACGCTATCAGGACGCGCACGATCGCTTCTATGCCATCAGTATTGCCGTCGCCGTGGGCATGGTGTTGGCGCTGCTGTTCTCGTGGCTGGGCCGCGTCGTGCTGGTGCGGGCGATCGTTCACCCGGTCGATGCCACCATCGCGCAATTCGAGCGCATCGCGAGTGGTGACCTCACCGGCCGCATCGACGTGACGAGCGACAACGAAATGGGCAAGCTGGCGACCGCGCTGCGCAAGATGCAGGACTCGCTGATCGCGACGGTGAACACGGTCCGTGCGGGAACGGAGTCGATCGACACCGGTGTGCGTGAAATTGCATCGGGTAACACGGACCTGTCACAACGCACCGAGGAACAGGCGGCGTCGCTGGAAGAAACCGCCGCGAGCATCGAGGAACTGAACTCCACGGTCAAGCAGACCGCCGAGAACGCCAAGCAGGCCAACTCGCTTGCACAAGGCGCGTCGAGCCTCGCCGCCGAAGGCGGAGAGCTGACCCAGCAGGTGGTTGGCACGATCCATCAGATCGTCGACGACTCGCACCGCATGGCGGATATCGTTGGCGTCATCGAAGGGATTGCGTTTCAGACCAATATCCTCGCGCTCAACGCGGCGGTCGAAGCGGCACGCGCGGGCGAGCAAGGGCGTGGTTTTGCCGTGGTGGCGAGCGAAGTGCGTTCGCTCGCGCAGCGCAGTGCCGCGGCCGCCAAGGAGATCAAGGGCATGATCGGAGAATCGACGGCACGGGTGCAGTCCGGTGCGCAACTGGTTGAACGCTCCGGATCGACCATGACGGAGATCGTCAAGGCGATCGCCCGCGTCAGCGCGATCATGAGCGAGATTGCTTCAGCGGCAATTGAACAAAGCTCAGGCATCGATCAGGTCAACGTAGCGGTCGCGCAGATGGACGAGGTGACGCAACAGAACGCCGCGCTCGTCGAGCAGGCAGCCGCAGCAGCCGGCTCGCTGGAAGATCAGGCGCGTCGGCTCACGGCGGCGGTGGCCGTGTTCCGTACGGAAGCGTCCCGGGCGTCAAGCGCGCCGGGTGTGCGAGGACACGGCGTTGAACTGGAGCGAGCAGTGCACACCCTGGCGCATTTCTGACACGCTAGTACCCATTGACCGGCATCGATGTCAGCGCTGTCCGATGAACCGCCAGGACATCAAATCAATCCAAGCATCGACGCCTTCAAAGTGGCCGCCGCACGCGTCGAGCAAGCGAGCTTGCGGAACACGCTTTCGACATGCGTGCGCACCGTGCTGGGACTCAGCTCCAGCGCCTTTGCGACCTCTTTGTTGCTGGCGCCCAGGCTAATGTGACGAAGCACCTCCGACTCGCGAGGCGACAGCAGCGTTGCTTGGGCGCAGCGGGGTTTTTGGGCAATTACGCTCCCGTCATACTCGTCACATTCGTTCGAGATTAGCGCACTGACAGCATCGGCATTGAATCGCCCTGCCAACGCCTGCTCGCGGAGCAGCGTTGCGGCATCTTCGGGGGAAAGCGCCTCACGCCAGGGACGCTTCGAGCGCAGCGCGACCCAGGCAGCGGCCGCAGCGAGCACCTGGCCTTCACGAGCAATGCCATCGCCCGCTGCGCCCCGGAAATAGCCCGAACCGTCCAGCCGCTCATAGGCAAGCGAGGCAATCTCCGACTCGCGCGCGAGGGCGCCGATCTGCTTGCCCGCCCGCGCGGTCCAGTAAGGGACCAGTCGCACTTTCTCCCAGGCTGCCGTGGGCAATCGACCCGGCGTATTCCATATTGCATTCGGCACTGCCGCGCGTCCCATACCGTGGATCAAACCGGCGAGATACACGCGGCGCGCTGTCTCCTCACCAAGGCCCAAGCGCGCGCAGCACGCTGCCGACGCTTCGGCTACGCGCCGTGAATAGCCGGCCATCCAGGGCAGCTTCAGGTCGATCACGTCAGCGATGATTTCCGGCGCGCTTGTTTGCAGCATCGGTTGCGTATTCAGGGGTTCGTCATGGGCCGACGTACTCCACTGTTCAAGCTCGTCCAGCCACTTTGCCGCGCGGGACAATGCAAGTTGCGCAAGCGCTTGCGGATATTGACGGCCGGCCTTCTGGGTGATCAACACCTTCGCCTGCTCCACCCCATAGATCCGGCTGAAAATCTCTATATCACCGGCCAACGCAACGAGAAACACGGCATCGGGCACATTGCCGCCCTGCATCTGATGCGGGAAACCGGCGCCATCCCAACTTTCGAAAATGTGCCGCAACGCCACCTGGGTTGCGCCTGCCAGTCCGAGCATGCGCGCGACCTCGCCCGATACCTCGCAGTGAATCTGAGCCAGCGGCGTGATTGCCGCACCGAACCGTCCCGGGGATTCGTCGGCGCCGGCCCATCCAGGCCGCATCGCCAGCATGTCCGCCCTGCTGCCGATGTCGTCTCCCAGCCACTCCGCGAAACCCGCTGCGTTCGCCGTGCAGCCCGACCAGCGCAGCAGCGACACTTCCTTGACAACGCCGCACTGAGCGTCGTCGTGGCCGGCTTCGGCGGCGAGTCGCCCGGCAAGCCAACCGGTACGCAGGGAATGATCGGTTGGCTGCCCCATGCTGAGGTCGCCGACAAATGCAAGCGCCTTGACGGCGTCCAGCACCCGGATATCAGAGTCGCCTTGCATCAGTTTCGCCTCATTTTTAGCTTTCGCGTCTAGCCTCCGTCAGATCAGGCTCGGTCATTTGACCGATACAAGAGCTCGCCCAATCAGCGCATTCTCCAATCCGCACACTGATTTCCTTGCCAACCCGATTTCTTCAAGAGGACTCATATTATGAACACCCTGCTCAAAAAATGCCTGGCCGCTACGCTGCTGCTCGGTGGCCTGATGTCGCTCGCCGCATTCACGCCAGCCAGCGCCGCGTCTTCGCCTGACGACCTGAAGGGCAAAAACGTGGTGCTGGTGCACGGCGCGTTCGCGGATGGATCGAGTTGGGACAAGGTTATCCCCATTCTGCAAGCGAAAGGCTTGCACGTGGTGGCGGTGCAAAATTCGCTCAGGTCGCTCGATGACGATGCAGCGGCGACGAAACGAGTGATCGAGCAACAGAACGGTCCCGTCATACTGGTCGGCCATTCCTGGGCCGGCGCAGTCATTACGCAAGCCGGCAATGACGACAAGGTGAAAGCGCTGGTATACGTTGCCGCCTTTGCGCTCGACAAGGACCAGTCGATCAACGACGTTTTGAAGGGGAAGCCGGCACCGCCGTGGGCGTCGGCGCTGCAGAAAGATTCCGCCGGATACCTGACACTTTCGACCGATGCAATCATTCACGACTTTGCCCAGGACCTGCCCGTTGCACAAGCCCGCCTCGTAGCGGCGACTCAAGGTCCCTGGTTCGCCGGTTGTACCGACGACAAGGTGTCCGAAGCCGCGTGGCATAACAAGCCGTCGTGGTGGGTATTGACGGAAAAGGACCGCATGATTCCCCCGGCTCTGCAGGCCGCAATGGCGCAGCAAATCGGTGCGACAGTCGTAAAGGTGGACGCGAGCCACGTGGCGATGCTGTCAAAGCCGGCAGAAGTCGCCGCGGCGATCATCGCTGCGGCACGCGAAGCGCAGTAAGCCGGCGCGAGGCTCTCGGCGTGGTCATTTAGAGGTGGCTCCGGGAATCTGGACAGTCGGTTAGGTGGAATCGCTGGGTTCTGAGATTGGCATAATGGCTACAAAGGAAACCAGACGATGACGAAGAGAACCCGGCGCACGCACTCAGCGGCGTTCAAGGCGAAGGTGGCACTGGCAGCAGTACGTGGGGAGCGCACTCTGGCAGAATTGGCGCAGCAGTTTGAGGTTCATCCGAACCAGATCACGGAATGGAAGCGGCAGTTGCAAGAGCGAGCGGCCGATGTGTTCGGCGCGGCGGGCGCGCCCGTCAGTGAGCCGCCGGTGGATCTGAAGACGCTGCACGCAAAGATCGGCCAATTGGCGCTGGAGAACGATTTTTTATCCGGCGCGCTCGGCAAGGCAGGCCTGCTGAGCGGAAAGAAATGATTGATCGTGCCCACCCCTTGCCGGTTTCCCGGCAAGTCAAGCTAGTCGGCATCAGCCGATCCAGTGCGTACTACGCGCCGAGCCCAGTCAGTGGCGCGGATCTGGCGCTCATGCGCCGCATCGACGAGTTGCACCTGGAGCATCCGTTTGCCGGCGCGCGCATGCTGATGCGCCTGCTCAAGCGAGAGGGCATAGTGGTCGGACGCAAGCACGTCGGCACGTTGATGCGCAAAATGGGCATTGAGGCGCTGTATCGCAAGCCGAACCTGAGCCGCAAACATCTGGCGCACAAGATCTGGCCGTACCTGCTGCGCGATCGGAAGATCGAGCGCAGCAATCAGGTGTTCGCACTGGACACGACCTACGTGCCTATGGCACAGGGCTTCGTATATCTGACTGCTGTGATCGATTGGGCTAGCCGTCGTGTTTTAGCGCACCGGGTTGCGATCACGATGGAAGCCGAGCATGCGGTGGCAGCACTTGAAGAAGCATTCGCGAAATATGGAGTGCCTGAGATCGTCAACACCGATCAAGGCAGCCAATTTACCAGTACGGTCTTCACCGACGCAGTCCTGTCGCGTGGGATCGCTCTGTCGATGGATGGCAAGGGAAGCTGGCGAGACAACGTTTTTATCGAACGGCTGTGGCGCAGCGTGAAGTACGAAGAGATATATTTGAAGGCCTATGAGTCCGTCGGCCAGGCACGGCAGTCGATCGCTAACTATCTGACGTGGTACAACCAACAAAGGCCTCATTCAAGTCTTTCGGACAAGACCCCGGATGAAGCTTACTTCGCGATGCTGCCCGCGATGAAAACGGCAGCGTGACCGCCCAGCGTTCCACTTAAAAATCGAAAAAACTGTCCGAACGAACGGGGCCACCTCTCTTCAACGGCGGCACGAACTGCCGCACGTTGATGTCCCAGGGTTCAGTAGTGTGGGTGAATGAGGGAGGTGCCCACGACGATCTCGAGTGGTGAGTACATCTTGTACGTTCGGAGTCTTCGTGAAGGTCGCAACCGGTCGTGTATAAGATGATTGCGTAAGATTGTGATGAACAATTGTGCGTCGGTCAGGCGGATTTTGCCGCCTACCCGGAAAACCGATAAAACGGCGAGGAGATCATCATGAATCTGTCTGGTAGAGTCAACGAAGGAAATGGAAATTGGTCGGTTACCGCGAAAACGCACGAAGCCGAGGGCGGCTTTATCTGTCAGATCAACGTGACCGCTCGCAACCTCCACGGCGACTTCACCCACGAGTTTAAAGATAGCCATATTTTCATAGCCGAGCAGGACGCAGTGCTGCACGGGTTACGTGAAGGCATGATCTGGATCGATCTGGAGATATCCAGGACTATCAGAGTGTGATTGCTCTATCGCCCTGCATGGAGCAATGGTTTCGAGCGGCCTTGCTATAGGGTGCGAGTACGGGGCGTGGGCTTTCACGCGGACCCGGTTTATCGACTAAAAAGGGAGTCAGATGCACGCAAGGGTGCCTGATGTAATCTCGCTTCCGGCACGGCCCGCACGTGCCGCACCCCGTGGCGGTCCCAGGCTAATTGCCGATCGACCCGCAAATTCTTGTCATTTCGGGTCGGGTCTCATGGCTCGGAGGGACTTGCGGCCATTTCCATGCCTTGGTGCTCGAGTCGTCCTCCATTGGCACAGTCGTAGCTGATGAAGGTGCACATCTTTTCGGGCATCGAATTGCTCGGACCGTCGGGGCTGCCAAATGGGTTTTCTCGAGGAATACGAGATGGAAATCAAACGAAAGAATTTTCGGGTTCGGGAGGGTAGCAAGATCGACCTCCGGAATTGGCCCACTAACGTGACGCCTGTCTACAAGTCAAAGAAGCACTATCAGGAATTGCTGGCAACGCATGTAAAGAAGCTCTCCGAGTTGCAGCAACTGCTTTATGCCTCTAACCATCACGCCGTCCTGTTAATCTTTCAGGCGATGGATGCAGCAGGAAAGGACGGGGCCATCAAGCACGTGATGTCTGGTGTCAACCCACAAGGCTGCCAGGTGTTCAGCTTCAAACATCCCAGTGCGGCCGAGCTTGAGCATGATTTTCTTTGGCGCACCACGCGGGACTTGCCTGAACGAGGACGGATCGGGATCTTTAACCGATCCTACTACGAGGAGGTGCTAATCGTACGAGTCCATCCCGAGGAACTTCGTAGTGAAGCCCTGCCAGACTCCCGTCGCACCGGGAAGAAGGTCTGGCGGGACCGTTACCGGTCCATCGTAGACCTTGAGCGGCATCTGTACGGTAACGGGACTCACATCGTGAAGTTCTACCTTCACCTCTCA
Source organism: Caballeronia sordidicola (assembly GCF_002220365.1). Taxonomy (GTDB): domain Bacteria; phylum Pseudomonadota; class Gammaproteobacteria; order Burkholderiales; family Burkholderiaceae; genus Caballeronia; species Caballeronia sordidicola_C. The sequence goes on along the minus strand of NZ_MTHB01000123.1, from coordinate 182,814 downwards.
AAGGAAGAGCAGAGAATGCGTTTTCTCGACCGCATCGAAGAGCCCGATAAAAACTGGAAATTCAGTCTTGCGGACATAACTGAACGGCAATTTTGGATGCGGTACATGAGAGCCTACGAGAAGTGCATAGGCGCTACGAGCACGTTGGACTCGCCCTGGTACATTGTACCTGCTGATGACAAGAAGAATGCGAGGTTGATCGTATCCGGCATCCTCCTCGATACGTTGAACGAGCTCAAAATGACTTACCCGAAGTCATCGGATAGTCGCAAGCGGGAATTGCAAGTTATTCGTAGAAAGCTTCATAGATGATCTACGGTATGCGTACAGTGTCGGATAAGTTGCCGCAGATTCCGCTTCTGTCGGTCCTACTACCGCCGGTGAGATGATCTATGGATCGCCTTCATGTGCGTGCGTTATCTCCTCTCGATGGAACAGGCGTCGTCACCCAAACGCTTTAGCATCGGAGCGTGCCCTACGTCTGTCAAGCGAGCCGCACGTCTTCATGAGTAGATTCCGAGTCTATCGCTAGCGGAACTCCACCTTTACGCTTGTTCATATTCCTGCAACGGCATGGCGGCTTGGGGGTGCATCAAAGCTAGCCTGCCGGACCAACAGGATTTTCCAACCTCGCGGCCGGCTTCGGCGAGCAGGCAGATTCGCCATTTCTAGTGATAGGGCACCCTTATGTTACGAAGCATAGAAGATCTGAAACGCTGCAAAGTAACTTGCCCGGATGGCCAGCTCGGCGCGGTGGAGCATGTCTATTTCGATGACGAGATGTGGGGTATCCGCTTTATTGTTATCGAGGCGATGGGATGGAACAACTGGCAGGAAGTCTGGGTATCTCCTTTGTCTGTTAGAGGAATTGATTTCGCGGCAGGCCTTGTCACCTTGAACCTGACACAGCGGCAGATGACGGGTAGCCCCCCAATCGATACCCGAAAACCCGTCTCCCGCCTCCAGGAAACCAAGCTGTTCAATTACTACGGATGCAGACCCTATTGGGCCGCCAGAGCCACGTCGACCTATGCGTCTAACCCCGCAGGATCCAACGACTCAAGGCCGGGCCTTGAATCCTTGCAACTGCGCCCAACGCTTCACGTGAAAGGCTCGCGCGCCAACCTACATCTGCTAAGTGCGCAACAGGCAGGAAGCTTCTCCGTGGCGACCGCGGACGGCGCCATCGGGCACGTCGCGGATTTTGTGTTCGACGATGAGACATGGGTCGTACGCTACATGGCTGTCGATACACGAGACTGGTGGGACAGCGCGAGGGAAATACTACTGTCGACCGAATGGATCGAGAGTGTCGATTCGGTCAGATTCACGGTTTCGACAACGCTCAATCGCGATGCAGTCGAGCATAGTCCAGCGTACGTCGACGCCGTCCCTCTGAACCGCATGTACGAGACTCAACTCCATAATTTCTACGGTCGAGAAGCTTACTGGTCTTGATATTTTTCGACATGAATTTTGTCAAATGCTTCCTATTGCCGTCGAAGCATGACTATCCCGACGTCTGGGATTTTTGAAGAGCTCTCGCCCGCCGAAAAGACTCGGGGTGACCAATCATCCGATGAAATCGTCGCGGGGGGCGATCGATAAGGCGACAGCATACATCGCCTCGTCCAAACCTCGAGAGGCGCCGATATTGCGCCTCCTTCCCACGCAATCCGCCACCCATAATCCGTGAGCCACAGCATGAAAAAAACTTACCAAACCCGCTCAGTTCGGGCTCTGTTCGAACCCATGCGTGCAGGCGCTTTCAAACTCGCCAATCGCATCGTCATGGCCCCCCTCACCCGAAATCGAGCCGGGCCAGGCCTGGTGCCAGGACCGTTTGCTCTCGAGTATTACGCCCAACGCGCCACGGCCGGCTTAATCATCGCCGAAGCCACGCAGATATCCGTTCAAGCGCAAGGTTACGACGGCACGCCAGGATGCTTTACAGACGATCAGGTCCGAGGCTGGAAAAGGATAACTGACGCTGTGCACGCCAAGGGCGGCATCATAGTCGTTCAATTGTGGCACACGGGCCGTGTCTCCCACACCAGCTTCCAGCAAGACGGCCAAGCACCCGTAGGCCCTTCCGCGATCCGCGCAAAAACCAAAACCTTCTTGGCCGGAAAGGGTTTTGTCGACGTGTCGATGCCCCGCGCGCTCCGGTTAGACGAGATCCCGGGCATTATCGAGGACTTCCGTCACGCCTCCATGCGAGCCATCGAGGCCGGATTCGACGGCGTAGAACTGCATGGCGCTCACGGCTACCTGCTCGATGCCTTTCTACGCGACGGAACCAATCATCGTACCGACGCGTATGGCGGCTCCATCGAGAACCGCTCAAGACTGCTCCTCGAAGTTAGCAGGGTTTGCGCGGACGCCATTGGAGCCGAGCGCCTCGGCGTTCGGCTATCGCCGGTCTCCACCGCCGGCGATTCACGGGACAGCCACCCGCAGGCGCTCTTCGATCATGTCGTAGGAGCCCTCAATCCCCTTGGTTTGGCGTACTTGCACATTGTTGAGGGCGAGACGGGCGGCGCCAGGGACAGTATTGCGTTTGATTATGCCGCCCTGCATGACCGTTCCGATGGCGTCTGGATGGTCAACAACGGCTATGACCGGCAGATGGCGATAGATGCGGTGGCCAGTGGCCGCGCCGATCTGGTGTCGTTTGGACGACTATTCATGGCCAATCCAGATCTCGTGCAGCGGCTTAGGTTGAATGCTCCACTCAACAACCTCATCGGTGAGGAAACGTTCTATGGCGGCGGCGCCCGCGGCTATACCGACTACCCCACACTTGAAGAAAGCGGCGCCGCGGTAGAGCTTCCGTGAGAAACCCGCACTCGAACACGACGCAAAGATAAAAACAGCCGTCACCGGTCGCGGTGCTACCCCCACTTCGGAAGGGACTGACCGGGTCGTTTAGCTTCCGAGCCTGCCCTCGCATGGTCGCAAGCCCATGGAGTTTAGGGCGTCACGAGTTCTGTATCAAACCAGGAGAATAACCATGTCTGACGATAAGCAATTGAAACAAGCCGTGCTTGACGGACTGAAGTGGGAACCGAGTGTAAACGCCGCTCACATAGGCGTGACTGCGAAAGCCGGTGTCGTGACTCTCATGGGTCACGTCGAGAGCTATGCGGAGAAGTTTGCTGCGGAGAAGGCTACGCGCCGGCTTAAGGACGTCAAGGCGGTTGCCGAGGAGCTTGAGGTTCGTCTGCCCTTCAATGTAAAGCATGGCGATGAAGAAATTGCTTCTGCGGCGGTCAATCGTATGAAATGGGACACTGCTATTCCGAGCGACGCCGTTCAGGCTAAAGTGGAAAAAGGCTGGGTCACCCTCACCGGCGAAGTCGATTGGCATTACCAACAAGACGCTGCGGCGCACGATGTTCGCGGACTTTGGGGTGTCGTCGGCGTCTCAAACGAGATCACTATCAAGCCGAGGCCTAACACGTCTAAGATCAGAGACGACATCATTTTTGCATTGGACCGCTCGTGGTTCGATCCTGCGTCAATCAACGTGACCGCGCAGGGTGGGAAAGTGAGGTTGACCGGGAAAGTAGAATCCTGGTACGAGCGTGACGAGGCAACCGCTGCCGCTTGGGCCGCACCTGGCACGACGGATGTCGAGAACGCCATCACTGTTGTCTGAAGAGCCGCTATCTGCCTACCCAATGCCGTTGGGTAGGCAGATCAGCGGACCGCCATGGCAGACCTTGCGAAGTGCGAAACGCTCCTGCTCGAAGGTTGCCAGCGAAGCGCTGTTTTCTTTCGAGACAAACTGAAACCAACAGGTCGTATCCATGACGCTACGACGTGGCCTGAGCAACTCCCAGGTTGTCCCACGTCAGTCAGCGTGTCTAATACGCCCCTCCGGTCCGATAGCCCTCATTTTCGATGTAAGCCGATGCAGGGCTTGGTGCTATCGCTCAAGGATACAGCGCTCAAGATTGTCAAAATCGAATATCGTGCCTGCTATCCATCGTTCACGTTAACCTTCCAAATAGGTCGCCGACGCCCGCAGTTATCCCCATCGCCATTGCTCCCCAAAACGTGACCCTGATCGCACCCGTAATCACGCGAGCGCCACCGACTCGCGCCGCGAGACCACCTAAAAAGGCCAGGAAAAGCAGAGACGCGGCAGAGACGAAGACAGTTATCTGAGGTTCGGGTGACAAAGCGGTCACGAGCAGCGGCAAGGCGGAAGCTGCCTGCCGAGGCAAGCGCTGCTTGTATCGGGCGGGCTTTGAGGGCCTCCGACAAGCCGAGTTCGTCTCGGGCGTGCGCGCCAAGAGCGTCATGAGCCATCAGCTTGTCAGCAACCTGTTTGGCGAGCGCTGTATCGAGGCCGCGGCCGACATAGATCGCCGTGAGTTCAGCGTGCTCGCCGGGATTGTCCGTTTTGAGTTCGGTCCGTTCGAGCGCCAAGTCCGCCTGCTCGGTGTCTGCCTGCGAGTGCACCGACACATACTCCTCTGCGGCCATCGACATCGCACCAGCGACAACTCCTGCGACTCCGGCGATCAAGACGCTGCTATGACTTCCATGCGCTGCGACAACACCGAGAACCAGACTCGACGTCGATAAGATACCGTCATTGGCCCCCAACACAGCGGCGCGCAGCCAACCGCTTTGCCCGTCCGGTGTCGTTCTCTCTGTCGCGCCATCACCATAAGCTTCTCGCTCCGAGACGATAGAAAAGGACCTTCGTGACCTCGACGAGCGCAAGATATGCCACGGTCACGGGGATGACGTAGACGAAAATCATCGGAGGTGGCTTCACAAACCCGAACCACTTGCCAACAGAAAGAAGCGGAAGGCCGATCGCTATAGCCACAGCAGAAAGAGAAATGCCAACGAGAAACCAGCTCGGCCGACTGGAGAAGGACCATCGTCGCGTCCGAATGCAGAAAACGACAAGGACCTGCGTTGTCATCGACTCGATAAACCAGCCGGTTTGGAACAAGGCTTGACCGGCCCCGAATAGATGCAGCAGCGCATAGAACGTGAGAAAGTCGAAAACGGAGCTGATTGGGCCGAATACGAGCATGAATCGCTGGATCAGCTTGATGTTCCATTTGATGGGTACGCTGACCGCCTCCGGATCGACCCGGTCGAACGGGATCGCGATTTCGGAGACATTGTAGATCAGGTTATTAAGCAATATCTGGATCGGCAACATGGGCAGGAACGGCAGTATGAGCGCAGCGCCAGCCATGCTGAACATGTTGCCAAAATTCGAGCTTGCCCCCATCAGGACGTATTTGGACACGTTCTCAACGGCACTGCGGCCTTGGACCACGGCGTCGCGCACGACCGAAAGATCATGTTCGAGCAGGATCAGATCGGCGGCTGCGCGCGCCACGTCAGCAGCGCCATCGACAGAGATCCCGACGTCTGCCGCGTGCAACGCCGGAGCGTCGTTGATGCCATCTCCCATGAAGCCGACGACGTGGCCAAGCCGCTTGAGCGCCAGCAGAATACGATGCTTCTGTTGCGGGTTGATCCGGCAAAACAGGTTCACCTGCGGGAGCTGCCCGAGCAGCGCCTCATCCGAAAGATGGGCTAATGAATCTCCCGTGAGAACACCCGTAACTGGCACGCCGATCTCGCCGAAGACGTGGCGGGTGACAAGTTCGTTGTCGCCGGTCAGGACTTTCACTGTTATGCCAGCTTCGGCCAACTCCCGGATCGTCGTGCCGGCACTGGATTTTGGGGGATCGAGGAAAACGGCGAAACCGGAGAACGTCAGGTTGCACTCGTCGGTGAGAGCAGCGCTCTGATGGTTTTCACCCACCTCCCGGCTCGCGATACCGAGTGCGCGGAGGCCCTGCGCGCCGAGGGCGTCGAGGGTCGCCTCGAAGATGCCGCGCGTTTCGGGATTGATCGGTAGCTCTTTGCCATCCTGCGTCGTGTATCGATCGGCAAGTCGCAGCAGGTCTTCAGGTGCGCCTTTCACCACGAGACGGCGCTTGGCGTCGTGCTCGACCAGGACCGACACGCGCCGTCGCTCAAAATCGAATGGGACTTCGTCAAGCTTCTTCCAACCGGTCATGTCGAACGGATGGGCAGCGAGAATTGCTTCGTCCAGTGGACTCTTCATACCGCTTTCGAAGCGGCTATTGATGAAGGCATCCGCATAGGCGGCCGCGCTCTCCACCCCGTATCCATCGATCGCGCTGACAAGCTTGATCGTGGCTTCCGTCAGCGTCCCGGTCTTGTCGGTGCACAGCACGTTCATGGCACCGAGATCGTGAATCGCTGAGAGGCGCTTTACGATCACTTTTCGTTTGGCCAGTGCGATCGCCGATCGGGCAAGGGTCACTGTCACGATCATCGGTAGAAGCTCAGGTGTCAGCCCCACGGCGAGCGCCGCCGCAAACATTAGCGATTCCAGAACCGGCCTATGAAACGAGATGTTTACAACAAGGACGAACAGCACCATTAACACGGTGAAACGCATGATCAACATGCCAAAGCGACGAATGCCGACCACGAATGCCGTATCCGGCGGTTTTTCCGCCAGAGTCGTCGCGAGATGCCCAAGCGCTGTCTTGCTGCCAGTTTGGCAGACGACGATCGTCGCGGTGCCGCTGATAACTGAGGTGCCGGCAAAGACGGAGTTGGATGCCCCGGCCGGATTTTCGGCACCAGATGGCAGGTTGCCAGTCTGTTTTTCAGCCGGATAAGACTCGCCCGTAAGAAGGGCCTGGTTGACGAATAAATCCCGGCTCGCAAGCAATCTCGAATCAGCGGGAACAAGGTCGCCAGCGATCAGTTCAACAATGTCGCCAGGGACCAGTCGGTCCATCGGCAACGACACGCATGTGCCGTTACGTCGGACGGTGGCCTCAACCGCCACTGAGCGGCGCAGCGCCTCGACCGCATTCTGGGCGCGCACCTCTTGGACGAAATCGATGATCATGCTAAGCATGACAATGCTCAGCACGATGATGAAGCTCATCATGTCACCAGCCGCCGCGGATAGTCCGCTTGCGAAAAGCAGGATGATGACGAGTGGATTGCGGAAGCGGGCAAGAAATCGGAGCCACAGCGGCGCCTGCTTGTCGATTGCGGCGTCGTTTGGTCCATAGGTCGCTAAGCGCGACTGCGCCTCAGACGTCTTTAGGCCGGTAGCGGTAGTTGCCAAGTGAACAAGAAGCCTGTCTACGGGCCCGCTCCAGAAATCATCGGGAGTGGGTTCGCCATTTGCGACACCGATAGCATCGTGGAGATCCGGCTCCCTAACGCCCTCGCATTTACCGATCGTTTTCATCGGCTTCCGTTCGGTTGTAATGGGGCAGCGCTGTGCAGCACGCCAGCGGCGACAGCGAGATCACCCTGTGCAACGATGCGGACATCCATCGCCGGTTTGCCAATATGGATGTCAAGATCCCGGAGGGCGTCCGCTATGCGCTCGATCATCTCGGATTTCGCACCAGGCGTCAGCGCAAAGCTGTCGATCGCAAAAGCCAACTCGTAGTCCAGGAGAGAGTCCGTGAATGCACATGCGTAGGCCTGCGGAGTGGTGCCGTGGGCGATGTCTGGGCTACCGGTGGCAGCCGCTATTAACGCTTGGATCACGCGCGAAGGCGCCACTGCGAGATCGACCCTGAGACTAATAATGCAGCGGTGGGGACCTTTCGGACGGCTGTGGTTCGTCACGATGGACTTCGAAATGAAGCTGTTCGGTATGACGACCATGTCATGAGACCATGTCCTAAGCCGGGTAGCCCGCCAATTGACCTGCATGACCTGGCCAGAGACCTGATCAGCCAAGGTAATCCAGTCCCCTGCTCCAAATGGACGTTCGATGTTGATCGCGAGACCGGAAAGTACGTCACCGAGGGTGTTCTGGAGCGCCAGGCCGAGGACAATTGCCAGGACGCCGGAAGTCGCCAGGAAGGTTGAGACCGGTTCTTTGAAGACAGTGCCGACGATGCCAACGAAGGCAAGGGCATAGATGAGACCCGATGCTAGATCCGCGAACAGGCGTCGCGCGTGAGGCTCGTCATTATCGGGGAAAAACGTTCGGAGTAGCACTAGATCAAGCAGGCTTTTGAACAACCACGCACCCAGAATCCACCACACGATCCCGAACAATTCGCGTGGCAGGCGCAGGCCACCTCCCGTCGTCCCGAAGAGAAATTGTCCTAGAGGGTTACCTGTCCGCGGAAATACTGCGGTAATCAGCAGTAGCACACCGCCGCCGCCAAACAGTGGGTGGTAAGGTCGAAGGTATGGCAGTGCACGAAGCAACAGAAGCACGGCCGCAGTCGATAGGAGGCAAATCTCTGTCAAACCAATCATCTTGCTATAGTCCCGTGCGCCGGAGTGCCGTTTCGTCCTCGGCTTCGGGCGCGTCAATTGATGTGATTCGAAGAGCCGTCCCACGTACAGGAGCGGCAGCGCCGTTGAAGCTGCCTGCACTGAGATCCGCTCGATCCCGGTTCACCTTCTAGAGCGGATAGTTCGTTTGTTTGAAGATGCCCATCTCCACCACTTGGCGCAGAAAGTCGATACAGTCATGCCGTGCAAGATCGGCGACGAGCAAGAACTGACGCTCCTCTCAAAGAAACCCATGGCAAGCTCTAGATGTCGCTCATGTGAATGTCTGCGCAAACGCAGCGCCCACCCGCGCGAACTGGCTTCAGCGTCAGGAGACGACCTCCCTGACGGTCGCGAAGAAGATCGCTGCATCGAAGTGCAAAAGCGGAGTCTCGCGGGAGCTGCCCGATCGGAAAACGCCCGCCGGTCGGTGCAGAACAAGAGCCGGCGACGTACTAACTGACCTCGCTGGGCAGGTTCTCAAGCGACGACAGCAATAGAGCCGAAGCCAATCATTTCTCTGCGCTCAGCCGATTATGGGCTTCGCCACGAACCCGCGGCAGGCTCGGAAACTACTCAGGTTCGCGGCTTCGAATGCACGGGCGACTAACGGCAGATTGAGCTCTGTCGGTAAATCACTGAGAGGAGGTACGGTCGGAACCCGGGACACCAACGGGTTAAGCAGTAATTTAATTCGAATGAAATGGCTGTGCGAAAGGTCGGAATCTATTCGTGCTTTGGCGTACGACTGCACCAGTCCAAGCGTCATTATCAACTTGCCGAGGGGGAGACGGCATGGCGGTAAGTTTGCCGATTGATCAGAAAGCATTCGACGGAGGGCCAACTCGGTGAATTTGCGCCATGCGACGAACCGTGGCTGCGAGTTGTTCGCGATAGAGTGAAGCGCGTTTCACATGCGCCTTCAGTGAAGAGTTGCTGGATCGACCCGAAGCACGGGAGGAGTTTGTGTGTGCGTTGTGGGTCGCTGCCACTCCAGTGCACCCGCTCGATCGGGTTATCGCGTTCCCTTCCAGGGTACGGGTGCGTCGCGAGGGCTGCCCGACCGGTCCACGGAATACTTGGAGTGCGACACCATCGTTTTTTCAAGGTGTGTGGCCCACGCGGCGACCATCGGCCGCCGCGTCCATAGGGCGCCTTTAGTTTGGCTGCATCAATTTTTTCATCTCTTCCAGGCTCTGCGTGGCCCGCTGCGTGATGATATCCATCGCATCGGTCTGCGACTTGCGTGCCATTTCCGCTAGGCTCTTCGTATCGGCCAGCGCTTTCTGGTAACCGCCGCGCACTAACTCAGTCTGCTTCGCAAGGTCCGCCCCAGCGGACCCGCCAGCGGCCAAGGCTTTAGCAGACTCCTGAATCTCTTGCATGGCCTGGGTCAGGAGCTCTGTTTGCCGACGTGCGAGCGCTTGCATCGCCTCATAGGTGGCCTTGTTGGCCTCAACGAGGGCCTCCATATCCTTGCGACGCGACTCGATGATCTGCGCCATGTCGAGGCCCGGGACCTTGAACTGCTGGATCAGCTTGGTTACGTCGGCGAATGGGGTGGTGGTTTCAGTTTCCATGATCGTCTCTCGGTAAGTAGGTTCGTTGCGGGTTTACAGGCAGGAGGCATGCTATGGCCGCCCGGTTTGTTGCGGCGGAGGCGAGTGCCGGTCAAAGCGTCCGCATCCGTCCCTAGGTCTCGCGGGCCTGCTTCGAAGTAGGCATAACCAGCGCGTCTCCGTCGATCACCACCTTGTTGGCCACGCGACAGACGGTGGTGAGCGTTACGCGCCGCTTCTCAGGTAACATTTCCTTGACGGTTACAGTGGCGTGGACGGTGTCACCGGGCTTCACCGCCGCTGTGAAACGCAGATTCTGGCTCAGGTAGATCGTCCCCGGGCCGGGCAGCCGACCGGCGATCGCCGCTGAGATCACGCTGGCGGTCAGCATACCGTGAGCAATTCGGCCTTTGAACCGGGTCGTTTGAGCGAACTCCTCATTGATATGCACGGCGTTGTTGTCGCCGGAAACGGCGGCGAAGAGCACGATGTCTGCCTCAGTGATAGTCTTCGCAAATGTGGCGCTCATGCCCGGTTTCAAATCTTCGTAGTCGTAGCCGTTGAGTTCGTTCATCACCTTACACCTATTGATTCGGGCTGCTTAGAACAGTGATTCTTCCAACGCGAGAACCGAGCTGGCGCCGTTGACGATGGCTTGGCAATAGGCTTGCGCCTCAGGCAACACATGCTCGGCATAAAAGCGCGCAGTGACCACCTTCGCCCGGTGGAAGTCGGCGTCGGCCGTCGAAAGTCTGGTTGTAGCGACCAAGGCAGCGCGCGCCATGAGCCAGCCCCCGATCACGGTGCCGCATAACTTGAGGTAAGGCACCGCTCCGGCTGCCGCGCTGGCTGGATTGCGATCGTAGTTCGCGAGCAGCCATTCGGTTGCCTGCTCCAGCGCCAATGTTCCGCCTTGCAGCGATTCACCGATGACTCGGAGCTCTTTGTCCCCCGCGGCGTCGAGAGCAGCCAAGGTGGCGTTCATCTCACCCAGCAGAAGTTTCACCGCGGCGCCTTTATCGCGAGCCACCTTCCGTCCGATGAGATCATTTGCCTGGATTCCTGTCGTACCCTCGTAGATGGTGGTGATGCGTGCATCGCGCATGTGCTGGCAAGCGCCGGTCTCTTCGATGAAGCCAACGCCGCCGTGCACCTGAATGCCAGTGGAAGTAATGTCGATGGCATTTTCGGTACACCACCCTTTGACAACGGGCGTCAGCAGATCCGTGATGGTTTGACGCATCCTGCGCTCGTCTGGGTCTGGATGCGAGTGCGCCTTGTCCATCTGAGCAGCGGCGAAATAAGCGAGCGCACGCATGGCTTCGATACGCGCCTTCATGTTCATCAACATGCGCCGTACGTCGGGGTGGCGGATGATCGCGACGGGAGCGCCGCCTGGAGAGCCAATGGGACTGCTCTGCACGCGCTCACGCGCATACCCCAAGGCCTGCTGGTAAGCGCGCTCGGAGATGGCTACGCCTTCGAGTCCGACGTTGAGGCGGGCGTGGTTCATCATGGTGAACATGCACGCGAGGCCACGGTTTGCTTCGCCCACCAGGTAGCCGATCGCGCCTTCGTTTTCGCCGAAGGCCATGACCGCGGTCGGACTGCCATGGATACCCATCTTGTGCTCGATCGACGCGCAAATGAGATCGTTGCGCTGGCCCAGACTGCCGTCGGCGTTCACCAGGAACTTGGGTACGACGAACAACGAGATCCCCTTCGTGCCTTCCGGTGCGTCTGGCAGGCGTGCGAGGACCATGTGGATGATGTTCTCCGCCATGTCATGCTCGCCCCACGTGATGAAGATCTTGGTGCCTGAGATGCGGTAGTGATCCCCCTCGGGCTGCGCCTTGGAGCGAACCGCGGACAGATCCGAGCCCGCCTGCGACTCAGTGAGGTTCATGGTTCCGGTCCATTCGCCCGACACCATCTTCGGCAAGTACAGTTGCTTGTCCTGTTCACGCCCGTGGTGCGCGATAGCTGCAACTGCACCGAGGGTCAGCATCTGGCACAAGGAAAAAGCCATGTTGGACGCCTTCCACATCTCGAGCACTGCAGTGGACACCAATGAAGGCAAGCCCTGACCGCCGAAGTCGGGACTTGCCGGCATGGCGTTCCACCCGCTTTCGATGAACTTGCTGTAGGCCGCCTTGAACCCGTCGGCGGTCGTGACTTCTCCATCCTTGCATTGGCAGCCTTGGCGGTCGCCCTGAGCATTGATAGGGGCAAGCACTTCGGACGCAAATTTCGCCGCCTCGTCAAGGATCGCTTCCACGAGGTCCGGCGTCACTTCGTCATTGCCTGGCAGCGCTGCGATCTCAGCAAGGCCTGCCAGGTCGTTCATCGCGAACAGCATGTCGCGTGTCGGTGCTACGTACGTCGTCATCGTTGTGTCCTTCGGTCCGGGCCTACCCGCTTTCAGTCAATAAGCCGGAAAGTTCCGGCAATGCCTCAAACAAATCAGCCACCAGGCCGTAATCCGCGACCTGGAAAATCGGTGCATCAGCATCTTTGTTGATAGCGACGATTACCTTGGAATCCTTCATGCCGGCCAAATGCTGGATCGCGCCGGATATACCGACGGCGATGTACAGATCAGGGGCCACGATTTTGCCGGTCTGGCCAACCTGATAGTCGTTTGGTACGAAGCCGGCATCCACGGCTGCGCGCGAGGCACCGAGCGCTGCACCGAGTTTGTCGGCCAGGGGATCGAGCAGCCTGTGGTAGTTCTCCCCATTTCCCAGTCCTCGGCCGCCGGAGACGACGATCTTGGCGTCACCGAGTTCAGGGCGCTCCGACTTCGTGAGGTCGCGCCCTGTCAGTTTTGACAGAGCGAAATCGGCACCCGCTGGCAAAGCTTCGACCGCCGCGGAACCGCCTGGGCGAGCCGCGTCGAACCCTGTGCTGCGAACCGTTACCACTTTGACTGTGTCGCGGGATTTGACTGTTGCCAGCGCATTGCCAGCGTAGATCGGTCGTATAAACGTGTCGCTGGACTTTACAGCGACGATGTCGGAGATCTGCGCCACATCGAGCAGCGCCGCAACCCGCGGCAGCAAATTCTTGCCGAAGGTGGTAGCGGGCGCCAGGATGTGGGTGTACCCGCCGGAGTGAGCAACGATCAGGGCGGCGATGTTCTCGGCGGACTGGTCGACATAGTGCGAGGCATCCGCAACGCGCACCCTGACGACCCCGTCGATCTCGGCAACCGCCCGCGCTGCCGCATCGCAACCGTGGCCCGCCACCAGCACGTCAATATCGCCGCCGATCTCCTTCGCAGCGGCGATGGTATTCAGCGTCGCACTTTTGATCGACATATGGTCGTGCTCCGCAATTACGAGAATCGCCATTCAGATCACCTTCGCTTCGTTCTTGAGCTTATCAATAAGCTGCTTTACGTCCGCCACGCGGATACCGGCAGTGCGCTTGGACGGCTCCGCCACTGCGAGGGTCTCCAGCCGCGGGGTGACGTCCACGCCAAGCGTTTCGGGCGCAATCGTCTCGAGTGGCTTTTTCTTCGCTTTCATGATGTTGGGCAGCGTTACGTAGCGCGGCTCATTCAGCCGCAAATCAGTGGTGATGACGGCAGGAAGCTGAAGCTCTAACGTCTCCAGTCCGCCATCGACCTCGCGCGTGACGGTGGCCGTGGTGTTGTCTTTGACGACCACCTTGGAGGCAAAGGTGGCTTGAGGCCAGCCCATGAGCGCCGCCAGCATCTGGCCGGTCTGGTTGGCATCGTCATCGATGGCTTGCTTGCCGCAAAAGACAATCTGCGGCTGCTCTTTCTCTACCAGTGCCTTAAGGAGTTTGGCGACCGCCAGCGGTTGCAGTTCGACATCGCTTTCAAGCAAAATCGCTCGGTCTGCGCCAATCGCTAAGGCGGTGCGCAGCGTCTCCTGACACTTGGACGCGCCGCACGACACCGCCACCACGTCTGTCGCAATGCCGGCTTCCTTGAGTCGTACCGCCTCTTCCACGGCAATTTCGTCGAACGGGTTCATCGACATCTTGACGTTGGCCAAGTCGACACCGCGCCCATCCGGGCTGACGCGAACCTTGACGTTGTAGTCAAGCACGCGTTTTACGCTAACCAGTATCTTCATAGTCCGCTCACTGCTTGTGTGCGAGTTTTAGGCTGCTAGAGCGCCTGGGCCTGTTCGCGCAACAGGAACTTCTGAATCTTGCCGGACCCCGTTCTTGTCAGCGGTCCGAAGATGATCTTCTTCGGCACTTTGAAGCGTGCCATGCGTTCGCGACAGAAGTCGATAAGTTCCAGTTCAGTGACTTGTCCACCATCCCTGAGTTCGACAAAGGCGCACGCGACTTCGCCCCATTTCTCGTCGGGCCGCGCCACGACCGCGGCGCCGACTACCGCAGCATGCCGATAAAGTACGTCCTCCACTTCGAGCGACGAAATGTTCTCACCGCCTGAAATGATGATGTCCTTCGAGCGGTCCTTGATCTTGACGTACCCGTCTGGTCCGACCACCGCCAGGTCACCGCTATGAAACCAGCCGCCAGCAAACTCCTTCTCCGTGGCATGCGGGTTCTTCAGATATCCCTTCATGATCAGATTGCCGCGGAACATGATCTCGCCCATCGTCTCACCGTCCCAGGGAACGGGCTCCATGCTTGCCGGATCCATGACCACCATGTCTTCGAGCATCGGCGCTCGCACACCCTGACGTCCGTTTAGTTCGGCACGTTGCTCCAAAGGCAGTTCGTCCCAACCGTTCTGCTTGGCGCATATGGCAGCGGGGCCATAGGTTTCGGTCAGCCCATAGACATGCGTAATGTCAAAACCGATCCGCTCCATCCCCTCGATGACAGAAGCCGGCGGCGCAGCGCCTGCGATACAGCCCGAAACCCTGTGCTCGATACCGCTGCGGGCCTCTTCCGGCACGTTGATCAGCATGGTATGCACGATCGGTGCGGCACAGAAATGGGTTACTTTGTACTTCTTGATCGCATGGAAAATGGCCTTTGCATCCACGCGACGCAAGCACACGTTCGTGCCGGCATTGGCCGCCATGGTCCAGGGGAAGCACCAGCCGTTGCAATGAAACATGGGCAGTGTCCACAAATACACTGCGTGTTGCGGCATGCCTAACGACAGGATGTTCGACACCGCGTTGAGGTACGCTCCACGATGGTGATAGACCACTCCCTTCGGGTTACCGGTGGTACCAGACGTGTAATTGAGCGCAATCGCATTCCATTCATCTGAGGGCAATGACCACTCGAAGTGCGCGTCGCCTTCCAGCAGGAATGCTTCGTAGTCTTTTTCACCGAGAAGCTTTCCGCCCTCATATTCCGGGTCATCGATGTCGATCACCAACGGTCGCTCTTCAAGCATTGGCAGAGCATGCTCCATAATCCCGGAGTACTCCCGGTCGGTGATGACAACCTTGGCTTCGCCATGCTGCAGCATGAAACCAATAGCCTCTGCATCAAGGCGCAAATTCAGGGTATTCAACACCGCACCGATCATCGGCACCGCAAAGTGGGCCTCGTACATGGCCGGGACGTTTGGCGCCATCAGCGCCACCGTATCGCCCACCCCGACACCACGCTTCTTAAGCGCGGAGGCAAGGCGCAAGCAACGCTCATAGCATTGCTTCCACGTGAACTGCAAATCCCCATGAATAACGGCAACATGGTTCGGGTAAACCAAGGCGGCGCGCTCGATGAAACTGATGGGCGACAGCGGAACATAGTTAGCACTGTTCTTTTCGAGCCCGAAGTCGTAGGGGTTAATGCTGGTCACAGCGGTCTCCGGTCGGTATGTAGTTTTTATAAAGCATTCAATAAGTACTTCAGAATAATTAAATTTTTTTAAAAAGGCATTTTCGATTTCGGTTCCAGATTCGCCTTGTGACGCGAAACCGCGGTCGCATCGAATCCGCTCTCTCTTTTCATTGCAGCACCATCCGGAGCCAGGGCGTTGATCTACGTCAACCCTGTGTGAGATCTTCACGTTTGTGGGCGACCGCATAAGAGAGCGCTACGCAGAACGCAAATGGGTCTTATCGCTGGCACGACCTTCCAGCAGCGCTCAGTTACAGCGGATAGTGTCGTACGCCATGCGGGTCATTGACTACTAGAGCTTGTCAACACCCAAAACGGTTGGTCTCGACTTAGCGCGAAAGCCTTCCCATTGACAACAAGCGTCATTGGCTCTCCTGCATCCAGCGTCACCTCAAGGCTTGCGGTGGCGTGTTCGATCTTGATTTTCAGGTACCGCCCCCGCCACTGCAATCCAAAACGAAGACTCTGCCAAGAAGCCGGGATGCGGGGATTCAAGGCCAAATGGTCCGCGTGCAGCGATAGTCCCGCAAAGCCGAATACGACCATCGACCAAATGCCACCCAAGGCTGCAATGTGCACGCCGCCGTCAATAGCCGCATGGTTGTCTTCAAGGTCAATGGCCGACGTCCGGCGAAAATAGTCCAGTGCGGCTTCTGTCTCTCCCAGTCTCGCTGCGACGACCCCGTGCATCGCAAGGCTGAGTGAGCTGCCATGGGCGCAGCGTGGCGCGTAGTAGCCGAAGTTCTTTGCGCCGGTGTCCGCGGGAAATTCGTCCGGCAGCAACGCGAGAAGCGCCACCACATCGGCCTGCTTGACGATCTGGGATTGACGCGTCTGTTCTGGGCCAAGTACCACGTCAATGGGCACCGATCGACCGGCATAACGTGAAAGATCCACGTCATCCAATGAGAAAAACCCCGCGAACTGCTCAAAGAGACCTGTTTTCGGATCGAAGCCGGTCATTATTGTTTCGGCGACGTTACGCCATTGCTCCAACTCGGCATCGCTCAAGGCGAGACGGGCCGCCAGGCTTCCCCATTGTTTGGGCCAACGTGCGCGCAACCATTCCACCACGTCAAGCGCGCGCCGGATGTTGCATCGTGCCATGACATTGGTGAAGGAGCTATCGTCGATCGACTCGTGATATTCATCTGGACCGATGACGCCGCGCACGTGGCAGTGACCATCCGGCTCCGGCCGCGCACGGCTCGACCAGAACCGGGCGGTCTCCAGCAAGATTTCAGCGCCGGCATCGCGCATGAAACCATCGTCTCCTGTGGCCTGCCAGTATTGCCAGACGGCGTAAGCAATATCCGCGCTGATGTGCTGTTCCTGCCGTCCACATTTGACCTCCACCCGCTTGCGGTCAGGCCCGATCACGTGCAAGGGGCACGTCTCTGCGCCGGTATCCGCGGACTCCCATGCGTAGAGCGCCCCCCGCCACCCCAGTTCGGCCGCTTTCGCGCGGGCACCATCGAGCGTATGAAACCGGTACATAAGCAGCGCCCGCGCCGCGATGGGCCATGTCAGGGTAAAGAACGGAAGAAGGTAGATTTCAGTATCCCAGAACACGTGTCCGCGATAATCGTCGCCGGTCAACGCCCGTGCCGCAATAGACACGTGCTCGTCGTCAGGGTTCGCTGCCCCGTTCAGATGGTAGAGGGCGAACCGCAACGCTCTTTGCGCGGCTGCGTCTCCTTTGATTTCGACATCGCTGCAATGCCAGCGCTTGGTCCACGCTGTCTCATGCGCCGCCACGACGCCCGACCACCCAAGTTTGCGGGCAACATCAAGCGCCCCTACGGCATCTTGGCCCGGATGAACCTCTCCTGCAACGCCACACGTCACGGCCACTGTCCGCGCAAGACAAACGACCTGGCCAGGACGCGACTTCCAGCGCCATGACCATTGCAATGGGCTGCTTGATGTCGGATTGATATCCACGCCGTCGATGTGCAGAGTTAAAGCTGCCGCCATTGCAAGGCGTTTTCCAGACGAGGTTGTATTCCATACCCCCAAGCCCTGCTCGACCCGCTCTGGCAAAAGACCCGTGTCCGACACCTCAAGGGACGCGTTGAGCGTGATCTCGGCTTCGCCCCGCTCGAACTCCATCTGAATGAGCTGCAGGCCGATCGCGCGATGGCTGAGAGAGGCAAGGTGCAGGCTCCGTAGCCGGACCCAGACGACGTCCGCATTGGAGAGCCGTGCATCGGTCAGCAACAAGCCCCTGCGTAGATCCAGTATCCGATGCTGGGACTTCCCATCGCCCTCCCGGTGTGTCAATGGAACACCGTCGCGCAGAATCCGGACTTGAAGCCAGTTAGGGGCTGCAATCAAACCTGGAATGGCATGTTCTTCGTCTGCCGTATCGAACAGTCCGGCCACCAACGTACGCGACGCGCCAACCCATCTCCCACCCCGGTGTATGGCGCGTGCTCCGCACACACCGAGGAAGCCATTACTAATTGCGAAGCGCGACCCGCGGCTACCTTCGCGCAATGGGTCGTATCCGGCCTCCTCGATGATCCAGTCGCAATTGTCTGTTGGAGTCAACGCGCCGCTGAGGGTTGTAGCGACGGTCATGGCGCGCGTCGGCAGAGCCGCCCTCGCGCAAGCTCATCGATGGAAACTTCGTCGAGGCTGGTCACAACGAGGCTTGCGCCTGCCGCCCAGAGCAGGTCTGCATCATGAAGCCGGGCGACGCCCAGCCCCGTCATCCCACCGGCACACGCGGCTTCGATACCCGCTGGCGCATCCTCCACCACGAAGCAGTTCCTGGGCGCTGCTGGCAAATCCGCGGCAGCCAGGAGGAATATCTCCGGGTTTGGCTTACCTTGTCGTAAGTCCCGGCCGCAGACATTCGATCCAAAGACATCAAGCAGAGTATGGTGCGTGTCCAGTTGAACGCGCTTCATCATTTCGTTAGCGTTCTTCGACGACGACGCGACAGCCATGGGCCAACCTAACGCCATCACGTCCCGAACGAAGCGCAGCGCGTCGGGAAACGCACTCACTGCCCCCGCATGAATCAGTTCCTCCAACCGTCTTTGCTTGCGCTCGGCGTAGGCTTCGGCCAGTAGACCGGCGTGGGGCAGACCCAACGCCTGCAACGCAGCGAGAGCGCCGGCGAGCCGCGGTTTGCCTGCAATCTGGGACTGGTACATGGCCGTGGTGAAGCGAGCTTCATCGCCCGGGTTCCCCAGCGCTTCACGCCAGGCGCGCTCGTGAGGCGAGGCAAGGAGGACGCCGTCGACGTCAAAGATCCCCGCCGATAATGTTCGAGGCCCTTGTGATACGGAAACCGGCTCTTTGCTATGCGTCATGCTCGGCCCATGCCGAAGACGCAAATATCGATGTTTGAGCTAACAGAATCTGAGGTGCTTTCAGCGCCGACTGCGTCACGACTTGCATATTCAGTTGAATACATATCCAAGCTCCAGAATGTCAGGCTGCGTACTGCGAAAACGGAGACATCCACGTCCACTCAAAGCGCCGGCAAGAATTCGCCGCGACAAAAAATCCTAGTATCCGGCGAAAAGACCGTCAGAAAAAGGTTCGGAAAATACTCAGACTGACTCAACCGAAATCAATAGCACTTGGAAAAACTGGAGTGCTCGCGGAGGCGTACAGTCTGCATCGCGAAGGGGTGGTTTGCCGTTCACACGGCGGGAAGGCGCGGCGCTATAACACCTAGCGCAATCCTTTCGCCGGTCGTATCGTGTGCCCAAAAATACGCGGCAGACCGGCCAATCCTACGGGAATGACCGCCAATGTGGCTGTATGTGGCCCCATGTCCGCCGCCATGCCTTCGTTGAGAGGCGCGCGATCCAGTCTGGTCTAGGTCGAGGGACATCGCACCAACGAGAGCCCCCCACAAAAACTGATTAGTGGACGAAGGGCTCGGGCTCCAAAGGCCAGAACGATGTCAGAGCGAGCGGCACTACCGAGGATGGTACGGGGCTGAACCCCGCTCGCTATAGCAGATGAATGAGATTCGTAATCTGATGATGTCCTATGACCCTGCTATAGCTATGCTCGCGAAGCAACTCTTAAAATTTCGATTACTTTGTCAAAATCCACTGGCTTAACGAGGTGATGATCGAATCCGGCCGCCAACGCTAGCTGCCGATCTGATTCTTGACCGTACCCGGTGATGGCAACCAGCACGACCCTGTGACTAGTTTCCTGTGCCCTTATGCAGGCCGCTACCTCGTACCCCGTTAACCCTGGCAAGCCAATATCCAATAGCACGACGTCGGCTTTGAACTCGCGAAACGCCTGCAGCGCCGCGTTTCCCTCATGGGCGATGAGGACATCGTGCCCCAAGGTTTCTACAAGCATCGACATGCTTTCAGCGGTGTCGAGGTTGTCATCAACCACCAGGACGCGTAACTTGGCGTCGCCCTGTTTGTTCGTCTCCGATCGTGCTAAAAGTGGTTGCGGTGCGGGAGAGACCACCGCCGGAATACGGACAACAAATTCGCTTCCCTGCCCCTCAACACTGCGAACATCGACGCGTCCTCCGTGCATTTCCACCAGACTTCGCACTAAAGCCAAACCAACCCCTAAGCCGCCCCGCGATCGATCCAGGGATAACTCCGCTTGCGTAAAAAGATCGAAGACGTGTGGCAGAAGCTCTGGCCCGATTCCCACGCCAGTATCGCGGATGCGCACCACGCAATCTTCACCCTCCTGCTCAAGAGTCACCGTCACATGTCCACCTTCTTCCGTATATTTGGCGGCGTTAGTCAGCAGGTTCACAAAAACTTGTTCCAGACGAGCCGCGTCGGCGTACACCCAGACGACTTGTGTGGACAACGACACCCGTAGCTGGTGTCGCCTCAAATCCATCAGATGTCGGACGGTCTCCACCGCATTCTCGATAATCGTGCTTACCGCGACCACGTCGTTGCGCAAGAGAACTCTGCCGGTTGTGATGCGAGACACTTCCATCAAGTCGTCGACAAGTCGGGTCAATTGGATCAACTGACGCTCGATTATTCCCCGCGCTCGCCCCTGAACGGGGTCCTCGTCACGCTGCAGCTGCAGAAGACGCACTGCATTTGCCATTGGCGCCAAAGGATTGCGAAGCTCATGACTGAGCATCGCTAGAAACTCATCTTTTCTGCTATGCAGTTCGGCCAAGGCCTCCGTCTGCTCCTGAAGTTTTCGCTCCATTCTGGATTGGACACTGATGTCGCGAATGTTGCACTGGGCAACGGCATGTTGATTCACCGAGTAAATGTTGCTGATCACCTCCACATCGATGCACTTCCCGTCTTTCGTTTCCAGCGGCAGGTGACGATAGCGGACATAACCGTGATCCTGCAGCTCTCGACCAACGGACTGGCTCGCCGACTTATCTGCAACAAAGCCAAGTTCCCAAAGTTCCTTGCCGAGTAGCTCTGCGAAAGAGTAGCCAAGCAAATCAAGGAGGAATTGGTTTGCGTCGGTGATTTTCAAGGTTTTCGCGTCGAGCACAATTATTCCGTCCTTGGCGCTTTCAAACAAGCGCTTGTACGGAACCTCGGAAACCAAAGGGCAGGTTTCCGAACGACGGCCACCAGTGATATCGTCAAAGGTCACCATGATCGAGTGCCCACCGCCATCATCCGCTCCCAGACGCAGTACATTCAGCGCAATGATCCTCCTTCCGATCCCGGGAAAGTCCATTTCGACGCAGCAATCTCTTGTGGAACGACGGCCGGATTGGACTTCATCCAATGCATCTCGAATAGTCGGTGTATCCCATTGTTGTTCGTTAAGCTCATAAATCCCAAAACCTTCCACATTTACTTTTGAAACAGAGAAGGCCTCGCAGAATGCAGCATTTGCCCTTGCGACGCGAAGATCGCCATCAAGCGTGAGAAATGGTGTGCGAATGCTTTTGACCAGGTCGTTAGCATCGTCGGGAGCAAGCTGCATGCATCGCGCTTGCCGGGCGCGTTCAGTAGCGTCACGAAATATAGCCACAGTCCCCGACAGTTCTCCATCGGCGTTGAAAATCGGCGCTGCGCTGCCCTCGACCTGTTGCCGAACGCTCGTTTTCCCGATCATTATCGAGGTCAAACTTATTCTAACGACTAGACCTTCCTTCAGCGTCTTCGCAATCGGATTGTCTGGCACCAAACAAGTGTCTTGATCGGCTAGATTGAAGACCTTCTCGACCGGCAATCCCACCGCCTTCGCTTGCGTCCAACCGGTTAACAACTGAGCCGCCGAGTTCAGGAAGGTAATATGACCATGCGCGTCCGTCGTAATTATCCCTTCGCCCATGCTTGCGAGCGCGGCGTGATATTGGTCGAATCCAACGGGCAACGCTCCGGCCAGACATTTATCAGATGCGGTCATACCCCCTCACTTCGTAATTGATTGCTTTCTGAACGCATTTTTGACATCAATCCCGAAACCCAGTACCCATATCCAAACATACTGGCCAAGATTGCCCCAGGCGATCTGGTCAAACTTGCGCGACAAGCTGCGTGCGCAGCCAGCGTCGCCTGTGCACGGCTCTCCTGGACAAACCCGAGGGCCGCTTTGAACAACAAAAGCGCTCCAATGATTGCCGCTTCGACATACTTACCGAGGGAAATTTCGAGCACAACGGCCGCTTCCAGCATCCATGGGACTGGTGCCCAAAACTTGATAAGCGCCATGCGCGCCGGGTGTACCGATGTATCCGGCATAGCGTTCCGACCGGACGTCGCCAGTCGGCGTTGTGCCTCATCAGTAGTCAGTCCGGCAGGTAAGCCTTCCTTCGAAAACGGGAACGAGTCGTTCTTTGGGGCGATGACTGTCGCGGCGGCGGGGTTAAGCGTCATAGATAATCTCGTCGATAGAGCTTACGTTCGCCGAATCGTTAAACAACTAAGATTTTAGGAACGGGCGGTTTATTTTCAACGATCTGCTCGGGAACCTTGCAGGCAATTGTTGCTGTACTAAGCGCGCATTCATAGGGAATCCCTCTGCGTTCGCGCCCCTCTTCGAATCCCATTGGGTTAATGCATTACAACCGACGCGTAGTTTTCGTTAATGTCCAATTTTTCCTTGGAGGCAGCGGCCAGAAGTTCATTGCGACGCAGCCACGGTACGCCATAGATCGTTGACTCGTAAATTACGGTTTGCCGCACTCCGGATTTAGTGGCCGACGTGACTTTCGTGTGTATCGCGACACGTCCCTCGAGACAAGTGTCGCATTGACCAAATGAACCCATTCGAACGCCTGCTAGATCTTTAAACCACTATGCAACAACGCGATGAAATACGTTTATTGCTATCGCAAACTAGAATTTCTTTTTCGTTGCTCCTTGCGTTTTTCCAAATCTGAAATGACCGTCGCCCAACCAATGAATGCCAAATAACCGATCAGCAGCGGGAGCAACATCACATAACTCAATAATATCCAGGAACCGCTTACTTCATTTTGCACGATCACCCCCCCACCTCGCGCGCCGCAGACCTCGACTCTTAAAAGCGAAGGTTGATCCGTGACCGTAGTCCGCTGGTCATACCTCGACCGTACTCCGATGATAGCTATGATTCCTCGGAGCGAGCAGGCTCGGAAACTACTCAGGAGAGGTTCCTGGTGTGCTGGGTCGCGTGCAATGTATTCGGGTAAGAGCGAATGCAACCGGACGTCCAACTGGCGGGTACAGGGTTGAACAATGATGACCCTCAAGAAGCGGGCACAGACGGAGCGGGCATTTGATCGGATCAGGACGCTTTAAGAGAGCGAATCGGAGCTTCAAGGTGAATCATATCTATGGTTTTCTGTCGCGCCGGAAATCAGTTGGATAACCGAACCGGGAGGAGGCGGTGGAATAAGGAGCTCAAGTAGATCGACGACCTAAGCAACTAGCACAATTGCCATCTGGATACCCGACCCTCTCTGCCTGGACCATTCGTTCTACGCCCTAAAAGAAGTTCGAGCCGTACTTTAGGTTGCGATGTTGCAAGTGCGTGCCGCCTCTTGACGCCGATCGCCTCTGCACGGTGGTGCGGTTGTGCGAAAACATGGCAAGTCCGGAACTGCCCCAGACGCCCAACGTAAAACTGCAGCGGCCCCAAGTTCGAGCGCGCCAAGCTGAGTAGTTTCCGAGTCTATCGGGGCAGCTTTCAACTCCCTATCATCAAAAGCATCAACGTTGATTGATCACCGTCGAGGAAAGACGGGCCACGGAATACTGACCGCTGGGGCCGCATGTTGACGTGTAGCGTTCTCTCCTCACATGCATTACCTTTGCTCATCCTGGAGACATCATGGCAGTTATTTACGGCGACACCGAATTGCAACAGGCAGTCCTTTCCGAGCTTGCCTGGGAACCCAGCGTGATTGCTGCCCACATCGGTGTTACAGCTATTGCTGGCATCGTGACGCTGACAGGGCGCGTAGAAACCTTCGCAGAAAAACATGCGGCCGAAGCTGCTGCATCACGGGTAAAGGGAGTCGAAGCGGTCGTGGAGAATATCGAAGTCCGACTTGCCTTCGATGCAAAACGCAGCGACGGCGATATCGCAGCGGCAGTCGTGAACCGGCTAGAGTGGGATGTCGCTGTTCCGAGAGACGCGGTTGAGGTGAAGGTGGAAGACGGGTGGATAACACTTAGCGGAGAAGTAGACCGGAACTTCCAGAGAGAGGCCGCCGCTCAGGACGTTAGCCGACTTCATGGGGTAGTCGGCGTGACGAACCAAATTACGCTCAAGCCCCCTATTAATGTCTTACAGGTGCGCGGAGACCTAATGCACGCCTTAAGTCGTTCGTGGTCGGACTCCCGCAACATTAACGTAACAGCGAACGGCGCAACGGTCAGGCTAAGCGGAAGCGTCCGGTCCCCACATGACCGGGACCTGGCGGTCGCGACCGCCTGGTCCGCTCCCGGCGCTACCGCCGTGGAGAACGACCTTATCATCTCGCGTTGACGAAACCCGTATGTGAGCTCAGGTCAGCGAAATATCCTAGACGGATAAATCGCTTTCCTTATGGTACAAAAAGTCGCGTGCATACGTTCGATGCAAGAACAGGAGTCGATCATGCCTTCCATCCAACTCGAGAATGCTGCGAACGAAGCTTCGGTTTCGAGCACGCAATTCCGCGCTCAACTCCCTATGTTTCCGCATGCTTTTACGAGTCGCGCCCACGACCCGATGCCGAACGTTCACGTCGCGAAATCCTCCATCCCGCTGGACCTCAATCGTTTGGACGCGATCTTATCCACAACACGAAAGGTAAGACGCGGCGAGGTCCTGTACCGTGCGAACGATCAATTCAATAGTATCTATACCGTCCGCGTCGGTTGCTTCAAGACAGTTGTCACTCATCGGGACGGCGGCGAGCAGGTAACCGGATTTCAGCTTGCGGGCGAGACACTTGGCCTTGACGGCGTCTTCGCCGAACGGCACAACTGCGATGCGATTGCACTCGAAGACAGTGAGGCCTCCGTTATTCGCTTTGCGCTTCTGGTATCGCTGTGCCGCGAAGTCAGCTCCATGCAACACCATTTACTTCGCCTAATGAGCGGTGAGATCGTGCGAGAGTCCGGTCTCCTTTTGATGCTTGGAACGATGTCTGCCGAGCAACGCGTTGCCGCTTTCCTTCTTGATATATCCGACCGGATGAAGGCGCAGGGATACTCTCCCAAAGAATTCAATCTTCGCATGACGCGGCAAGAAATGGGCAGCTACTTAGGAATCGAACTGGAGACCGTGAGCCGAATGTTCTCAAAGTTGCAAAAGCGAGGGCTTGTTCACGTCCAAGGCAAGGAAATACGAATCGTCGACCGTCTCGGTTTGTCACGCATGTAGAACGCTGTGTCCCGTATTCTCGACGATTGCTGGAGCCTTACTTGAGCTATCGGTGGCATCGCAACAGTCGTGGCTGCAAGCCTTGGCTTATGTCGCCACGCTACAGTCCGTCGGTCACCCGCCTCTTCAGACGAAGCGCGCAGTATTCGCAACTGCGATCAAACGCCAGTCAGATATATCTTTAGGGTAGCACTGGTGAGTAGTATCCGAGGCTATCGCGCTTGAGGCCGACGGCGCATTGTGTTGCAACGAGGACTAACAGCTTAGGTGGAATCGAATATGAAAACGAATCACAGCGCAAACGCGCAAGAAACTTTGGCTCCGTCGAGTCATGAGCATGCAGCACGCCTTCACATCGACGCGTCCAGGCACTACGTCGCAGGAAAAGACTATTCGCATGCAGCACACCAAGCTCTCGTAGCACATGGTCATGCGTTGCTTGCTCTCGCCCAGGGACAGGACGTGTCCGATCATTACAGAGAAAAGGCGAGTATCGAGATGGCGACGGGCCAAGAGCCATTCTTGCATTTTGATCCCATATCGCTCGGCCCTTCCGGAATAGTGCAAAGCAGCCTGCACGTCGCTGAGCATCACGAGGCAGCAGCGGAGTTGCATGAGCATGCCGCCCGATACCTACGTCAGGCCACTAAGCATTACGAAGAAGGGAAGGTAGCGTTAGCGGCTCATGAAGCGCAAGCTGCACATGCCATTGCGCTTTGCGCGATTGATCACAGCAATGAAGCAGCAAAACATCACGCGATTCGTTGTTGTCTCGTCGAGCCCGCCGCGAAACGCGCAATCTCGGTGGCCGCCTAGGTTTCCTTTGCATCTCGCTGCAGGCTGCTCGCGTTCTGCCGGTGGCGCCGTCGGAAATCCGCCCGGGAGCCCCCCTGAACTGAAAACAGGCTTCAACCTTATGTAACACGATGGATGCTCAGCACCGCCAAAATCCCGGAAACCATTCAACAGATCTGAGTGAATCCCTCCTCCGTCGTAATCAACACGCGAAAAACGATGTTAGAAAAAATTCATAGATTATCTGAGACAGATCGCACTTCGCCTAGATGCTAAAGTCATCTATCGTTGGTCTTGTAGCTTGGTCGGTCCGTCATCCGGCGCGAGTTATCGCGCTTGCGCTCGTGCTCGCCGTTCTGAGTAGCTTTTATGCCGCCCACAATTTCAAGATCAATACTGACATCAGTCGTCTCGTCAAGGCGAATAAAGAGTGGTCTGGTCTCGACCAAGCAATGAGCCGAGCCTTTCCACAGCGCGCGCAGACGGTCCTTGTTGTAGTCGAAGCGCGAGCCCCTGAATTTGCGGACGTTGCAGCTGGTTTGCTGACCCCAGCACTGCAGAAACAACCCAAAGAGTTCGTTAGCGCCGTGCAGCCGGCCGGAGGCCCGTTCTTCGAGCACAACGGCCTGCTTTTCCTGCCACTCGACGAGGTCCGATCCACCACCACACAGCTCGTCCAGGCGCGCCCGCTCGTCAACGCATTGGCGCACGATCCGAGCGTGAGCGGACTCGCCGGCGTGCTGACAACGAGTCTGTTGCTTCCACTACTGACCGGTCAGGTGAAGCTCAGCGACATGCGCCATCTGTTGTCGCAAAGCGCCGCTGTGATCGATCGGGTGCTGGCGAACCAGCCAGCGGCGTTTTCCTGGCGTGCACTAGTCGACAAGGATGCCTCGATAGAACCAGCCCGCGCGTTCATCACAGTGCAGCCGTTAGTCGACTATGGCGCGCTTGAACCAGGCGCGCGCGCGTCGCAATCGATCCGCACAACCGCGGCTTCGCTGCAACTCACTGCACGCTACGGCGCGACAACTCGATTGACTGGCGAACAGCCGCTCGCCGACGAAGAGTTCGCATCAGTAAAGGACGGCGCGGCGCTCCACGGGGTCGCCGCTCTTGTCGTCATGCTGGTGATCCTGTGGCTCGCGTTGCGCTCGGGACGCATGATCGCAGCGGTGTTCATTGCGCTGTTCGTCGGACTCGCTGTCACGACGACACTCGGCCTGATGATGGTCGGCTCATTCAACATGATTTCAGTCGCGTTCATGGTGCTGTTTGTCGGACTCGGGGTGGACTTCGGTGTACAGTTCAGCGTCAAATATCGCGAGGAGCGGCATTCCGACGACCGCCTTGCAGCCTCGCTGGTCAAGACTGCGCACAGCATCGGCGTGCCGCTCACGCTTGCTGCGGTGGCCGTATCCGCTAGCTTCTTCTCGTTTCTGCCGACGGCCTATCGGGGGGTGTCGGAGCTCGGCGAGATTGCTGGCATAGGGATGCTCGTCGCATATGTGACCAACATCACTCTCCTGCCCGCACTATTGAAGGTCTTCAATCCGTCATGGGAAGCTGTTTCGCCGGGTTTTAAGCAATTAGCCCCCGTCGACGATTTTCTTGACCGCCACCGAAAGCCGGTACTGGTTACAACACTTGTGGTGGTGATCGGCGCGTTGCCGCTGCTGACGCATCTCCGATTCGACTTCAATCCGCTCCATCTGAATGATCCGCATACCGAATCGATGGCGACGCTGCTGGCACTGAAAAATTCGCCCGAGGCCGCAGTGAACAACGTACAGGTGCTAGCGCCGTCGCTCGTGGACGCGGACCGCATCGCTGCGCACTTGACAACCTTACCGGAGGTCGGCCGCGTCACGACGCTCTCCACATTCATTCCCTCCGACCAGCAGCAAAAACTCCTGCTGGTCGCAAGTGCCGCGCAGCAACTGCTGCCCGCCCTCACCCAAGCTCCGGTGTCCCCAGCGACCGATGCAATACGCGTCGCCGCGTTGAAGCGCGCGGCCAATCAGCTGTCGCTCGCCGCAGAGGATCACCCCGGCCTGGGTGCCGCAGAGGCCAATCATCTGTCGGCGACGCTGCTAAAGCTCGCTGCCGCTAACGCTACCACGCGCGACCTCGCCGAAACCGCGATGGCAGAGCCGCTAAAGATCGCACTTAAACAACTGTTGACGATGCTACAGCCCAGCGAGATCACGCGCGACAGCCTGCCCTCAGATATCGCGCGCGATTGGGTCTCGACCGATGGCCACGCGCTCGTCGACATTGAGCCAAAGGTCCCGCCTGGCACCGACCCAGGCGACGACACGATGCTGCGCCACTTCGCGCAGGCCGTGAAGACCGCCGCGCCAAGCGCGATCGGTGGACCGATCTCCGTCCTGCATTCGGCAAACACAATCATCAAGGCATTCCTGCAGGCAGCGGGTTGGGCTTTGCTGACAATCACGATCCTGCTGTGGCTGACGCTGCGCCGCATTGGCGACGTATTGCGCACGCTGATTCCGCTGCTGGTTTCGGCGACTGTCACGCTTGAGTTGTGCGTTGTGTTCAGCATGCCCCTCAACTTCGCTAACATCATCGCGCTCCCGCTGATGCTCGGCGTCGGCGTAGCATTCAAGATCTACTATGTGATGGCTTGGCGCAGCGGGCAGACTGGCCTGTTGCAGTCGAGCCTCACCCACGCTGTGGTATTCAGTGCGGCCACCACTGCAACCGCGTTCGGCAGCTTGTGGCTATCGCACCTTCCGGGCACCGCAAGCATGGGACGGCTGCTCACGCTGTCGCTGTTCTGCATGCTAATCGGCGCCGTGGTGTTTCAGCCCGTGTTAATGGGTAAGCCACGCGAAAAGAGTGTCTCGAAGAAATGAGCCTGCCCCGCGCGCGACGACAGCCGGAGGACCGTTCTGGACAGAGAAACCTGTCTGGATCACCTCATCATTCGCGTCGGAAAAATCAGCTCTTCCCCTTGCTGCCTTCTGAATAAGGAAACAAAAAGTGACCAAATCCAGCGATGAGAAAGTTGTGGAGCAGATAGCCAGAGAAACGCGCACATCGGTGCAAGCCGTCTCAAAGATGTATGAGGACACGATGACATCCTATCGAGACGGAGCACACATCCTTGACTATATGTCGCTTTTGGCAGCAAAAAGGGTTCGCGCAAACCTAAAACCGCCGAAACATTGAGAAGCTAGCCGCTCACCAAAAGCCGGCGGCGACCGGTACACATTGGGTCCGCTCGATCGAACCGAACCAGTGTCAAAGTGTCATTTCGGTGCAGACAGTCGCTTAAACTCACTCCACAGCATCTTGAGCTTGCCGTAGTCCTCTGCCATACGCGACGCTAGAAATCCCCTCGCATATGCCGCGCTAACCACGGCATCGGGTGCGGTCGCAGCCAGATCTCGAAGTAAGCGGTCGGCAACCGCCAAGTCATTGCGCCACCCTAAATCATCCTGCAGTTGCGTGAGCGTTGCGGCGTAATTTCGAAGCGTCTTCTTCTCATAAAGCGTGGCGAAAAATTCCATCGCGTAGCGGAGTTTTTTCGCCGCTATCCGTGCGCGATGGCGAGTGTTGGGGTCAAGGTCCGGAAGATGCCGTCCCCGCTTCATTAGTTTGCGGTGCCGTTCATGCAACGCTTCGGCCGCGAACTCGCTCACGGGTCGGCTCAGAGCATCACGCCGCTCTTCATCCAGGCCTTCGCGCCATTGCGATTGTTCAAACCAGCGCGTCACTTCAATGATGAGACAAGCATATCGGGTGCAATCCACCGCGGCTGCAGCCTCAGTACGATGTTGCCGGGCGGTTTCTCTGGCAATTCCTATCATTGCTTGCGCATCAAAGTCGCTGTGCGCATCGCCAAACGTTCCGGACAACGATGAAGTGACCAGGACTTCCCAATCACGTGCAGCGCCCAGCTTCCCAGCTATCCATTTAAGCTCCACTTCAAGGGAGACAGGAAAGACTATGAGGGGTTCGACCAAGTCGAGCGCTGAGCGCAGACGTCGAATGCCCACGCGCATTTGATGAACCGGTTCGGCATCGGCGCTTTTTATGACGCCGAGTTCGTTACCCTGAATTTGTGCAAGGCAGTTCTGCACGATGCATTCAAAGGCGGCCTCGACCGTATCTTTTTTCCTCAGCTCAACTGGCTGGGCCCCCGTCGCCGCGTGGGACATTGGGCGGATCAAGTTGTAGCCGCGCTCGCCTTTGCTCAGAGTAGCGATGCGCATCGGAACCGCTCTTAACAGGTCCAACGCGAGATGATAAAGACGATCTGGCTTACCATTCTTGAGCTCCAGTTCGATTTCCTGCAAAACCTCGGACGAGGAACCACTTTCAATAACGCCATCGTCAAGCGCGAGTTCGACCTCATCTCCATCCGGGAATCGCAGGGACAAGACGGTACGCTTGACCGTGGTCGTGAATTGCGGAACGAGAGCCGTACCTACGTCGGTCATTGCCAGGAGTCTGGCGACAAGTGATTTTTTTGGGATGCAGTTTCGGAGCACGTTGATATCGGGCGCATTCGCGTCTACGGGCGTCTCGTACTCTTCTCGGACATACATGCCTGCTTTGGTCGAGCCTTCTGTCTTGAGCGTCTGCACAAACGCATCGCTGATGGCTCTTACGCGTAGGGCAAGACCTTGTTCGTGGAAGATCAGGTCTTGGGTATCAAAGTAAGTGCTGACAAGGTGCTCGGTTCGAGGCGGCCGCTCCAGCAAGGGGACCAGCACTGGCAGCAAACGAATCTGCTTGAGTTGGTCTTTACTTGCTTGAAGCTTGATTTCGCGTTCCATGTACGACTCTCCGTTTGTCGAGGCCCGCTGTTTTGTTGGCCGAATACGAGGCTTTCGCGAGAGGCTTTCGCGATCGCCCGGCGTTGCCCGCAGCGCCGGGTTTGCAACCAGAATAGCCATCGGCCAGCACCACGAGGAATAAGGAAGAAATCGTGCCATCTATGCCCGCTTGCAACTGCCGCAGCGGCGATGCCGGCGCTCACATCGCCAGAGCACCCCTGCCACCTGGATCGCCACAACCGCTATGGCACAAACGACCTGAGCAACATGCAACGGTTTTAGCGAGTTGACACTGATGGCACAGCGTTGGAATCGGTTGGCGCCTTGCCGCTGTTAAGTTAATCGCGCCAAGACCGGCCTATTTTGGAGCATGGATGTCTCTAGGACCGGCAACGTTGCTCTCGCATGCTCGGCATTGTTGCTTGTGACTTGACGGGAGTGCGGTCATAGACGGAAGTGATCTGGACTGCAGCGCTAACGTTGGCGCTGCTCGGAAAGCTGCAATCATCGGGCGACTGCGTCTGACTAGCAAAGCGCCTTAATTCTATTGCAAGCGACTCTAGGCGCTCCCGCGGCGACCGACCGTGGGGACATCAAGGGTTTCCCGCGCAAACCAGGCTTGCGTCCCGATCTGCCCAAACGAAACTGTCCGAACGAAGTGAGAGTCATCCTCGAGACAACCGAGCCAGGTCGGAATATCGGGCCACCTTCATTCAACGAATCTAAAATAACCACTGTGCAGCGCTACGGGCATCACGCCGAGCTCGGTGAAAATCCGCCTTGCCGCTACGTGGATGGCATGGATATGCGCTCCGAATGCTTTTTTGAGATCCTCTTCAAGAACCGACCTCGCACCAAAATGGTCTTCGAGTGCCTCGGCAGTAATAGTACATTTGAGGCGGACGCCGTCGACTACGGCGGAAAACGCCAAGGCAGGGTCAACTGCACAGTAAGCGGGACTTTCAGGCGGGAAAGAGATCTTCATTGTGATCCACTCAACGATTTATCTGCATTGTCTTTATAACTTGGTTTCGAACACTCCCAAGCACACTTGAATTTTTTCACGGGCGATTTTAATAAGGTCGGTGCTCCAATCATTTATGTCGAATGCGAAGGCAGCAAGACGTCGGACCCCGAACAATTGCCAATTCATGAGATTCGTGCATCTGCAAGGTAAGAAGACAGATCTGCGACCACGGCGAGTTGCACGAAGCCTTGTTCAGACAGGCATATCTGAGCATAGGCACGGCAGAAACTCACACCGTGACATTTGTCAACTTGATGAGAAAGAGCGTGGCCTGGAGATCGCGAGGTTTTGAAAAAAAATGAACGGACAGTCGTTTCTTTGCCAGCCGCGCAACTTGCACGCCACAAGCCTGCCTGCCCGCCAAGCACGACATACGACCCGAAACTCGTTGCAGAATCCGGTCGTTCGAACACTTTGGCAGCAATGCGTCTATCGCGGATTCGGGGTGCGCCGAATGACAACCTCCAAGCTCTAAACATTAGCCCCCTGTGGCACTTCACCCTTGCAACCTCTACCTTAAAGCAATCATCCGGACCAAAGTCGAGCACCTGTTCCTGGTGATCAACAGCAATTTGGCTTCCTCATGGTGCGCTACCGAGGATCGAAGAAAACACCGCACAGTCACAACGCCGTACGCAACGGCTTTCACCATGACGATATGTGACATCCTGAGGGCTCGATTTAGTCTGCCGAGTCCCCGTGCGCCGGAAATTGCGAGCGGGCTTTTCCGTCGGGAAGCGGCGACCATGCCGGGCGGACATTCTGCGCGGAATCAATGACCACAAGATAGTGTCCTGCCCATGGGGTCGGGTCACGCCTGGGCTTTAATATCCATAGCGATTCACCCGCAGCCACGCGAGCCTCATAGTCCGCGTCGAGGATGCCGTGATGATCAAAGAATACATTGAGCGCTGCGGGGATCCGGACGCAACCCTTTGAATGGCGAATACCGAGGACAGGCTCTAGTTTGTCTGGGTCGGTTGCATGCATCTGAAAGCGCATCTGAGACATACCGCCCTTTCCCCAGCCACGTTCACCCTGAGCCCAACCGAGATCGTAGATACGCATATCGCGCGCTCCGTAGCCGCGGATCTTGAATTCGTTGAGCGTCCCTTCCGAGCGAAAGTCCATGTTGCGCGGCGTATGTTCGAAAACACCCAGCGGCGTCGTGAAATGGTCGTAGGTTCCGGGAAGACCAGTTGACACAGGTGTAGCACCAACCATATGCCAAGTGGCATCAGCCTTAGCCCGGAAGTAGATAAACAACGCCTGCACATTTTGGTTGCGATCGACCAGCACTACATACTCGTTCGCGATCGCGCCAAGAGACTTTCCCTGCAAAGCTTGTTGCAGCCTGGAGCCGTAGAGCAATTGGTCAGCCGGAGGCACGGTCAATCGTCTCTGTACTTCGTCCGTGAAAGCCTTATCCATCTCCGACGCACCTGTAGCATCAAGCTCTTCGGACTGTGCGACATTGGGCGAAATCGCGTCGGAATTTTCAGCCCCAGAAACTGCAACCTCCGATGCCCCCACAACGCCGATGGGATTGCGTAGCGAAGTGTGGATCATAGACGGATTGGGCGAATCCCGACCGGACGTAAAGTCACTCTCCAACGAATAGATATCACCAGCCACGTAAGAGACACGCGAATCTCGCAAAACCCACGGTGTTGGCATCGCCCCGACTTTTAGGGCACGTTCGGTATTGTGCCGCACATACGGCTCGTGGGTCACCGCGGTGTCGTGGGCTCCCGTCACTGCACGGTAACGCATGTTGAACGACTGCTCTCCGTAACTGTCTCGCCAACCACTGCTTGCCCCGTCGATTTTCTGGGCTACCATGAGAACCGCTGTTGCCGCTAAGACAGTAGCGCCAATCTGAGCCCAAACAATTCCGTTTTTCACTTTAAGCTCCGGCACATCTGTGTCTATTCCTCGGTTCGCACTGGCATGCCATCATAGTGGCAAACGTGGCATGAACGGTAGGTTCGGAAACTACGCAGACTGGCGCTCACGTCAGGCGAAGAAACGATCCTCTAAATTTGGTACTCCATTCGCCTTGCGTCGGGGGCGGCCAACCGTCTTGGCCCGAACTCGGGCAAGCTTCCTCGCGCGGGCGATGCGGTGACATCGATTCGCGCAAGGCAGGCTGTGATTTGTGAAATCTTTGAAACGGGCTCGCATGATCGTCACGACTCCAGCGAGATCCAAGGTTTTTCGCAAGATGATTTAAATTGCCGGGATACTGACTAACCCCTGAAGATGTCGAACGGCTCTATTTTAAGTACCTTACGCACTCCGATGTAACTGGAGATACCGGCTATCAGAACGACCATGCCGAATGCCAGTGCCAGGTTCCAGAACGTCGTGATCGCAGCGTAGTTAGGCAACAGGCTTCGAGTAATCGAGATCGTCAGTGTCACGAGACCAACCCCTAGGCCGTAACCAGTCAACGCCGTAAAGGTTGCCATGAACAGGATCATGTAGACCAGTTCGCGGCCCTTTGCGCCGATCGCTTTCAGCGCACCGAATTTATCCAGGTTTTCCAGGATAAAGGTGGGCGGTTTCAAGGGTGAAGTGCAACAGGGGGTTCAGTGTTTAGAACTTGGAGATTGGCTTGCTGAAGCAAGGGTTGCAGCGAAGACTTCGAACGGAGAATGGAACGCGTGAGTGGCGCGCGGCCGGCTATTCAGGCTGTCAGCGATCGCGTCGAGTTCGTCCTGACTGTAGACCGATAGGTCCGTACCTTTAGGCAAATACTGGCGCAGCAACCCGTTGGTGTTTTCGCAAGTACCGCGTTGCCAAGGACTGTGCGGGTCGCAGAAGTACACATTCACGCCGGTGGCGGCGGTGAGTTCCTGATGGCGCGACATTTCTTTGCCTTGGTCGTAGGTAAAGCTTTGCCGTAACGGCGCAACAATCGAATTAAGTTTGGCGGAGAAGCCTGCGAGCGCTGAGGCGGCGGTGGCGTCCTCCATCTTGGCAAGCAGCACCAGGCGGCTGGTGCGCTCGACCAGAACGCCGACAGAGGATTGGTTGTCCGCACCCTTAATGAAGTCGCCTTCCCAGTGACCTGGCAGCAGGCGGTCTTCGATTTCGGGCGGTCGCACGTGGATACTGACCATGTCCGGAATCTGTCCGCGCCGGTCCGTGCCCCGCGCGCGTGGCATACGCGTGCTGTGGCCGTGGCGCAAGCAGGCAATAAGTTGGCGGCGCAGTTCACCGCGCGGCTGAGCATAGATCGCCGTATAGATGGTTTCGTGCGAGACGTGCTGGTTCGAGTCGGTGGGATACATGCGCTTGAGTGTGCCCGATATCTGCTGGGGCGACCATTTCCACTCAAGCAGGGTGAGAACGATGCGCCAGCAAACGCTTTGCGGGCAAAGCTTGGCCCGAGGACGCGACGCACTGCGGCGTGCGCTGCAAAGCGCCGCAGCGGGCACCGACGTGTAGCCAACAGAAGAGCTGTTTCGCATTAACTCGCGGCTGATAGTTCCCGGTGAGCGCCCGAGTATGCGGGCCATGGCCCGCATACTCGAACCCTGCAGATGCAAGCTTGCAATGGTTAGGCGTTCTTCAGGCTGCAGTTGTTGGTAAGAAGTTTTTTCGGACATTGCGACACCTTATACGAGGCAGGTGTTGCAGTTCACTTTTGAGGCCGCCCTTTCAAACAAACCAAGGGCAACATGACCGTTGAGGCTTGTGTTCTGCCGTCTCCCGGTGAGATGTTCAAAGGCGCAATCCGCGTGACAACGGTTCGTGACACGAAGTCGATCGAGAAAGTGACGGGGCGCGGCTGTGGCCGCCCGATGCGTGACGCCGACGCCGCATTGGCCATGGCTGAAGCTGCCGCCAGACAGATGATCGGCGCCTAAGCTTTTATAGCCCAGACCGCTGCAAGTGGGCGTCCATTCGCTCATGGGGCAGTGCGCTCCACTTCCTTGCAAGATCCAGTTGCTCGACACGGTCGATCAGCGCCTGAGTGAAGACGCGAATTTTGGCGGGCTGGTGGCGCCTGCTCTGGTAAGCAATATTGATGGTGAGACGGGGTAGTTGCCAGTCTTCAAGCAGGGGCACTAGACGGCCGGCCACAATATCATCGTGAACAATGTACAACGGCTGTATGACGATACCCATGCCGGCGTAGCCCGCCGCGCAGATCACCTGTCCCTCGTTCGAATCCAGGGTGCTCGTGATCGGAATCTCGCGGCTTTCTTCTCCCCGCATGAGATGCAGTACGTGAGGATCCAGCGCAAGGTTATAGATGAGCATCCGGTGGCTCGCAAGGTCCTCGGGTGTCTTGGGCCGCCCATGTCTGGCCAGATATCCGGGCGACGCTGCCAGTATTCGCCGCGTCTCGGCCAGACGCCTCACCGTGATGCCGGAATCGCCCTCGTGCTCACGCGTGCGAATGGCCACGTCGATCCCCGCTTCAATGAAATCCGGATACCGGTTGGCCGCCACGATCTGCACGGATAGTTCCGGATAGTGCAGGCTGAACTCGGGCAGCCACGGCGCGATATGCATCATCGCGAACGAGACGGAACTCGTGACACGCAACGTGCCGCGCGGGTTCAGCGCGGCGTCGCCGGCAGCAGAATCGGCCTCGGCCATCTCCGCCAATATGGTGCTGCAGCGCCGGTGGTAAGCGCGTCCAGCATCAGTCAGCCAGAGCCGGCGCGTGGTTCGCTCGACCAGCCTTGCGCCCAGCCGCTCCTCCAGTGCATTCAACGTCCGGCTGGCCGCCGCGTTCGACATGTTCAGTTTCTCTGCTGCTTTCGAAAGGCTGCCCGTCTCCGCGGTCAGGACAAAAAATTCGATCTGGGTGAATCGGTCCATATGGGATTCTTCCGCAGGGTGGAAATATCATTTCACTATAGCTCGTTTTATTCCAGCGGACCAAGGGTTAATATCGGCGGAATCAGGCTCGCTGATCATCACTGGCGGCGGCTATAAAAGGAGACACCCACAATGCGCAATATCGACGAAGACACCATCACGCAGGCGGTACTCGCGTCAATGGGTGGATGTGGCAACCCACGCCTTCTCACTGTCATGACGAGTCTCGTGCAGCATCTCCACGCGTTTGCCCGTGAAGTGAAGCTCACCGAGGACGAGTGGTTCACGGCTATCAAATTCCTGACCGACGTAGGCCATATCACAGACGACAAACGTCAGGAGTTCGTCCTGCTGTCTGACACGCTGGGGCTCTCCATGCTGGTCACCACGCAGAACAACAAGAAACCTGCAGCATGCACCGAGGCGACCGTATTGGGCCCTTTCTTTGTAGACGGGGCGCCGGAGTACCAGAACGGCGACGACGTATCGAATGGCGCGTTGGGTGCGCCGTGTTTTGTGCAGGGTCAGATTCGCGGCGTGAACGGCGAGCCGGTTGCCAATGCGTCAGTTGATGTCTGGCAGTCCGACGAAGACGGTTTTTACGACGTGCAGAAAACGACTGATGACGTTGGCGACATGGTTCATAGCGCACGAGGCAAGTTGCACACGCAAGCCGACGGCCGCTTTCATTTCCGGTCGATTCTCGCCGAGGCCTATCCGATCCCTCACGATGGTCCGGTCGGAAGAATGCTTGATGCACTGGGGCGACATCCGTGGCGGCCCGCCCATCTGCACTTCTGGATCAAGGCGCCTGGTTACGACACGCTGATTACCCACGTGTTTCGCGACGGCGATCAGTATCTGGATTCGGATGCGGTGTTCGGCGTCCGGTCGAACCTGATCGTTGAATGGGTGAAGCACGAACCTGGTATCGCGCCTGACGGCACTGTCATGAGCACGCCGTTTTATACCCTTGACTATGATTTTGTCTTGAACTACCAAGGGGTTGCAGCATGATTCGGCATATCGTCATGTGGCGCGTGAGTGGAGAAACGCCGGAGGAAAACCTTGCGTCGCGTCAGCTCGTCAAGCGCAGCTTCGAGGGGTTGCGGGGACGTATCCCCGGCATGATCCATCTGGAAGTCGGTATGGATTCGAGTGCCGCGGATTATGCCTGCGACGTTGTCCTGGTGACCGACTTCGAATCGCAGCATGCGCTTGACGCCTATGCCGGTCATCCCGAGCATCTGCGCGTGAGGCAGCAACTTGGCCGTATTCGGACCGCACGGTTTCAAGTTGACTACCTGGTCGAATCTTTGCCGCTGCTTGCACCGTTAAGCATGGAGACGGCTAATGCAGGCATCTGACTTCGTCTATTCAGCGCGCGCGGCGCGAGTGGTGTTTGGCGCAGGTAGCCTGCGGCATCTTGAACGTGAAGTGCTGAACCTGAACGCCGAGCGCGCGCTGATCCTGTGTTCGCCTCAACAACGCGACGTTGCTGAAGCACTCGCCGCCCGTCTGGGAGCGCGCGCGGCGGGCATCTTCGATCGCGCGGTCATGCATGTGCCGGTGGAGCTCGCAACCGAAGCGCGGCAATTGGCTAAAAGATTAAACGCAGATTGCGCAATCGCGGTGGGCGGTGGCTCGACCATTGGACTTGGCAAGGCAATCGCGCTCGAATCAGACTTACCGATACTCGCTATTCCGACGACTTACGCCGGCAGTGAAATGACGCCCATTTTTGGTTTGACGGAAGCGGGCCTGAAGCGAACCGGAACGGACTTGCGGGTGCTTCCCAAGACGGTCATCTACGATCCGGAATTGACGCTGACGCTTCCGGCGCAACTGTCGCTGACAAGTGGTATCAATGCCATTGCGCACGCTGCTGAAGGACTCTATTCGCGCGAGGCCAATCCGATTATCAGCTTGATGGCGGAAGAGGGTACTGCGTCACTAGCGCGTGCGTTGCCGGTGGTTGTCGCTCATCCAGAGGATAGTCACGGGAGGTCGCAGGCGCTGTACGGCGCGTGGTTGTGCGGCACGGTGCTGGGGAGTGTCGGCATGGCCTTGCATCACAAGCTGTGTCATACGCTTGGTGGCAGTTTCAACCTGCCGCATGCGGCGACGCACACGATCATCCTGCCCCACGCACTGTCCTACAACGCGAGCGCCGCGCCTGATGCAATGAAGCGGATAGCGCGCGCACTCGGGCACGACAACGCAGCGATGGGTGTGTATGAACTCGCGAAGGCGAATGGTGCTGCGGTCGCGCTTAAAGACATTGGGATGAACGCGGCACAGCTTGATCGGGCTGCGGAGATCGCCAGCGCCAATCCGTACTGGAATCCGCGCGCTGTTGAATACAACGCGATTCGTTCGTTGCTTCAGGATGCGTTCGATGGCGCACCACCACTTTAGGGTTTCGCTCGCGCCGGTGGACGGGTTTTGGGGGTGTTTGCTGGCTGGGGGTTCGCGGTCGGGGTCAGTGCCGGGGTGCCAGGTTCCTGCGTTAGCGGTCTGGGTCAATGCCGGGTTGCTGCTTTCAGTGTTAGTGGTCTGCGTGAGTTGGCTCATTTCTTTAGCACTGTTAGCCACTGCGCGTGGCGGCGCGTCATTTGTTGGTCCTTAGCGACAAAGAAACGAAGCAAAGAAAACGCTTTCAAACCACGCTACCCTAAGTGTCCACAGCGTGCAGTTTCCATTCATAGGTGCCCCAAAAGCACGGTGCTCGCCAGAGCCACGGATGTTTGAACCCCTCCTTCTCGCGAATCCTGACATAGACACGCTTCGCCACCAGTGCTCTCGGGCAAGCACTATTTTCCCAGGAACCGGTAAGGCCCCACCTGTATCTGCTCTTCGTTTCTTTGTCGCTAAGGACCAAGAAATGACGTGCCGCCACGAACAGTGGCTAACAGTGCTAAAGAAATTAGCCAACTCAGGCAGACCACTAAGGCTGAAAGCAGCAACCCGGCAATGACTCCGACCGCTAACGCAGGAACCTAGCACCCCGGCACTAACTCCGACCACTAACTCCGACCACTAACCCCGACCACTAACCCCAGACCCTAACACCCCAGCACTCCCCTCTGCCACCACCCCAAAAACCGAGCATCCCTAACGACACTACGCGCCAAGTTCCCTCTCACACGATTTCCACCTCGCCAGCAACAGGCGATGACGCAAACAACCTGTCACGCGAGAGCGCGGCAATCATCACGCACGACAACACCGCGGGTATTGCAGCCGCCAGAAAAAGGTGGGCGGACGACCAGTGCAGCTCCATTAGATTGCCTGCAACAATAGGACCGACAATCGATCCGGCGCGACCGACACCCAGGCTCCAGCCCACTCCCGTCGCGCGCAACGCAGTGGGGTAGACCGTAGCCGCAAGCGTATTGTTCGCCGGTTGCGCACCAACAATGCCGAAGCCGCTGACCGCAACAAACGCCATCATCAGAGCGAAGGAAACGTGCGAAGTCTGGCCGATTCCGGCGACCGCCAGCGCCGCGATCAGATAGCCGGGCGCCAGGATTCGGAAGAATCCCCAACGGTCGATAAGCGGTCCCATCGCGATCGTTCCTATCACCCCGCCTACTTGAAGCGTGGTGCCAATAAGCGACGCGCGAGACACGCTGTATCCGGCATCGGCAGCAATGGTCGGCAACCAGTTCGCCAGGAAGAACAGGTTCAGCAAGTTCATGAAATTCACGGCCCACAGCAGCAGCGTCACGCGCGCGCGGCCGGACGCGAATAGTGCGCTGACAGGTCTGCCCGTCAGTGCTTTTTCACGCACGAGATAGCGATGCGGCGCACCGCTTTCGACGAGCGGGGTGATCTTGCTAAGCCAGTAGCTCACACGAGCG
Source organism: Caballeronia sordidicola (assembly GCF_002220365.1). Classification (GTDB taxonomy): domain Bacteria; phylum Pseudomonadota; class Gammaproteobacteria; order Burkholderiales; family Burkholderiaceae; genus Caballeronia; species Caballeronia sordidicola_C. Next base: position 141,974 of record NZ_MTHB01000123.1, on the reverse strand, counting down.
AGACGGCGCTGACGCAGTACGAGAAACTGCATCGATTCTGGCAGGCAGGCGAGCATCGCTATCGCAATGGCAAGAGGAACTGCGCCGCCAAACAGGAACACGGACCGCCATCCCGCCGCCGGAATCAGTGCCGCCGACGCTAAACCGCCGAGCACTGCACCGCCCGTAAAGCCGCACGAGACCCACATCATCAGCGTCGCCCGTTTGCGCGTCGGGCTGTATTCGCTGACCAATGCAATCGCGTTGCCCATGATGCCGCCAAGCCCCACGCCGGTAATAAAACGAAACGCCAGGAGTTGTGGCAGCGTCGAAGCGAACGAGGTCGCAAACATGCAGACGGAGAGAAAAAGTGTCGCGCCGATCAGCACAGGCCGCCGTCCGATCCGGTCGGCGACAGGCCCCAGGATCAGCGACCCGAGCATCATGCCGATCAGGCTCGTGCCGAATACAGGCCCCATCGCCGCGCGGGAAACACCCCATTCGCGAATGATCGACGGTGCGACGAAGCCCATGGCCTGAATGTCAAAACCATCCATCACCACCGAGAGACCCACGAGCACCATCACCCATATCTGGAATCGACTGAGGGGATGGCTGTCGATGAGCGCGGCAATATCGATTACGTCGCTCGTCTCATCGGTTGGCGTGCTATTGCTGCGATCGGATAGTGCAGCCGATTTCTTGTTCATCGTGGCTCCGGACCTCTACGGCATTGACTTCTACTTCAGGCCGAAGAGCCGTTGCGCATTGTCGCGTCCGATCTTGCGGCGGTCGTTTTCGCTGATTTCGCAGTTGTCGAACCATCGTGCCGCATTTTCATGCTTTTCAAACGGATAATCGACTGAATACATGATGCGGTCGCTGCCGACCTCGAGCAGCGTCGACAGCAGGGTCGGCGTACGGAAATTGCCGCTGGTGGTGATATAGACGTTCTCGCGCAGGTAGTCGCCGATCTCGCGTTCGCAAGGTATGCCACGACGGCCCTTGCGCAGAATGTGATCGATGCGCCAGACGTTCGAGGGAATGCCCTCGCCGAAGTGCCCAAGGATCATCTGCAATGTCGGGTACCGGTCGAACAGGCCGCTCGACATCAGACGTAGCGCATGCACGCTCGTTTCCGCGGCGAACGCCCAGGTCGGTCCTGTCAGCCAGGGACTGCCGTCATAGATAGGCTCGCGGCTCGGCAGCGGGTCGCGCGGATGCATATAGAACGGTTTGCCAAGCGCAGCGGCATGATCCCAGAAGTCGGCGAACTGCGGGGCATCGTAGTAGGCGACAGTCTGCTCGTCACCAACCTGGGAGAAACCGTTCACAAGGAAGCCGTGGAAACCAAGTTGCAACACGCAACGCTCGAGTTCGAGCGCCGCTGCGTCCGGGTCCTGCATCGGCAACGCAGCGAAACCGCCAAAGCGGGCGGGACGACGTTGAATTTGCTCAGCGAGAATGTCGTTGGCGCGCTTGGCGACCTGGACTGCCGTTTGCGGATCAGGGATCGACTGGACGGCGGGCGAGTTGAGCGACAGGATCGACAATGCCGTGCCCCATTCGTCCATTTGCTCGATCCGCTGTTGTTCAAAATCCAGAAGGTTTTGCTTGAGTTGCGTCCACATCTCGGGGCGCGCATAGACCTGAGAGTCACCGATAGTCAGATCGATGGCGAAATGCTCTTCTAACGCAATTTTATCTTTCATGATGGCGGGGCGGCGAAGGGGCGATTGTGAAGGGTCGATGACATCGACACGGCTGCGGTACGGTCGTCTCATGTCATTCATTATTTGAAAAATCAAATAATGTGTCCGAAGTATATGCTTGATTTATCAAATACTAATTCGGGAATACCCTAGCGATGTTCGATGAGTGGGCAAAAGAATTTCGTACGATTCGCTGCGGTGTGAAAGGCGGGTATACTTGACAAATCAATCAAATAGTAACTGTACTGTGAAGAGGGTTGCAGCACATGGGAAAACGGCACGAGGCATCCATCACGGTTGAGCACGATCTGGAGGCGGCGGTTCCGTATCTGGTGTCGAGAGCGGGGAGCAGGATGGGAAACGCGTTCGCCAAGGCACTCAAACCCTACGGGCTCAGCCTGACGGAGTGGCGGGTGTGCGCTTCACTGGGACAGAGACCCCATCAACGTCTGTCGGAGCTGGTAGTTCGTGCGTGTGTCGACGTGTCGGCGCTGTCTCGTATCGTCGATCGCCTGATCGCACAGGGCTACGTTTCCCGTGAGAAGAGCGAGGAAGACGCGCGCGCGGTTCAGCTTTCGCTCACTGTAGACGGAGCGAATCTCACACGGGAAATTGTGCCGTTGGCGAAGCACTATGAAGCCGTTGCCGTGAACTGTTTTACCAAAGCCGAGGTGAAGACGCTGCGTAACTTGCTCGACCGGTTGTACGAGAACGCTGAGCCGCTGGCCTGAACGAGTTTTCTCAACTTCCTCCCTCCGGCGGCGCATCGCCGGGCGCTGGCGAACCGTCCAAGGCCAGTGAGGATTGGCGGTTGTGTGCGTCGCACATCTGTCGTATTGAATCGGATTAACGATGGACAAGCTTGGAAAAATGCGGATGTACGTGACGGTTGCGGATACAGGCAGCTTCACCGCTGCCGCGCAGCTCCTGGGCAGCACCACGGCGCAAGCGTCGCGGGCTGTCTCCGACCTGGAAACGCATCTGCGCAGTCGCTTGCTCAACCGGTCCACGCGACGTGTCGCGTTGACCGAAGCGGGTGCCCGCTATCTTGAGCAATGCCGGGAAATACTGGATCGCGTCGACATAGCGGAGGCGCAGGCGGGCGATGCGAAGGCGCTGCCCAAAGGTGTGTTGCGGCTTCACGCGCCGTCCGCTTTCGGCCAGTACTACGTGATTCCAGCGCTCGCGAAGTACTGCGAGAAGTATCCGGATGTGCGTGTCGACCTCACGCTTTCCCAGTACGCGCCGGACATTCTGGAGGGCGGCTTCGACGTGTCGTTGCACGTGACGCACTCCCCGTTGCCTGACTCGGCGATGGTCGCGGCCCAGTTATGTAGCGTGCCAACGGTGCTTTGCGCGGCACCGTCTTATCTGGTCAATACCGGCTCGCCGGAAACCGTCGCCGATCTGCGCATGCACAGCTGCCTGCAACTGCTGACCTCATTCTTCGCGTCGGACAAGTGGGTTTTTAGCTCAGAGCGAGGAACGGAGGTGTTCCATGTGCCACCGGCGAAGTTGCGCGTAAGCTCCGCAGAGGCGCTGGCAATCGCGCTGCGAGAAGGCATGGGCATCGCACCGCTGCCCCTGTTGACGGCGCTCTCGTTTCTCAGGAGCGGCGAACTGGTGCGGGTGATGCCCACATATGAATTACAGAGCTCGACCGTTTATGCGCTCTATGCATCGCGCGAGTATCTGGACGCGAAAATCGCTACGTGGATTACGTTCTTGCGTGACCATATTGCGGCATCGTTGTTGGCAGGACAGTCCGCAACGAAGGTCGCTCCATTGAAGGGAATGGACGACCCGTGCAGCGGCTAACGGTTCCGGAGTAGGATAGGCATCGCTTAACTCAGTTCCCGCAAGCGCCCGATCCCTTTCTCCATTGAGCCCCTATATGAGCCAGACAATCTACGATATTCCTGTGAAATCCATCGACGGCGCGGCGCTTACGCTTGAGCCGTTCAAGGGCAAGGTGTTGCTGATCGTGAACGTAGCCTCCAAGTGCGGGCTCACGCCGCAATACGAAGCCCTGGAAAAACTCTATGAGGACAAGCGGGCCGGAGGCCTGGAAGTGCTGGGCTTTCCGGCGAACAACTTCAAGGGGCAGGAGCCAGGAAGCGACGCAGAGATCAAGGATTTTTGCAGCCTGACTTACGACGTGAAATTCCCGATGTTTTCGAAGGTATCAGTGGTCGGCGCCGACCAGCATCCGCTGTACCAGACGCTGACCAGCACGCAGCCGGATACTACCGGCGACGGCCCGTTTCGCGAGCGGCTCAAAGGCTACGGCATTGAGCCTAACCCGGCACCCGATGTGTTGTGGAACTTCGAGAAATTCGTGATTGGCAGGGACGGCCGCGTAGTGGGCCGTTTCTCGCCGGATGTCACGGCAGATGATCCGCGCCTGCTTGAGGCTATTCAAACGGCGCTGTCGAACTAAGCGAAGCAGCGCTTCAGCAGCACCGCTGCGGCTGTGCGGTGAGAACGCCGGCAGGACCGGCAATCGCACTGCGCAGCGCGTGACAATCAGACGAATTGAGACGACACGCAACAAGCGCGATCCGTCGACCGTGTTCTCTTTAAGCGCGAATAGTGCTTGGCCTCGCTTCATCATTGCAAGCTCGCGGTCCACGAGTTGATTGCCATACAACGCGCGTTCCCGGGGCGCTTGCGTCGTCATCAAAGCGCCCCCGCCAAGGCGAGGAGCGCTCAACTTCGGTCAAGCGTTCGCCGCAGCAACCGACCTGCCGACCACTAGGTAATGAAGCAACGCGATGATCGGAAATACACTCGCAACCGTCGCGGTCAGCGTCCATCCACCATGGTCATACAAGCTGCTGGCGAGCGCTGACCCGATCGCGCCGCCAATGAAGATGCTGGTCATATAAAGGGCATTCAGACGGTTCCGGCTGGCCGCATGTAACGCATAGATCTCGCGTTGGCCGAGCACCATGTTCATCTGCACGGCGAAGTCCAGTACAACGCCGGTCACGACGAGTCCGCCCACGCCCCACGCCGGATGAATCAGCGCGGGTGTGAACGCGAGCGCCCCGACCACAAGCGCAATCAGCGTAGCGCGGACCGTGTGCCCGGCGTCGGCAAGCCGCCCTGCCACAGGCGCGGATGTCGCGCCCATTGCGCCGACCAGCGCGAACACCGCGATCCCGTTCTGCGACAGGCCGTAATGACGTGTCAGCTCGATCGGCACTGCGGTCCAGAAGAGGCTGAACGTGCCAAACATCAGCCCTTGATACAGCGCGCGATGACGCAGTACCGGCAAGGTCACAACCAGCTCGCCAAGCGAATGGATCAACTGAAAGTAGGTCGCCTGATGCGAAGGCTGACGGCGCGGGATTGTCAATGCCAGGACTGCCGTCACGATCGCCATCAACACCGCCGCCGAGCCGAATACGGCGCGCCAGCCGAAATGACCGGCCACCACGCTTGAGATCGGACGTGACAACAATATGCCGAGCAGAAGCCCGCTCATGATGTTGCCGACCACGCGGCCACGCGATTCGTCGGGCGCGAGGTGCGCGGCCAGCGGGATCAGGATCTGCACGGCGACCGAGCTGAAACCGACCAGCAGCGAGACCGCCAGGAACGCGTTCGGCTGATGCGTGACGGCTGCCAGCGCCAGACTGAAGATCGAGACAATGGCTGTCGTGATCATCAGCTTGCGGTTCTCCAGCAAATCGCCGAGCGGAACCAGGAAGAAAAGTCCGAATGCATAGCCGATCTGCGTAAGCGAGACGATCAGGCTCGCCGTGCCGCTTGACATGTGAATGTCGGGCGCGATGAGCTCGGTGATCGGTTGCGCGTAGTAGAGGTTGGCGACGATCGCGCCGCAGCAGAACGCGAACAGCGCGATCATGCCCTGGGTTAGCTTGACTGTGCCGCCGTTCCGGTCGGCAGCAGGTGCGTTAGGCGTCATGCGATGGATCCTTCAGTGGTCAAATTTGGTTTGATGTTCGATGTTCGTCAGGCGGTTTTCCGAGCGAGAACGCCAAGGTCGGTCATGTGGATACCGAGCCGAAGCTGTGCGCGGCGCCGATGCCAGCGCAGTCGCCAGTGCCAGCGCTCATGCTGTGCTCCGCTCGAGCGCCGATCGCAACGCGTTGGAAAACACCGCCGGGGGTTGCGCTCCGCTGATCGCTTCGCCCGCGATGAACACGGTCGGCACCGAACGAATGCCTTGCTGTTGCGCGAGCTGCTGCGCTTCGCCGACCTTTGCAAGACCGCGGTCTTGCGTCAGGTAGTCCTCTGCCGCGGCAGCGTCGAAGCCGTTTTTCACGGCAATCTCGACCAATATGCTGAGCAGGCCAATATCGTGTCCTTCCGAGAAGTACGCGACGAATATCGACTGATAGAGCGCTTCGGTCTTGTGCGCGTCGCCGATACTCAACGCGTACTGCATCAACTGATGAGCGAGGCGTGTGTTAGGCGTTCTGCCGACCTTGTCATAGTTGAATTGCGCGCCGGCAGCCAGGCCTGTGGCCGCAACCTGCGCATCCATACCTTGGGAGCGTACCCAACTGCCGAACTTGGCCGTCCGATATTCGCGCCGGTCCATTCCGTGCGCGGGCATCGTCGGGTTCAATTCGAACGGCACATACTGGATTGAAACGGGCACCGGCAGGTTGGCTGCGCGAATTCCGGACGCAAGATTCAGGTGGCCGATCCAGCACCACGGACATATGAAGTCGTAGTTGACAGAGATTTCGATGGCTTGCACGGCGCGCTCCTGAAGAAGATTGCACACAGGATATCGATTGCAATTCGTTAGTAGAATACGTTCGCAGAGCAATCTCGCGTTGCGTGCCACGCAACGCTCGGGCAGCGGAGCCATCAAAGTGGACAAACTGGTTGCATTGACGACGTTGCTGGAAGTGGCTGAGGCCGGCGGTTTTTCCAAGGCCGCCCAGCGCCTGGGGGTGGCCACTTCCTCAGTTACACGCCTGATGGATGCGCTCGAAGCGTCGCTTGGCACCGCGCTACTGACGCGCACTACGCGGCGCGTCAGCCTCACCGACGCCGGCACCGCTTACGTCGAGCAAATCAGCAAGGTGCTGGACGACCTGGCTGAAGCCGACGACAGCATCTTCGACAGCGGCGCAGCGCCCGTTGGCGCGCTGCGCATCTCCGTGCCTACGGCATATAGCCGGCTGTGCCTGGCGCCGCACCTTGCCACCTTCCTGAGCGAGTATCCCCGTGTGGTCCTCGACGTGGTGGTCGCCGACCACTATGTCGATCTGGCCGCAGAGCGGATCGATGTCGCGATTCGAATCGGCTTGCCCTCACGCGATGAAAACCTGGTCGTCAGGAAGCTGGCTGACAACAAGCGTTTTGTCGTGGCGAGCCATGAGTATCTGGAGCGGCACGGCACGCCTGCTGAACCGCGGGCGCTGACTAATCACGAATGCTTGCGCTTCGCGTATGGCGGACCCCATCGCGCTACGAGGCAGGTGTGGACGTTTCGCCATGGAGCCACGGAAGAACGGGTCGAAGTGCGCGGCCACCTGATTGCCAATAACCCTGACGTGCTGTTCGAAGCCGTTCTCGCGGGCAGGGGCATTGCACTGATGCCAGAGTGGCTGGTGGCGCCGGAGATCGGTGCCGGCCATCTGCTGCGCCTCTTTGAAAACATCGACGTCAATCCGCATGCGGGCGATTCGGTGATCTACGCGGCTTACCTGCCGAATCGCCGCCATTCGAGCAAGGTCCGCACCTTCGTGCAGTTCCTCGCTGTACGCGTGCGAACGCCTACGGTGGAATGATCGGCGGCCAGATGCTGCACGCTGCTTAAAGCCAATGCTAGTGACTTGTCGAGCTTTCGATGTCCGACACAATACAGTTACGCCCGCCCAGCTTGGCGCTGTAAAGCAGCTTGTCGGCGCGTAGCAGAAGGGCGTCGAGCGTCTCCCGCCCGGTTTGCGAAGCGAGCGAGATCCCGAAGCTCAATGTGACTGTAAAGCGGACACCATCCAGTTCCAGCGCCGTGGACGCTAGCCGCCGCCGCAGTTCGTTGGCGGCACCAACGGCTTCGCTGGCGTCATCGACTTTTGTCAGCACAGCGAACTCCTCGCCGCCGAGGCGTGCCACGATGTCCGGCTTATGCCATATCTCGCTGCATAGTCTTCCAATCGTCTGCAGCGCCAGATCGCCGGCGGCGTGGCCCAGGGTGTCGTTGATCTGCTTGAAGCGGTCCGCGTCGAACATGATGAGGACCTGCTTGGCTTCGGACGAAGTGCGCCTGCTTAGCGAAGCGGTCGCCTTGCGTTCGAACGCGCGGCGGTTGAGCAAGCGCGTCAGGAAGTCAGTGTCGGCAACGGTCTCGAGTTCGCGCAGCAGGATATTGCGCTCGTGCTCCAGCCGCATTTTTTCGATGCTGTTTTCCTTCAGCACGAGGATCGCGTGAAACAGGCTGCGGATCTCAAGCCGGTGTTCACCGTGAGGGATGGGCGTCTCGAGCTTTCCATCGGCGATTGCCATGATGATGTCCGCGGCTTCAATAAACGGCTGGACGAATCGCCGCTTGAAGTACACGGACGCAATCAGCAACAGGTAGAGAACGCCCGCGCTACCCATTGCGCTTGCAACCAGCAACATCAGCGAATCATTACGATGCCCTTTGACTTCTTTGTCCGCCAGATCCAGCACGTAGTCGCGAAATTGCACGATCGGCCTCATGGTCGGCACATACTCTGCGGCCAATCCGGCAGCCGTGAGATTGGCTCCTTCCGGCCGCCTTGCCATGTCGCGGACGTGCGCCATATAGCTCAGGCCAGTGTCGTAATAGACGCTGGTGAGGCGCTGATAGGTGCTTGCGCTGATCGGTGTGTGTTCTACTCGGGCAGCTATCAGGCTGCGCAATTCGTCTATACGTCCTTTAGCGCGTTCTTGCGCGAATAATTCGGTTTCACTCAAGGGCCGGCGAGCGGTCAGCGCGGCAGTGAAGGTCGACCCTAGAAGCCCCGCCTGTTCACGAAGTTCAGCGGTCAACCGAGCGGTCAAGACGCAATTCAGTGCGTTGGGGTCCCCGCGCACAATGCCCGCTGCGCTGGCATTTGCCAGCGGCCCGAAGTTGGGAATGACGGCGATCATCTGGTTGACCGCGCTTAGGACGGCATCATGGTCACGTTGTTCTATGGGCTGGGCGATGAGGCCGTCGACTTGCTTGCGGGCCGCGACAAGCCGTGTTTGTACTGCATCGACCGACGCGCGTTCAACCGCGCAGTCGGGACACGCCTGACTTGTGATCAGTGAGCGCAACACGGCCAAGCGCCGGTCGCTTTCGGCGCGCGCATTGATCAAGGGCAGTCGCAGCGATGGTGCACTCCGGGCGTCTGCGCCTAGCGCGCCGTTGGCGGGGCCGCGTTCCGCCGACACGCTTTCCATGGCGAGCAATGCGGCGCGAAAGCGGTCCAATGATTGAACCCCATTCTCCGCCAATGAATAGGCGCGTGATTGATGCAGGAGCAAAGGCGCGGCAAGGCTCAAGACCAGAACGCACAGAGCGGCTGTTGTCAGCTTGAGTCGCTTGGCAAGCAAGATCCGGGTTGATGGCATTTTTGTTGATTCGCAGCAGGTCGCTTGCCTAACATTCTTAAAACAGGGCGACTTATTGCAGCCGGTGATTCAACATACCGCAGCCCGCCGGAATCGTCTACTCGGACAAAACACGATCGTTAGACCGTTTTCTTTCAAAATTACCGGCGAGCGATCTAGTCGGAACCTTGGAACTGTTGTCGGGGAGAATTCAATCGCAGATGATTTCCCTTGGTTCGCGACACATTGGCTGCTCTATTCAGAGGCGCGGGCATGCGTTCCATTTGCTGTCTTGCCAGGTCGGGCGCGCTCGCGTCACTCATGGCCCGCCCCAAGCTCAGCTTCCGTCCGATTTAACAAATCCATGCGAGAGTACAGCGTGCTGCTGTCACTCATTTCTTTTCCGTGTAGCCTAAGCCGCTGTTACCCAAGTCGCTGTTACGTCATCGAAACGCGATATTCTTGTCTCCACCCAGCCCGCTCCTCGACAAAGGATCCGCAGCAATGAGCTACATCCACTTCATCGGTGGCGAAAAAGGAGGCGTCGGCAAATCGCTCGTCGCCCGCGTATTAGCCCAGTATTTTGTTGATCGGAGCATCCCGTTCACGGGTTTCGACACCGACAAATCGCACGGCGCGTTATTGCGCTTCTATGCGGATTTTGCTGCACCGGCCGTGCTTGATCGTCACGATAGCCTGGACCCCATCATTGAACATGCGCTTGAGGATCCTCAGCGGCGCATCCTGGTTGATCTTGCTGCGCAGACGCAGCAGTCTCTCGGGAAATGGCTCGACGACGCGGATGTTATTGGTCTCTCGCAAGAGCATGGGCTGACGCTGACCTGGTGGCACGTCATGGACGCCGGGCGCGATTCGGTCGACCTGCTGCGGCAGTGGCTCGATCAGTTCGGCGGACGGATCAAGCTGGTCATCGTCCTGAATGAGGTTCGCGGGGATCGCTTCGAGATTCTGGAAGCGTCAGGGGAACTCGCCCGGGCCGAAGCGCTGGGCGCCAGTGTGATCAGCCTGAGGCGCTTGCCCGATACCACGATGCAGAAAATCGATCAACATGGTGTCAGTTTTTGGGCTGCCGTGAATCACCCGGATCGAGCAGCTTCCGGGCTTGGTTTGCTGGAGCGACAGCGCGTCAAGGTGTGGTTGAATCGTGCTTATGGAGAGATGGGCAGTCTGGCGTTGTAGTAGGAAGATCGGCTGGGGATGAGGAGTTGCCCGGCCGCCAAATAATAGATAGTGATACAAACTAAATTGGACGAAAACCGGCCCGGAAAATCCTGTTGAACTAGCCGTGCCAATACCCGCAAAAATCTACGCTGCTGGCGCTTTCTTCCGGCCGAAACCGGAAGAAAGCGATCATAGGCTACAAGCCAATGAAACGCCTCAAGCCTGAGCTGCCGCCAGCGCAGCGTTCAGCGTCTTGCTGGGACGCATCACCGACTCCAGCTTCTCGAAGTCAGGCTTGTAATAGCCGCCAATGTCCGCCGCCTCACCCTGAACCGCTGACAACTCATCCACGATGGTCTTCTCGTCCGCCGTCAGTCGCTTCGCCAACGGCGCGAACTGAGCGGCCAAGGCTGCATCTTCCGTTTGCGCTGCCAGTTCCTGGGCCCAGTACATCGCGAGATAGAACTGGCTACCGCGGTTGTCCAGTTGTCCAGTCTTGGGCGACGGGTTCTTGTTGTTCTCCAGCAGTTGTCCCGTGGCGGCATCCAGCGTCTTAGCCAGGACCTTGGCCCGCGTATTGCCGGTCTTGATGCCCAAATCCTCCAGCGACACCGCCAGCGCCAGGAATTCACCCAGCGAATCCCAGCGCAAATGGTTCTCTTCAACCAGTTGCTTGACGTGCTTCGGAGCAGAACCGCCCGCGCCGGTTTCGTACATGCCGCCGCCAGCCATCAACGGAACAATGGAAAGCATCTTGGCGCTGGTACCCAGCTCCATGATCGGGAAAAGGTCGGTCAGGTAGTCACGCAGGATGTTGCCCGTGACAGAGATCGTGTCCAGCCCTCGGATGACACGCTCCAGCGTGTAACGCATCGCGCGCACTTGCGACATGATCTGGATGTCCAGGCCCTTGGTGTCGTGATCCTTCAAGTACGTCTCGACCTTCTTGATCACTTCGGCTTCGTGCGGACGGTACGGGTCCAGCCAGAAAATAGCCGGCATGCCCGAGTTGCGGGCACGCGTGACGGCCAGCTTCACCCAGTCGCGGATCGGCGCATCCTTGACCTGGCACATGCGCCAGATGTCGCCTTCTTCCACGTTTTGCGTCAGCAGCACTTCACCCGTGGCGATGTCGACAATGCGCGCTTCGCCCGCTTCCAACACTTCGAAGGTCTTGTCGTGCGAGCCGTATTCCTCGGCCTGCTGCGCCATCAGCCCGACGTTGGGCACCGTGCCCATCGTGACCGGGTCGAAGTTGCCGTTGGTCTTGCAGAAGTTGATGATTTCCTGATAGATCCGCGCAAACGTGCTTTCAGGAATCACGGCCTTCGTGTCCTTCGGACGGCCGTCGGCGCCCCACATCTTGCCGCCAATGCGAATCATGGCCGGCATCGATGCATCCACGATGATGTCGTTGGGCGCATGCAGGTTCGAGATGCCCTTGGCGGAATCCACCATCGCCAGTTCCGGACGATGCTCGTGGCACGCATGCATGTCGCGGATGATCTCTTCGCGCTTGGAAGTCGGCAGGCTTTCCAGCTTGTCGTACAGGTTGACGAGGCCGTTGTTGACGTTCACGCCCAGTTCGTCGAACAGCTTGCCGTGCTTCTCAAAGGCTTCCTTGTAGAAGATCTTCACGGCATGACCGAAGACGATGGGGTGCGAGACCTTCATCATCGTGGCCTTCACGTGCAACGAGAACATCACGCCGGTCTTGCGCGCGTCTTCCATCTGTTCTTCGTAGAAGTCACACAGCGCCTTCTTGCTCATGAACATGCTGTCGATGATCTCGCCGTCCAGCAACGACACCTTCGGCTTGAGCACAATGGTCTTGCCGCTTTGCGTAAGCAGTTCCATCTTCACGTCGCGAGCCTTGTCCACGGTCATGGACTTTTCGCCGTGATAGAAGTCGCCATGCTTCATGTGCGCCACGTGGGTGCGCGAAGCCATGCTCCACTCGCCCATGCTGTGCGGGTTCTTGCGAGCGTAGTTCTTGACGGCGGCAGGCGCGCGGCGGTCCGAGTTACCTTCACGCAGCACCGGGTTGACGGCGCTGCCCAGGCACTTGGAATAACGCTGGCGGATCGCCTTCTCAGCGTCGGTCTTCGGTTCCTCAGGGAAATCCGGGATCTTGTAGCCCTTGCCCTGCAGTTCCTTGATCGCGCCGATCAACTGGTGCTGGGATGCGCTGATGTTGGGTAGCTTGATGATGTTGGTTTCGGGCAGCAGCGTCAGGCGGCCCAGTTCGGCCAGGTTGTCCGGCACCCGTTGCTCTTCGGTCAGGAATTCCGGGAACTCGCCCAGGATGCGGCCGGCGACCGAGATGTCGCTGGTGGTGACGCGGATTCCTGCCGGCGCGGTGAACGTCCGGATGATGGGCAGGAAGGAGCTCGTCGCCAGCAGCGGGGCCTCGTCGGTGAGGGTGTAGATGATGGTAGGTTGCTCGGTACTCATCGCTTATCTCAAGAAAAATGGGTTGGGGGCGCCGCCGGCTGCGTCAACGACCGGGGTTAACCATCGAATTTTGCCTGATTTTGCTTTCAAGAGGGCTGAACCGGCCCGCCGTTTCGCGCCGCAACCCTCAAATCGAGGGTTTTCGATGCTGTCGCGAAGGGCGGTGGGGCGTTTCGGGGCACCCCGCTGATCCGCTTAAGCGCCTAAATCTAAAGACTAAATTGCTACGCCGATTGCTTGGGCCGCCGCTTGCGACCGCATTACACCGCTAACAGCGGCATTCGCGATTAAATCGGCGAAAATCTTGAGCGTCGCCTTAGTACCGGCTCCGCTCGGCCGGAAAATGCCCGGCGCCGACGCGATCAGGACCATTCGCTTGGCCGCGTCAGCGGGGGCGCCGTCAACTCATCCGGGCCAAGGTAATGGCTCGTTCGGGACACGCGCTCACGCATAAACCGCATGCCCGGCACGCATCGGCGTTCGGCGTGTATGCGACCTTCATGCCGTGCACCCGGAGCTTGAATTTCTGCATCGTCCCCAAGCGCTGATAGTCGGCGGTGTCGATCCGGCGGATGTCGAAAACATTCTCGGGACACACGACTGCGCAATCGGCCTTGCCCTCGCACCGGTTGAAGTTCACAACGGGCACGATCACGCCCGGTGCCTGCTTGCATGCGGATGCCGGCGTATTGCTCATACCGCATCCTCTTGCGGCTTGCCGCGGCCGCGGCCGCAGCGCATGCCCTTCTGAAACTTCTCCCGCTCCTCCGGTGTCATCTGTTCCCACCGGCGCCACTGCCGCCCCCCACGCCAGCCGCCATGGCCCCGGAATCCGCCGAACAAGATCCGGCTCAGGATCAAGAGGCCCAGCGCATGGGCAAAATCGATCGCGCGCGCGCCGACGAACAGCGCAGGGACCACCCAGTTCCATAAGGTCATCACCATCCATCCGAACACCGCAATGCCCACGATCACCAGCAGCGCCTTGCCGAGGAACCTCAGTCTGAATCTCATCTACCTTCTCCTTTAAATATCCAGTTCGTCATAGACGGCTTGCAAGCGGGCGCGCAGATGCAGCACCGCATAACGCTTGCGCGCCAGCAGCGTGTTCAAAGCCACGCCGCTCTCCGAAGCCAATTCCTTGAAGCTGCGTCCCTCGATCTCGTGGGCCACGAAAATCTCGCGCTGGTTTTCCGGCAGTTCGTCGAGCGCGTGTTGCAGGGCCGCCAAGAGCACCGACCGGGCATAGGCGGCTTCCGGCCCGGCATCGTGTGCAGGCAGCGCCAGATCCAGCCGGTATTCGTCGTCGACGGCATCAGCGTGATCGCTGGTCGCGCTGGTCCCGGCCATCTCGCTCAGCGGCTGCTCTTTCTTCTTTCGGAAGCGGTCGATGATGCGGTTACGCGCCACGCGAAACAGCCAGGCGCTGACTTGTTCAATCGGTTCGGGAAGCCGGTACGCCTGCACGAACTCGTGGAGTACGTCCTGCAGGATGTCTTCGGCGTCGCTTGGATCACGCACGCGACGCCGGATGAAGTTCCCGAGTTTCGTCCGCTCACGCAAGACGGTTGCGGTGATGTCGCTATCTCTATCGATCATCGGGTTCGTGGGCGGCGGCTGTTCCATACAGGTGAAGACGTTTCACGATCGGGAATATTGTGGGCGGCAGGAAAAATTCCGGCGTCAGGGCCAGCGGACGCGCAGGCTGAGCGCTCGCGACGCGAAACGACAGGAGACCACGATTTTGTCCGCGGCGGTGGAATAGGGTGTTTGAGACGGCAGCAGGCGAATTGAATCGCCGCGCCGAAGCTCTTCATGAGCGATAGAGGCGAGGCCGGCACCGGCCGCTCAGCGCCCGCTCGATGTGACGCTGACGTAATCCAGGCAGATGAAACCGCTAGGCGGCGTAGTCACCGTCAGTCGCGACCGAAAGCGCGCGCCAGCGATTGAGCTCGGCTTGCATGCCGGCGAGTTTTGCGTCCGCTGCATTGACGGCAATCGATCCGGCGGCAAAACGCATCGGCGGTTCGGCCTCGTTTGCCAGATCAACTAGTGCTTGTGCGAGCTTCACAGGATCGCCCGGTTGCTGGCCACTGCGTTGTTCGAAGGACAAGCGCAACCGCTCGCGCCGGTCATCGTAGTCGGCCACCAATTTTTTCCCTAACCGAAGCGATTCGCTGGTGAGGAAGTCGGTACGGAAAGGACCGGGCTCGACAATCGTCACGAAGAGACCGAACGGTGCAACTTCCTTCGCCAGGGACTCGGAGAAACCTTCGAGCGCAAACTTGCTGGCGCAGTAAAGCGAGCCCACTTCCGCACCGAGGATACCGGCAAGCGACGAGATGTTGAAGATGCGTCCGTGCCGAGCGGAGCGCATGACGGGCAGTGCAGCCCACGTCACGTTGAAAACGCCGAACAGGTTGGTGGCGAACTGGGCTTGCACGTCCTCGATCGTGTTCTCTTCGAAGAATCCCAGATGGCCGTATCCCGCGTTGTTCACGAGTACGTCGACACCGCCGAATCGCGACACGGCGGCTTCAACCGCTGCGTGCGCCTGGGGTGCGTCCGTCACGTCCAGCGCGATGTTAAGCAGTTGGTCGTTGTCCTGCCCCAGGCTCTTGACGATATCTTCGCGCTTGCGCCCCGTGGCGACGACCCGATCTCCTGCCCGGATCGCGGCCTTGGCAATAAGCGCTCCAAGGCCGCGGCTTGCGCCTGTGATAAACCATGTTTTCTGCATCATTGGCTCCTTGCTGATCAAGCCTCATGGAACCATGATGCGATGCTTGCGCGATAGACCGATCCTCGCGCGTTCTTGCCTGAACGTGCAAAACAGGGTCGTTGACCAGTCAGGTCTTTTGCGGGTCGTGAGATAAAGCTCGCTCTTTCTAAGCGCAATTGGCTTATTCGTCGAGTTCGCTTGTGCAACCGATTAGCCTGGAGGGATTGGCGAGAAAGTCTTCAATGGTGCCCTCGTCTTCGAACAGCATCTTGAGGACGCAGGCTTCGTCATCGGTCAGAACTGCTTCGACCAACTCGCCGTCGCGGCCGATGGTGTCGCAGTCTTCAAGGGTCAACTCGGCTATGACGGCAGAGGACAGTGTGACGGGCCATTTTTCACTGAACGCGACGGTGACCACTTTTCGCGATTCATCGTAGTCTCTGATCTCGACGCTGATGTAGGACATGGTGTCGATCTCTCCAGTGAACGTACCCAGGATGGCTCGCGCTGCAACCCGGCACGAAACGCTACGGAACCAAGTTTAGCAACACACGCTCGTTTATGGGCAATGTCTTTGATGGAGTTTGCGCGCGAATTGCCAGTGAGTGAATGTGCTTTTTAAATGCCACTTTTTCGCGAGCGCAGGCCCTAGCTTTTGTCCAGGGAAGACCGTAATAAGTCATCTGATTGCCGTTTCATTGAACCGGTAAAGTTGGAACGCTTGATGCATAGCAAAGTGGCTAGCCCTTTTCATTCGACAATTTTGCTGCCCAACCGGAGCGTGCCCATGTCATCTGAAACGTTCGAACTTGCCACTCGCTTTTCGCATATCCGGCCACAAGACACCCCTTATGAAGATCAGGGGTTGCGCGATTTTTTTCTTTATCGTGATTTAGGCATCGCAGAAGCGACTGGCGGCAAGGTGATCGCGCAACTCGTGAAAGCCAATAATGCACCAGAGCAAGGCACGGGATGGCACCGTCATGAGGCTGAATTCCACATTGTGATCATGCTCAAGGGCTGGGCGCGCTTCATGTACGGCGACAAAGAGACACTGGTCGCGACCGGCGACTGCGTGCATCAGGCACCGGGGATCGTGCATTACCTCTTCGATTATTCCGAGGACATGGAGTATCTGGAGATAGTCGGGCCTGCCAACTTCACTACCATCGACGCAAAGGGGCCATGCGAGGTTCCCGCTTTCACGCCGTGGCAGAGCCGGCAACCTGCTTGAAATGCGGCTGAGGCGGCGTTCTCGACCAGCATATCAAGGCCCTTCGGACTGCACATTCACATCCATGCGTGGTGCGACAGGGCGTGTGAGCGGCGCCAATGATTGCAAAGGCTGCGCACGCGCGTTGATGACAATCGGGCTTGGCTCGTTGTCGTGAATCATTGCGCGCACGCGCGGATAGATATGGCGCTCCCAACGCTTGCCATTGAACACGCCATAGTGGCCGACACCTGTTTGCACATGGTGGGTCTTCATGTAGGGGCGCAATTTGTTGCACAGTTCCTGCGCGGCAAGCGTCTGGCCGACCGCGCAGATATCGTCGCGCTCGCCTTCAACGGTGAGCAGCGCGGTCCGCCGGATCAATGACGGATCAACGTGGCGCCCGCGTACTTCCAGTTCATGCAGCGGCAATGCATGCTGTTGAAAGATGGTGTCGACGGTCTCGAGATAAAACTCGGCCGTTAAATCCATGGTCGCGAAGTATTCTTCATAGAATACGCGGATGGCCTCGGCCTTCGCGGGGTCGCCCTTGGCGCGCTGATACACCATGTCTTCGAACGCGTCGAAATGACGTGTCGGATTC
Organism: Caballeronia sordidicola; assembly: GCF_002220365.1. Classification (GTDB taxonomy): domain Bacteria; phylum Pseudomonadota; class Gammaproteobacteria; order Burkholderiales; family Burkholderiaceae; genus Caballeronia; species Caballeronia sordidicola_C. Next base: position 124,560 of record NZ_MTHB01000123.1, on the reverse strand, counting down.
ATCGACATGAATGCCATCAGTTGGGTGTGGCCGGGATAAACGCGCCGGCCTGCGCCCGCAAAACCCCACGGCACGGCACTGATCAGGTTCCGCTCGAACCATTCAAGCGGTTTGCTCTTCGCCAGCACGTTCACCGAAGTCGGATTGATACGCGTGTCGATAGGCCCGGCCATCAGCGTCATGCTGGCGGGTTGCAGCGGATGATCGTCTGCGGCCATCAGCGACACCGCCGCGAGAGTGGCAACGGTCGGCTGGCAGACCGCCAGCACGTGGGTGTTGGGTCCTAGCGCGACGATAAAGTCAATCACATGCTGGACGTATTCATCAAAGCCAAAGCGGCCCTGCGCCAGCGAGACGTCGCGAGGGTTGATCCAGTCGGTGATGTAGACGTCGTGGTCAGGCAGCAGGGTGCGCACCGTGCCGCGCAGGAGCGTGGCGAAGTGGCCGGACATGGGTGCGATCACAAGCACCCGTGGCTGTTTAGGTCCGCCTTCCTTCGCAAAATGCAGCAACGAACAGAATGGCGTGGCGAACGTGATCTCCTCGGCCACGAGTACGCTCTTGCCGTCCATCTCCACCGAGTCGATAGCGAATGGGCGCCGGCTATGCGTGAGTGCTGACAGTCCCAGCAGATCGCATGTGGCTCGCAGTGACCGGCCTTGAGGTGTATCGGCGAGAAACGGCCACGCATCGAGCGCGTGATGGACCAGTGCCGCGCCGTGGCGCATTGGCAGCGTAAGGTCTGCCATTGCCTGATAGCCGGAGTATGCGAATGGGTTCATCGCCTTTCGCTTGAGCGCGTATTGTCGAGTCGTACAAAACAACGCAATACATATGCCAACGTGCAGCGTCGGCATGAGGGCGGTTAAAAGTGGCACATCCCTTGCAGCATTCCTGAACGCGCACTGGACATGCCGTCTTTTGGTGCGTGTCTGCACTGCGCCGCGAATTTGGGCGCGCGTGTTTCGCCTGAACCGCCGAGGAGCATCAGATGACGAAAGCAACGCTCACTATCAGCAGCAAAAATTATTCGTCGTGGTCGCTGCGAGGCTGGCTGCTCACCAAGTTCAGCGGGCTGCCGTTCGAAGAGTTCGTGATGCCCATGGACGATCCCGGCGCGCGCGCCGAATTGCTGCTGCTCTCGCCATCCATTCTCGTTCCGTGTCTGGTCCATGATGGCATCAAGGTATGGGACACACTCGCGATTGCGGAATACCTGAACGAAGTGCGCCCGAAAGCCGGATTGCTGCCTGCTGACCGGCGCTTGCGCGCGCACTGTCGTTCTATTTGCGGAGAAATGCATTCAGGCTTCGCTTCGTTGCGCTCGGCGTTGCCCATGAATATCAAAGCGCACTTTCCGAACTTCACGATCTGGGCACGCGCGCAGACGGATATCGAACGAGTGACGGCGATTTGGATCGAATGCCTCAAGCAATACGAAGGCCCCTATTTGTTCGGCAGCTTGAGCGCTGCCGATGCGATGTTCGCACCGGTCGTTACGCGCTTTGTTACTTACGACGTCAAGCTCGAGCCGGAGATTGTCGAGTATGCGCAGCGCATTCTCGCCTTGCCGGAGATGCAGCAGTGGATAGCGGATGCGCAGGAGGAGGTCGAGGAGATCGACGAGCTGGATGCCGAGTTTTAAGGCCCGCTTAGCTTGCCAGTTTCCTGAAGGTTTCCAGCACGGCGTCACTTTTGAACGGCTTGACGATCCAGCGCTTTACGCCGGCTGCCTTGCCCCGCTCTTTCATGGCCGGGCTGCTTTCCGTGGTCAGCATGATGACATTGACCGTGGTATTCACGAGCTCGCTGGATCTTCTCGACCACGGTCAGGGGCGTCCATGTCGGGCATATTGACGTCATTTTTGTGGGTTACGGGCTCACGCGTCTTTACGACTCGGTTTCTTGGTGGAGTGCGACCACGATGCAGCGTCTGGGGGGCAACGAGGCCATCATCCATAAGTGCCTCGCACACACGCCAAAGGGCGAGCATTCGGGCAACTCGACGAAGCTCGCCCGCATTTATATGCGCCACGACTACGAAACGCAAATCTGCGACGCGTGGAACCGGCTCGGCGCGCACCTTGAACAGGTTATGGCGGCGGGCAATGCGATTTCAATGCCGTTTTCGCTGGCGAAGGCCGCATAGCCCAGCGGCACCGTGCCCGCTCGACGGCGAACGGCGCGTTGGTGCCGTCCCTACTGCGCTTGGGTCAGACATACCTCGCGATACGCCTCGCCCGTTTTGGCCGGTGAGAGGCGGCGCATGACGCTGTCGGTGTACACGTTATGTATGAGCATCAGGATGGCAGGCAGGTTGTTGTCCGAGAACGACTTGATCGCCTGTCCTGTCATTTGGTTTTCGGGCGTGCCCGCGTCACGTTGTATTGCGGTCAATGTGGCGATCCTCCCCAAGCCGACGCATATGCCTGCACTGATTGCGTCAACCCGGGCGTATGCACAGACCGGCGTGACAAGCATGAGAACGCTCAGGACGATGCGTCCCATGGTTAGTCTTGGCGATAACGGCGATCGAGCCAGGAGGATTGCCGCAATCTTACCCCGTGACGACGAACGCGACTTCACAGCGAATGACCCAGATCGCCGCTTGGTAGCGGCGTGGCGGCCTGTTTAGCGGCTTCGCGTGCGGCTTTCGGCAAGGGTGGAGGACTCGCGTCGTTGCTCGGCGGCGTCACGCGCGTCTTCTCAATAAACATGCGGTTCGGCAAAACAAAGCCTTTCAACACGAGCAATTCCAGCGGACCCTTGCCGATGTCAGTGCGCATGAAATAGCTGAGCGGATAAGTCAGGTTCGCGGGCGCAGCGATAAGCGGTGCTTGCGTGACGAGGCTATCGAGTGACGCATGGCCGGGCGATGCGTCATCCGCCGAACCGCTCCAATCGTCCGCGGCGTGATGGGACGACGTTCGCGCGTTCGATGCGGGGACTGAAAATGCCGCTATTCGCGTCATGCTTGTATCGGGCGCGGCCTGCCACGTAAGCTGAAACGTGGCGCTGTCGATTGGTTCGACTTTGGCACGTTCGAGCATCCGGATCAGCGCCCAGCGACCCGCGAATTCGAAATTCTTGCTCGTGCCCGCTGTTTCGGTTTGCCATTGCAACCGCGTGCCGGCGACTTGCGGGTCGTTCGATGGCCACTGCAAACCTTGCCATCGTTCGCGCTGGTTGAAGTAGTGCAATTTCTGCGCATCAATGGTCAGCAACGTGTCGGTGATGCCCGGTGTCGGAATCGGCTTGAAGTCGAATCGATACTGCGGCTCACCCTGCGGCATTAAATGCCCCGCAACGCGTTGCAGCGTGTTCACGGCCTTCAGGAACACCGGATCGAATTGCAATGCGCCGCCGCGCGTGTTTAATTCCACCCATTGATCGCCCTGCAATTCCAGCACGCCCGCGAGCTGCACACTGAGAAACGACGAGATCAATCCGCCTTGCGGTTGAAGGAATCGGGCGAGTTCAGGAATCGATGCATCGTTGTCCGTGTCGTTGAACGGATAACGCCCCGCAAACGACTTGTTCCAGTTGGCGACGATGGATTGCCGCCACGCGTCGTTCAGGCTCGCCTGTGCCGGTTGCAGCACGATGTGAGTGGCCTGTGCGACGGGGCGAACGAAGAGCGCATCGCCCATGCCCGACCACTGCGCGCCGAGGCTTGCCGCGATCAGGTGCGCGTAGGCTTGCGTATCGGCAAGTTCCGAACCTTTGCCCTGGAAGAGCGCTTGCGCGAGTTGGCGCGCTTGAGCGTCGCCATCGATGCCGTTGCTCAGTTGCTGTAGCTTCAGCCGCAATGCAGTGACGCGTTCGAGATAGCGTTGCAGGCTGACATCGCTGGCGGATGCGTTGGCCTTGGTTGTCGACGTCTCACTGACCTGTCCGATCATGCGAAGCACCGGGCCGAACGAGGACGAAAGCGGTCCCGCGTCGTTGGCAACGGCTGCTTGTGGATCGTCTTTCTTACCGAACATGTTCTGCGCTTTAGCAACCAATGTGTCCGACAACGACGCCTGACGTATGCCCGCGTTGCCTTGATAGTCGATCGATTTCATCAACGCGATGACAGGCGACTGACGCGCGTCGGCGAGCAGTTTCATCTGTTCGATGGCAGCCGGAATGTTCGGCGCGGCTTGCCATTGCAACGCATTCATGAAGCCTTGCCAGTGCTCGGCGTAGTCGTTGAAATACTGCGTGGTGAGCGACTGTTCAAGGGCGTCTGTTGATGTGGCAGGTGGCGCTTGATCTGCGGTGTTAGCCAGCACCCAGTCACGCGTCACATCGCGGCTCTTGGCGGCTTCGGTGATGGCCGCTGCGACATAACCTTCGTACGCTTGCCGCGTGTAGACGCCCGGCACCGTGACGGTGGAACGCACGAGGCCGCGCGTATCGGTGCCCGTAGTCAGCGATGCCAGCGTCTGGTCGGGGTACTTGTTGCCCACACCGGCCAGCACGCTTTGATAGACGGTATCTTCCGAATTGCGCACGCCAATGACTGACAGCAGCGTTTGGCGCGATGCGTTCACGAGTTCAGCGCGCGGCTGGATGCGCCATGCATTGTGGGCCTTCAGGTGTTGCGCGTAAAACCCCAGCAGCCGTTCCGAAATATCCAGCTTCGCGCCGATGGAAACGTTCGCAGTCGTGGACCAGTAACGCATCAGTTGCGGCGTGATGAGACCGGCATCGACACGGTTCGGCTCCGCCAACATCAGGTAGGTTTTAAGCGCCTTGTGGCCGTCCTGAGCGGCTGCATTGGCGTGGTCATCGAGGGCATCGGTGGGCATCTGGCTCAGGTCGACCAGCGCGGCTTCGAGGTTCTGCTGAATCGGCGTCACTAACAAAGATTTGCTGGCTTCGCCATATGGCTTCCACAGCGCGGCCAGAATCGCCGTGTCCTGATTCAGCCCGAAGCGCGACCACAACGGCGGCTGATGCGCGACGCGCTCTTCATAGGGGCCAAGCTTCTGCTGCAACGCGAGCAAGGCTTGCAGACGTGCAGCGGGATCGGGCGCGGTCTTTAGCGCCTGAATCGTACTGCGTGCTTCAACGAGGTCACGTCCGTTCGTCATGCCCGACACGACCATGCCCGCGATCCACAAGCCAATGATGCACAGCCCGATAGTCGAAAACACCGTTACGGGATGCCCGTTCATGCGCCGCCCTTGCGCCTTGCGCGAGATCATGGCGAGGTGAGTCCAGAGCGGCAGATCGGCTGCGGTGAGCGCGCTAGGATCGGCTTCGTCATCCGCCGAATCAATCGCCACCGGATACGGCGCGAAGAACGCACCGCTTACCCACTGATGCCGGTCTTGGCGATTTGACAGCGATGCGATCAACGCAGCCAGCGGCGCACTGCGTGCATCGAGTCTTTGCGATAGTTGATTGCTGTACCGGTCTTTAAAGCTTCGAATCAACTGTTCAACGCTCATATGGCCGATCCGACTGCGCAACGTGAGCAGCGTTGATTCAACTGCGCCTTCGTTAGCGTCGGGCGCGAATTCACAGCCGAGTAATGCCGTGCGGCCATCGTTGAATTCATCGGTCTGCGCGACATCCAGCACATAAACTGGTGCGGACCAATGCAGCACGTCAGCGATACGCGCAAGGATCACACCATTTGCATTGCTGCCGCGTCGCGGCAACGACGTGTCCGCGTCGCCGTCGAGCGTCAGGATCACCGCATCGACCGGGCGGCGACGCCGCAGCTTGTACACCTCGTGAAGCCATGTCTCGTCCGGTCGTCCGTCCGTGTCGGGTTTGCCCCATAGCAATAGCGCGTGGCCGGTGCTCAGCCATCCGTGTTTTACCAACTCGGGCATGAGCCGCGTAACAACGGCTTCGTCGCCGGCGATCAGCAACCGGGCTTGACGACGCAGCGGACGGTCTCGCAACGCGAACTTGAGGCTATCAAGATTCGATGCCGTTTGTTTCCCGAGCGAATGCGCCTCGTCCTCGTCGAATTGATCGGGCGCGGCGTCGGTGTTCAGAGCCTTACGGGGTGCTGTGTCATGAGGTGCAGCGCCACGCGTCAGCGCGTTCCACCCGCTCGCGATAGGACCGCGAAACCCGATCAGGAGCGCGCAGACGATGCCGATCAGCGCAACCATCGCGCCGCGCTCGGATATCAGTGACGCGGTCTGCGTGCCGCCGAAATACGCCGCCGATGCCACGAGCGCACCGACTGCCATAACCATAGCGGCGTATTTCACGCTGAAGCGGATAGTCATTTAATGATTCACTTTATTCTTTAGGGTTCGGCTCACGGAGATATCGATCACTGCACCTGACATATCAGCGGACTTCATTGGCGAAGGCTCGCGATGTTCGCTTGAGCGTCCATATTTCAGCGCCGATTTGAACGACGACCAGCACCGGAATGGCCGCAATCATGGCGATCTTGAGCGTGTCGCTCAGGCCGTCGGGTAGCAGAATAAAGAACAGGCACGCGACAAACGCGATGACCATCGCCAGAAACGGCCAGGAAAAATAGTGGATCGGCGGGTGCGCGGGCCTCAGCACCGGAGCCGGATTCGATGCCACCAGATTCCATGCCACACCGCTCGCGTGTGGGACCGCGATGAGTTGCGCGCCTTGTCCGTGCTGAACCATCTCGGCGGCGAGCGCTTGAGCAAGCCAGCGGTTCGCCGGGCCTCCTTTACCAATCGCCTTGTCGATGTCGTGATGCTCGACCTTCAGTGCGGAGTCTTTCACGGCGGCATCTACCGCGTGTGCCGTGATCTTGTTCAGGTGGCTCGACCAGAAGTGGCGGAGTTTATCGACGGGCGTTTGCTCGGCGCGTAACAGCGTTCCTAATGCGTGCTCTGCGGTGCTGAAATCGGCGGTGATCGGCCTGAATATCGATGCCTGCGGCTTGATCTTCGTGCGCGCGGCAAACTTCGAGGTGGTCAACAACAAGGCGACGGCCACTTCGGAAAACTTGGGCGTCACGTCCGGGGAATGCAATTGACATGCAATGACGATCCGGCACTCGGGCGGGCGCACGGCGAACCACGGACCGGTCAGCGGCGATGCGGCATCGGGCGCGAGCCACTGGAACGTGGGTGTATGCGGCAGTTCAAAACGGTCCCATGCTGCGCGTAGATGGACGATATCGTTCTCGCGTTCGGTCTGATAGACGATTTCCATTTTGTCCGCCCGTTTCATGCGGGTGAGCGCTGGAATAAGCGGCGTAAGCAGTTGATCGAAAACCGACTGAAGTCGTGCGCCGCCTTGGCGTGTCGCGGGTTCCGACAGCAGCAGCGCTTTACCGGGATTGTCCGGAAGCGTTCCCTCAAGCTTGAGCATGCGCTCGGCGAGATCGGGCTCAGGCGAAAGCACAACGCTATCGACCACAACGACCCGCGTCTGCGCCCATAAGCGCCAGCCTGTCATGTGCTCTTCGGTCAGATAATTCCACCACACGGCGCGGTTCTGATCTTGCAGGTACGCAAAGAATAGTGCGCCGCACGCGCCCAGCCAAAAAAGCCAGGGAATCACGATAAGGCCCATCAGGAACTCCGGCACCATGACGGGCTGCCCCTTGGGCCACGTGTAGACACGTAGCGCCGCGCCTATCGCTTGAATAACACCGAAAAGCACCACTAGCAGCCAGACCGGTGGCGCGAGCGCGTCAGCTTGACGCGGTACGCTGGATAACGACCATCGCCGGTTCATGCGATCGACACGCCCGGATTGCGCGCAATGACGATGCTCCCGCATTGCGTGCGACAGCCATCGACCACAAGGCGGCGGCCCTGATCGCTGAAGCCCGGGCCATCTTCGATAATCGGGTTGTCGCCGTGCTCAGGGCACGACACGATATCGCCCTTGACGGCGGCTTTGCGCCCGTTCAGATTGAACGACGAGGAGGCGGACTTGACCTTGCCGCCGTGACTTGTATCATCGCCTTCGCAGACTGGCTTTTTCATGGGTTCTCGCAGTGTGTCTTAGTTATGCTTGATTGCTGATTACGGCGTTTTCGGCTGTCCGGCCGAGCGGATAGACGCGTCGCAGGTGAAGCGGTCTTGGCCCGAAGGCGTATGCAAGCTTGGTAAAACGTCCGGTCTTTTTGATGCCATGAAGCTGCTACCTTTCACGCCAGCAGGATATGGCTGGCTGAGATTGATATCTTTGATCAGTGCGTATTCCATTACGCCAACATCGTTTCCATTTTCTCTGGCTACGTAGAAGCCACGATTAGTTACTGCGATCGTGAACTTTTCCGAATCCTCGGACGGCCTAGAGCTGTACTTCATATAGTCAAGCCAGCGAAACGTGCGGCCGCTATCGGTGGAGTAGGCAAGATGGTTGGTGCAGCCTCGGTCGCCGCACGAAGAGTTTCTCGCCGTAGGAAGAACCACGTTCATTCCCGAGGGGTCATCGATTACCAAGCGTCCTCGATAATCCGTTGGCTCGCCCTTCCATACTTTTTGATGAATACTCAGCCGGGTGTCGTTGTAATAATTGTCGCCAAAGCAGCGGTCGTAGTTTTCCAGCGTCACGAACCGGTGGTCATCAATGCGGTAGGTCACTTGGATTGGTGCGTTCGGGTCCGGCTTAAGGGTGTAGGAGCTACCGGTGCGACTATATGCGGCGCGTTGAGCAACGGTCATGTCCTCATAGTCAGTCTGACATCCGACCAGCGTTAGAGCCGCGATCAACAGGCTCGCAGGTGCAAGGCATTTCATGCTCATCGCCATATTCGCGCTCATTGAAGTGTCGTCACGTTGGGCGCGCGAAGAGACGCATCGCAGCTGTAGTGGTCTTGGCCGGAAGGCGTATGTACCCCGGACATAAACGTTGGCCTACTCGACGCACTGAAACCATCGCCCTCGATTCCAGGCGGATAGGGTTTGCTTATGTCGATACCGGAAACCAACGGATATTGCATCACATAAGCATTGTTTAGAATTTGCTCAATCACGTACAACTTGTTCGAGGCCACCGCAATCGTGAATTTTTCGGAATCCTCGGATGGCCTGGAGCTGTGTTGCTTATAGTCAAGCCAGCGAAACGTGCGACCGCTATCGGTTGAATAAGCGAACGATTCTTTGCAGCCGCGATCACCGCAGGTTGTGTTGCTGTTGGTTGGGAAAACGATATTCATGCCGGATGGGTCATCGATAACCAGGCGGCCGCGATAGTTGATCGTTTTGCCCGTCCAGACTTTTTGATGGATCGCAAGACTCGTGTCGTTGTAGTAATTATCTCCATAACAACGGTCGTAGTTCTCCAGCGATAGAAACCGATGATCATCAATTCGGTAGGTGACTTGTATCGGCGCGTTCGGGTCCTGTTTGTAGGCGTCGAAGTTCCCAGTGCGACTATATGCGGCGTGTTGAGCCGCGTTCATGTCCTCGTAGTCAGTCTGACATCCGGCCAGCGTGAGAGCCGCGATCAACAGGCTCGCAGGTGCAAGGCATTTCATGCTCATCGCCATATTCGCGCTCATTGAGGTGTCGTCAGGTTGGGCGCGCGAAGAGACGCATCGCAGGTGTAGTGGTCTTGGCCGGAAGGCGTGTGCAAGCTTGGTAAAACGTCTGGTCTTTTGGATGCCATAAAGCTTTCGTCGTGCACACCCGCTGGATAAGGTCGACTTAGATCGATCCCGCTCATGAGCGGGTATTTGCTGACCGTATAGTCTCCGCCATATACCCTCTTTTGAAAAACATAGATCCCATCGTTTGCTGCTGCGATCGTGAATTTTTCGGAATCTTCGGACGGCCTGAAACTGTATTTCATATAGTCAAGCCAGCGAAACGTGCGGCCGCTGTCGGTCGAGTAGGCAAAAAGGTTTGTGCAGCCCCGATCCCCACATAAAGAGTTCCTCGCCGTGGGAAGAACCACGTTCATACCCGAGGGATCAGCGATTACCAAGCGTCCTCGATAGTCCGTTGGTTCGCCAGTCCAGATCTTTTCGTGTATTCCTCGCTGTGTGTCGTTGTAGTAGTTATCGCCGTAGCAACGGTCGTAGTTTTCCAGCGTCACGAAACGATGTTCATCAATGCGGTATGTCACTTGGACTGGTGCGTTCGGGTCCGGTTTGTAGGTGTAGAGGTTTCCGGTGCGACTATATGCTGCGTGCTGAGCCGCTGTCATGTCCTCATAGTCCGTCTGACATCCGGCCAGCGTTAGAGCCGCGATCAACAGGCTCGCAGGGGCAAGGCGTTTCATACCCATCGCCATATTCGCGCTCATTGAGATGTCGTCACGTTGGGCGCACGAAGAGACGCATCGCAGATGTAGTGGTCTTGGCCGGAAGGCGTGTGCAAGCTCGGTAAAACGTCCGGCCTTTTGGATGCCATGAAACTTTCGTCGTGCACACCCGCCGGATAAGGTCGACTTAAATCGATCCCGCTTATAAGCGGGTATTTGCTGACCGTATAGTCTCCGCCATATACCCTTTTTTGAAAAACATAGATCCCGTCGTTTGCTGCTGCGATCGTGAATTTTTCGGAATCTTCGGACGGCCTAGAACTGTATTGCTTATAGTCAATCCAACGAAACGTGCGGCCGCTGTCGGTCGAGTACGCAAAATAGCTAGTACATCCCCGATCACCGCACGAGGTATTTTCGGCGGTCGGAAGCACGATATTCAATCCCGATGGATCATCAATTATGAGACGCCCACGATAGCCCGTTGGATCTCCCGTCCAGACTTTTTGATGGATCACAAGACGCGTGTCGTTGAAGTAATTGTCGCCGTAGCAACGGTCGTAGTTTTCCAGCGATAAAAACCGATGGTCATCAATTCGGTAGGTCACTTGGATCGGCGCGTTCGGGTCCGGCTTCAAGGTGTAGACGTTTCCGGTGCCGCTATATGCGGCGTGTTGAGCCGCTGTCATGTCCTCATAGTCAGTCTGACATCCGGCCAACGTTAGAGCCGCAATCAGCAGGCTCGCAGGTGCGAGGCATTTCACACCCATCGGCATATTCGCGCTCATTGAGGTGTCGTCACGTTGGGCGCGCAAAGAGACGCATCGCAGGTGTAGTGGTCTTGGCCGGAGGGCGTACGCAGCCCCTCGGGGAGCAATTTCTTGTTGGCTGCCCATGCACTATCCGAATGCAATCCTGGCGGATATGGCTTGTTCAGTTCAATCTGGGAGGCAAGAGGCAGCTTCGTCACGTGTGTGTCGTATTGGGGTTTATCGGCAATATAAAGTGCGTCTTTGGTTACGACGATCGTGTACTTTTCCGAAGCCTCAGAAGGCGTACTGGCGTATTTCATATAGTCAAGCCAACGAAAGGTGCGGCCGCTGTCGGTCGAGTACGCAAAATAGCTAGTGCATCCCCGATCACCGCACGAGGTGTTTTCGGCGGTCGGAAGCACGATATTCAATCCCGACGGATCATCAATTACGATGCGCCCACGATAGCCCGTTGGATCTCCCGTCCAGACCTTTTGATGAATTCCTAGCTTGGTGTTGTTGAAGTAATTATCGCCGTAGCAACGGTCGTAGTTTTCCAGCGATAAAAACCGATGGTCATCAATTCGGTAGGTCACTTGGATCGGCGCGTTCGGGTCCGGATTCAAGGTATAGAAGTTTCCGGTGCTGCTATATGCTGCGCGTTGAGCCGCGATCATGTCCTCATAGTCAACCTGACATCCGGCCAGCGTTAGAGCCGCGATCAACAGGCTCGCTGGTGCAATTCGCTTCATGCTCCACCCCATTTTTGTCTTTCTTGATCAGCTTTAGTCACCACTTCGGCAACTGTTTCGGAGTCGATCTGCGATGGTGCCGGCGGCATTGTCAATTCGCCTTCCCTGTAATAAGCATCGTTTGTTTGTGTCCAGTCAGCGTCACGGATCAGGCCGTACCAAAATCCATCGGGCGTTTCATATGCATCGCAAAAGCCGATTGGCAGGTCGTATGCCGCCACGCGGCTCATAAACACCTGATGCATAGGGAGCGTGCTGTGATTCGTTGGCATCGGTTGATACATCGCGATCCGCTCACGCCGCTCGTCCTCAGTTTCCAGCTCGCGACGTTTGCCGGAATTCGCATACACGTCTTGTCGCTCCATCCATAGCTGACGGTCATAGATCGAGTCTAGGAACGTGTAACAGGGATCTTTGTAGGCTCCATCGGAGTCCTTGGCGCTCAACATGTCCTGGACGCGGCGAGACTCGTCAAAATACGCCTGCCGAGGGTTTTTACCCTTTACCGTCACGACGAACTTTTCGACCGGCTTGGACATCTCGTCAGCCGTGATCGGATTCGGCACCTTCTCCGCATTGATCGTCACCTTCTGCCCCCACTTGGGCACGGCCCATAGCTGCGTCCCGAGTAAGGTGCGATTGCCATTCCAGAAGCTATTCGGATTGACGCCGGGTTCCGGGTCAGGAATGGGCGGCAACGTGCCGAAATTCTGCACGCCCGGCTCATCGCCGCACGGCGTGCCGCGTGCCAGCATGCGCTGCTTGACGGTATCGCCCAGTTCCGCAAGCAACTTGTCGTCTATGCCCTGCCAACCGATGCTCTGGAGCGGCGCGGAACCCATCACCCGGTCATGCGGATTGAAGTAGACATACATGCGTCCGTGGTTGTCCCGCTCGGATATGCCGTTGTCCGTCGCCAGGTCGGGACGCCAAAGATGCATGTCTTCCGTCGCGCCAACGTGCAACTGTTGCAGTTCGTCGGCGGTGAAGACGTGCTTGTCCTCCTTGATGCGCTGGGCGATAGCCTTGAATGTGCGCAAGCGAGCGCCCGTGGTGGGCCGTTCATTGCCACAGGTGAGCGCGTCAGTGAGCTTGTCTTCCAGCGCGAACGGCGAATTCATCACAATGAGGGCGTCCGGCGCGCGAGTCTCGCACAACGCTGTTGCCGCCATGGCGACCATCGTGCCCTGGCTGTGGGACATGATCGTAATGGTGTCGCGTGGCGAGTTGTTACGGATATCGTCTATTAGTTTCGCGAGCCGTTGGGCCGCGTGCGCGTTGTAGTTGCGCGGCGGCGCATCGTGCAGTTCGCGGTCCCATTCGGTATTGAACGCCTGAAGATCGATGCCCGCGACATCTCGGCAGAAACCTTTTTCGCTCCACAACTGCTGGAGATTGTTCGTCCCGTTCTGAAACGGACCACCGCCCCAGAACCACGGGTCCCGGTCACCTTCTTGTTGTTTCCAGAAATCCGCGCCTGCGGTATTGCGAAGCGGAACGCGCCACTTCGTATCCGTCCTGCTTTTCGCTCGGTAGCCCCAATAAAAACGAATGACAGGGGAATTCCCAGGTTTATCGCGTTCGAGCTTACGCTTTATCAGGTGTCCATCTTCATGGGTGCGATAGGTGTTCGGTTGGAGGTCATTCCGATTCAACCGCTTATTCAACCCGTCGCACAACGCCTGCTCTGCCGCGTCATACCATTCACCCTCGGAATTGACGCCATGCACGAAGATAATGACCCCCGGCAAATGCGGCGTAATCTGAGCCTCGGCGCGTACCTCAAAACTCTTAGGCGTATGAAACGACTCCCAATACATCCTCCCAAATGCATCGCGTTGCATTGGCACAATACGAGTAGCGTGCTTATGCTGGTATCGCTTGGCTGTCGGCTTCGGTTCAGTGGCATTAGCATCCGTTTCAGCGCCTTGAGGTCCTGCGGACTGGTTTGAATCGTCACTCATGTCAACCTTTTTTGAATGGAGAAAGCAGCTTCATGCCTTGCGCAATATCGGCCTTCGAGAGCAACGTTTCACCGTCGTCGCCGGTCACGCCTTCAACGATTTTTCCGTCTGCAAGCTGTATCTTGTAGGGACGCTTGACGAGCGGACGCCCGGTCACTGTGTCGCTGAGGGTGAACATCTCGTCATGGTGAACGTCCAGTTGCTCGAACTTCGGCAAAGGCAACGACAGGCCGCCCGGGCCCATCAATACCACCTCAGTGAAATGCAGAAACAGCTTCCCCGCACCACCCATATGAACGTCGTCGGCAAGGACCTTTGAATACGCCGTGCCACCGCCGCCCAAGACCACACCATTGGCCGCGTTCGCGGTGAGCGTGCCTTCGGCGCTGGTCAGGTGCATGTCCTTCGCGGCCACCATTTCAATCGCGTCTGACTGCGCCTGAATCAGCACTTTCCCGCGCGCCGCGAACAATTTGATGCCGAGCTTGTGGGCAAAAAGCGACAACACATCGCCAGCTGCAATCGCTACATTGCGAAGCGCGCTCATGCCAATGCCTGTGCTGGCCGTCACGTTCACATCTTTGCCGGCAGCAATGGAAAGACGGTCTGGCGTTGCCAGCGCAATCCCCCCTGGCGCGGACAGCACCATGACCGCCTGCTTCAACTCGGCAACGCTATCTTTAAGCCACTGGCTTTCAGCCTTCAGCGCGGCGATCTCGGCCTTCGCTACCGCCGCAGCATCAGCCAGCCCTTGCGCCTGCGCATTCGATACCTGCAACTGCCCCATTGCCGGACTCATTTCGAGCTGTTTGCCCTGCGCCTTGGCCTGTAAATCAGCGGAAAGAAAGAGTCCCTTGCCCGCCCGGACGCTGCCTTTATCGTCCGTGCGCAGTTCGAAGCCGCCTCCGCGCTCCTCACGCCGGGCATTGACCATGTGGCCCAGCGTCAATTGCGACTTGCCGTACTCGGTCGCCACCTTGACGTGTTCCTGTCCCTCCCAATCCTCCATCCGAACCTTGTTATTGCTTTGCGTGCGCAACACGTTGCGCGACATCCACCGATCCTGACTGGTAATCAGGTCGGTCTGCAGGCTCGTATGATGGAAATGCGAGATATAGAGCTTGTTCGGGTCGCCGTCCCGCGCCTGAATCACAGCTTCCGTCCCATCAATCGCAGGGAAGTGAAAGCCGGTTTGCAACGCGCCCGCGAAGGGCTTGGCCAAACGCAGCGGCACACTTTCCCCGCCCGGATTCCACGGGTCCCAGTCAAGATCGAGCCGAATAATGTAGTGGCCGTCTTTCGTGACAAACGCGTACTTATATTTTTTGGGCGAAGTCACGCGCGCGCTGAGCGAGCCCACGACTTTGGGCCACATATGTTCTTCGAGTTTCAGGCGAAAGCGACGATCCGATGGAATCGATTTATAGGCGTTTTGATAGCTCTTGCCACGACCGCCGCTATGCCAGACTTCGATGATGACTTGCCCGCTGGGCGCATCGGCCAGTTCTTCATCAATACGCAGAATACGACCAGGGCGCAGTTCAAGCACCGTACTTTCGCCTTCATACACCACCTGCCACGCAATCGCCGCCTCGTGGCGCAACTGCGCTTCCCACTGCGCGCCCGTCTGGCTCAGATGGCTTGTGCCGTACACGTATGACTGACCATATGTCGTTGTGTCCTCATACGCGATGTTCGCTTCGTCCTTGAACCGCTCCCACGCTTTGAGCGGGTTGTAATCGGCAACCATGAACGACTGCTGCACGGTTTGCGCATGCGTCTGAAGCGCGAACACAGCTTCGACACCCGACTCAAGTCCCGCCTTCTCGCGGTACGGCACTTTCAGTTCAGGCAAATAGACGTAGTGATCGATGTCATCGCCGAATACGATCTCATCGCCGTATTTGCCTTGCTCGACATAGAAAAAAATTCCTTCCTGCTGCATCACCACATGGATGTAGTCGAAGTCGGATATCTGGTATTGCATGCGGAACGCATGTTCCGGATAAGTGCGGCGCAGTCTGAAGTGGTACTGATGCCCGAGAAACCCGTGCTTCAGCAGGATCGCTTCGATGATCTGAGGTGCGGTGACATGCTGGAAGGTACGGCTCGCGAGCGTCAGACGCAAACGCCCGATATACGCTTCGATAACGAACGTATAGAGGCTGAAATCTTTGGTCTTCTTGACTTTAATAAAGTGTGTGATGACGCCGCAATATCTGCGTGGCTCGACGCCGTCTTCGGGGGCAATAATGAAGTTCGCGCCGCGCCCGAGATAGTGCGCGCGGATCAGGGCATCGGGGTGCGTGACTTCAACCGTGATGCTGTATGGCTCGCTCATGCCCTCGTGCGCGCGGTAGAACACGACGGACAGGTCCTTCGCGCTCGCCGTGCCCGGCACTTCGATCGTGTAGGCTTGCCGTCCGGTGACCAGCTTGCCACTAGGGGGTTCTTGTTGACTTCGCTGAAAAGCGCCTTGCATCGTTGTTCGGCCCTCGGTTGTGCGAACCGCTGCGACGAGTCAGAGGCCGCGCGGCCAACTTTGAAATAGTTGTGAGGTTGGTTGCTGAAATAGAACACGTTAACGGATGACCGGTCTCTTGTGAACGGGAACAGGGAATTTTTGTGAAGGATGCTTATTTAGGAGTTATCCTAAAAAACATTGATGTACTGCGTGTTATAAGCCGCAAGATTGCGTCGGCGTCGATCGATTCATCGCTCAGACAGCCACGCGTTGCGCGCGGTTGTCCATTCGTTTTTACGGCTTTAGGGTGGCGTTGCGCCATCACCGGCAGGTCTGCCGAACCAGCGGTGCCCGGCCCGTTCTGAGCAGCTCCTGACGCGCCCGTTAGCGCCTGCCATGTCGAACCGGCGCGGCCCATCCGAGTAATCAAATCCTGAATCTCGCCCAGGGGATAAAAGACCTGTTTTGGGCCGTACTTGACGCCATGCGGAAAGCCGTTTTCGCGGACGTTTTTAGTCCAGCAGCTTCTCGACATCGGGATGTAGTAAAGCATCTGGTCGATGCGCAACAGCTTCGTGCGCGGAAGCTCGAACAAGTCCGGTGGCGGTATATTGGGCGGGTCACCTCGGACTTTTGTCATGGTTGATCCTTTGCAGGTTTCACGGCACATCTCAGATAAACGTAATTGCGACGGCGACCCGGATCGCGGCCTCGGTGCAGCAGAAAGGGCAAGCTCGATCGCGAACACGAGCGCGACGTCGAAACGGCGAGCGCGCGCGGCCATGACGACTCATGCCGGACGACCTTGCTCCGGCTCGCTTGTCTGCGACCTGGCGCCGGTTTCGCTAAAGGGAGTCATTCCGGGAGTCATTTGCCATCGATCGTCTCCACAATATTCGCGTGCTTAATTGACGCGGGTTTATCGAGTTCTTCGGCCCGCGCTTTAAAGATGGTGGACAACTCGTCGCGGTGCGCGTCGCTTGCGACATAGCGGATGAAGTCGCCCGCCGTATCCAGTTCATCCATCATGTGCGCCCGCTGGTTACCTTCGCGCATCTGCGCATAGGTGGCGACGATTTCACTGGTTTGGGGATCGACTTTGGGCGTATCGGGCGTGCTCGATTCACGCAGCCGCGCGGCGTAGGCTTCGCGCGCCGGGTCCTATTCGGCTTTGTCCGTCAGACGCGTCGCCGGTTCCGTGGCGGCGGCTGCTCAAGCGCATCGGCCCGACCATGATTGTCTACTTCTGCTATGGCTGGACCGGCTGGTTGTTCTTCACATGGTTACCCACGTTTTTCATGCATGGACGTGGCCTCGACCTGAAAAACTCCGCGCTATTTTCGGCGGGAGTATTCCTCTCTGGTGTGCTCGGCAATACCGCGGGCGGCGTGCTGAGCGACCGCATATTGAAACGCACGGGCAACGTGGTGGCGGCGCGGCGTAATGTCATCATTGGCGCGTTTCTTGGTGCGCTCGTATTCCTCGCACCGGTGCTGTTCGTGAAGTCGCTGCCGGTCATGGCTGCGTCCATGAGCCTGTCGTTCTTCTTTCTGGAGATGACTATCGGACCCATCTGGGCGGTGCCGATGGACATTACGCCCAAGCACGTCGGCATTGCGAGCGGCCTGGTGAATGCGGGCTCCGCGGTAGCGGGTATCTTCTCGCCGATCGTATTTGGCTTTGTGGTGGATCACACGGGAAACTGGACGTTGCCGTTCGCTGGTTCAGTCGGCCTGCTTGCGATCGGCATGGTGATGACGTTCTTCATGCGTCCGGATATAGCGCTGGATAAAAGTGCCGATAGCGACGATGAAACCCGCCACGGACTCAAGCTGGCGGACCGCCTTGGTCACTGAGCGAGCGCTGCGCCCCCCCGGATCACATCGATCACGAGTTGAGTCGCCGGCCTGATCCGGCGGTTTTTTCGAAGAATCAGCCCATACGGTGCGAGCCTTCCACGCAATGGCGTTGGCAGTGAAGTCATGGTTTTCAGCGCAACGTAGTACTGCGCGACCGAACTTGGTAGTACCGCCAGCATGTCGGAGTCGCGCAAGAGCGATAGCGTGGTGAGGATCGACGAGGTCTCCACAGTACTGATGGGCGGCGCAACGCGCGACTCGCGAAAGGTCTGGTCGATGATCTGGCGCATCGGGCTCGGATGCGGCTGCACGATCCAGGCATAGTGCGCCAGCTCTGCAAGCTTGGGCCGCGCGCTGGCTCTCGCGGCAGGATGATCCGGCCGCGCGACAATCGATAAAGCCTCCTCCGCCAAGGTTTCGAAACTCAAATCAAGTGCGGGAAAACCATCGGGAATCCGCCCGATCACAATGTCGAGCTGGTCTTGCTGCAACGCTTGCACGAGCACGTCGCTTGTATCGATCTGCACGGAGATCTGCAAGCGAGGGTGCGCTTCTTTCAACGACACAATGGCTTGCGTCAGCAGTTCGGGCGCGGGTGCCATCACGGCGCCGACGCGCACCTTGCCGATATCGCCGGCCTCGATCGCGGCCAGCTCCTCGCGCAGTTCGTCGAGGTCTTCAAACACCACGCGTGCGTAACGCATGACCGCTTCGCCGAAGATGGTCGGCTCCATGCCGCGCGCATGCCGCAAGAATAGCGACACGCCAACGGTGTCCTCCAGCTCCTGCAGCGCTTTGGTCGCGGCGGGCTGAGTCATCGCGAGTTCGTCGGCGGCGCGGCGAAGCGATCCGGTTTCCGAGAGCGCCACCATGAGTTGCAGGTGGCGCAGGCGCAAGCGTTTGCGGATGGTGGATGCGGGCGCGATCATGGGAGCGATAACTCCAGGGAATGGGGTGATGCGATTAATTCAATAGTCAGTTATCGCGTAGTTTCGCACACTACGGGTATCCAACGACACGCACAAAAACCCTCGGCATAACGAGCCGGGAAAGAGCCGGGAACGAGCCGCGTGCAACAAAAACTCAGGAGACAAATCAATGATCGCGACCCGCGATACAGCGCTCGACAGCGCGATTGGCAAGGCGCGTTCGCGGCTGTTGCCATTTCTGGTGCTGATGTACGTGCTGGCCTTCATCGACCGTGCCAACGTGGGGTTTGCGAAGAGCGTCCTGCAGGCTGACACGGGCCTGAGCGACGCGGCATTCGCGTTCGGCGCGGGGGTCTTCTTCATCGGTTACGCCATCTTCGAAGTGCCCAGCAACCTTCTCATGTACCGCTTCGGCGCGCGCGTCTGGATGAGCCGCATCATGGTCACGTGGGGCATTGTCTCTGCATGTACGGCGCTGGTTCACGATGCAACGAGCTTCTATGCGCTGCGGGTCCTGCTCGGGATAGCGGAGGCGGGCTTCTTCCCCGGCATCATCCTGTTTCTTTCAAACTGGTTTCCGGCCAAGACCCGCTCGCAAACCATGGGCGCGTTCTACTTCGGCTTTCCGCTTGCCCTGCTGCTCGGCAGTCCGGTGTCAGGGCTCTTGCTCGATACGTCAAATCCGTTCGGGCTGCATCCGTGGCAATGGCTGTTCGTGGTCGAAGGCGTGGCGGCTTCGGTGGTGGGTGTTATCGCTTACTTCTACCTGACCGATCGCCCTATCGATGCACGCTGGCTCAGCGACGCGCAACGCGATGCATTGAGCACTGCGTTGCGCGCCGAGGACGAACGCAAGCTTGCGCATGGACCGTCCTCGGTGCTCGCCGCCTTGCGCGACAAGCGTGTGCTCTTCTTCAGCTTCATCTACTTCACGGTGCAGATCAGCGTCTATGGCGTGGTCTTCTATTTGCCGACCCGTATTGCCGGGCTGACCGGCGGCCACGTGGGGACGAAGGTCGGCTTGATCACGGCCATTCCATGGATCGCGGCGATTGCCGGGACTTTCGTGGTCACTCGCATTGCTGATCGCGTGGGACATCATCGGACGTTTGCTGCCGCCATGCTCACGCTCGCGGCGCTCGGGATTGCGGCCTCGGCCATGACCGCTTCGCTCACGCTGGCCGTGATTGCGTTCTGCGTTGCCGCAATTGGATTCGTCTCAGTGCAACCGCTCTTCTGGACCTTGCCGACAGGCTATCTCGGCGGCGCTGCTGCCGCGGGCGGCATTGCTCTTGTCAATTCGATCGGCAACCTGGGCGGCTTCGTTGCTCCGAACCTTAAAGGACTGGCTGAGCGAGTGGTCGGCTCGCCGGAGGCGGGGATGCTGTCGCTTGCGGTGGTCGGGCTCATTGGCGCGGCCTTGCTGCTCGCTTTCAAGTCCGCTTCGGCGCAGTCCACCGGTTCGATCGATTCCGCAGCACCGCTTGGCAAAAAACGGCCGAGCCATTAAGTCATTAGGTCATTAGCTTCTTCGAGGAGAGTCAGACCATGAAAATCAAGCATATCCGCACGCGCGTCTTTGAATGGAAAGGCAAGGTCGTGCCGCCGCAAGCGCACTTCTGCACCAACGCCGTGGACATTCTTTACGAGCGTGGTGACGCGATGGGTTCGTTCCGCTTCCACGGCTGGCTCGTGGTGGAAGTGGAGTGCGATGACGGTACCATCGGTATTGGCAACTGCGCGCTCGCGCCGCGCATTGCCAAGCAGATCGTCGATGAATACCTTGCCCCGATCGCCATTGGCGAAGACCCGTTCGACAACGAATACATCTGGCAGAAGATGTATCGGCGCACGCACGCGTGGGGTCGCAAGGGGATCGGCATGGCCGCGATCTCGGCGGTGGACATTGCGCTGTGGGACATCATGGGCAAGGCGGTGAAGAAGCCGGTGTTCAAGCTGCTGGGCGGGCGCACGAAGGAAAAGATCTGGTGTTACGCGTCGAAGCTTTATAACAATGACGACCGCGATGTGTTTCTGGCCGAAGCGCAAGGTTATCTGGACCAGGGTTTCACGGCGATGAAGATGCGCTTCGGCTATGGTCCGAAGGATGGACCCAAGGGCATGGCGAAAAACCTGGAGCAAGTTCGGCTGCTGCGCGAACTGGCGGGTGACGACATCGACATCATGGTCGAATGCTACATGGGCTGGACGCTCGAATACGCGCGCCGCATGTTGCCGCGCCTGGCGGAATTCAATCCGCGCTGGATCGAGGAGCCGGTGATTGGCGACGACGTCGAGGGGTATCAGGAACTGAAGAAGATGAACATCATTCCTGTGTCCGGCGGCGAACACGAATTCACGAGCTATGGTTTCAAGGACCTGCTGGAACGCCGCGCGGTGGACGTGATCCAGTACGACACCAATCGCGTGGGCGGCATCACGGCCGCGCGCAAGATCAACGCCATGGCGGAAGCGTGGTCAGTACCGGTGATCCCGCACGCGGGCCAGATGCATAACTATCACCTGACCATGTCGAGCACGGCGAGCCCCATGTCCGAGTTCTTCCCTGTATTTGACGTTGAAGTCGGCAACGAATTGTTCTACTACATCTTCGAGGGCGAGCCGCAACCGGAAAATGGTTTCCTGCAACTCTCCGACGAGACGCCCGGACTCGGCATTACCCTGAGCGACAAGTATCTCGACGACTTCAACATCATCGAGTGACCGGCAGCCTTTGACGCTGATCGTCACCATAAAGACCAGGAGACAGCCATGCAAAGCCGTATCGAAGCGCGTGACCCGCCACGCGCAATGGCGCAGGCGGAGAGGGCGACCAGTGTGCGCTGGCGCATCTTCGGCGTGGTGTTTCTCATCACGCTGATCAACCTGGTTGACCGGATCTCGCTGTCCATTGCCATGCCGACTATCGCAAAGGAGTTCGCTCTTTCGCCGGCCATGCAAGGGCTGATCCTTTCCAGTTTCTTCTGGTCGTATGCGCTGCTGCAGATTCCCGGCGGTTGGCTCATCGACCGCTTCGGGCCACGTCGCGTGGTGGCGGCCGCTACCCTGCTGTGGGGTGTGTTCCAGACCTTGCTCGGGGTAGCGTCAGGCGGTCTCTCGATGCTGTTGCTGCGAGTCGGGCTGGGCGCCGCTGAAGCGCCGCTCTTCCCGGCCGGCAGCAAGCTCAACGCGCTGTGGCTCTCGCGTCATGAGCGGGCGCGTGGCGCGGTGCTGATGGATGCCGGCTCGCCGCTCGGCGCAGCCATAGGCGGCCTCGCGATCTCGAACCTGATCCTGGTATTCGGCTCGTGGCGCATGGCGTTCATCGCGGCGGGGTTGGTGACGATCGGTTGCGGCTGGCTCGCATGGCACTATCTCCGCGATGATCCGGCCAAGCATCCCGGCGTGAACGCCACCGAACTCGATCACATCAGCGGCGGTGCTGTTCCCTTTGCGAAGGTCGCGTTCAGCGCCGCCGATGAACTGCCGTTTCCGGTACGCTCGGCTGTGGCCATGTGCGTCGGACGCCTGAGCTGGGCGATGATCTTCTTCGGACTGCTCACGTGGGGACCGAGCTATCTCTCCCAAGCGCGGGGGCTGAGTCTTCAGCAAATCGGCACGTCGACGTTCTTCATCTTCCTGTCGGGCGCGCTGGGCTCGCTCTCGGGTGGCTTTCTCTGTGATGCGCTGTGCACTCGCGGCTGGACACGCGGCAAGGTAGTGAAGGGCATGATCGCGCTGTCGGGTCTGACGACGCTCGGCGTGCTTGCTGCGTTGCCTTCGATCTCGTCGGCACTGGAGGCAGTCGTGGTGTTGTGCGCGGCCGCGTTTTTCCTGATGTGGGGTAGTCTCTACTGGAGCCTGCCGTCGCTGCTCGCCAGTCCCCGGCGGGTTGGCCTGCTGGGCGCGTTGATGAATTGCGCGGGGAGCGTAGGCGGTATCTCCATTCCGCTGATCACCGGCTTCATCCTGCAGCGAACGGGTTCGTTCGACATCGTCCTGCAGTTCTACAGCGCGTGTGCGCTGGTTTATATCATCGGCTCGGTCGCTATCGATCTGCGCCGCACTCATTGAACATACGGTGAAACGCATGACACCTCGTATTGCAGTATTGCTTGGCGACCCCGCCGGAATCGGCCCCGAACTGATCGCGCGTTTGCTCGCCAAACCCGAGAACCGGGCGCGGGCCGACTTGCTGATCATTGGCGACCGGCGTGAACTTGAGACCGGCATGGAGATCGCGGGGCAGCGCTTTGAATACAGCGTCGTCGACCAAGAACAAGCTGCCGCAACGGGCACCGGTACGCCGTCGCTGATCGACTTTCGTCTGCCCGACGACACTCCGTACGAACGCGCTGTCTCTACTGAACGCGGCGGCCGTTATAGCCTCGAAGCATTCAAGCAGGCGCTGGCGCTGACGAAAGCGAACCGCACGCAGGGCATGTTATTCGCGCCGGTCAACAAGACCTCGCTGCACATGGCTGCCATGCAGACTGGCGACGAGATGGAGTGGTTCGCGCAGCAGTTGGGCTACACCGGCGCCTTTTGCGAGTTCAACGTGCTCGACGAGCTGTGGACCTCGCGCGTGACCTCGCACATGGCGTTGAAGGACGTGAGCGCGAAGCTCTCGGCCGAGCGGGTCATCAACGCGGTGCGGCTGATTCATGACGGTCTCAAGCGTGCGGGCAACCCGGCACCGCGCATTGCTGTGTGCGGCTTTAATCCCCATAACGGCGACAACGGTGCGTTCGGCCGCGAGGAGATCGACGTGATCGCGCCGGCCGTGGATGAAGCGCGCAAGCTTGGGTTTGATGCTCAAGGACCATTCCCGGCCGACACGATCTTTGTGCGTGCCCGGGACCAGAAAGCGTTCGACGGCGTTGTCACCATGTACCACGACCAAGGCCAGATCGCGATGAAACTGATGGGCTTCTGGCGCGGCGTCACGGTGCATGGCGGCCTGCCGGTGCCGATCGCGACCCCGGCGCACGGCACGGCTTTCGATATCCACGGCAAGGGCCGCGCGGACGTAGGCGCCACGCAGAAGGCGTTCGATATCGTCACGCAGATGGCGCTCGCACGCATGGGCTGACGACGATGCCCACGTCCGATGATGTGATGCGCGAGCGCTTCCTGCAAAGCGGCGACAACGCCGACTTGCCGATCGTCGATGCGCATCATCACTTCTGGGATCTGCAGCGCAACTATCATCCGTGGCTGCGCGATCTCCCGCGTCTTCCGTTTCGCTACGGTGACTACGAAGTGATCTGCCGCGACTTCCTGCCGGACGATTATTTCGCGCTGGCCGCACCGCATCGCGTCGTGAAGACGGTCATGATGGAAGGCGAGTGGGACCCGCGCGATCCGCTTGGCGAAGCGCGCTGGGCGACTACGCTCAATGCGCGCTGCGGGTTTCCGGATGCGATGTCCGGGCAGGTCTGGCTCGACCGTGATGACGTGGCTGAGGTGCTGAATGAGTATCAGTCGATGCCGCTGGTCCGAAGTGTGCGGCACAAGCCTGCGGCGGTGGCGCGTAGCGAGCATACGGCGACGTTCGCCGCGCCCGGGTCGATGCGCTGCAAACGATGGCGCGCCGGGTATGCGCTGCTCGAGGCAAAGGGGCTCATGTTCGAACTTCAGACGCCCTTTTGGCACTTCGTTGAAGCGGTGGAACTCGCGCGGGATTTCCCCGGCGTCACGATCATCGTGAACCATACGGGGTTGCCTGCGGATCGGAGCGTTGAAGGTCTGCAAGCGTGGCGGACCGCACTTGCAGAGCTTGCTACATGCGCCAACGTCAGGCTCAAGATATCGGGGCTCGGCGAGAGAAGCGTGCCCTGGAGTGTCGAACGGAATGGTCCGATAGTACGGGACGCGATTGAGATCTTCGGCGTCGAACGATGTATGTTCGCGAGCAACTTCCCCGTGGACAGCGTGGTGGTGAAGTTGGACACGCTGTTCGGCGGCTTCAAATCAATAGTTGCAGACTTGAAGCCGTTGCAGCGCTTGGCGCTATTTCACGACAACGCTACCAAGTTGTACAGGCTATGAAGTTCTCAGCACCGCTAGCCATGTTGCATGACAAGCGCGTTCCATAACGCGGACAATCAACGACACGATGACCGGGTTCCGGTCGAGATAGGTGTCGATATTCCCGATGTGTCCGTCATAGGGATAGTCGAGCGGCAGTTCGTACGCCGCACGCGCCGCATGCGCCACACGCCGTGCAGACGACAAAACCCCTAGATGCAACGCAGCGCAGTCAGCGTAGTCTTCACCGCCTCATCCCAAGGCGTATGCGGCTCCTCACCCAGGGTAGCCAGCAACGAAGCATTCTCCATGCGGATGGGCTCCTTCCACAAATAGCGCATCTCCCGCATCTCACGGAACATCTCGGAGAAGGGCGCCATCAGCGGAAGCACCCACCAGGGGAACGAGCGCACCTTGACTTTGGGCTGGTCGACCGAGCGTTTGATTGCACCGATCATTTGCGTGCCATCGGCGTCCCAGTGGCCCAGCATGTGAAAGGTCGCGAAAACGGGCAGCCGTTGCTCCTGTTCGATCAGGCGCACCATCGTGCGCGCTACGTCGGGCACATAAGCCCATTGATGTCCTATGCCGGTCTTGCCCGGATAGAACATGGCGCGAACGGGTTTGCCCGGTTTGACGATGCCCCCGGAAAACCAGCTATTGCCGGTGCTGCCGGGTCCGAAAAAATCGCCTGCCCGCACGACAAGGCTACGGACCCCATCCGAGCTAGCCGCTTGCAGGCGTCGCTCCAGCTCGGCGCGGATGGCACCCTTATGCGTGAGCGGTTCTTGAGACGACGATTCGCGCAATACAGGAAACGCGTTCGGGCCATAGTTGTAGACCGTGCCGGGCAACACAATCCTCGCACCCGAAGCGCGCGCCGCGGCAATGGTGTTGTCGATCATGGGCAACACCAGCTGTCCCCAGTCACGATATCCCGGTGGATTGACGGCGTGCAGAATAAGCTGCACGCCGTCCGCGGCAGCGACAACAGCCTGTCGATTCATCGCGTCGCCCTTGCGCCATTCGAATCGGTCGTCGCGGTTGGCTAGCGAAGCGGGGTCACGATGCAACGCGCGTACCTTCCAGCCACGCGCAGCAAGTTGCCGCGCCACTTCACCACCTATGCCGCCGGTAGCCCCCAGAACCAGTGCGGTGCGAGCATCTGTCATCTTTGCCTCCTGATGTAATGATGATTATTCTTGCGCACGCACCAGTTAAATGGAATTATCGATGCCAATAGAGCTGATATACATTTTTGTATGCCTGAGACTGAACCCAGTTGGGACCTTTACCGAACGTTCCTTGGTGTCATGCGCGAGGGTTCGCTCTCGGGAGCGGCACGTGCGCTAGGACTGACGCAGCCTACGGTAGGGCGTCATGTGGATGCGCTCGAACAAGTCATGGGCTATGCGCTGTTTATCCGTACCCAACAGGGTCTTAGCCCTACGCAGGAAGCGCTGGCGCTCAAGCCGTTTGCCGAAGCGCTGGAATCGAATAGTGCTGCACTGTTGCGGGCCGCGTCGAGTCAGGGCGTGGGAGTTCGCGGCACTATCCGTATTACTGCCAGCGATGTGATTAGCGTGGAAGTGCTCCCGCCTGTCATTACCGCGCTGCACGCCGCTTACCCTGAACTGGTCATCGAACTGATGCCGTCCAACCGGCTTGAAGATCTGTTGCAGCGCGAAGCGGATATAGCAGTGCGGATGCAGAGGCCAAGCCAGGGCGTATTGATTGCGCGCCGGATTGGCGATGTCGAGCTTGGGCTCTATGCGCACCAGCGTTATCTGGAACGACGCGGTAAGCCGGCGAGTATCGGCGACCTGGCTGACCATGCGCTCATAGGCTTCGACAAGGAAACCGCTTTTATCCGCAGCATGAAGACCCAGCTACCGGAGCTGCGCCGGGAGCTGATGGCGTTACGCACTGACAGCGACCTCGCTTCGCTTGCGATGCTACGAGCAGGTTTTGGTATTGGGATGTGTCAGGTGGGGCTTGCTCGCCGCGACCCTGATCTGATCCGTCTTTTCTCCGGAAAGATATCGCTTCGACTGGACACCTGGCTTGCCATGCATGAAGACCTGCGCGACAACCCCAGTTGTAAGGTCGCGTTCGCAGCCTTGGCTGAAGGACTGGATCGATATGTTCAGGGGGCCTAGAGGAACATCACATTTCCTGGGCTGCGAACTTTTCCTTAATCGCCAGCCGAGTCAGCCGACAGTTTCCAACTCACGCTCGGCTCGCTTAGCGTCGGCAGAATGCGGCGCCGCACGATATCCGCCCGCCGTCGCGCCAAGCGTATTCAAGCGAAGGGCGGATTGACCTAGTAACAAGCCGCAATAGGACCAGAACATCAGCATGGTCGATTGCCACATGAAGTCATCGGTCAGATTCTTGGCGAGCATGCCCAGGATCAGCGCAATGCCTGCGCGATACACCTGCGGATAAATCAGGCGCACCGCGAAAAACTGATAGGCGAGGCAACCCAAAGCTGCAAGCTGGAGGATCAGCCCGACAACCCCAACCTGAAGCAGGGTATTGAGAAAGAGATTGTGCGCATGCGTGCGCACATTACCGTCCAGCTTGACCAGATCGTCTGGAATAAGGCTTGCGTAAGCCAATGAGGGCAAAGGTTTGCCAAAGCCAATGCCTATCCAAGGGTGCTTGGTGACCTGGCTTCCATAGAATGCCCAGATTCTTGGCCGCGCATCCGAGCTCATTGCCCGGTTCATGCCGCTGAATACACGCAGCCGCTCGATCAACGTTGCGGGCCAGGGCGCCGGCGCGCTTTCCATAGCTGCAAGTTGTGGGTCAGTGATCTCAAGGGTATCCGGGGCGCGTGCAACAACACGTAGTATGCCCGGGGGCGTACTGGACCCTTGCACGACGGGAGCGGCCACGCTGCTGAAGGCCGGGCCCATTACCCGGAGTTTGTTGCTGAATCCCACAGCGACCAGCGTCACCACAAGCAACGCGCCCAGCGCGGTCCATGCCCGTACACGCTCGCGTGACGAACGAGGCCATAGCAGCACCACCGCAACCAGTGCTAGCGCAATCCAGAAGAAGCGGTTCAACGTGGCGCCACCGATCACTACGCAAAACAGGACGCCCGTCAGCCCACGTATTTTCGTTTCGGTCTTGGCGGCCATGGTCGCAAAGAGGGGAATGGCCATTAGCGCAATCGTGCTCGAATGACCGACGCGGGCGTAGAAATGCATCAACCCCGGCTTGGCGGCGCCTGGGTCAAGATAGTGGAAGTAGACGACACTCATCACGGCCAGGATGAGGGATGTGGCCCACGCGACGTTCTGCAACAGGCGCTGCTGCTTGAGCGGTGACTGCCCAACGATCCAGAAGGCGTAGAACGCCGCTAGCGGATAAGCCACTTCGTCAAGCCAAGCATGCAAGGTCGCGTCTGGATTGACTGACCAGGTTGCAGAGGTCAAGGTCCAAAGCGACCAAATGCCAAGCGCGATTAGCAAGGAAGATGCAGGGAATGCGCGATCGGTGGAATTTGTTAGCAGAGACTTAATAGCAAACGAAGCGACAATTGCTATAAGAACGCCAATGCCAATGTATTTGATGGCTGTCATATGGTCGAACATCCCCACGAACAACAGCACTGCGCATACAGCGGACAGGGCTTCCCCGGCCCGAGACTGCAATCTCAGGTTAATCATTGCGATTCCGGAGTTTGATAAACGATCAGGTGGCGGCGAATTGTACGATAAGCGCCAATTTTCTGGGCTGATTGCGATACGGCGTAATTGAATGATGTTGCCGTAAAGACTGACCCTGATTGCGCAATGGGTTCTCTTTTTTCAGGTCGAGCCAAGGGAAATTTGAACGATCGTTTAGGGAAAGCGCAAGGAGCAAGCGTGGCAAGTTCAATGGCGCACGAGTCGCTAAGAGAGCCAGAGGTAATTGCGCAAAGAATCAAGCTGCTTAGCCAGCCGCACATCTCTCCTTTGACCCGTTATACGGAAACGCTCTCTCAACGAACCAGTGAAGTACCGTATTTCGACCCGCTCGACGGGGGATGCCAAGCCAAGGTTCTAGTGCTTCTGGAGTCGCCGGCGAAACTTGCATCTCGACCACGATTCGTCTCGCGGGACAATCCCGTGCCTGCGCAACGCAACCTTAAGCGGTTCCTTCACGACGCAGGGCTACCGCGTCGCCATAGCGTGTTGTGGAACGTCTACCCGTGGCTACCGGAGCCGACGCATGGCGAGCGTCGTCCTTTGACGCGTCACGACATTGATCGTGGGATCGGCGAATTGCCCGCGTTGCTCGGACTATTGCCCGAGTTGCGCGTCATCGTGCTGGCCGGGCGAACCTCTCAGCGCGTATTGCCCAAGCTCGAACGTTTGGCGTCGCCTTGCCTGATCCTCACCATGCCTCATCCGAGTCCGCTTGCCGTGTGCGTGTCGCCGGATGTCGAAGCAAAAATCGTAAAGACGCTCACGCAGGCCGCACAAGTGGCTGCACAACCATAGCGCGCTAGACCCCTATGCTGCGCTGATTGCGTGTTTTCCTTTGCACAGGCATAGAAGAGACGCACCAATCTCAGCGCACACGAGCGGTAGTCGATGTCCTCATGCAACGTGAATCGTTTCTGAGCATCGGCGTTAGGGCCTTGAAACGCACCGAGGCATCTGGGAGGTCCAGTGTCGATTTCAATTCAACGCCTGCCACGGTGACGTACAGAATTGCGCGGCGAACTCCGCGCCACCAACGAGACGCTTTCGATCGCCACCCCTCGTTGATGAACAGTCTGCTTTGCCGCCGTGGCCTGCATCACCATCATCCTCATCCGTGCAATGTGACTGCGTGAGGCTGCGCAAGTCACGATCTCCACCCGGATCACACCAAATCCAAGGAACATTTCTGTATCACTTTTAAAACAACCTACGAATCGCCCTTGCCGTCACGATTTGACGGCAGGAAAACTCCGATCCGAAGGGCGTCTCGTGGTGTCGAATGGGCCTCCAGCAAGGCCTTCGGAAGACGAAATCGTTTGCGCGAATAATCGGACGGATAGCGCCGGTTCGATCATGCGCCGTTCAAGACTGAATCAAAAACGTTCCTCGCCCCACTGTGCGCTGCTGCATATTCGAGGACGCTCCATGATGGCATTGGGTTTTGCACCTGTTGGCACGATCCTCGCTTTATGTGTGGTGCAGCACTAGCCAAGGTCGAAATTCAAAATCAGGCAAACGACTTTGGACAGATCTGCTTACGGGGCCGGTCACTACATGTCTTCGATGGATGCCGTCAGATGCATCACGAAACGCGGAGTGGACCGGAATAAAAAAAGTAAGGCGCACAGCGCAAACGAGAGAACAAAAATCATGTTGACCCTTCAATCAGACCTGCACGGCAATCATCTGTTAGGCGCGCTTCCGGCGCACGAATGGCAAGCGCTTACGCCCCACCTGGAACTCGTTCAGCTTCGGACAGGGCAATTGCTTTGCGATTCAGGACAACGCATTCATCACGTGTATTTCCCGACGACTGCCATCATCTCTTTGCTTCATTCGATGGAAGACGGCAGCTCGGCGGAAATAGCCGCCATCGGTCGTGAAGGCATGACCGGCGTTCCTATCCTGACCGGCGGCGATACCATGCCGACCCGCGTCCAGGTTCAATGCCCGGGCTTCGCTTATCGCATGAGCGCGAGCGCTTTGCGCGAGCAGTTCAATCGCTCGGATTTCCTGCGCCGCCTGATGCTCCTGTATATGCAAGCCCTCTTGACGCAAGTCGCGCAGACCGCAGCATGTAACCGTCACCACTCGCTGAGCAAGCAACTGTGCCGCTGGTTGCTGATCGAGATTGACCGTACGCCGTCGAACGAATTTCAGGTGACGCAGCAGATGATTGCCGACATGTTGGGTGTGCGTCGCGAAGGGGTCACGGAAGCGGCAGGAAAGCTCCATGACGCCGGCCTGATCCATCACAGCCGCGGTTGTATCAAGGTGCTCGATCGCGCTGGTCTGGAAGCCCGTGCATGTGAATGCTATGGCATCGTCAAGCGCGAGTTCGACCGGATGCTGCCGCGCGTGCGTCAGACCGAGGAAGTCTGCTAAGGCCTGTTGCGCTGACTTGGAAGTCGAGTCTGATCAAGCAAGCCGCCCGGTGGATCGAGGATCCTCTGCGCACGCTGGTCACTCACGTGCGTTGGTGCGCAAGCACACGAGCCGGAATTGACAGCGATGCGCCCATCCCTTCTTCGACCAAACTATCGTTTAGTAGACTAGCCCTCGACAGCGGGTTCGTTATGGCGAGAGCTCGTCAGCCGGGTGCTGGAATTCTCGGCAGTATTCAGCTCCTCGAGGCTCAAGTGTTTGGTTTCCGGTGCCAGCCACACGGAGATGATCAGTCCCAGCGAGGCGATCACGAAAAAGAACCAAAGCGCCGCGCTAATGCCCCACCACGCCACGAAGTTAGGAAAGACCAGGACGCCGAGGATAGAACCTATCCGGCTGACTGACGTGGCCAGCCCGGACGCACCCGCCCTGACATGGGTTGGGAACAGCTCAGTGGGGTAGACGAAGTTGAGAATCCCACCGCCAGAGTTGGCGAATAAAACGGCGCAGCTAAATAGAACGACGAGAAAGGTAAAGGTTGGCGTCGAGTTGAGCGCCAGGATGAAAAGGGCTGCCGCGAGGCCCGCGAACGAAGTGATAAGAAGTGGCCGACGACCCCACCGGTCAACCAGATTCATCCCGATCAATGCACCGATCAACCCAAGCAACGCAATCGAACCTGAGCCGGCGAGAGTCAGGGCGCGAGAGCCGTGCGAGACAGGGGAAATAATGGTGGGCGCATACATGGAAATCCCATAGTAGGCCGTCGCGTAGCAAAACCAGAAACCAAGGACGAAGACAGTACGGCGTACGAGACGCCTGGAAAACAGGTAGCCAAGGCTGACCCGAGTATCCCTCTCCGAGGCGAGCGTCACTGTTTTGCCGGTGACCTTCAGCATCACGGCTTCGGCCTCTTCATGCCTCCCCTTGGATTGCAACCAGCGGGGAGATTCGGGCAGCGTCATTCGGAAGAAGAAAATGACCAAGGCAAATACTGCCCCGATGCCGAACATGTAACGCCAGGCGTCTGTGCCCAAGGGCAGGCAGGCGAGGCCGATAATATAAGCTGCTACCGCCCCGACAAACCACATGGCGCCCAGGAACGTGCTGTGCTGGCCTCTACGCTGTCTCGAACTGAATTCCGCCACAAGGGTTGCGGAGATCGGATAATCGGCGCCTATACCGATGCCAAGCAGGAAACGGAACAGGATGAGCTGCCACGCGCTCTGCGAGAACGCGGTCAACGCAGCGAAGACGACGAAGGCCAGCAGGTCGACCACATACATGGCCTTGCGGCCGAAGTGATCGGTTAATCTACCCAGCCACGCAGCGCCGATAAACGAGCCGATTATCGCGGACGAGACCAACAGGCTTTGCATCCCTGACGTCAGCTGCCAGTGTTTGATGAGCAACGGCAAAGCGACCGCGATGATCGTCAGATCGTACCCATCGAGAAAAGTACCCCCCGCCGACAGCAGAGTGACCTTTCGTTGGAATCGTCTCACCTGCAACGTATCAAAATCTTCGAAGCTCATTTCGCCTGGTCTCCGCGTACCGCGTGTGGTTTGAATGACAGGCCACTGCTTGGTGCTTTATGCTTTATGCAGCCGCCGCCGATAGCGGTCTTCTGAAAGCAAGAACCGCCCTGTTCAAGAAGCCGCGCGGGAGGTTCGACCCGAAACCTGTAAATCGCTTTCTCACGCTACACCAAGTGCGCGATGTTTTGCGGTTTCGCGCTGCCTTCAACCTGCTCCATCTCAGCCTGTTATAGAAGGTTTTGCATGTTGCTTCAATGAGGGTGTACATCCATACAAATGCATGAAATCTGCGGCTCGTTGCCAAGGCAACCGTGATACTTCAAGACGAATCGAGTTGGTTCGCGATGACCGTATTGGTCGCGAAGGTCTACTACTAGATAAGCATGCCTTATTGATTAAGAGGGGGTACTCCGCGCATCGGACGCAACGGTATGTTCGAGCCCGAGAACGAAGAAGTTGAACGGACTTTTGTGAATGCGATGCAGCAGCTTTCTCCAGCGCATCGTAGCCCCAGACCTCTCGTGTTCCCACTTAGTGGACGCCCTGGGGTGCCCACAGCGCAGCAATCGTTTCCCGGCGCCTCTGCGGATCGGTCTCGTTTCAGACGGCCACGTAGCGTTGCGCCAACTTTTCAGCTTCGTTCATGAGGTGCTCTCCTTGATCTGGCTTTCTGCCGGGACGGCAGCGCCCTCAAGCATCACTAACGTTGCATCGGGACGAGCGCCGCGAAGTGTCGCGCAGAGGAGTCGTTAAATCGCTCAGTCGAATCAGGCACAAGCAATCTGGCGATCCTTCCTCGATGCGGTCGGTGCCGCGCCAGAGGATTTTCATCTCGACTTCGGCGCGCGAATCATGGGCGCCGACCATGGTCGAGACTGCCCTGTGCGTCTTACTTGAACGAGATCAACTCTGCCTTCCTCTCCGGAATACCCGACCGTCATACCCGACCGTCGTGGCACTGTCCGTGCCGGCGTCTCATGCGCGGAGCGTTAATCGCACCACGCGTTGATATCGAGAATCGCCCTGACGAACGCTTCTGGCGCCTCCTGCGGCAAGTTATGACCCGCATTCGGCACGACGCGGTTCTCATGACGGCCAGTAAAGCGCTTTAAATCTGACTGTCTCCCATCCAGTGGCGAGACGCCATCAGCATCCCCCGCGAGCGTGATGGCAGGCACGGTGATTGACGGCAGGGCGGACAGGCGGCGCTCCATATCGTCAAACTGAGGATCGCCATCGACCAGCCCGAAACGGTGTCGGTACGAATGGACCACCACGTCGACGAAATCTGGATTGTCGAACGCGATTGCGGAGCGCGCATAGGTGTCGTCGTCGAAGCGCCAAGTCGGCGACCACAATGACCACAAGAGGCGACAGAACGCGCGCCGGTTTTCCGTCAGCCCAGTCCGGCCGCGCTCGCCATGAAGATAGTATTGGTACCAGAGCCGATGTTCTTTTTCAGGGCTGGCGGGCCGCATGGCGGTGGCTATATTCTGGATGTTGTAGCCGTTGACCGAAACCAGCCCCCGCGCTCTCGACGGGTACAGCGCCGCCACGACGCACGCTGCCCGACCGCCCCAGTCGTATCCGCCGAGCACGGCCTGTTCGACCTGGAGCGCATCGAGCAGGGATAGCAGGTCTGCCCCGAGTGCCGCCTGTTGGCCCGAACGAAGTGTCTCCGATGCAGTGAAACGCGTAGGACCGTATCCCCGAAGATAGGGTCTGATAACGCGGGCACCTTGGGAGATCAGGCGTGGCGTCACTTCCTCGTACGCGTGTATGTCGTAGGGGAAGCCGTGTAGCAGGACTACTGGCCATCCGCCGGCGTCCCCCTGTTCGTCATAAGCGATGTCAAGCAGGTTGGTTGCAATGTTCTTAAGCATGAAGTCATCCTTCGCGTGAGGTCGTTAGGCGAGTCGCGGCGAATTGCTGTCGCGGCTTAAGGAGACTGACAGCATTCAGCGGACGCGCCCGGTCCAGTGATTACACAAGAGTAACGAATAAAGATATCTACCTTGTGACTGCCTAACAAGCGAGATAAATTGCGGCTTCGCATTAGATTACCTCTTGCGAATGCCGCGGGTGTTTCCTCGTTTCCATGACATTCACCTATTCGACAAACCGCCGCATTGCCGGCCGATCCTAGGCGATTTCACGCTCCCAAGGCGGCGATGGTTGCCATGCGTCAAACAAGCAATCGATAAAGCGGCGAACCTTGGGCGCAAGATGTCGCCGGGAAGGATAAATCGCGCGAATGGGCAGCGCTTCGATCGCAAACGCCTGCAGGATGGGCTGCAATCGCCCTTGCCCGATGTCCGCTGCGAGCAGGTAGGAAGGCAGATTGATAATGCCGGCGCCATTGACCGCCGCGTTGACGAGCGCTTCGGCACTGTCCATTCTCAACCGGCCGTTCTTGTTCACGGTCTCTTGTCCGGTATTGGAAAAGATCCAGGGTTGAGGGCGTCCGGCGCTCACGAATTGAAGACATTCATGATGTGCAAGGTCGGACGGCGCGGCCGGCACCCCTCGCTTTGCCAGGTAATCCGGCGAGGCGCACGTCAGCAGTTTCTGGGTCGCTACTGTACGCGCGATCAGGCGGGAGTCCGGCTTGGGCTCACCGACCCGGACTGCAATATCGAATCCCTCGTCGACCAAGTCGATAAAGCGGTCCGTGAAGCTGACCTCGGCTGTTACTGCAGGCCAACTCTCGAGAAACGACTCTATGACGGGCAGCACTTGCCGGTGGCCAAGCGCAATCGGCAGGCTGATGCGCAGCGTCCCAGTCGGCGTTGCGCTCCGTACCGCCATTGCCGTTTCGGTCTCTTCGATGTCTTCCAGAATTTGCGCGCAACGTGCGAAGTACACTGCTCCGTCATCCGTGAGCCCCAGGCTTTGCGGTGTCCGGTGAAGCAGGCGAACTTGCAGGCGACTCTCCAGGCGCGCAATGATCTTGCCGACCGCGGAGCGCGTGATGCCAAGTTGTTGTGCCGCCAACGTGAAGCTGCCGGCTCTGACTACAGAGACGAACGTCGCGATATCGTGGAAATTTCCTGGAGCCAAGTCAATGTCCTCTCGAGCGAGTTCCGGATCAGCGCACGCAAACCGGAGGCGCCCGTCGGGCGGGTGTGGCTCAGGGGTATCTGCGCACAACTGCAGGCGGGCCAACGAACAGGTCGTCGATGTAACGTGCTCCGATAGTATCCTGTCGCCCCCGTGTCGCGCTCAAGGGGAGCCACATTCCCCATCGAAGCTTCTATTCTTCGCTTTCAGCAAGCGGTAGTGATCGGCGCTCATGCACACCCACCATGCAACCGGACGCCGACATCTCGCTTTTCGCCGAACCGGAGAACTACAATGGATGTTCACCCCCTCATCAGCCCGTCCGGATGCCCGTCGCTCGCAGGCGACAGCGGGCTTCCCGTCGCGCCGATCCCCGCCACCGAACCTGCATCTCGCGGCCCGTCGTGGCTCGCGGTCTTATCGGTAGCCGTCGGTTCGTTCGCGTTCGTCGCGACGGAATACATGCCCGTCGGGCTGTTACCGCAGATCGCGCGGGACCTCGGCGTCACGCCTGGCACCGCCGGGCTCATGGTGACAACGCCGGGCATCATCGCCGCGATGTCGGCACCTGCGCTGTTGCTCGCGGCAGGGCGCATCAACCGGCGCCTGATCCTGCTGACGCTCGCCGTCCTGCTGCTCGCATCGAATTTGATTTCTGCAATTGCACCGACCTTTGCGGTGATGCTCATTGGTCGTGCACTGCTGGGCGCCAGCCTTGGCGGCTTCTGGACCGTCGCGCTTGGCGCTTCCGGGCAACTGGTCCGCGAGGATCAATCCGCCCGCGCGAGCGCAACCATTTTCATGGGCATCACGCTGGCGACCGTAATCGGTGTGCCGCTCGGAACGTTGATTGCGAACCTGACGTCGTGGCGCATGTCGTTTGTCGCAACCGCGGTGCTCGCCGCTGTTGCGCTGGCAGCGCAAACTCTGTTCTTGCCTTCGCTCGCACCGAAAGCCGCGATGCGCGCGGACGACTTCCGGGCGATGCTTTCACGCTCGAACGTGCGGCGCAGTTTACTGATGGTCGGCCTTCTGTTCGGCGCCCATTTCGCGGCCTATACGTTTATCACGCCCTTCCTGGAGCGCAATGCTTCGTTCAGCGCTTCGTGGATCACCGCGGTTCTGCTCGGCTTCGGGGTCGTGGGATTCGCCGCGAACTTCGCAGTGTCGGCAATCGTGACGCGCCATCTTAAGGCGTCGTTGCTCTTGCTCGGCGCGCTCGTGCTGGCCGCCCTGTTCGCATTGCCGATGGTGCAGGCTTCCCGTGCGGGCGTGATTGCCGCCGTGGCGTTGTGGGGCCTGGCGTATGGCGCGATTCCGCTTTGCCTGAGCGTCTGGATGCAACTGAGTTCGCCTGATCGCCCGGAAGCCGGTTCGTCGATGTTCGTCAGCACCGTGCAGATCGCGATTGCGCTCGGCTCACTTGCCGGTGGCGCCGTGGTGGATCATCTGGGGATGGCCGCGACCCTGCGCTTTGGCGGTTTGCTCGCCGCGCTTGGCGTGGTTGTGATGATGACGTTCAACACTACCCGCGCGACGCTCAAGGAAGTGCTCGAAAAATGACCGGGGCCGTGCCACGAACATAGTTTCCGGCTAATCCCGACAGTCCTTGATATGGTCGTTTTCTGGCGAAGGGATACAAAATGGCCGAAAACGAGGGATCTTCGACCTCACGGCGAGGACCGTCAAACCGAGAATGATCCCCTGTCATCCCGACATACACCGCGACAGCAGTCGCATGCGATAGGACAACAATCATGGCGAAGGTATCAAATATCCTGTTCGTTCACGGCGCCTGGGCAAACTCCTCGGCTTGGGAGAAGGTCTTGCCGCTCATCGGCGCGGCCGGTCTCACGGGCACTGCCGTTTCGCTTTCGCTGACGTCGCTGGCAGATGATGTGGCGACAGTGAAGCGCGCGATTGCGCTGATTGATGGACCGCTGCTGCTGGTGGGGCATTCCTACGGCGGATCCGTCATTACTGAAGCAGGATCCGATCCGAAAGTCGCGGGTCTCGTCTATGTCGCGGCATTCGCCCCGGACGTCGGTGAGTCGGCGGGATCGCTTGGCGCCGGTGGGCCGCCCACTCGCCTGCTTGAGGTCGTTCGCCCTGACGAGCATCACTTTTTTAAACTCACGCGCGAAGGGGTCGATGAGGTATTTGCGCAGGATCTGACGGCCACCGAGCGCGCGATGATCTTTGCAACGCAAAATCCCTTAGCGGGCGCCGCGCTGGGCGGTGAAGTCACTGCGCCGGCCTGGAAGGAAAAGCCCAGTTGGTATTTGCTCGCCAGTGAGGATCACACCATTCATCCGGAACTTCAGAAGAAGATGGCCGCCAGGATCGGCGCGACGACAGTCACCGTCGAGGCAAGTCATGTGGCCATGCTTTCGCAACCGGATGCGGTGGCAAAGCTGATCGTGCAAGCGGCGGCCTGAACAGAAAGTGTCGCGGATGACAGAACAGACAATGCCCTCGTCATCCGCTTCACTTATGAGGGATGCGATCAACGATCAAGCAGCGGCAAATTCCGCTCTCGCATTGTTTCGTATGACCTGTGGGGGATGACCAAAGGCGCGCACAAACGCGCGACGCATGCGCTCGGAGTCCGCGAAGCCGGTTTCTGTCGCGACTACGTCGACCGGATGACGGCTTTGCTCTATCAGCAGGCGCGCAGCCTCCAACCTCAAATTCGCAACCGCTTTCGCAGGAGACTGACCGGTCTCGGCGCGAAACGCCCGGCTAAATTGACGCACGCTCAGGCAGGCTGCATCGGCGAGTTCCTGCACCGAGAGCTGAGATTTCAGGTTTCGACGCGCATACTCGAGCGCGGTCTGGATCCGGTCAGACTTGGCGTCCATCTTGAGCGACTCAGAGTGCTGCGATTGGCCACCGCCGCGACGATGATGGACAACAAGTTTTTGCGCGACCGAGCGAGCGAGGTCCGCGCCGTAGTCCTTTTCAACCATGGCAAGCGCCAGATCGATACAGGCGGTCATGCCGGCTGACGTCCACACTGATCCATCAATGATGAAGATGCGATCCGACTCTATTCTGATCAGGGGAAAGCGTTCTTTGAGCTCGCGCGCGGCGATCCAATGGGTGGTCGCGCGTTTGCCGTCGAGGATGCCCGCTTGTGCCAGAACGAACGCGCCCGTGCAGATGGATGCAACCCGACGTGACGCACGATGCCCACGCTGCACGAAATCCACGACGGCAGGCGACGCAGTCACACTTGCTGTTCCACCGCCGACCAGCAATGTATCGAAGGCGGGGTCGCCGAACGGCAGGGTCTCGGTCATCGTACCCAGCGAACTGCGCACCATGCCGCCATATTCGGACAACAGTTCGATGCCATACAACTGCTTTCCGGCGCTGATATTGGCGAACTCGAAAACAGACAGGGCGGCGAAATACAGCATCTGGAAATCCGGCAGGATCACGAAACCAATCCGCTGCATTGCACGCTCCTTGATGGGTCGAAACGGGGAAGCCAGGTTTGCGCGAGCAGAAACAGGTCTGATTGTGGTGCCATGGGGCGGCACATGGCACTGCTGCCTAAACGAGGGACGAGTCGTTGCCGCGCGTTGCTGAAGTGTAGAGAAATTTTCGCCATACGGTCCGGGTAGTTATTTAACAAGCGCTGGTGCGTCGTTGAGTTGCGTCATTTTCGTGCGCCGGTTTGTGCGCCGATCTCTTTCGCTATCTCCATGTATTTTTCACATAAGTCACCTGGTTGATGCAAGCCCGAACGCATCGGCCGATCCGTGCAAGGCTTGCCGATCTGACCTGCAACGAGTCATGCCACAGTCAATTGATGCATTCAATACATAGAAGATAGCGGGAATCAGGGGCTACCGGCCTGCGTGGTGACGGTCTATCTTTGCCTTCATGCATCGAATCACACCTCCAAGGAGATCGATATGACCACGACCACACCCCAGCAGAACAAAGAGATCGTCCTCGAAGCGTTCGACGCGCTTTTCAACAAGCGAGACTACGACGCTGCCAAGCGCTTTTGGTCGGACAGTTATATCCAGCACAGTGCTCATATTTCAGCGGGGCGCGATGGCCTGTTCGATCTGATTCGCTCGCTTCCCGACACGCTGCGTTATGAAAACCATGTGATCGTGGCCGAGGGTGACTATGTCATCGCTCACGGCCGCTTCTCCGGCCACGGACTTCCTGCTGCCTGGATTGCCGCCGACATCATCCGCTTCGAGAACGGCGAGTTAGCCGAGCACTGGGATGTCATCGAAGACGAAGCGACTCGCGCCAACTCGGTCAGCGGCCTGCCCATGTTCGGTGACCAATTCCCCGCGTGAACGCTCCATCACTCATTTAACAAAGGACTCATTTCATGAAACTCACAGGAAACACCATCTTCATCACCGGCGGCGGCTCGGGTATCGGCCGAGGTCTCGCCGAAGCGCTGCACAAGCTTGGCAACAAGGTCATCATTGCAGGCCGGCGGCGCGGTCATCTCGACGCGGTCATCGCGGCCAACCGTGGTATGGAAGCGGTCGAACTCGACATCTCCGATCCCGCGAGTATCGAACGGGTGGCCGCGAAGTTGATCGCCGATCATCCCGATCTCAATGTCCTGATCAATAACGCGGGCATCATGCAACCTGACGCAGTCGACGCAAAGATCGACGACGCACAGATGGTCTCCACGGTGACGACGAACCTGATGGGTCCAATCCGGATGACCTCCGCGCTGATCGACCATCTCAAGACGAGAAACGCCGCTGTCGTGGCCTACACCAGTTCCGTCCTCGGCTTTGTGCCAATGGCGGTGACGGCGGTCTACTCATCGACCAAGGCGGCGCTGCACTCGTATGTACTGTCACAACGCTTCATGCTGCAGGACACGACGGTTCGCGTGCTGGAGATCGCGCCACCCTGGGTACGTACTGAACTGATGAATAGTGAGGAAGCCGAAATGGCGATGCCGCTCGATCAGTTCATCGACGAAACGATCAAGGTCCTGGGCACGGATGCGAACGAGATTCTCGTCGAAGCGGCCAAACCGATGCGCGCCAACCCGGGGCCGGGCGAGCACGACTTAGTCAATGGTTTCAATACACAGGCGAAGGCAATGTTCGGAGGCTGATTCCCGTGTCCAAAGCGAACCCGAGCGCAGCGTGTCCGGTCGAGATGACGGTTAGTCATCTCGACCGGACTCTGTCGTCCGGCGATGCAACGCGCTTGAGCGCGTGCATCACTACTTTCGACGCCGATACTCACACCAACATCGCCGATGCTTACGCCGGCTGCCCGACTAAAGCAGGCGTGCTGAAGGAGAGCTGGATGCGCTTTCCGGAACGATTCGATTCCACGATCTGTTCAATCAGTTCGTGCATGCGAACTGCGTCTGCGAAAGTGGGCGCAAGCGTCGAACCGGTCCGTACGTCGCGTGCATGGGCCGAGTACAGATTCGCCAATTCAGCAACACTCGCCCCGAGTTCCGCGGGCGGCAACCAGTCATATTCCTTTGGAATGGCCAACTCCGTTAGCGGCTGCGCGTCACCCCGTGCGATTTCGATGCGGTTGAAGGTGTCGCCGAAGCTGGTGGTGTTCGAGATTTTCAGGTCACCCTTGCTACCGGTGATATCTATCTGCATACCGAAGTTATTGCGTTTCCCCGCCTCGAGATGGATGCTCAGTACGGCGCCATTGGCGAAAGTCCCCGCGAGTACGACCTGGTCCGGGCTTGTGTGGGGCAGCGTTTCGCCGGTTTCCACCAGTGTTATTTCCTTGAACTGATTGACAGTCAACGCCGACAGGCTCTGCGGATAGCCGACCATCGTCGAAAACAAGGCATCCAGAAAATGGCCGCCATAGATCGACAGAAGACTGGAGAAATTCTCTTCGGGGATGGTGTAGTAGAGCGATGCAGGCCGTTCACGCTGGAAGTACTCGACACTCACGTGCAGCCGCACCGAACGTACTTCGCCGATCTCGCCCTGGTCCAGCAAATCGCGCACATACCGATAGCCCGGATTGAGGCGTCGTTGCAGACCGACGATGGTTCGTACGCCCGCTTTGTCGGCCAACGCGAGCAACTCGCCGGACAACGCAGTGCTTGGTGTCAGAGGCCATTCGCAGTAGACGTCCTTGCCCGCCTCGATGGCAGCGCGAATGCCCTCTTCATGCTGGAACGCGGGCGTCAACACGAGCACGAGATCGACTTCCGGGTGCGACACAAGTTCTTGCAGCGACGCTGCCGCGTATTTGAATCCATGGCGCGCGACCAGCGATGCCGCCTTTTCCTGACTGCGGCTGTACACCGCCGTCAGTTCATAGTCCGGCAGCAGTTTCAGCGAAGGAAGGTGCCCATATTCCGACCAATGGCCCAGCCCGATAACGCCTACCCTGATTTTGCCGGAGCCCGTAGCTTCGGTCGTGATGCTGTTCAAGAGAATTCTCCAATGTAAGGCTGCGCGGATCTCTGCTCAGCGACATCGGAATAGTAGGGTTCAGGGAGGTGAAGATAAATGGCCCCGGGGTCCGATCATTTCGGACATCTGAGTCCGCTACTACGACAGATGCGAACTCGCACCCCGCGCAAACCTTGCTCGATCTAGATTTGCAGATGCTTGCTGACATAGTCGATGAAAACACGCAGCTTGGGCGAGGCGTAACGGCTTGCCGGCCACAAGATCCAGAAGGTAACGGTCTGGTCCATGAAATTATCCAGCACGCTATGCAATGCACCGCTCGCCAGGGCATCCCGCACGAGGAAGGTTGGCAGAAGGGCAAAGCCCTTATGCTGAAGCGCGAGATAGCCCAGGACTTCAATGGTGTTGCTCACGAAGGTCTGGGGTAGCTCCGGATCCGCTTCCGATGCAGCGAGCTTGAACGGCCAGCGTTCCAGCTTGCCGGTGACGGGAAACTTATGCAGCAAACAGGCGT
This sequence comes from Caballeronia sordidicola, assembly GCF_002220365.1. GTDB lineage: Bacteria > Pseudomonadota > Gammaproteobacteria > Burkholderiales > Burkholderiaceae > Caballeronia > Caballeronia sordidicola_C. The sequence continues at coordinate 82,041 of NZ_MTHB01000123.1, read as the reverse complement.
GCCGAACAAGCTCGGAAGGATGCGTGGGAACACCGTGAAGCTTGAGATATCTGGTCGAGGCGACCAAGACCTGCCCGCAAGACCCCAGGCGTCGAGATACCAGCCTTGAGTCAAGCTGCTCGCCCGTGCGAATGACTGCATCGAAGCCTTCTTCGATGATATCCACCATGCGATCGGAGAAATCGACATCGATTTCGATTTCCGGATATTGCGCCATGAAGCCGTCCAGCACCGGCATGATCAGCCCGGACAGTTGCGGCGTGCTGATCCGCAACCTTCCCCGAGGGCTGCCGGCTGCATCGGACAGTTCAGCTTCCGCCGATTCGAGCTCACCCAGGATGCGCCGGCACCGTTCCAGGAACAAGGCACCTTCGGCCGTCAACGTGATGCTTCGCGTGCTGCGATGAAAGAGCCGCACGCCCAGGCGATCCTCGATGCGTGCAATGCTTTTGCCGACCGCCGAAGACGATACCCCGAGCAACCGTCCCGCCTCGGTAAAACTGCGGGTCTCAGCCACCTGCACAAATATGGAAATACCACTGAGGCTATCCATCGCCGCACCCCGGGATCAATTAGAGACATATGTGTCCGATATATTCGGAACCTTAGCCTATTTTTCTTTCATGGTCCCGCCCATACACTGTCTTCAAGGTCGAAAGCCCGCTGTTGATCAAACTTCATCAGCCACTGAATCTTGAGGAAATCATGTCCAAACTTCATTCCAGCATCAAAGTCGGTCCCTACGAATTTTCCCATCGCGTGGTTCTGGCGCCGCTCACTCGCATGCGTGCCGAAGAAGACGCCCGGCCTGGCCAGTTGATGGCCGAGTACTACGCGCAACGCACTTCAGAAGGCGGCTTGCTGATCGGCGAAGCCACCATCGCTGCGCCTAATGGCAACGGCTATCTGGGTGCGCCCGGCCTGTACGACGACAGCCAGATCGCCGGCTGGAAGCGGGTGACCGACGCCGTGCACGCCAAAGGCGGGCGGATCTTCCTGCAGCTGTATCATGCCGGGCGCCAGTCCAACAGCCAGTTGCAGCCGGGTGGCGCCCAGCCGGTGGCGCCTTCCGCCGTGCCGCATGGCGGCGTCGCCTACACCGAAGCGGGCTGGGTCCCGAACACACCGAGCCGCGCGCTGACTATTCCCGAGATCGCTGATCTGGTCGAGAGCTTCCGTACAGCAGCCATTCGCGGCAAGCAGGCCGGCTTCGACGGCGTTGAACTGCACGCCGCCAACGGTTACTTGTTCGACCAGTTCCTGCAGGATGGCAGCAACAAGCGCACCGACATCTACGGCGGCTCCTTCGAAAACCGTGCGCGCTTGCTGATCGAAGCGACTCAAGCTGTCATATCCGTGTGGGGCAGCGAACGCGTGGCTGTGCGCCTCGGCCCAAGCGGCACTTGGGGCGATATGTCCGACAGCAATCCGGAAGGTCTCTTTACTTACGTAGCGGAGGAACTGGCGAAACTGAATCTGGCCTACGTGCACCTGATCGAGCCGCGCGTGCTTGGCAACGTCGATGACGACAGCAAGGATCAAAGTCCCGTTGCCGCGCAACTGATTCGCAAGCACTACAAGGGAATCATCATCGCCGCTGGCGGCTTCAAGGGCCACTCGGCCGAAGCCATCTTGCAGGCGGGCGACGCCGACCTGGTCGCGTTTGGCCGCGACTTTATCGCCAATCCGGATCTCCCCGAACGCCTGCGCCGCCAGTTGCCGCTGAATCCGTATGACCGCCCCACGTTCTTTGGCGGCACGGATGTGGGTTATACGGACTATCCGTTCTATCAGAAGGATGCGGTAGCCGCGTAAGGGGAGCACGTGTCGACCGCTGCTACCACGTTGGCGGTCGCACGAGGATCCCGCGGCGCGGATTTGGAATGATGCGGAGTAACCCGAAAATGGTCCAGAAGTGGCTTGCCATTTAACATGTAACGACCGGGTTGGTCAGTCGTTGGCGACTGCTTGGCCGCGCACTCGGCTTGGGCGGGATTTTCTATTGAGAACACAATCCTATGATGAGAATTTTTCCGCGCTGCACACCTCTAAGTGGTAGCAAGCGGACATATCGACATGGACTACGCATCGATTCAACCTGAGTCGACCACTCTGTTACGCAATCGGCCGCCCGGCACGGCTGCCGACATCAACAAGCATCAGGGCGCGTGAGGGCGCAGATGGAACAGCAGCTAGATACGCTCGTGATAGGCGCTGGGCCCGCAGGGCTCGCGGTTGCTGCGTGTCTAAAGAAACGAGGAGCATCCTGCATCATTGTGGACCGGGAGGCCGAGGTCGGTTCGAGCTGGCGCCGTCACTATGACCGGCTGCACCTTCATTCCGACCGGGACCGCTCAGCCCTGCCTTATCTTCCGTTTCCCGCTGGGACGCCGCGTTATCCGTCGCGCGAGCAGGTGATTGAGTATTTCGAACTGTATGCGCGGTATTTCGAGCTGGCGCCGCACTTCAACGAAGAGGTCAGGACTGTACGGCCATGCAACCCCGGATGGATGACGACTACAACAGCCGGCGTCTATCATTCGCGACAGGTGGTCGTGGCCACCGGCTACAACGCCGTTCCCTACCTGCCACAGTGGCGCGGCCAGGAGCGTTTTCGCGGCCGCATCCTGCACAGCAGCGAGTACCGCAGTGGCGAGTCATTCCGCGGCCAAAGCGTTCTGGTCGTCGGCCTGGGCAACAGTGGCGCAGAGATTGCGATCGATCTCCACGAACACGGCGCGCGAGTGGCAATGGCGGTTCGCGGCCCGGTGAACATTGTCCCTCGCGAGATCCTCGGTGTCCCCGTACTCGCTATCGCTATTCTGTTGAACCGCCTTCCTGCCCGGTTCGCTGACGCGTTGGCTGCACCACTCGTGCGGCTGACCATCGGAGACATCACCAAGCTGGGTTTCCGCAAGCTCCCGATGGGTCCCTTTACGCAAATCAAAACGAGGACTCGAATCCCGCTCATTGATGTCGGTACAGTCAAGCTGGTCCGCGAGGGCCACATTGAGGTGCTCGGAGACATCCGCGAGATGGGCGAGGCCGACGTGACATTTGATGACGGGCGTGCGCGGGACTTTGACGCAATCGTTGCTGCAACGGGGTTTCGCCCACGAAGCGGCTTCTTCCTGGCGCCGCCGAGCGATATCCTTGATGCGGAGCAACCGCAGCCGCCGAGCGGTGGGGACAAAAAATCCGGACTGCATCACTGTGGGTTTATCGTCTCGGCGACCGGCATGTTGCGCGAAATCGGGATCGAGGCGCAACGGGTTGCAGACGAAATCACGCACCTTGAGCATCAGCCGGTGGTTTGAGGCGTTCAGGGGCAAGTTCGCACGGCTGCGCTCCCCTGTATTCTCTCGGAAGGCATGCATCCTTCGCTCTTGTCTTGCCACGCGCATGGGCGTCACGCAAAATGCGGCGATTACGGCAATCACAACCAATAACGCCGCCACCGCGACCTATCGCGCGTAATATCGAGTGTGAAGCGTGGGGCAAACCACGCCATTCGAACAGTCCTGCAAAAAAACCGAACGCCGAACGGGATAAGGGAGATGCAATGAGCAACGAAATGTACGAAGAGGGATTGAGCAAAACCGCTGCCAATTTTGCAGCCCTGACACCTTTGACCTTCATCGAACGCGCGGCGTCGGTGTATCCAACATTGCCCGCCATTTCGCACGGCGCGGTGCGACGTGACTGGGCGCAGACCTATGCGCGTACGCGGCGTCTGGCCTCCGCGTTGAGCGCCAGAGGCATTGGCATTGGCGATACAGTCGCTGCAATGCTGCCTAATATTCCCGAAATGATAGAAGCTCATTTCGGTATCCCGATGATTGGCGCAGTCCTCAACACGCTCAACACGCGACTCGATGCAAACACGCTCGCGTTCATGCTGAATCATGGTGAAGCGAAAGTGGTGCTGGTCGATCGCGAATTCTCCGCTGTGATGCGCGAGGCGATTGCGAATGTGGATCACCCGATTCTCGTCATCGACGTCGACGATTCGCAATATGCCGGACCGGGCGAGCGTATCGGTGAACTCGACTATGAAGCGCTGCTGGCGAGCGGCGATCCTGCATTCGAATGGGCACCCCCATCGGATGAATGGAATGCGATCTGCCTCAACTACACATCGGGGACAACCGGATCTCCGAAGGGCGTCGTCTATCACCATCGCGGGGCGTACACCAACGCGGTCAGCAACATCCTGGAATGGGATATGCCGAAGCACGCCGTGTACCTGTGGACTTTGCCCTTGTTCCATTGCAACGGCTGGTGCTTTCCCTGGACCGTGGCTGCGCGGGCCGGCGTCAATGTATGCTTGCGCAAGGTCGACGCGAAAACGATCTTCGATCTGATTCGCCGCGAGCGAGTGACGCACTATTGCGGCGCGCCGATCGTACAGAACCTGCTGGTCAATGCTCCCGAGGAGCTGAAAGCCGGGATCACGCACCGTGTCCACGCAATGGTTGCCGGCGCCGCGCCGCCTGCGGCAATGATTGAAGGAATGGAGCGGCTCGGCTTCGAGCTGACGCATGTGTACGGTTTGACTGAGGTTTATGGCCCCGCGACCGTGTGTGCGAAGCAAGCTCAATGGAGCATGCTCGGCATAGGTGAACGCGCGAGCCTGAATGCGCGGCAGGGCGTGCGCTATCACTTGCAGGATGCTGTGACGGTACGCGATCCTCTGACGATGCAGGAAGTGCCGGCGGATGGAGAGACCATCGGCGAGATCATGTTTCGCGGCAACATCATGATGAAGGGTTACTTGAAGAACCCGGCCGCCACGCAGGAAGCGTTTCGCGGTGGCTGGTTTCATACCGGAGACCTGGCGGTCCTTGATCCCGACGGTTATGCCCGGATCAAGGACCGCAGCAAGGACATCATCATTTCGGGCGGCGAGAATATTTCAAGCATCGAAATTGAAGATGTGCTGTATCGCCATCCGGCGGTACTCGCGGCCGCCGTCGTTGCGAAACCGGACCTCCGTTGGGGCGAGACGCCTTGCGCTTTCGTCGAGTTAAAGGTCGGCGCAACGGTGAGCGCCGCGGAATTGGTTGCGCATTGCAAAGCCCATCTCGCCGGTTTCAAGGTGCCGCGCTCAGTGGAGTTTTGCGAGCTGCCGAAGACATCGACCGGCAAGGTACAGAAGTTCGAACTGCGGAAACGCGCCGCGTTGGTCGCGGCCGTCGACGTATGACGGAGGCGAACATGAACGAAAGTGCAAGCTCAGGCCCGCTGGTGGTCGTCGGCCACGATATCGACGGAGTGCCCGGCGCGGTGCGGATAACGATGAATCGGCCCGACGCATTTAACGCGTTGTCCGAAGCATTGATCGACGCGCTGCAAAGCAGCTTGGACGAGGTGGCTGCATCGGATGCGCGCGTCGTTGTGCTTGCGGGCGCGGGCCGGGCGTTTTGCGCGGGCCACGATCTGAAAGAGATGCGCGCCGAACCATCGTTCGAGTACTACCAGGCTCTGTTTGCTCGCTGCTCGCAGATGATGTTGACCATCCAGCGCATGCCGCAACCCGTGATCGCACGCGTGCACGGAGTGGCGACTGCGGCGGGCTGCCAACTGGTCGCGATGTGCGACCTGGCGATTGCGGCAAGCGATGCACGCTTCGCCGTCTCCGGGGTCAACCTGGGCTTGTTCTGCTCGACGCCGAGTGTGCCGCTGTCGCGCAACCTGTCTCGCAAGGCGGCATTCGAAATGCTTGTGACTGGCGACTATATCGATGCACAAACCGCGTGTGAGCGCGGCCTTGTGAACCGAGTCGCCACGCCCGAAAAACTGGACGATGCGATTCGTGCGCTCGCGGCGAGTATCAGCGCGAAGCCTCGTGTAGCGATCGCTGCTGGCAAGCATCTTTTCTACCGGCAGCTGGAGGCGGGCATTGATACAGCGTACCAACTGGCCGGAGACACGATGGCGCGCAACATGCTGGACGACGCAGCTCTTGAGGGAACCGAGGCGTTCATACAGAAACGCACGCCGCAGTGGCGCGAAACGTGAGGTGGCGGATGAAGTTGTTCACGCGCTTGCGGTAACGTCACGTCTGACGTGCCTCGCGCTGCGTGCGCAAGCGAGGCCAATCAAAGTACAGAGTTCAAGTTCTCCATCGGTAATATTTCTGGCTCCGCGTGGGGCCTGAAAGGCAATGAGGGCATGGCTGCCTGGCAAAAATCGAGCGGGACGTCGCTCAGTACGGCGGCCAAAATCACCACGGCGGACGCCTCGATTGGCTCCTATAACGCGAACTCAGGGACCTTAGCCCAGGGTCTGGGTTTCGTGGGCATGCGCCACCGGTCCTGAGCCACGGGCCACGCCACGGCGATAACTGCCGACTCACGCGTATTTGGCTATGTCCTTCCGCTGAAGCCGGTCTCAACGGCGACTGCAATGTCGAATCCGTGAAACGGGTAAGCGTGGCTCATGGCGCACCCCGGTCCACCATCTGCGACGGCCGGCCGTCGTCGGGTCCCAAAATGCCGATGTGCTTGAAGAAAAGGTCTACGATTCCGCGAGTTGGCACACTCGCGGAAAGCGTCGTTATTTTGACGGGAGCAAACCACTCGCACTTTGCAATTTCGTTGCTTGGCTGTGCGGTCGTATGTTGCGCAACGTCAGCGAAGAAGACGTTGTGCAGCGTGTTGAAGCCGCTAAATTGGAAGAGATACATGAGCTCATTGGCGACGAGCATGGTTTCTTCTTCCAGTTCACGCAGCGCAGCTTCATGAGGTGCTTCGCCACGACGAATTCTTCCGCCCGGTAGCGCCCATCGTGACCTTTCCCTGGCAACCAGGAGAATGCGGTTGTCTCGAACACACAGAACGGTGGCCCTGTCCTTCATATCGCCCCCGGCAGTTAGTGAATTGAGCTTCGCGTAAGCGGACGTTGATGCAACGATCTGTCGTAACGATAGCTACCAAAGAGCAGTGGCGGCGTATTGCGATCGGCTTATTAGAGATGTCGCTCCGCGCGCCGATGATTCCGTTTGCTCATATACGCTGTGGGAATGCCGTAGCAAAAAAGTCAGTCACGCGGCGCACGCGTGCCGGTACATACCGACGTTTTGGCCAGATGAGGCTTACGTCTCTGACGTCGCTCATAAACTCTTCGAGAATCGTGATTACATTCGGATGCAGTAGCTCATCAGCAAGAGAGACCTTGGCAAACAGGCCGATTCCAACACCGGCCAGTACACCAGCGCGGATAGTTTCGACGCTATTGGACGAAAGATTTCCGCGAACAGACACGCTGAATCGACCTTCCGGCCCGACAAACGGCCAATTGGCTGACTCCATCAGGCCACCATATAAAAGGCAATTGTGATTAACGAGCTCTGCGGGGGTCTTTGGTACGCCGTGTTGTTCGAAGTAGCGACGGGATCCGACGCATACAAGCGGGGTGGTAGCCACGCGCCTGACAACCGCGTCGGGTTCGTTGACGGGGCCCACCCGGATAGACAGGTCGATCCGATCTTCCACCATATCTCGCACGAAGTCTGAAAGAACAAGATCCACCTGAAGGCCGGGATTGAGTGATAAGAGCTCGGGTATGAGCGGAAGAATGTGAAGCCGGCCAAAAGTGGAGGATGCGGCGATCCTGATCAGACCTGAGACATTGCGTGTATTGCTTGTCAGTTCGCCGTCGGCTTCATTCATCTCCTCGACAAGCGGCTTTGTCCGATCATAGTAGTGCTGCCCCTGATCTGTCAGGGTCACGCTGCGCGTGCTTCGGTTAAACAGCATCACGCCCAGGCGCCTCTCCAGCGCACTGACGGCCTTACTGACGGCGGACTGTGAATCGCCGGTTCTGCGCGCTGCGGCGGAAAAACCGCCCGCTTCGACGACAGCGATAAAGGCATTCATTTCGTGAAACCGATCCATTGCCGTCTTCCACAGAATTAACCATTCGCGAGATTGCGTGATTCCCAGTGTTTTTAGCGCAACTTAATACTACGCGATTTATTCTTTTGAAGAATAAATCATATGAAAAATATGCGAATTATCATTCTCGTCGATAGCAATTAAGCTGTTCCTGTCATTCACCAAAGGTAGGTTTCAATGTCCACTCTCGCAGGCAAGATCGCCGTCATCAGCGGCGCTACGTCCGGTATTGGTTTAGCCATCGCCCAGCGGTTTGTCGCTGAAGGCGCTCACGTTTTTATCTTTGGCCGTCGGCAAGCACAGCTCGACGCCGCCGCCAAACTGATCGGACGCAACGTCACCACCATCCAGGCCGATGCTTCAAACCTCGATGACCTTGACCGTGTTGCAGCAACGGTTAAAGAAGAAAAGGGTGTCGTCGACATCATTGTGTCGAACGCGGGTTTCACGGAGCAGGCATCAATTGACACCATCACGCCCGAGCATTTCGACAAGGCATTCAACCTCATGGCTCGCGGCCCTGTTTTCCTCGTGCAGAAGTTGCTGCCGATGATGACCGGCGGTGGATCGATCGTGTTGGTATCGTCTGCCATGCACGTCATGGGCATTGCTGGCCACACCGCCTACGCGGCGACCAAGGCGGCATTACGGTCGTATGCCCGTACCTGGGCTGCGGAATTCAAGGATCGCGGCATTCGCGTCAACTTGTTGAGCCCTGGCGCGACCGACACCCCGATTCTCGACGCTCAGTCGGGGACACGCGAGGAACTAGTAGATATGTATCAGAGCATGATCCCTCTCGGTCGACTCGCTCGGGCTGAAGAGATGGCCAGCGCGGCGCTTTTCCTCGCGTCCGGCCAGAGTTCGTACGTGACGGGTGCGGATCTGATGGCCGATGGTGGCATTGGCCAGGTTTGAGATCCGAGGGCCTAGGACAACATTTTTTCTATATAAAGGATAGCTAAATGAACTACGCGATCATCGGGCTTGGCAAGATCGGGACGGCCATTGCTCAGGCGTTCGCCCGCGAGGGCATTGAAGTAGGCGTGGCAAGCAGGCGACCGCTGGATGCGCTCGCGGCAAAGATCGGTCCGTCGCTTGTCCCTCAGCGAATCGAGGATGCGGTGAAGGCCGACGTCGTCATCCTGGCCGTGCCCTTCGCCACCCATCGGGACATCGGGCGGGTCGCCGAAAGCTGGCAGGGGAAGGTCGTGATCGACGCAACCAACGCGTTCGACGTCCCCCCGGAGGAGCTGGACGGACTGCCCTCGACTGCTGCACTCGCGAAGGCTTTCCCGGGAGCGAAGTTGGTGAAGGCCTTCAACCACCTGCCGGCGGGCACCCTGGCGCAAGGGCCGAGAACGCTCCAAGGGGGACGGCGGGTCGTGTTCATCTCCAGCGACGACGACGCGGCTAGCGCATCGGTGGCGACCCTCGTCGACCGGCTTGGCTTCGCCCCGGTCGAGTTGGGGAAGATTGGCGAGGGCGGCCTGCTTGTCCAGGCACGGGGCTGCACGTGGGGCCACCTTATTTTCCAGGACCTGGCCAAGTTTGACTGATCGCAGCGAAGGGAGAACCCGCTTGGCAGGAGGGTGCTGTATTGTCGTCTCTCGACGCAGTTGGTCGGCTGCATGCACGAATCAGGGCGACGGTATGAGCGGAATGGCCATGCGCGCGGACGCCGTATTTGCCTATGCGTTTCAGGCGGTGCTCAAGGCCGCTTCAGTATGGCTGATCGTCGGGCCGGCAATGTCTTTTGCCGCGACTGGGTTTGCCGGCGCCGACCGTCGTCCATTCGGGCGGATTTCACGGTTCGATTTGTTTCGTGTTAAAAAATTGAGGCTCGCTTGCCAGTGATACGCACTGACGGACGGCAGGCACCCGGAAACCACTCGCTTCAAAAGGTCCATGCCCATGTCGATGTATTCCTTGCATTGCACTCCGCGGCGCATGCGCCGCGCCACGTGGCTGGCCGTTGCATTGGCCGTTGCATTGGCCGCCTGCGCGCCCTTGCCGCCCATCGCGAGTAACGCTGCTGCGCCAAGCGCCACGCACCGTGCTGACGGGCCCTTGCGCGTTCCGCCAAGCCTGATCACGCTGACGCAGCCTGCGGGACAACAGCGGCTGATGTCCACCGCCGACAACCAGTCGTACTGGCTGCTATCGGAGTATTTCGAAACCCAGAGGAACGAGGCTTACTGCTCTGTAGCGACATCGGTAATGGCGTTGAATGCGTTGGGAATCAGCCGTCCCGAGTCTACTCAATACCCTGATTTTCCTTACTTCTCACAGGAAGACTTCTTCCGCGGCGTCGATCCGCAAGTGGCTAACGCAGCTCGGGTATCGAAGGAAGGCATGACGCTCGATCAGCTCAGCGCGGTCTTGAGCGAATTTCCGGTCGATGTGAAAAAGTTCCACTCTGCCGACCTGACGCTTGCGCAGTTTCGCGATTTGGTTCGAGACACTACTGGCCACAGCGACCGCTTCGCGCTGCTGAACTTCAGGCGATTGGAGATCGGCGAAGTAGGGGGCGGCCACTGGTCCCCACTCGCTGCATTCGATGCCGCCAGCGATAGCGCGCTAGTTCTCGATGTCGCACGTTACAAGTATCCAGCCGTTTGGGTTCCGATCGCGCAGTTGTACGCAGGCTCGCAAGCAGTCGACACCGTGAGCGGACGTTCGCGCGGCGTGGTGATTGTCAGCAAACGGTAGATCATTGGTCGCAAATTGACTGGTCATGAGTGGTGTTACTTCCATCTGCATCTGCGTTGTCGCGTCCGGATGGGGTGGTGCTTGGAGTCTTTGGGAAGCCACCTTCGTCAGGTAGGGTTGGATTGGGCGAGTGTCCTGCCTATAGCGGGCAGCCGGCCGGCAGTTTGCTGGCGTTGCGGATACTCGAAGCTGCGCGAGCGCAAGCTGGCGGACGGGCGGGAACGGCCGAGAAAGTGACCCGGACGCCCCATTCCGTTACGTCAGCCGGGAATAACGTTGCGGCGCGTGGAACGACCATGCTTGGTGAACCTTGACCCTGTGTTGCTTGCGCATGCTACGCAAGTGGGCTGGCCCATGCATAGGAGCCCGGCGTCAGATCGACCAGCATGCCGACCATGGCCGGTGCAATGGCGGCCGCACCCTGGCTACCAAAGTTAATGATGCCGGCAGCCGATCCGACCGAACGGCCTGCCAGCCGATTCATTTGCTCGCGTCCGCCCAGTGCCATGCCGGTCTGTCGAGCATGCCCTGGCCGACAATTGTCGTCTCGGAAAAGACTTTGTCGAGCACGAGCGTATTGCAGTCCGGGTCCTCTTCGAGCGCTGAGGCGAGCCGGGTGGAGTGAGAAATGACCCATACCTGCGAGTTGCGAGCCGCCCGACGTATAAGCCGGCCGAGTGCCGGCGTCAGGTCTGGGTGGAGGCTCGCCTCCGGTTCGTTGAGTACCATCAGGTCGGGTGGCCTCGCAGTCAATAGCGCTGTGGTGAGCAACAGATAACGAAGCGTGCCGTCGGACAATTCGGCGGCGGTCAGCGGCCGCAACAATCCTTCTTGATGGAAGAGCAGAGAAAACAGTCCTCCCGGCTGAGCAAGAATCTCCACGCGGGCGCCCGGGAATGCATCGAACACCGCCTCGTCCAGCGCCTCGCGGTCACCGATTTCTCGAATCGTCTGCCAGGCGGCAGCGAGGTCCCGTCCGTCGTGATGCAGGACGAGTGTGCGTGTGCCAATCTGCGAGCGCCGCGCGGGCGCATCGGTATCGATCCGGAAGTGATCGTAGAAACGCCAGCTGCGCATCGCTTCGCGAACGGCAAATACCTCTGGATTCAGCCTGTCCTTGCCGACTTGCGAGAAAAGACTTTCGTAACGAGGAAGGCTCTGCGTGAGCACGTCCCATCCGTCGTCCGACTTGCGGCGCACGACGCTGCCTTCGCGATCGATCAGCAGATTCGCGCGGCGCAGGAACGGACCAGCCCAGATCGATTCGCGCTTGAATTCGGGGTCGAGCGCGAATGACGACGGGGTTTCCCTGTCCTCACCGGAGTCATGCGACACGAGACCCATACTGACCGCATATCCGAAGTCCTCGCCGCTGAAACCGAGCCTCAGGCGCGGCGGCGTCCCTCTCGCCCGAGGCTGAACCGGGATTTCGCCGCGACGCATACGGCCCGAATGATCGTCGGGCCCTGCCCAGACCACAGACTTCAGGCCGCCCTCGAGCGCAAGCGGCGCGACAATGCCGTCCTGCGCGGTGCCCGCTAGCAGTCGTAGAGCCCGATACAGATTCGACTTGCCGCTGCCGTTGGTACCTATTATCAGATTAAGTCTCGTCAAGGGTATGACAAGCTCCCTGATCGAGCGGTAGTTGTTAATGGCGAGGGTGGTCAGCATCTGGGTCGGGACTATTGGTGCGGTCGTTCATGTTAATCGACTTACGGGAGACCTTCCAACTGAGTCCGCACGGCAGGCCAGTTCTCCCAGCGTGCGCATGGCGGTCTCGATAGCGGGTGTCCACGGATGCCCGTAGTTGAGCCGGATGTAGCGCCGCAAATCTCCCGCCGCTGAAAAAATGGGTCCGGGAGCGATCGCAATGCCGTGTGCCGCAGCGGCTTCGAACAGATGTACTGAGTCGACATGCGCAGGCAATTCCACCCACAAAAAATAGCCTCCGTCCGGTCTCACGAGTGACGTGCCCCGCGGGAAATAGTCGCGTATGGCGTGCAGCATCTGGGCCTGAAGACGCATGAGATCCACGCGCAGCTTGCGCAAGAAACGGTCATAGCCGCCGTGTTCCAGATAGTCTGCGATTGCGAGCTGCGCCGGCACGGATGCCGAAAGTGCGGCGCTCGATCGTGCGCGCGCGATCCACGGAGCAAAGCGACCTGCTGCGACCCAGCCGATCCGGTATCTCGGGGCGAGACATTTGGAGAACGAGCCGCAGTGCAACACAAGATTGGTGCGGTCAAATCGTTTGACGGGATGGGTGGGTGTCGAGCCGAAATGCAGTTCGCTATACACGTCGTCCTCGATCAATGGGACGTCATGCGCAGCGAGCAATTCGATCAGCGCTTGTTTCTTGTCATCCGGCAAGGTCACACCGGTTGGGTTTTGAAGCGACGTCATGAACCAGCAGACGCGGATGGGGTGTCGCCCAAGGGCCTCAGCCAGTAAGTCGAGATCGAGCCCATCGTGCGAGTCGACAGGTATCTCCACGACCTTCAGGTGAAGGCGCTCGATCGCGCTAAGCGCGCCGTAGAAGGTCGGGTGTCCTATAGCGACGATATCGCCGGGGCGGGTGAGTGTTTGCAGGCTTAGCGTCAATGCATCGAGCGCACCGCTCGTGATGATGATTTCGTCGATCGGTACCACCATGCCCATGGTGAGATAGCGCCGTGCGATCTGGCGGCGCAGGCATTCTTCACCAATCGCCACGGGCGCCGTATTTTCGCCGCAATCCATGTTTCGGGCCGCCCTGTTCAGCGAGCGGGCCAACCGGCCCAACGGAAAGAGCTCCGGGTTCGGCCAAGGGGAGGCAAGGGCAACATTGTCGCAATCTTGCAGTGCCTGCATGAAGCGATGCGTCAGGCTGGAGGTTTGCGTGCCTGCGCTGTGCGCGAGTATGGGCGTCGGGCGGAGGTCTGATAGCTGCCGGCAATTGACGAAAAAGCCTGAGCGGTGCCGCGCCACGATCAGGCCGCGTCGCTCCAGTGCGTAATACGCCTGGAATACCGTTGACGGACTGATGCCGTATGAACGGCTTGCCTGACGCACGGACGGCAACCGCATGTGTGGCTTCAGCACTCCGCTTTCTATCAGTCCTTCGATTTGACACGCCAGTTCTTGATAGCGCTTCATGCCAGAAGCGGCCCTTGTATTGCTTGCGTACCTATCATGCTGCGCCTTCGTGAGTCATGCTATTTGTGCGCTTGCCACCGTCGCGTGAGCGATGGGTGTGCCGTACGCTGCAGGTGCCGTACGCGGATTTTTTTGCGCCGCGTTTGTTGTGAGACGCGGTGCGAGCGGCCGACCGGTTGTTGGCGTCTGATTTAGGCCGTTCCCTCGCATGCCTAAATTGTCCCTTTGGTAAACAAAACCCAGACAATGCCCGTGCGTGCGGAAATTTAGAAGGATCAGTTGAGGCAAGAATCGGCGGATCAGATTATTTGTGCAGAGCGCCGGGCTTGTTTCAACAAGATCCCCGGCCCGGGAATGGCGTGGTTGAAATCCCGCCACGACAAAGCGTTGCGACTGACATCGGCCGCGCGCGCCGAGCGCTCGCTCTACGAATATTTCCTGATGCGCCATGCAGGGATGGCGGCGCCACCCCCGTCAGCAAGAAATGCCGCGAGACGGGCAATTTTGAGCGCTCGGCCATAAAAGAATCCCTGACCGAATTCCGCTTGTGTCGTGCGCACGGCGGCATGCTGCGCTGCCGTTTCCACGCCCTCCACTACGACCATCACATCAAGACGGTGCGCCATGCCGATAATCGATTCAAAGTGACGCGATCGCTCGTAGGGAGTGAGCTCGAAGATGTCCCGGCTTACCTTGACCATCTCGAAGTTCATTTGTGAATACGAGCGAAGATCGGAGAAAGGCGCACCGATTCCCGCGAGTGCGAACTGCACACCTAGTGCGCGAGCACTTGTCATGACTCGCGCCAGTTGCGGTCCTGTTTCCGTGACCTCGTCTTTATTGAGTTCGAGTATCACCGTGGGCGTGCTGGCACGAATCGTATTGCGGAGATCTTCCATGAACTCCGCGCTTAGCAGGTGCGCCGCGGACATGTTGATGCTCACATAAAGCGACCTCGCGTCCGGGATCGCGCCTATCTCACGCGTAGCAGTCGACAGTACGTATTGCGTCAACCGCCCGACCAGACTGCTTTTCTCGATGAATGGCATGTAGTGGTCGGGGCCCAGTGAGCCGAATGCCGAGTTGTCCCATCGCAGCAACGCCTCGACGCCCACGCATCTGCCTTGTCTCAAGCTCGCCACGGGTTGATATTCGAGATGAAACTCGCGACGCCTGAGTCCGGTTCGCGCTGCCCGTATCAGCGCTTTGTCGTAGCGGGTCCAGCGTCTGAACAGCAGCCATCCCACTGCAGCAACGAGCGCAAGCAGAAACGGCCAGAGCAGACGACTCCAGACGCGCGCCGACGCATTGGACCCGGCCGTTACGGAAGGCGTGGCGAACCCGATGCGCTCAGTTGTCGGGGCTTTGTTCTGGCTAACCGTCGGGGAAGGATGGGCATTGCATGGCGGGCTCGTCGAGCAACTGCTGTCATCCGTTGCCGACGTGTCTTCGGCGAACTCGACTGTCCGGTCCTCTACATGGGCGACAGCGTTCTCATCGTCGCCGGGCGACCATCCGGAGTCGGAAGAGTCGAGGCGGGGCTCCAGCGTGAAGAGAAAGGTCTGCGAGGGCGCGCTCCATTCGAGCCTTGCAAGCGACCGTTCGCTAACGTTGCTTACCGTGTTTTCGCTGCCCTCGTCGAACGCATCAAGCAGCGAGTCGCACACACGGGTGAGGGGAAATACCGGACTCGCGTCAGGACCCGCGAGTGAGGCCGGAATCAGGGGAAGCGAGATTGGAAGTGCGCACGCCGCGCCAAACCGGACGGACGACTCGGCTGCCGGCGCGGGTTCGCCGAACGTTTTCTGCAGCTGGCCAATAATGCCGGAATAGCTGTGTTCGGCATTCGTGCCGGTGTAAGAGCCCGCGCCGGTATCCGCGTGTGCGGCCGATAGCCTGGCGGCAGCTAGTAGAAGTATGACTGTCCCGCGAATGAAATCGAAACGCCGCGACTCGACAGCGCGACGCTTCGAAAGTTTCCCTACAAGACCCAACGACATGAATGTCTCTTCTTCGCAAATTACGTGGGCCTGGAACGGTCGAAGCGACTGCGCTTGATAAGCGCTGGCGACTCCTCCGATAAAATTCGATGATTGGAATGGAAGCGCACTTTGCCAGTGAACGGCGTACAGCGACAGGGGCAGATTCGTCCAGAAAAGACGTATCAGACGCCTTCTGGAAAGCGCCACCGGCGAGCGTTGACAACGGGTCGCATCAGGTAGAGCCTATCGATCAAGTCATGGTGCAGCCCGTCTTGCATGGGAGCCGAAGATGAAACGTTATGAGCGGCTGGCCTCGCAAATCGGCGCCCTGATCGAGCGTGGCGACCTGCCGCCGGGCACGCGCATCCCTGCGATTCGCGCTGCGTGCGACGCTTATGGCGTCAGTCCATCCACCGTGTTTCGCGCGTATTACATGCTCGAAAGGCAGGGCTTGATCGTGGCGCGGCCACGCTCGGGCTATTTCGTCTCGGCGGCCGCTCCTGGCGTTCCCCTGCATGGAGCAGCCTCGACGCCGGATGAACCGTCGAAATCCGTCAACATCAGTGAGCTCGTGTTCGAAGTGCTCCACTCGACCAGGGACATGCATACCGTGGCACTCGGCTCGGCATTCATGAGTCCCGCGGTCTTTCCGATGCAACGTCTTGGAAAGTCGTGCGCATTGGTCAATCGTTCGACTGATCTCGCAAAAATGGTGGCCGCGCTGCCGCCTGGCGATGACGCATTGCGTCGTCAGATAGCACTGCGCTACCTGATGACCGGGATGGTGGTTCATGTCGATGAAATCATCATCACGAGCGGCGCACTCGATGCGTTGACGCTGAGCCTTCAGGTTCTTACTCGCGCAGGCGACGAAATCGTCATCGAAAAACCTACGTTTTATGCGGCGCTCCAGGCGATCGAGCGGCTTCAACTGAAGGTTGTGGAAATACCTGTCCACCCTGTGGAAGGTCACGACATGGAGGCGCTCGCGCAGGCGCTCGACCACCATCCGATCCGCGCATGCTGGTTCATGACCGCGTTTCAGAACCCGACAGGCGCGACGCTCTCCGACACAAAAAAGCAGGCGCTGGTCGCCTTGCTCGCGAAGTACGAAGTACCGCTTATCGAAGACGACGTGTACAGCGAGCTGCGTTTTGGACCGTTGCCGAACCGCCCGGCGAAATTCTTCGACCGGCGCGGACTCGTGCTGCATTGTGGATCGTTCGCGAAGAGCCTCGCACCCGGTTACCGGATCGGCTGGGCGGCGGCGGGACGATTCGCGGAACGGCTCGAGCGCGCGAAGTGGATGACGACGCTGTCGGCTAGCGTCCCGGCGCAACGCGCGATAGCCGACTACCTCGAGCATGGCGGCTACGACCGGTTCCTGCGCAAGCTTCGCCGCGATCTGGCGGCTCAGCAGGCGGCCATGCTGAGCGCCATCAACCGGTATTTTCCTGCGCAAAGCACTGCGACTCACCCAGACGGTGGTTACTTCACGTGGGTAGAGCTGCCGCGCCAGGTCGATTCACTACGCCTGTTCGAAGCGGCGCTCGAGCGGGGGATCAGCGTCGCGCCCGGGCCTATGTTTTCAGCCAGCGGTGAATTTCGCCATCACATCCGGCTGAACTACGGGTATCCGTGGTCGCCGGAAATAGAGCGCGCGATGGCCACCCTCGGCGAGCTCGCTCAGGACGAGGCGCTTGTATCTGCGAGCCTCGCCGGACCCGCACAGCCGTTCTAGCGGCCGGACGATACGGCAGCCAAAGGCGCGTTGAGCGCGGAAATCTCCTGCATGACAAAACGTCCTTTACCTGCCTGCTTGGCGCGATACATCGCATCGTCTGCGGCCCTCAGCAGGACTTCGCTCGACAGCGTCGCGCTCGGTTCGGGCACGAGGACGCCAATGCTGGCTGACAACTGAATGACCCTTCCGTCAATTCGCATTGGCTGGCCGAGCGTTTGCAAAATGACTTGTGCAATGCCCGTGATCGCGTGTTTGCCGGACACGCTGCCGGCTAGCAGGACGGTGAACTCATCGCCGGCGAGACGCGCGACCACATCGCTATTACGCACGCAGTGGCGAATGCGCGCGGCGACTTCGACGAGCACATTGTCGCCGGATAGGTGCCCGTAGGTATCGTTGACTGCCTTGAAGCCGTCGAGGTCGATGAACATCACGGCGGCGAGACCGTCGCGGGACTCGCGCAAAGCAGTATCGAGCTTCGATAGAAACGCACGCCGTGCACACGACCAGGAACTGTTCAAACGAAATCGAGCGGTCCGGACAATGCGGTCGCCTTGCCGAAGCGAATTCCTCACACCGAGCGCTTGGCGCTGTTGCCTTGTCCACGCGGCGCCCGCGGCCAGCGCGATCGTGGACTCGGCTGATAGCCGGCGAGTCCCGCCGAACTGAACCTGGCGAGCGACGACGACCGTGGCCGTGTTCGGGAGAATGACGGCAACCGTTCCGTTTGCTGGTGTGATCAGCCTGCCGATATCCATGACTAGCTCGAACCGTAATTGTGTCTCGGGAGACTGCGTGAAACGCATGTTTGTCCTGTGGCGGGGAACGAGCAGGAACGCCTGCGCTGCAGCGACTGTTTGTGGCCTGGGGTCCCGCCGAGGAAGCGCACGGTTGGCAGAGGGGGTGACTATGACTGAGATTTTTTTAAGAAACGAGTATCACATGCACTAAAAAAAACGGATCAGTGCGTGCCGTTCTCGAACTTGGAACTGGGACCGGCGCGTAGGGAAGGCCGGATACCAATTCATCGCCGACGCATTGCCAGAGCAATTGCGTGACTGGATGGTGTGTGTAATTTGTTCGATGAAGCGAGCGGCGTGCGGTAGCACGATTGACGTCGCGATGACTGGCATCCTCGAATTTCCAGCCACCTGGCAACAATGTCGCGAAACGTGAGCGGTACGAGTTCAGATTGCACGAAGGATTGAAGTGTATTTTCTGGACACGTGCTGATCACCGCACTGCGTCTAACCCGCTTTCATAGTCGTGCACCGCATGCCGCTGGTTCAGAATGTCGTCGCTACCCAATTGCAACGGCATGAAGTTGGTCGAACGCACGTAATCCGGCCGTGGCTTCTCCACATCGGCGGGCCGATTCGCGACCGGGTTGTACACGATATATGCCTGCCAGCGGTCGTCTCCGGAAAGATTATGACCCGACGAATGCACGATGTTGGCGTCGAAGAACACGACCGTTCCTGGCGCACCCATGATCGGCACCGCTTTGGGATGCGTCGATAGAATGTCGAGCATCGTCGGCTTCGGCACGACATAAAAGCGGTATCCGGTCGCGTCATCGAATGCGGGTTGCAGCGAGCCGAGCTTGTGGCTTGCGGGAATGAAGTACAGGCAGCCCCCCATTTCGGTCGGTTCATCGAGCATGACGAGCGCGGTGGTCATCGTCGGATTCGGCACGCCGTCAAGGTGCCACGTTCCGAAGTCCTGATGCCATTGCCATACCGAACCATCGATGGCGGTTTTCAGGTTGCACTTGGTGTGATGAATGTAGAGCGCCGGATCGTTCAATAGCTGCTGCGCGGGCTCCAGCAGTCGCGGCGCGCGCGATAACGCGTGAAACACCGGCGATGCCGTCGGACTCTGCGTTTCGTGCACCTTGTAGATCGTCTTCGCGATGCCACCGGTTTTTTCGCGCACCAGATGATCGGTATCGATTTGCTGGATGCGCTTTAGCTCGCGCTTCATTTCCTGCACTTCCTCGCCGGACAGCAAGGACGGCAGCACGACGAAGCCATCGCGCGCATAAGCGGTCAGTTGGGCGCCACTGAGTTTCACGATGCGTATCTCCTTGTTGATTGTTTGAAGATCGATCGTAGTGCCATCCGGAAGCGATGTAAAAGATATAATAAGTTCGCTTTCAGTACCTTAAAGGTATGACATGGAGCTTCGTCATCTGCGCTATTTCCTGGCTGTCGCGCAAACCCTGAACTTCACCAAAGCCGCCGAGCGCCTGCACATGGCGCAGCCGCCGCTGAGCCGCCAGATTCGCGAACTCGAAGAAGAATTGGGTGTGGAGCTGTTCGACCGGCGCGGCAAACGCGTGGGGTTGTCGTCGGCGGGAATGGTGTTCGCGGATCGCGCCCAGCGCATTCTGGCATCGGCGGATGCTGCCGTGATCGACTCACAGCGCGCGGCGCGCGGCGAGATTGGGCGCCTGGCGGTCGGCTTCTTCGAACACATCGCGTACACGCTGTTGCCCGCGCTCATTCGCGAGTTCCAGCAACGCTTCCCCGATGTATCCATCGAGTTGCGCTGGTTCACGGCCGCCGAGCAGGTCAACGCGCTCGCGCGCGGTGAAGTCGATGTCGCGTTCGTGCGCGCCGTGCCGCCTGAGACGAACCTGGCATCCACAATGATCCTCCGCGAGCCGTTCGTCATTGCTATTGCAAAGGACAATCCGCTCGCCGCGAGACGCACCATTTCGATCGTCGATTGCGCGAACATGCGCGTCATCAACTATCGCAAGGATGTCGCGCCCGACTATCACGCCATGATCAATCAGCTCTGCGCGCTGGGCGGCTTCACGCCATCGCCGTTATTCGAAATGGGACAGATCTACGCATCGCTCGGACTCGTGAGCTCGGGATTCGGCATTGCGCTGGTGCCCGCCTCGGTCCAGCGCGTGCACATGGATAACGTGGTGTATCGGCCGCTTCGCGAACGCCATGCAGTGAGCGAAGTGCTGCTCGCGTGGACGAATCCATCGCCGCCTGCGGTGTTGAGCGCGTTCGTGGAGCTCGCGCGCGAGATTGCCGCGCGGCCCTGAAATGCGAGCGCCCTCAACCTGTTGCCATCAGATCCGTCCGCCGTTGCGCGCAGCCACCGCGACGGTGGTCGGCGAGGCAGCTAGCGGAACGAAGCGTCGTGTCGCGCCGTCGAGCGCATCGATGTTACCCGTCTCGATGTCGTAGACCCAGCCGTGCAGATTCATGCGCCCCTGTTCGAGCGCGAGGGCCACCGACGGATGCGTGCGCAGGTTCGCCAGTTGCGCGATCACGTTTTCACGCACGAGGCCGTCGAGCTTCGCGCGAGGTGTGTCGAACTGATGCGCCGCGTTGATCGCTTTCGCGGCGTCCGAGTGACGCAGCCAGTTCGCGACCGCCGGCAGATGATCCAGACACGTGCAGCGCGAAATCGCACCCATCGCTCCGCAGTCAGAGTGGCCGCACACCACGATGTCCTGCACGCCCAGTACCGCGACTGCATATTCGACTGTGGCGGACACGCCGCCCGGTTCCGGACCGTACGACGGCACGATATTGCCCGCGTTGCGGATCACGAATAGCTCGCCCGGCTCGCGCTGTGTGAGCAGTTCGGGCACGACGCGGCTGTCCGAGCAGGTGACGAACAGCGCCTTCGGATTTTGCGTCGTTGCTAGCTGCCTGAAAAGCTCCGCGCGTTGCGGATAGACATCGCGCTGAAAGCGCAGAAAGCCGTCGACAATGTCACGCATGGCGTCCTCCCAAATAGAATGCCGGATGCTGGCACGACCGTTCGATACGCCGTCGCGCCGCTGAGGCCGACATTATCGCCGACATCGCGCGTCGGCTGAACTTCGATCGTCGATGCCTCAAGCCGATCGTCCGTGCGAGCCGTTACCGTTTGGTCGTCTCTGCCGTCTGAAGCCGGGGCCGCGAGCCGGCATCGCATCTTCATGCGGTCCGCAAGTTTGCAATTGACGTTTTACCGCAGCGCTTGGCGGATCATCGTCGTACCCCCTCCAGATACAACAGGATCGTCCTATCAGCGAAGCGGTGGAAGATACCAAAATCGTAGCCACTATCTGCGGATGGCGAAATCGCGCTCCAGGCGCGCATTTCCGAAGGTCTTGACTGCAGTAACCCAACGAGAAACGGCAACCAACGGCTATGACATGCTAAGGATCGACGAAGTCACGGATAGCGAAGGTTTCCCCGGGCGATGCGACGTCGCGGTGATAGGCGGCGGCATCGTTGGCGTCAGCACCGCGTATGAACTGGCGCGACGCGGCGTCCAGGTGGCGCTGCTCGAAAAGGGCGTTATCGGCTGCGAGCAGTCAGGGCGCAATTGGGGCTGGGTGCGTCAGCAGAACCGTGACCTCTATGAGTTGCCGCTGGCGATGCAGAGCCTCAAGCGCTGGAGCGAACTAAGCGAAGAACTGGGCGAGGACATTGGGTTTCGGAAGGCGGGCATTCTGTACGGCACGGAGCATCAATCTGACGTCGCGCAATGGGAATCGTGGCTTGCTCGCGCCCGGGAAGTCGGCTTTAACAGCGAGATCCTCAGTGCGCGCGAACTGGCAGCGCGCATTCCGTCCGGACGTGCGAAGTGGGCCGGAGGTCTGTGGTCGGTCTCGGACGGCCGTGCCGAGCCGTCGAAAGCCGCGCCTGCGATTGCTCGCGGCGCGCAAGTCCTCGGCGCGAAGGTGTATCAGAACTGCGCGGTACGAAGTCTCGACACGAGTGCGGGGCGTGTCTCCGGCATCTGGACGGAGCGCGGCCGGCTCGCGGCCGACACCGTCGTTCTCGCGGGAGGCGCCTGGAGCGCTTTGTTCTGCCAGCATCACGGCATCGATCTGCCCGCCATCAACGTGATGGGAACGGCGTTGCGAACCGCTGCGGCGCCGCGGGTCATCGAAGGCTGTTTCTCCGGGCCTGACTTCGCGCTGAGGCGACGGTTGGACGGCGGCTACACCATTGCTGTTCCCGGCTATGGACGCGTGGAACTCGCGCCGCAAAACCTGCGGCATTCGGTGAAGTTCCGCACCGTGTTCCGCAGCAAGCTGAAGAAAAAACTGAAGATTCGCGTTGGTGTCAGCTTCTTCCACGGACCGGAGGCAAGCGCGACCTGGCGCGACGATGACGTCTCGCCGTTCGAAGAAACACGGGTGCTGGATCCCCGGCCTGATGCCGAATGGCTCGACCGTGCCCTGCAAAACGTGGCCAGCGTGTTTCCCGAGCTGTCGGGCTTGCGGATCGCTCACGCCTGGGCGGGCGCGATCGACACGACGCCGGACCTCGTCCCCGTCATCTCGAAGGTGACTGCGAAACCCGGTCTCGTGATCGCATCCGGCTTCAGCGGACACGGCTTTGGACTAGGGCCAGGCGCTGGCGTGCTCGTGAGCCGGCTGGTAATGGAGGAGGCGCCGCAGTTCGACATTAGTCCCTACAGACTGGCCCGCTTTTCCGACGGCACGAAACTGAGCAGCCCCGAAATGATGTGAGTTGAGGCCGCGGGCGAGCCGTCGTGGCAGCCCACTTCGGGAGATTGCACCTCCAGTACGATTCAACTGCATTGATTAACGGCCGTTGCAATTCTAAGAACGGCCGGAGATCTTGATTGACCTCGTATGACGGAGAAGGGTCGCCCTGAGATGGGGCTTTCGCCATCATCGTTACGCTACTTGTCCTGGAAATCCATCGCCCGAATGCTGCGCCGGGTAGATTGGGCGAAGAGCTTCTGGCGGAATGGTCTTCCTACTTGGCCTACTTGATTGCGTTCATCTACGCCGGAATCATCTGGCTCAACCATCACTACATGTTCGAGCGTCTCTGTAAGGTGGATGTGAGAATACGGCGGACTCTTCGTCGTCGCGGCGGGCAATGATGGCTCCGCCCCACCGGCTGTTCTGGCCGAGAAAGAGACACTAGCGTCACACCCGTACGTCAGCCGGGAATAACAAGACTGACCGTCAATGTCCGTGAAGCATCTGCGAGAGCGTTGCACCGCCGGAGAGAATAAGGTCCAAACCGGCAGACTCAAGCGTTACTTATCCTGCCGGCCGTATCGAGGCCAGCGCCCAGTTCCTTGCCCACCCACAGACAGTAGCTCAGACGCGTACCGGCTCATTGCAGTTCACATTGTGAAAAACGCATGACAGACTTTATTGTTTCGGATCAGTTGGGTCACGCCTATCCTGCCCTCTTTATAAATTTACTTGACACCTAAACTATCAAGGCCTAAATTAAAGCTGACTTTTCAGCCTGGAGCGCACTATGCGCATCGTTTGTATTGGTGGCGGCCCCGCGGGTCTGTACTTTGGCTTGCTGATGAAGAAGCAAAATCCCGCTAACGACGTGACGGTCGTGGAGCGCAACCGCCCGTACGACACCTTCGGCTGGGGCGTGGTGTTCTCCGACCAGACGCTTGGCAACCTGCGGCGTGCGGACGAGGCGAGTGCGGCGGCCATTCTCGATGCGTTCAATCACTGGGACGACATCGACATCCATATCAACGGTCGTACGCAACGCTCCTCCGGTCACGGTTTCTGCGGCATTGGCCGCAAGCGCCTGTTGAACATTCTTCAGGAGCGGGCGGAGGAACTTGGCGTGAAGTTGGTGTTCGAAACCCAAGTCACCAGCGACGAAGCGTACGACGCCGACCTCATCATTGCGTGCGATGGCGCCAACAGCGTCGTGCGCACGAAGTACGCGGCCACTTACAAGCCTGACATCGATCTGCGCGACTGCCGCTTCGTCTGGCTTGGCACAGAGAAGCTGTTCGATGCCTTCACGTTCGCGTTCGAGAAGACCGAGTTCGGCTGGTTTCAGGCGCATGCGTATCGTTTCGACGACCACATGTCCACGTTTATCGTGGAGGCGCCGGAACGGGTCTGGCGTGCGGCGGGCCTGGATGAAATGAGCAAGGAAGATGGCATTGCGTTTTGCGAGCGGCTTTTCGCCAAGTATCTCGACGGCCATGCGCTCAAGTCCAACGCTCAGCATTTGCGCGGCTCCTCGCAGTGGATCCGGTTTCCGCGCATCGTGAACGAAACGTGGGTGCATGACCGCGCGAATAGCGACGGCAGCGTGACGCCTGTGGTCCTGATGGGCGATGCCGCGCACACGGCGCACTTCTCGATCGGCTCCGGCACCAAGCTCGCGCTTGAAGATGCGATCGAGCTGACGAACAGCATTGCGGCGCATCCGGGCGATCTGCCGGCCGCGCTCGATCACTATACAGACGTACGCAGCGTCGACGTCCTGCGCATCCAGAACGCCGCGCGCAACTCCACCGAGTGGTTCGAAAACGTGGACCGGTACGCGTCTTTCGAGCCGGAGCAGTTCGCCTACTCGCTGCTCACGCGCTCGCAACGCATCTCCCATGAAAACCTGCGTTCACGCGATGCCGCCTATCTCGCCGAGTTTGAAAACTGGATCGCGAAGCGTTCGGGGCTTGATATCGACAGCGACAGCAAGCGCTCCGTCCCGCCGATGTTCACACCATTCACCGTGCGCGGCGTAACGCTGAAGAACCGCGTGGTGGTCTCTCCAATGGCTCAGTATTCGGCTGTCGATGGCATCGCGGGTGACTACCATTTGATGCATCTCGGCGCCCGCGCCATGGGCGGCGCTGCACTGGTGATGACGGAGATGACCTGCGTCTCCCCCGAGGGTCGCATCACGCCCGGCTGTCCCGGTTTGTATAACGATACGCAACGCGACGCATGGCAACGCATTGTCGACTTCGTGCATCGTGAAAGCGATGCAAAGATCGGCATCCAGCTTGGTCATGCGGGCGCGAAGGCATCGACTCGCGTGAGTTGGGAAGGAATTGACAAGCCGCTTGAAGAGGGCAACTGGCCAATCGTATCGGCGTCGCGGCAGCAGTACTTGAAGGACATCAGTCAATGGTCGCGCGCAGCAACCGCCGGCGATCTGCACGAGATCAAGGCGCAGTTCGTGCGCTCGACCGAGCTTGCCGCAAACGCCGGTTTCGACTGGCTTGAACTGCACTGCGCGCACGGTTATCTGCTGTCCGGTTTTCTCTCCCCGCTCACGAATCAACGCGACGATGAATACGGCGGTTCACCCGCGAACCGTCTGCGTTTTCCGATCGAAGTATTCAATGCGATCCGTGCGACGTGGCCCAAGGACAAGCCCATTTCGGTGCGCATCTCGGCGCATGATTGGGTAGATGGCGGCATCACGCCAGACGACGCCGTGCTGATCGCGCGAGCGTTCAAGCAAGCAGGTGCTGACATGATCGACGTATCGTCGGGACAGGTGAGCAAGCAGGAGAAGCCGGTCTACGGCCGCATGTTCCAGACGCCCTTTTCGGATCGCGTGCGTAACGAGGCGGGCATTGCGACCATCGCGGTCGGCGCGATCTCGGAAGCAGACCACGTGAACAGCATCATTGCAGCGGGCCGCGCCGACCTCTGCGCCGTGGCGCGCCCGCATCTTGCCAATCCCTCGTGGACGCTCGATCAGGCAGCGAAGCTGGGTTATGTCGATATCACCTGGCCGAAGCAATATTACGCCGCGAAGTCGCAGCTCGAGCGCGGCTATGAACGTGAGCGCGCGCAGCGTGCGCGGAGCGAAGCATGAACACGTCAACTTATTCGCTCGACGGCCAGCACGCAGTGGTCACAGGCGGCGGCAGTGGTATTGGCGCCGCCATCGCCCACGCTTTGGTGACAGCCGGCGCGCAGGTCACGTTGATGGGCCGCGATGCGGCGCGGCTCGCCTATCAGGCTGAAGTCCTGAGCGAAGCCGGAACGGTGCGTGTGCAGAGTGTCGATGTCACGTCTGCCGATTCCGTTGCTGCTGCGTTCGCTGCGACACGCGCGCATGGCTTCATCGACATCCTCGTTAATAACGCGGGACAGGCCGAAGCCGCGCCGTTTGCGAAGACTGATCTGGCACTGTGGAAACGCATGCTCGACGTGAATCTCACAGGCGTCTTTCTTTGCACGCAAGAGGTCTTGCCAGGAATGCTTGAGCGCCGCAGCGGGCGCATTGTCAACGTGGCGAGTACTGCAGGTCAGGTAGGGTATGCGTATGTTGCTGCGTATTGCGCGGCCAAGCATGGCGTGATCGGTTTGACACGTTCGCTCGCGCTCGAAGTGGCGACGCGTGGCGTGACCGTCAATGCCGTATGTCCCGGTTATACCGAAACCGGACTGCTCGAACAGTCGATCGAAAAGATCGTTGCGCAAACCGGACGTAGCGAGGACGAGGCACGCGAGGCGCTGCTGCGATCGAATCCGCAACGCCGCTTTGTGACACCGGACGAAGTTGCCAGTTCAGCGTTATGGCTGTGCCTGCCCGAGTCGCGATCGATCACCGGCCAGACCATTTCCATTTCAGGTGGAGAAGTAATGTGAACAAGCCCGCTGCCCGCACGGTTAAAACTGCCGCGCCCGAGAAGGCCAAGGCTGCCGGCAACGTTGTCGACCTTGAGATGAGCACTGGCGTCGACAGCCACATGGGACTGCGCTTGTGGCTGCGCATGCTTACCACGACAAATCTGGTGCAGGCTGAGTTACGCAAACGTCTGCGCGCCGAATTCGACACCACGCTGCCGCGCTTTGACCTGATGGCGCAACTCGAGCGCCATCCCGAAGGCCTGAAGATGAACGAGCTTTCACGACGGTTGATGGTTACCGGCGGCAACGTGACAGGTCTGACAGACCAGTTGGAGAAGGAAGGCTTTGTTGTGCGCGATACCGATCCGAACGACCGCCGTTCGTTTGCCGTGCGACTCACTGCCCATGGCCGTGAGTCGTTCGACCGCATGGCGCGTGCGCACGAACAATGGGTCGTTGAGTTGTTCGGCGGTTTGCCGCTGGCGGACAAAGCACGGATGCATCAGAAGCTGGGCAAGCTCAAGCAACATTTGCGTGAGCGCACGGATTCGTGAAGCCTGCCAAAGCACACAGATACGGAGACAGTCGATGAACGACAACACCGCCGCGCTTTTTGCCGGTAACCGCACGACCCTTGGCGACTATCGTGCCAAGCATTTTGGCTGGACGGTGGAACTGGGAGTTGGCACGATCACTCTTCACCGGCCTGAACGCAAGAATCCGCTGACGTTCGAATCGTATGCGGAGTTGCGTGACCTGTTCCGCCAGCTCGCTTACGCCACCGATGTAAAAAGCATCGTGCTCCACGGCGCTGGAAGCAACTTTTGCTCTGGTGGCGACGTACACGACATCATCGCGCCGCTCGTCGACCTGCCCATGCCCGAGTTGCTCATGTTCACGCGCATGACGGGAGACCTCGTCAAAGCGATGCGTCATTGCCCGCAGCCGATTGTTGCGGCAGTTGATGGCATCTGCGCCGGAGCGGGGGCGATCCTGGCGATGGCTTCGGACATGCGGCTAGGAACCGCGCGAAGCAAGCTCGCGTTTCTGTTCACCCGCGTGGGACTGGCGGGTTGCGACATGGGCGCTTGTGCGATCCTGCCGCGCATCATTGGTCAGGGAAGGGCGGCCGAACTGCTTTTCACCGGGCGCTCGGCAAGCGGTGACGAGGGTTTCGCGTGGGGCTTCTATAACAGGCTATGCGAACCCGACGACGTTCGGCGCGAAGCGCAATCGCTTGCGTCCGACCTTGCGTCGGGGCCGACTTTCGCGCATGGCATGACGAAGAAGATGCTGCATCAGGAATGGAGCATGAGCATCGACGACGCCATCGAATCCGAAGCGCAGGCTCAGGCAATCTGCATGGCGACCAACGATTTCGGCCGCGCGTATCGCGCATTTGCTGCGAAGACGCGGCCCGTGTTCGAGGGAGATTGAGTTGGCCAATCCTCAAACGACTTCCGACGCTTTCCACGATGCCCTCGCATGGCCGTTCTTTGAACCAAGGCATCGCGAACTCGGCGTACGTATCGACACCTGGGCAGCGGAGCATCTGGGGGACACCCATGCCGACCATGCGAACGTCGATGCGATCTGCCGCCGTCTCGTACGTGAACTGGGTGAGGCAGGGTGGCTGCGTTATGGCGTAGGCGGAACGGCTTACGGCGGACACGGCGACACCATCGACACGCGCGCCGTTTGCCTGCTGCGCGAAACGCTTGCTCGCCACAGTGGTCTCGCTGACTTCGTGCTTGCGATGCAAGGACTTGGATCAGGCGCGATTTCGCTTGGCGGCAACGAAGCGCAAAAGCAGCGTTATCTGCCCCGCGTGGCGAGCGGCGAGGCCATCGCGGCGTTTGCACTGACCGAACCCGATGCAGGCTCGGACGTCGCGGCACTCGCGCTCAGCGCGCGCGAAGACGGCGATTCTTATGTGCTCGATGGCGAGAAGACCTGGATCTCGAACGGCGGCATCGCGGACTTTTACGTAGTGTTCGCCCGTACCGGCGAGGCGGCGGGCGCGCGTGGCATCAGTGCGTTTGTCGTCGATGCGGATACCCCGGGACTGCGCATTGCCGAACGGCTCGATGTGATCGCGCCGCATCCGCTAGCGCGCCTTTCTTTCGAGAATGCACGCGTGCCGCGTACCGCTTTACTGGGAAATCGCGGCGAAGGTTTCAAGCTTGCCATGCGTACGCTCGATATCTTTCGCACGTCGGTTGCGGCCGCATCGCTTGGCTTCGCGCGGCGAGCCATGAGCGAAGGGATCGAGCGCGCCGCGTCGCGCAAGATGTTCGGGCAGACGCTGGGTGACTTCCAACTGACGCAGGCGAAGCTTGCGCAGATGGCGCTCACCATCGACAGCTCCGCGTTGCTCGTATATCGGGCGGCTTGGTTGCGCGATCAGGGAAAATCCGTCACGCGCGAGGCTGCACTCGCGAAGTGGCATGCGAGCGAGGGCGCGCAGCAAGTGATCGATGCGGCCGTGCAATTGTGGGGCGGGAGTGGTGTGCAAAGCGGTGCGGTGGTCGAGCAACTGTATCGGGAGATTCGTGCACTGCGCATCTACGAAGGCGCGACTGAAGTGCAGCAGTTGATTGTCGGGCGGGATCTGCTCAAGGCTCATGCCGCGAGGAACGCATGAGGGAACCATTGACTCATTTCGAGCGGCCGGTGCGCATTCGGTTTTCGCATTGTGATCCCGCCGGCATCGTATTTTTTCCGCAGTATCTCGTGATGACCAACGCGCTTGTAGAGGACTGGTTCAACGAAGCACTCGACATTGACTATGCCGCGATGATCTGCAAGCGTCGCGTCGGCTTGCCGATCGTGAAGCTCGATTGCACGTTTTCAAAACCGAGCCAGATGGGCGACACGCTCATGCTTTCGCTGACGCTTGATCGGATAGGTGCTCGTTCGGTTGGCATTGTGATTGACGCGCAGTCGCATGGCGAAACGCGCTTTCTTGCGCGCCAGGTGCTTGTGACAACGTCGCTTGAATCTGGGGTGTCGATCGATATTCCGGACGACATCCGCGCTGCGCTGACACGCTTCAACCCCGCGGCGCTTGCC
Source organism: Caballeronia sordidicola (assembly GCF_002220365.1). Taxonomy (GTDB): domain Bacteria; phylum Pseudomonadota; class Gammaproteobacteria; order Burkholderiales; family Burkholderiaceae; genus Caballeronia; species Caballeronia sordidicola_C. The sequence goes on along the minus strand of NZ_MTHB01000123.1, from coordinate 52,131 downwards.
GAAGGAAAGGTCGAATCAAAAGACGAATCACAGGAGGCATCGTCGTGAAAAAAGCATTGCTCCCAGCCGGCTGGGTCAAGCCGCGCGGATACGCGAACGGCGTTGCCGCGCGCGGCACGCAGGTCTTCATAGCAGGGCAGATTGGCTGGGACGCGCAAGAGCGCTTCCAGAGCAGTGAGTTCGCCGCGCAGGCGCACCAGGCGCTGGCCAACATAGTCGCGGTGCTCGACGCTGCGGGAGGGCGCCCGGAGCACCTCGTGCGGTTGACCTGGTACGTGACCGACAAGCGTGAATATCTCGCCGCATTGAGGGACGTGGGCAGCGCGTTTCGAGAACTGATCGGCAACTACGACATTGCGATGAGCGCTGTGCAGGTGGCCGCGCTCATTGAAGACGAAGCCAAGCTGGAGATCGAAGCCACTGCCGTTATTCCGGATTAACAACCGTCGCTTATCTCGTCGCTTATCTCGTCGCTTCTTTCGTTGCTCTCGGAGCTCACCATGGAACCTTCGGCTCACGTCGATACGTTTTCCCGCGACAACCTGCCGCCGTCTAACGAGTGGCCGCAGTTTCTGCTCGACAACCCCGACGTCTCCTATCCGGCGCGCCTGAATTGCGCAGTCGAATTGCTCGACCGGATAATCGATGACCATGCGAAGCGTGGGCAGGGAGCACGACCCGCGATCTGGTCGGACGTCGATGGTGCTCCGCACGCGACCACGTACAGCGAATTGCGCACGAGGGTGAACCAGGCAGCGCATGTGCTGACCGGAGTGATGGGACTGGTGCCGGGCAACCGCATCTTGCTGCGCGGGCCGAACACGTTGCACATGGCAATTGCATGGCTCGCGTCCTTGAAGGCGGGTCTCGTGGTGGTGCCTACCATGCCGCTTTTGCGGGCAAAAGAACTGAAGCAGATCATCGATAAGGCTCAGGTGTCAGCGGCCCTATGCGACGCGCGACTGGTCGATGAACTCGCGCAATGCAGCGACCCGGCCAACGCGCATTTTTGCGAAAGCCTGCTGCAAACAAGGCTCTTCCATGACGATGGCCCCGATTCGGTCGATACGATCGCCTTGCTTCAACCCGCCGACTACACAGCGGTGGATACCGCTGCCGACGACGTCTGCCTGATCGCATTTACCAGCGGCACGACGGGAATGCCGAAGGGTTGCATGCATTTTCATCGCGACGTCGTTGCAATGTGCGACCTGTTTCCGCGCCACATCCTCAAGCCCACCGCCGACGATATCTTCTGCGGCACGCCTCCGCTAGCGTTCACCTTCGGGCTGGGGGGCTTGCTGTGTTTTCCGTTGCGCGCGGGGGCGTCGACGGTATTGATCGAGAAGTTGACGCCGCAGACGCTGCTGCAAGTGGTCGAGCGTTTTCGCGCCACCACCATGTTCACGGCGCCCACGTTCTATCGGCAAATGGCGGGTCTTGCTTCGCGCTTTGATTTATCGAGCCTTGGAAAGAGCGTCTCGGCCGGCGAAGCGTTGCCGGATGCCACACGCAAGCTCTGGCGGCAGGCCACGGGTTTGCAAATGATCGACGGAATTGGCAGCACTGAAATGATCCACATCTTTGTGTCGAGCGCCGAAGGACAGGCGCGCGACCGGGCGATCGGGCGCGCGGTGCCGGGCTACGTGGTGCAGGCAGTGGACAACAACATGCAGAGCGTTCCTGTTGGCGAGATCGGCATGCTCGCGGTCAAAGGGCCGACCGGGTGCCGCTATCTGAGCGACCCGCGCCAGCGTAGTTTTGTCCGCGACGGATGGAACCTTCCGGGCGATTCGGTTTGTATCGATGCCGATGGTTACGTCTTTTATCAGTCCCGTGCTGACGACATGATCATCTCGGCCGGCTATAACATTTCCGGCCCGGAAGTTGAAAGCGCGCTTCTGCTGCATGAAGCGGTTGCGGAGTGCGGAGTGGTCAGCGTAGCCGACGATGAGCGCGGGCAAATTGCCAAGGCGTTCGTTGTTCTGAGTGGGGGATTTGTCGCGAGCGACGCGCTGGTGGTCCAGCTACAAGCCTTCGTGAAGGAACAGATCGCACCGTACAAGTATCCGCGCGCGATTGAATTTATCGATGCCTTGCCTCGCACCGAGACGGGTAAGCTGAAACGGTTTGCGTTGCGGGCGTTAGCGGCGTCTTGATGTGAGGCGGGTAGGGTTTGGTGGGGCGGGGAGGGGCGTAAGTCCGAGATTTTGTCAGGAGGGGGTGCACAAAATACAGGCTGTGGTTTTTGTCCGCCCAGCTCAGGCTTCAGAGCATCGGCCAATCTTGCGCGCCCTCGTGCACTCGCATGGATTACGACAAGGCTTGCAGCCGCCAGGGCGAACCGTGTTCCCTGTACCAGCGGGCGCGTCCCTCCCAGGTGAACAGTCTGTCCTTGCACAGGCCATCTTCAAGCGCTTCCATGTACATGATGGTTGAGACATAGGAACGCCAAATGCGGATTTTTGACAGAGCTATAGCTCCTGCAAGATAGAGCCACGCAAACACCACCACGGTCACCGGATACCACCAGATCGGTTCCCGCTCCCACCAGCCCCACAAGGCGATGAGCGTGAGCAGAACCGCACACGCGTTACTCAGCAGCAGCCACTTCGTGACATGGGTTTTCATGTAGACCTTGCGCCACCTTTCACGTGACTCGACTCGCGACTCAAGCTGGGCAAAATGGCGTAAGTACTTCGGCATATAGCTCCCTTTAATCATCCAATCCAACTCATCACATAGTCCGCTATCGATTCCGCTGCCGACGCGACTAGCCGCAGATTACGCAGAAGAAATAGCGTCACCATCACAGCCGCAAGGACGCATGTGATAACAGTGTCAGACGTGCTCCAGCCCTTCGGCGAAAGCAGCATGGCAACCATCCACACTGACGCGCACACGCCGAATTCGGGAGCCAGCATCGAGTTGTAGTCGTATTCCTTCTTCCACGGCACCGCGACGCGAGCCGGTTCTTTCGCCACCAGATTCAACGCAATGCCCTGCTCATGAGGCAGCGCGACGAACTGCGCCCCCTGGCCGAAATGCGCCATCTTCGCGGCCAGCGCCTGAAGCATCCATCGCACCACGGGTGCCTGCGGACCTATCGCCGGATCGATCGGATGTTCTTCCGCCTTCAGGCCTGTTTCCCTTACCGCCCCCAGGGTCGCGTGTCGTGCAAGTCCCTTGAGCCGGCTGTGCCAGAAGTGATGGATACGCCCGGTCGGCACCTGTTCGGCCTGGAGCAGCCAGGCAAGCAATCTGTCCACCTGGTCGGCCTCCCCGGTAATCTGGCGTAGCAGCCACGCCTGGCGCTTCAGCTCCGGCTGCTCGTACATCAGTGCGGGCGAACCCAGCAGCAACGCCACCGCCGCTTCCGATTCCGTTTGCACAGCGTCCGGGCCGCCCTTGTGCAGGTGCCAGGCGAGCACGAGGCGGTACTTTGGGGTCCTGTCCTCCGCATACCAGCCGTGGCGTGCGGCATCTGCCTCGAACCACGTATCCGCAAACCCGACATCCCTGCTGTAATCCAGCCACCGCACAACAGGCTTGCCCGGTAGCTCAAGCTTGCTCCACACCGCCAAAACCTCACTGGATAGTTCCTCGCCCTCGCACTGCATCACAATGTCGAAGGACCCGGTCTTGGCCGCCTGCGCAAGTCTCGCTGCCAGCGGCGCCAGTAGCGCCTCCAGCAGCCCGTGCAGACGTGTTCCGTCATCCGCTGCCTCGATGTCAAGCGCCATCACCTTGCCGGGATTCTCGGGCGGACTGCCTTCAAGTTTCAGCATGCGCTCGGCAAGGTCCGGTTCAGGCGTGAGCATCACGCTGTCGAGCACCGCCACGCCTGTACGGCTTTGCTGCTGCCAGCGGGTGATCTCTATCCAGCGCTTCGTGTTATGGACTGCGGCGTGCGTTGCCGGGATGTCATAAGCCACCAGATACATCAAGCAGGCGAGCGCTATCCAGCAGAAAAACGAAACGGCAACTGCGTCATGGATGAACCTGTCCCAGTCGATGGAACCCTTCGGCAGGCCAGGCACAACCAAGGCAAGCGCGAAGCACTGAACAATCACATACAGCAGGAGAAAGAACCAGACGGGTAGCGGTTCCACCGCCTCCTGTTCGGACGAAAACTGCGGGTTCCATTGAAAACTCATCGGTGTGTCTTCCCTCAGCCTTCGTAAGTCCAGTCGCGCTGCGAGGCGATCAGCCGGGGCGCCGGCGTACACCTGCAGCGGCAAAGATCGTTTTCCAGTGCGGGCAGTTTTCCGTCGATGGCGTTCGCTTCGTCGCGCAGCCCGCTTGCCTCAATGCACCCCACGGTGCCGCACACGGGACACTGCACGCGCGCGCCGATGTAGCTCATGCCGCGCTCACCGACGCCCGTATCCTCAATGGCATCAAGCACGATCCCACCTGCCGTGGTCCGATCAAGGCGAAGAATGCAGGCACGCTCCGTCATGTCAGGCTCCTACCCATTCCCAATCGGCGGTGTCCGGTCCCTGAACCGGTGGCATCTGCTGTCCCCGACGCAGAGCGACCACGCGCGATAGGTCATACCGGTAATCCGAAGACGCGTAACCTGGAGTGGTGTCGATGCGCGCGACCCAGCGTCCGCTACGAGGGCACTCAGTGCCGGGTTTGCAGAATTGCTGAGTGCCGTCGATGACGTCGAGTGACCACTGCTTGACGGGTGTTGGTGCGCTCGCTTCCCATACCCACTGGACCGGGCCGTCGAGGTTAATGTCAACGGCAGACTCCATCGGCATGCGCACGTTCTCGGTGGTCGCAACGTCGCCCGCCTTGAACGCCTTCAGGTTCAGGCCGCGATAGCCGCCGCTTGTGCGCACAGCACGGTACAGGCCGTCCTCGGCAAAGATCGCACCGGGCTTCACCGGCCAGTACGACATGTCAGCTCGATGTTGCGCTTCCCATTGCTCGCGCTCTTCGGGCGTTGAAGGGTAGTCGTGGTCGAACGTGATACGGGTAGGATTCTTGTAGTCCGAATGAAAATCTACGTGAAGCAAGCTGGACTGGATTCCGGTCACTTCCATTTTCATGAATGCACCCGCATATAAATCGTATGTCCCTGCGGAGAATTTATCGATGTTGTTTGTTTTGACCTTCAAATCGACGACGCTATGTGGTGCAAGATTGACCTCGCGATCAGGAAATTGTGCGGGATCGACTAGAGTCTGCCCAGCCAGATCAAGGCCGAACTTTGCTGACATGCCGCTCTTCGTGTCACTTACACCCAAACTATCTTTGCCAATTCTGTTGTCCCACTTATCCGGCGTCTTGAACTTGATCGGATAGTCACCGCCATTGATAAACCTGACGGATACCAGAAACCCATCCTTGGCGCGATCAATCGATAGCAGCGAAACATCGAGCTTTACAATTTTTCGGCCACCCTGAACTCCTGCATCTTTCAGCTTGTTCATCAAATTAAATATCTTGGTCGCAACATCGCGACTAAAGTCCCTTACATAGCTGCTACGCGACTCTCCACCGCATTTCGCGATGTAAAGATCAGGAATCGTCACGTCACTTTTCAAATCTTTTGGAGAGCACAATAACTCCCCGAGCTTTCTGGCGTCTTCTAGATCCTGGTTAATCAGTTTCATCTCATATATTCCAATCCCAGCGACATTCCTGTCCCCGTCCGAATCGCCAATCTGAACGCGCAACTTATCCTCGGAAACCGATATTTCGTTATTCCCATAAGTATTGATACTGCCATCCGCAGCACCATTGGTCGTGTAGCTAAATTGCATCACCTGATTCTCCGGGTTAACAGTCTGAGCATCGGCGTTGTTTCCAAGCGCGAAAGACAAAAGGGCCGCGTGTCCCCAATATTTGAACCGTTGATCACGACTCATAGCCGACCCTCCACAACTTATTCGTCGCGAGCGAAAACTGGCGCCGCACATATTCAAGGTAGTAAGGGCTTGTAGTTGCGCGGCCTCTATCCAACGGCGTCGTAGCGCCATAGCCCATTAGGTTTGTCTGCGAACGCGCTTGCCACACCAAGGTTCCAGCCTTTGCATCGACCAGCGAAAAATCGATCTGCTCATCCTTGATATACGATTCGTGAAGCCAGCCGCCCTGATCGTAATATTCATCCGGGAAATTGAAATAGTGGCCGCACTCATGTGCCTCTATATTCGCATCCGGGTAATCAAGAATTTTCTTTTTCAACTTATATTTGTACTTCTCTCCCCAAGCCCCCGTGTCCGCCCGAAGCACCTGCGGAAACAACTTAAGCGATACATGCGGGTTAAATCCGTCAATCGGCACGCCCTTGATAGACACGCGAAGATCGACCTTGAAACTGACCTTCACTCGGCATCCGCACGCCGCGCCCTTGGAGCAGCCGTCCAAAATCAGCTTGTACCCCCCCTGATTCAGCGCTCCCTCGACACGATTTCTTAGTGCGCTGAAATCATATTGAGGCCCGACCGCATCGCGGTAGTCCATCTTCACACCGTTAACTATCGAGCCGGGCTTCATCATTGAATGGGCAGAAAATTCGTATGGAATCGTCGCTTCGTCAGCAGACACTGATGTATCACGCGCGCCTTTCGCATCGACAGGAAACAGGTCCATCGGAATCAACATGGCCCTAACCCTGCAGGTAATCGCTTTGTCCTGCTCGCTGTATGCAAATTCGAAATTTGAATCCCTTGAACCACCGCCCCTATATGGACTTTTGGTGATCGGATCACACCATGGTGTCCGGTCATCCAGCCTGCCCCAATACGACTTTGCTTCGACATGCTCACTGACATCGGCTTTCAGGTCCGTACTTTTCCAGCCACACGGAGCAGCGTTCACCAGCTTGATGGGATCAGGCGCAACATAGGTTTGTTGCTGGTCGTCGGGGCTATCCAATGTGACCTTGACCTTGGGCACCGTGGAATCGACATTCGACGGCTGTCCATCGAACGGTGAAAAAGCAGATGCACCCACCGGCACAGCACTGCCGGATTGACGCGAGAAAAAGTCGCCAAACGGAGACGGCACTACCGCACCCGCGTCAGACGAGGGCGCAGGCACTACCGCCGCCGCATTCACCACGGGAGCCGGAACCGGTGCGGGCGCGAGTTGCTGAACGAAATTCGCATTCCTACGCCACACTTCACAGTCCGTCGTGAACGGCACGAACTTCGGCGCGAACGCTGCGCCGCTCAAATCCATCTGCGCGGGACCTACCTTTTTCAACCCGCTTGACCTGAACAGAACACCTCCGCGCGTGCCCGCTTCGATAGCATCCGGCGTCAAGCGCAAATACGAACCGCCCACGTTCAGCACGATCTCTTTCGGAGACTTCACGTGCACCACACCCTCCACCGTCTCGACCGTCATATCCTCCTGCGACGCAAGTTGCATTGACCCGCGCTGCGCCTGCACGGCTACCGGACCCGCCGCTGCGATCAAGCTCATGCCCTTCTGCGAGAACACCGACACGAACTCGCGCGCCGCCACGGTGAAGCGCTTGAGCGTGCTGAAATGCACGCCCTTCTTCGCCGTCGCGATGATCGAGCCATCGGCGGCGAGCTGCACGCCGTCGCCCGACACGATACCGACCGGCCCCGGTGCGGTAACAAGCGCACCGGGCTGCTTCAGCTTGTCCAGGGCGTCGTTGATCGCTTTCTGCGCGCCAGTATCTGCTGGAGATGCCTTGGAGGCTTCAGCGGACTGCGCCAGCGTCTGGGCTAGCGCCAGCATGTCCTTGAGCTGCGCGATGGTCTCCTGCATGTCGAGTTGATGTCCGCGAGCGCCCTGACGGTTGTAGGCCGTCACCATCGCACCCGCGCCGCCCCGGACAATCGCCTGCGTATCGGTGCGTAGCTCCGCACCGTGGCCGCGCTCGTTCTGGCTACGGTCCACGCTATGCCCGAGGTTCAGCTGGCTCTTGCTATGCTCGGTCGCGAGCTTGATGTGCTCACGGCCATGACCGTCCTCCATCTGGAGGGTGTTGTTGGAGCGGGTGTGCAGCGTGTTGCGCGTGCCCCAGGGGTAGGTTGAATTGACCGGGTCGGTATGCTGCGCGGTATGCAGTACCTGACTGATGAAGGGAAGGTCCGGGCAGCCCCACAAAAAGCCCACGGTCACGATGGTCCCCTCAACCAGACCGAAATGGAAACCGGTCTGGCCCGCACCCGCGAATGGCTTCGCGAGTCGCATCGGGCAGCTTTGCAGCCCTGGCGTACGCTTGTCCTGATCCGCATGGACGTTCACGATATAGCAGCCCTGCTCATTCAGATACGGAGCTTTGTAGTTACCGGGTGACGCGATCGTGCCGGTGATGACCCCTTCGATCCTGGGCCACGTGGATTCAAGCAGCGGCAGCCGGTACTGCCGGGGTAACTGGAGTTGCAGGGTGGACGGAATCGCGGTGAATTCGGCGTGATAGGGGTCCTTCCGCGATGCCCGGCATTTCACCCGAACGGCAAGCAACCCGTACTTGGCGTCGGGCAGTTCCCGATTCGAGAGCTTCAGGATGCAACCGGGCGCAAGGTCCAGTACGGTGCAAGTGCCTTCATACACCACTTGCGCGGCTAAAGCCGCTTCCTGCCGCAGCAACGCTTCTTCCTGCGCGTCACTCTGATTCAGGTCCGGCGTGCCCCACGTATAAGCCTCGCCATAAGTGGTGCGGTCTTCCCTGATCGCACTGACCGCTTCAATCGGTTCGGATAGCCGATTCTCCGTGCTGAACGTGCGCACCTTATAGCTTGCGGGCAGAGTGGTCGCGGTCATTTTGAGCGAATTGACCGACTCGGCGCCCGAGCTTTCCAGGCCGCTGTACTCGTGATAAGGCACCTCCAGGCGAAGGTCCCGGCGATAGTGCGTGAAGTCGTCCCCAAACCGCACGTTCTCGCAATGCTCGCCTTCCTCGCAGACGAACCAGATACCAGAGCGGCGGCATAGGCGCGTGATGAAGCTCAGGTCGTCCTCATTCCACTGCATCACGAAATCGCGCGGACGGTACGTGCGATAGAGGTTGAACTCGAAGCTGGCCTGTATCCTGTCGAAGCCGTGTTCGCCCAGGATCTGCCCGATGATTTCCGGAAAACTCTGGCTAAGGAAGAACCGGCACTTCGGCACATTACACAGCAACGACAGGCGAGACTCCAGCACAACCTCATAGGTGCTTTCATCGCGATTGCTGCCGAGATGGCTGAAGAACGTGAGCACTCCCTGCACTCGTCGTTCGGGCTCGGGCGCGGCCATCGTGAGCAGATTGAACGGCGTCTGAATCACGAGCGTCGCGGGCCGGTTCAGGTAGTCGATGTGCGACAAGTCCGCCTGCGGATGCGTGAAACGAATGACATAACGGGAAGATTCGCCGATAGCCCGCTCGCCCTCGAATTCAACGATGTCGGCCAAGTCGGCGCTGCGAGTTTGTGGCATATCGAGGCGATAGTGCCAATGCTTGTAAACTACTTTTTGATCCAAGTCCCCTCCTGCCAGGTAACAAAATTTCCACGCAGAACGGTAACGAATTTCGGAGCCGAATGAAATGGAGCAAACTCGAAAACAACGTCGTATTTTGTCGCCTTTATACGTTGTCCGAATAATCAAAATTAACTGACTGCAGCTTAAAAACAGGGATTCCAGTGGGCACCGTGAACTGAGAGCGTGGCTAAGAGGTACAACACGTCCGCTATCCTAGGCTGGATTCTCATCTCAAAAACTCGATTTTTTCTCAAGACACTTGCTGTGTTTTCTATGAACACGCGGGGGACCGCGCAACCCGAACGGGAAACAAAACCGCACAAGGCGGGCAAGGAAGCCGACCACAAAGGGGTATAGATGGGTGATGGCTTGCGTGTGATGTCGGAGATGGTAAACAGCATGCCGGTTCAATGTGTGCATCACGCACGCGAGGGCGACATAAGACAACTCCGAAAGGCCGTACATGACCGCAAAAAAGGGGCGGCCGAAGCCGTCCTGTGAAAGACAAAACCACCTACCCCTTTGCGGGCTCGGAGATCAAAGCCTCTCCAAGAGTCGCGCAGGGTATTAGGCCTCCATTTTCCGTCGTTCGAACCTCCTATGTTGATCTGAATGCTTGGCGCTGAATTCGTTGGTTTGCGAACATATTTCCGGCGAAAAATCAAATCGGTCAATTCGTCAGTTTTACATTTCGGTCGTTCGTAGCGCACTGATTAGTCTTGCCGATGACATTGCGTTACACCACGCTATTTATTTTTGATTTTTTGTTGACGACTTTTCGACCATTTTAGATTTAGGATCAGTTATCGCTGGTATTTCATCAGGATGAGTTCAGACTTATTGCAGCACGGTTTTTGGGAGAAATAGCCTTTTTAAAGCATAAAGGGCACACGGCACATGGAATCTAGAAATCCATTGACCGTCAGCGAGAAAATTGGCCGCTGGACGCAAGCGTCACTTTCTCTCTTGTATGGACGCTGTTATATACCCGAGCTCAAGGCAATCAAGCGGAAAACCCGTGTGGAGCCCGGCCCGTGGGGATTTTATTGCCCGGGCATCCTGCCTTCACGCTAGCCGACCGTTAAGAGACCATCGATCATGTTAAAAAAGCGCATACAGGCCGTATTTGCTGCCGCTGTGTTGATCGCGACAATTGCACCGGAGTGTCAGGCGCAATACTCCACTGACTGGATAGCGAACACTTATGGAACGAGTTCCACCTATGTGGGTAATGGCGCTCGTTCCATATGGGTGGCGCCTGAGGGAATTATTTACACGGCTTCCCTGTGGGACGAAAATGAAGGCGGCGTCGCCATATACGGAAACCGCCAAAACATGGGTTCCATTGGAATTCATAACGAGTTTCAAGGCAGCGCCATTACGGGCAATGCAACTTCAATCTTTGCAGCCTTGCAATATGACAGGACCAACGGCAGTGGCTGGGTAGGGCGATATAACCGGACCAGCAAAACACGCGATCTCTCCATCTCGGTCAGCGCGACAACGACCCAGACGCGGGGTGATGTCGTCACCGGACTCGCAACGTCAGGCTCTCTCCTCTATGCGAGCGACTTCCCGGGAAATCGCGTCCGGGTCTTCACCACCGACGGCGTCTGGCAAAGCGATATCAATGTCGCAGCTCCCGGGGCGCTCGCGGTGGATAGCGCCGGCAATGTCTGGGTCGCGCAAGAGAATGCCGGCACGATTGTCGAATTCAGTCCCACCGGCGCGGCTTTGAACACGATCCAGATGTCAGCCACGTCCCGCCCGAGCGCGCTGTATTTCGACGCAACGGCTGGACAGCTTTTGGTCGGCGACGAGGGGCCCGACATGAACATCAAGATCTACCAGAGCGCGGGCGTATCAGCTCAGCCAACCCAGGTCGGAACATTCGGCATTCAGGGCGGATATCTCGACACAACGACTGGAATCAAAGGCCAGGTCGGGGACAAGCGCTTCACCCGCGTGGCCGGCATCGGCAAGGACGCCGCCGGCACCCTGTACGTCCTCAACAACCCGTGGGGGGGAACCTGGGATCTCGGCCGCAATGGCAATACGGACATTCACGCCTACGACAGCTCGGGCACCCTGCAATGGACGCTTCAGGCACTGAACTTTGAAGGCAACGGCGCGCCGGACCCCGCTACCGACGGCGCGTACTTCTACGGAGGCTTCAACGTCTACACGGGCACCGCGGGCGGAACGTTCGTGGCGAACACGGTCGATCCGATCGACTATCCGTCCGATCCACGAATCAACATCAACGACACCCAGCGCGGCGAGCACTTCGCGCAAATCGCTGCCGTCGGCGCGAACCGGATCCTTGTGGCAGCCGGCCAGAATCCGGGGATCTTTTATTTCTTCCACTTCAACGCGGCCAACGGCTACATCGCCATACCCGACGGCTCGCTGCCTGGCGCAGCGTTCAATGCGACTGCGCTGATCACGGGAGGATTCTGTCTCGACAGCAATGGAAACGTCTGGGCCGGCCCTGACCGCACGAACCGCATCTACTACTACCCGCTGACCGGCTTTGATGCCGACGGCACACCGAGCTGGGGTGCAGGCATTGCGTACGCTACGCCGAGGACCATCCTGCCATTGACCCGGATCATCTACCTCGCCGATAGCGACACCATGATCCTGGCGCAAGGCATAGTCGGGAGCACGGACTGGACCTCGATAGGAACGCGGGTCGAGGTGTATCACGGCTGGCTCGCTGGAAACCAGAGTTCGCCGAATCCGGTGATCAACCTCACCAGCGCCAATCCAAAATCGATCACGGCGGCCGGTAACTATCTGTTCGTCGGATACGTCAGCACCGTGCCCAACATCGACGCCTTCAATCTCGCCACGGGCAGTCTGGACACTACATTGACCAATAGCAGCCCCGCTACCGTGGACGTGGGCAACAACGTTGATTCGATGTACGGCCTGAGGTCATACCTGCAATCGACCGGCGAGTACGTGGTCACGAAGGACAACTATAACGAGTCAAGCATCATTGTTTATCGTTGGACTCCAGGGTTATAGGTGGAACCGTCGGGGGCGCAGCGGCATTGACGGATCCCGTGTTTTCGGGCGGACTTTCATGATCAGGTCCGCCGCGCTCATGTTCACTCGATCAATACGGAGTCAGCTCTCCCTCCTTATACCGATACACAGTCGTGGGCGCATTCTTCATGTTCCCCTGTGCGTCGAATGTGTACGTTCCGGCGATCCCGTGATAATCGGTCTTAGCCAGTTCCGCGCGAATCTTCCCCTTGTCCGTCGTCGTCCCCGCTGCCTGCATGGCGTGTGCAATGATCTGCGCACCATCGTAAAAGTTCGCCGCGTAGATCAGGACGTCGATTCCGTACGCGTCCTTGTAGCGCTTGATGAAGTCGCGTCCCGCTGCGCTTTTTGTCAGCGACGGTCCACCTTGCGCGCAGTACACGGTATTCGTCGCATCCCCGGCCACCTTGCCCAGCTCCGATGAGCAATACCCATCGCCGCCCAGCAACTTGGCGGACATCCCCAGTTGCTTGATCTGACGAGCAAGCGGCGCGGCCTGAGTGATGTAACCGCCGTAGAAGATCGCATCCGGATTCTTCGATTTGATCGACGTCAGAATCCCTTTGAAGTCCACCGCATTAGAGTTCGTGTAATCCTGCGCCACGACCTTCAACCCGATCTCTTCGGCGCGCGTCTTGAACTCGCTGGCCACACCCTGGCCATAAGCGGTGCGGTCATCTATGACGGCGACCGTGCGCACCTTCAACTCATCCTTCGCGAAATCCGCCATCGAACCGCCGATCTGCGAATCGCTAGCGCCGATTCGAAAGACGCTGTCATATCCCTGCTTGGTTACGTCCGGATTGGAGGCCACGGGCACCATCGGCACACCGGCCCCATTGAGCACACGTGAGACCGGAATCGCGACGCCCGAGTTGTTCGGTCCAAGCATGACCACGGCGCCGGAATCGACTATTTTTTGTGCGACCTGAACACCGATCTTCGGGTCGGCCTGGTCATCCTCGGAATCCAGTTTGAACGTCACCGGCGAACCCGCGATCACGAGATGCTGTGCATTGAGGTCGCGGATTGCAAGCTTGGCGCCGTTCTCGTTGTCCTTGCCAGTTCCGGACTGGCCGCCGGTCAGCGGTCCCGACATGCCGATCAACACGGTCTGGTCCGCTTGCGCAGCGGTGCCGAAGGTAAGCAAACAGCAAAGAAGCGCGCGCTTGAATTGAGTGTTCATGGTTATGTCCCGGATTTGAATGATGATGTGGATAAGCAAATAGTGGTTTGCATCGCGAACGTGCGAACGTGCGGACGTACAGACGTGCGTATGCCGGCCTGTCGCGTAGGCGACAGGTTAAGCAGGATTCCTTTTCAAAAAATCGGTACGCGGCTTGGTGGCCGTGCCCGGCAGTGTCTTAACCGGCTCGCGAGCGGATCAGCTTGTTGTCGACAGCTTCGAGCCAGGTATCGGAGAGTGTGTAACCCTCCGGGAAGCGGTCGCTGGGATCGAGCCCGTATTGGGATAGGGCTGCAATCCAGCCCTGGCCCGCGACACTCGGTACGACTGCAGGCACGCCACCCACTTCGGTGAGCGATTCGATCCGGCTGTCGAATACGGAACCGATGATCGACTCATGCAAAAAGGTTTCGCCCGGCGCGATCAAACCCTTGGCGTGCATGACGGCAAGCCGAGCCGAGGTACCCGTGCCGCACGGCGAGCGGTCGCACCGGCCGGGCGAAACAATGACCGTATTGCGTGACTTGACCACGCCATCCTCGCGATGCAACCGGGTGACAAACTCGGTTTGTGTGATGCCTTTGATCAACGGGTTGGTTGGATGCACGCAGGCAAGTTGTTCGGCTGCGGCACCCTTGATGATCTGGCCTAGCTCGCACAGTTCACGTGCTTCGTCGCGCGTGATGCCAAAGCCGAGGCTTTCCGCGTCGACAATCGCGTAAGTCATGCCGCCGTAGCCCACGTCCACCTGAATGGTGCCGAGTTTCTCGACTTCGATGAACGCATCAAGGTGCTGGGCAAAGGCCGGCTGGTTAGTGAACCGTACCTGCGTGACCTTGCCGTCGCGACATTCACAGCGCACCTGGATCAGGCCAGCCGGCGCTTCGAGTACAAGATGCGTGACGGGTTCGGTCATGGGCAGGATGCCGGTCTCGAGCAGCACCGTCGCCACGCAGATGGTGTTGGAACCGGACATGACGGGATATTCCGTCGATTCCGCGATCACGTAGCCTATTTGCGCCGCCGGGTCCGTGGCCGGCACCAGGAAGTTGACGCTATGCACGGCGGAGCCGCGCGGCTCGAACAGACACAGCTTGCGCAGATCGTCGCGCTGCTCTTCCAGATACAGCATCTTTTCAAAAACGGTCGATCCCGGGACGTCGAACAATCCTCCGGTGACAACCTTGCCGAGTTCGCCTTCCGCGTGACACTCGACCACGTTCAACACATTCTTCCAGCGCATGGCATTCCTCGATCCCGGTGTGATATCGCCGCATCCTTGGGCCTCCCGGCCGTTAAGAACGCTGGATTGAGATCGAGTGTAGATAGACGATTTTTTAATCACAATTCCTATTTTTCAGCTTATATTCCTGAAAAAATCGATGGAATCCCTGTTAAGTCACGCCGGTCTCATAGCAGCCTCGCACCAGCCACGGTGGCACTGGCGTGCATTTGGCAAGCAAGTAGTCCACGAGCGCGCGGCATTTGAGCGACTGATTGTCGGTGGTGAGATAGACCAGGTAAATTGCGCGGCCATCGTCGGGAGAAAAATCCTTCAGCACTTCCACCAGGCGTCCGGCACGTATATCCGGCGCGACCAGAAAGTTGGGAATGCGCGCAATGCCCAGCCCCGCCAGCGCAGCCGTATGAACCGCCGTGCCAATGCTCCCCAGATTCCCCTCGACCCATACCGAATAACGACGCTGCCCGTCGCGAAACATCCACTCGGCCTGCGTGACGCCGCGCGCGTCCATGGTGAGGCAGTTGTGAGCGACCAGACTTTCGGGGCGCTCCGGCCGGCCGTGCTTCTCCAGATAGGCTGGCGAGGCGCAGATCACCAGCGGATTGGCTGCAAGACGAATGCTGACGTGATCTTCCGATGGCGCAAGACTCGAACGGATTGCGACATCGGCACTGCGATCGTCGGGCGTGGCGGGCACGTCGCCCACTACGATCTCCACCTTCAACTCCGGGTATAGCCCAAGAAATTCGGGCATCAGCGGCACGAGGTGCTTGTCCACGAATGCCGCGGGGCAGCGAATTCTCAGGACGCCATGCGGCACTTGCGGCTGCTTGGCGGTCGCCGATTCAGCCGCCTCTATATCAGCAATCACCTGCTTGATCTTCGAATGGAAGAACTCGCCCTTGGCAGTCAGCGACAGCCGGCGCGTCGTGCGCACGAACAACTTCACGCCCATGCGATCCTCAAGACGCGAGATCTTGCGGCTGACACCGGATGGCGTCAGCCGGCATTTTTCCGCTGCCGAGACAAAGTTGCCATGCGCGACGACCGTCGCGAACACGTACAGCTCGCTGCTCTTATCCATGTCGGCTCTCTCGATTGCGAAGAATTTGTCAGGAATATAAGCCGAAATTTAAGAATTGTTCGCAAAAATTCGTCTATCTACAATGAATTCCACGGTCGGCGGCTAGTGGACGATTGATGAGTGGTCAATGAGCGCCGCAGTTTCATTTCGAGGGAATCCGACATGCATCAAGAGGCAAGCGAACACGCAGCGGACGTCGATAGCCGCGGCGCGAAGTTTTTTATCGCCGAGGAAGGTCCCAGTTTCTGGCAGCCGGTTCCGGCCAACGGTTTTGTCCGGTGTCTGTTGAACGGCGCGAAGCTCGGCACCACGACGCCGTTTTCGATGGGCACGCAAACCGTCGCGCCAGGCGGGTGCTATGTGCGCGAGCATGCCCATGACCGCAGCGAAGAGGTGATCTTTTTCTACGCGGGCAGCGGGGGCAGCGTGGTGATCGACGACATCGAGTATCCGGTCAAGCCTGAGACTGCGGTGTATCTCGGGGTGAACTGCCGCCACAAGTTCGTGAACAACGGCGCTGATGACCTGAGCTTCATGTGGTTCCTGATGCCGGGCGGCATCGAGGAATTCTTCGAGTCGGTCGGGCGCGTGCGCCATCCGGGCGATCCCGCGCCTGAACCCTTCGCGCGGCCGGACAACGTGCAGGAAATCGAGGCGCGCACCGTGTTTGCAAGCGGCGTGAGCGGCACCAACAGCGCGGCCAAGGATTGAGCCGCCGATGATATCGACTATTGATTATTGCTACGCCGCCGACGGCGCGCGGCTCGGCTACCAGTGTGTGGGAGACGGGAAAGGGCCACCCCTGTTGCTGATCGCGGGCCTTGCGGGGGAAGCGAAGTTCTGGCGGCCGGTGATGGACGATCTCGCGAGCCGGCACAGCGTGATTGTCTTCGATCAGCGCGGTTTCGGCGTGAGCGGCACGACCGACAGCATTTGCACCATCGATCTGCTTGCCGCCGATGCGCTCGCGATCATGGACGCAGCGGGCGTGGAGCAGGCGATTGTCGCGGGCCATTCGACCGGGGGCGCCATTGCTCAGTCGCTTGCGCTCGATCACCCGTCGCGGGTATCGAGGCTCGTGCTGAGCTCGACCTGGGCGAAGGCCGACGCCTACATGAAGTATCTGTTCGCATTACGAAGCAATGTGATGCGCGCGGGCGGCAAGCGACTTTACGCGGACCTCACGCGTGTCATTGGCTACCCGCTTGCGTGGCTGCGCGAGCATCCCGAAAGGCTCGCATTGTCCGATAACGACGTAGATATCGAAGTCGACGATCGTGTGTTCACACGGATCGAAGCGCTGCTCGAATTTGATCGCACCGCCGCGCTCGCCACGATTCAGCAGCCCACGCTTGTGCTTGGCGCACGTGATGATCAGATCATCCCGAACTATCTGCATGTGGAACTACAGGAAGCCATTCCAGGCGCGACGGCTCGGTTCTGTGCGGAGGGCGGGCACTTCTTTCCGAGCATCAGGCCGAAAACCTTTGTCGAGCCGTTGCGCGACTGGCTGGAGCAGCAGGCATGACAGCGTGCAAGCGGTTGCTGTTGATCGGCTACGGTGCGATCGGCCGGGCGCTCGAGCAACAACTCGATACCGCCGGCGGTTATGACATCGCAATCTGGTCTCGCACTGCGGTGTATGAGAGACGCTTGCACCGCTCGGTGCATTCCCATGAAGAAGCGCGCGCGTTCAATCCGCAGCTTGCGGTCGAGTGCGCGGGGCAGGACGCCGTGCGAACGCTGGTGCCTCTGTTATTGGCCGATGGCGTGACCGTGCTGGTTGCCTCGGCGGGTGCGCTGGCGAATTCAGCTACTTACGAAACACTGCGCTCGGCGGCGCGTGGACGCGCTCGTGTGGTCTTGCCATCGGGCGCGATAGGCGGCCTGGATTATCTCGATGCTGTCGCAAACGAGCCCGGGCTCGAGGTCGAATATCTATCGACGAAACCGGTGGGCGCGTGGCGCGACGAACTGGCTCGCCGGGGTATCGACGCGGATGCGTTGCGCGAACCGTACACGCTCTTCGAAGGCTCGGCGGCCGAAGCTGCGCTGCGCTTTCCGCAAAATCTCAACGTTGCCGCGACGCTCGCGTTGCGCGGCGTTGGCATGGAGAAGACGCGCGTGACGGTGCGTGCCGATCCGGGTGTCGCGGTCAACACGCACGAGATACAGGTGAGTAGCGCGGCTGGAACCGCGACGTTCCGCTTTCAAAACGCGCCCTCCGCCGATAACCCAAAAACGTCCGCACTGACCGCATTAAGCCTGGCAGCGGAAGTCGCCCGCTTCTTTCGAGACAACGCTGCCTGATCAACGCTGCCTGATGTGCCTGATGTGCCTCATATGCCCGACATGAAGGAGAGCCTCGCTGCCATGATCATTGAAGAACGTGACTACCGCATCAAGCCCGGTAAGACGCAGACATTTGTTGCGCTCTATGAGGAGCACGGTCTGCCGATCCAGAAAGCCTGCCTCGAGAATCTGCTCGGATACTTTGTGACCGAAATCGGTGAACTGAATCATGTGGTCGCGTGGTGGAGCTTCACGAGTCTCGACGACCGCATGGCGCGACGTACGCGCATGCTTGCGATGCCGGAGTGGCAGTCCTATCTCGATCGCGTGACGGATTTCATCGATGTGCAGAATTCGCGCATCCTCAATCCGATTCATTTTTCACCTATCCGATAACCTGTCCGACAGCGCCCGGAGCATTGCAATGAACACACTGAAGGTAGCAATCGTGGGTGCCGGCATTATCGGCTGCTCCTGGGCGATGGTCTGGGCGAGGCGAGGGCACAGCGTGGCCGTCTATGACGCGGACCCCGCTACGCGTGCACGCGCTCTCGACACGCTGGCAGCCTACGCGGAGGACCTGAATCGTGTTGGCCTGACCGTGCCCGCGGATTCGCTCACCCGTGTGCGTATCGCGACCACACTCGCCGACTGTGTCGCACACGCCGACTACGTGCAGGAGTCGGTGCCGGAGAAACTCGACCTCAAGCGCGCGCTGTTCTCTGAGTTGGACGCGCTCGTGCCGGCCGGCGCGATACTCGCCAGCTCCACTTCCGCGCTCGGCATGTCGCGTTTCACGGCCGAACTGAGCGGCCGCGGGCGCTGCGTGATCGTTCATCCGGCTACGCCGCCGCACATGATGCCGGTTGTCGAAATCGTGCCGAGCCCGTGGACCGATACGGCCGTGGTTGAGCGCATCTTCGCGTTGATGGAGTCGCTCGGTCAGACGCCCGTGCTCGTTAACAAGGAAATCGCCGGCTTTGCGATGAACCGGATGCAGGGCGCGCTGTTGATCGAGATGTTCCGGTTGATCGAGGCGGGCGTCATCTCTGCCGATCACGCCGATAAACTCATCAGCGACGGCTTCGGTTTGCGCTGGGCTTTTCTCGGACCGCTCGAAGGCGTGGACTTGAACGCGCCGGGCGGGATTGCCGACTATCTGCATCGCTTCGGCCATATGTTTGACGACATGGCAATGGAAGTCCGCGAACCCGGCCCGGTGCTGACCCCGGACCTGATCGCGCGGCTCGATGCAGAAATGCGGGCCAAGCTTCCGTTGGAGGGTATCGAGGCGAAGCGCTCCTGGCGCAACCGACGCATGGCCGCGCTGCAGAAGATGCGCCGCGACATGCAATCGGAAGCGTGAACGTGGCCGATACCAGCCTCGATCCGTCTCTTGATCCGTCCCGCATGCCGCCTTCGCTATGGGCCGACACAGCGTTCCCCGCGCCGTTATCCAGCGCCCTTGCTCCCGGCGACCACGCTGCGGATCTGATCGTGATTGGCGCCGGCTTCACGGGCCTGAGTACCGCCCTGCATGCGGCGGAACGCGGTGCGCGCGTGGTCCTGCTGGAAGCCGCGGAGATAGGTTGGGGAGCATCGGGACGTAACAATGGCCAGGTCATTCCGGCGATGACCCGCGCCGACCCCGACGTCATCGTCAATGCCTTCGGCGCAGAGAAGGGCGAGGTGCTGGTGAGTCTTATCGGCGGGTCGGGGAATGCGTTGTTCGAGCTTGCGCGCAAACATCGAATTGAGTGTGCGGCGCTCCAGAACGGCTGGATCCAGCCAGCGCATCGCGCCAGCCGGATGGCGCTCGCGCAAAGCCGCTTCGAGCAATGGAAAAAGCGCGGCTTCGACGTGGAGCTGGTCGATCGCGAACGGGCGTGGAGTCTGATTGGTTCAAATTTCTGGTTTGGCGGATGGCAGAACCTGACGGGCGGTCACATCAATCCGCTGGCGTTCGTGCGCGGTCTGGCGCGCGCGGCGCAAGCTGCCGGTGCGAGCATTCATACGCGCTCGCCGGTGACCGATATTGCACGCGTGGGGGATGCCTGGCGTGTCAGCACGCCACAAGCGTTCGTGAGCGCGCCGCGGGTGCTGATCGCGACGCACGCTTATAGCGGTGCATTGGCTGAGTTGGGTGCAGCATCGCCGTGGCCCGCGCTGCCGAATACGCTGCTTCCCATGCGCTCCTATCAACTGGCGACCCAACCACTGCCACCTGAACTGCGCGCGACGATCCTGCCTCACGGTCACGCGATGTCCGACACGCACGGCGACTTGCATCTCGCCCGCTTCGATGAAACCGGCCGGCTGCTGACCGGCGGCGCGCTGATCGTTCCGTTCGGTTATGAAAGCCGGCTGCGCAAACGGCTGGCGGCGAGACTCGTGCGGATGTTCCCGCAACTCGAAGGCTGGCCGCTGCGTTTCGATTATCTTTGGCACGGCAACTTCGCGGTCACGCCCGACGGCTTGCCGCGCTTCGCCACACTGGGCAACGGGCTCTTCGCATGGATGGGCTGCAACGGGCGGGGCGTGGCTTTATCGACGGCGTTGGGACCGGCCCTCACGGAGACACTCTTCGCCAACGATCCCGCTGATTCGGCATTGCCCTTCGAGCCGATGCGGCGCATCGCCGCTCATTCGCTGGTCAAGCGAACGGCTATTGCGGCGATGATGGTGTATAGATGGAGAGATGCCCGCGATTGATTGAATATGCCGGGCAAACTGTGAGCGTGCCCACCCGTTCCTGACGAATAGATGATTCCGGAGAGCAGGTTGTTCGGGGAAGCACCGATGCGATACCAAATCGCGTTGCGCCCTTGCATGGGCGCAACGTCCAACGTTGAACGTCCAACGTCAATAGTTAGCTCTGCGAATTTGCCTGACTCGGATGGCGGCAAGAGAACCATCGCCGTAACGTCCTGGGCTTTTGCACAGCCTCCGCCACGTCGCGCCACCACCGCTGACCGCGGTGCGGCGCGGCCAGATCCAGCCGTTCCCCCATACGCGGCGTCGCGAGTGGAATGCCATGTGCTCCGGCGAGCCCCATCACGCGCTCGAACGGCTCTTGCCAACGATGCATCGCCAGATCGAAGGTGCCGTTGTGAATCGGCATCAGCCAGTGGCCGCGCAGGTCGAGATGGGCCTGAACGGTTTCGTCGGGCTGCATGTGCACGTACGGCCATTGGGCGTCGTAAGCCCCCGTTTCCAGCAGCGTGATATCGAATGGACCCAGCCGTTCGCCAATCGTCTTGAAGCCGTCGAAGTAGCCTGTATCGCCGCTGAAAAACACGCGCAGGTCGCCGTCGACAATGACCCACGAGGCCCACAAGGTGCTGTTGCCATCGAAAAGACTGCGGCCGGAGAAATGCTGGGAAGGTGTCGCCGTGAACGCGAGACCGTCTATCTCTACGCCCTGCCACCAGTCGAACTGACGAACCTTCGACGCGTCGATACCCCACTCGATCAACCGGTCGCCCACGCCCAACGGCGTCAGAAACACGCTTGTCGTATTCGCGAGTGCGATCACGGTCTCGCGGTCCAGGTGGTCGTAGTGGTCGTGGGACAGGATCACGCCGCGCAGGGGCGGCAAGTCGGCGAGCGCGATGGGCGGTGCATGAAAGCGTTTTGGACCAAACCGCCGGAACGGCGAAGCACGTTCCGCGAAGACCGGGTCGGTCAGCCAGAACCCACCGCGCAGTTTGAGCAGCATGGTTGAATGCCCGAGGCGAAACAAGCTGCGATCAGGCGCTGCGTCAAGCTGTGCACGCGTCAGCGCATCGACGGGCAAGGGGCCTGCCGGCACCGCCCCCGCCGGTTTATTCAACAGAATATTCCACACGATGCCCAGGGTCTTGCCGATTCCTTCCACGGGACGAGGCTTGACGTTACGGAAGCGCTCGCCGTCGTGCTGAGCCGACGAGTCGAATGATTCACGGCCGCGTCGCGCTGCTGTCAGACCCAAAGCACGGCGGATAGAACCGGTGAACGATGTCATGTAATGGCGCCCCAATACGGAAAGTACGGAAAGTAGACTGCACAGTGTAGTTTATCGTAGAAAAAAGTAAACTGCCTGGTGTAAAATTTATCGATGAATGCCACCGCCAACCTCACCGCCAACCCGCCACGCCTGACCGATCGCAAACGCGCTGCCGTGATCGCTGCGGCTATCGAGGAATTTCTCGCAGCGGGATTCGACGCAACCAGCATGGACCGCATCGCGGCCCGCGCGGGTGTCTCGAAGCGGACCGTCTACAACCATTTTCCAAGCAAGGAAGTGCTGTTCGCAGCCATCCTGCGGCAGTTGTGGGACTCGAGTGACACGGGAGAGGCGCCCGCGTATTCCGACTCTCAGCCATTGCGCGCGCAGTTGCTCCAGTTGCTTTTGAAAAAGCTGAGTCTTCTAAACGACGAGGCATTCCTGTCGCTCGCGCGCGTGGCGATCGCGGCAGGCATTCATTCGCCGGAGCGCGCGCGCGACATGGTGGCCCGCATGGGTGAGCGCGAAGAAGACCTGACGGTATGGATACGCGCAGCCGCTGCCGATGGCCGGCTCAAGACCTCGGACCCGGTGTTCGCCTCGCTGCAGTTGCAGGGTCTCGTCAAGGCGTTTGCTTTCTGGCCGCAAGTGACAATGGGGCAACGCACCCTCGGCAAAGCTGAACAAAAGCAAGTAGCGGAATCCGCTGCCGATATGTTTCTTGCGCGCTACGCATGACAGGTGCGCGACGAGTTTAAGGGCTGTGGTTTTCGTTGACGGTTACCTTCGAGCGAGCACGCGTAACGCTCTGTCCGGCTATTAAATTTTCAGCCAGCGAGCGGCGGCGTCCGCCGTGTCTTCGGGTCGCGTATTGAACGCGATGGCCGCAAGGGGGGCGCATTTGTGCACGGTATTGATGAGTGCCTCGAAGAGCAGCAAGCTCTTTGGGGGAATGCGAATCCCGCCGCCAATCACAACGCAATCGTATGGTGCGATTGTCAATTGCCGCTCAAGCGTCGTGGCAGCGGTGTCGGGGTGGACCAGACAAAGATCGGCATGCCATCCATGCGCCGCCATTTGCTGCATGCCCGCTGAAATCCCGGCATGAATCTTCGCGGCGTCGAACCCTGGCGGCAACGCGGGGTCCGAAAAATCGACCGTTTCAGGCTCTTGGCCGACGAACAACACCCGCTTCAAGCTGTGCGATTCACTCATTACGTTCTCCTTGCTTAATGGTGTTCCACGCCGGCCAGCACGCTGAACACGCGGCCAAGAAAACAGCGCACTTGCACCGCAGCCACTGGTTGATCCGGTTTGACCCGATTGTTTCGGATAACGCACTGGGTCTGAGTGCGTTGTCCGGATGTGGGCACTATCTTGTGATCGATGGCTTTGTCCACGGCGCAGCGAACTCGCAGCGTAGTGACACAACGAACTCACTGCAAGCGATCTTGCTTGCGAGAAGTAGTAAGACGGCGCCGGCTAACAACGAGCGACGCCAAGCAACGAGCGACGCCAAGCAACGAGCGACGCCAAGCAACGAGCGACGCCAAGCAACGAGCGCCGAGCCGCAGCGGTTTCAGCCATCACCCCGTGGCGGCCGATTCATTCGTCGAAGGCTGCGGATCTCGATCCGCGAGCTCCTCAAGCATGGAAGCCGATGGAACAAAAAACAGGCCCCCGGTAATTGCCCGGCTGTAATCGAGAAGCCGGTCGTAATTGCCGGGCGGTCGTCCAACAAACATGTTCTCGAGCATCTGCTCGATTGGCTCGGGCGAACTCGCGTAGCCGATAAAGTACGTTCCGAACTCGCCCGCGCCTGGGCGGCCGAACGCCATGTTGTGACGCAGGATTTTCACTTCCTGGCCGTCCTTTTCGATCGTCGTCAGCGAGCTGTGTGACGACGAGGGCTTGACTCCTTCGGCGAGCTCGACATCGGACAGTTTCTTGCGGCCGATAATGCGTTCCTGCGCCTCGACTGAAAGCGAGTCCCAGCCAGCCATGTCATGCAGGTACTTCTGCACCATCACATAACTGCCGCCTGCAAATGCCGGATCCTGATCGCTGATGAGCGTGAAATCGACCGCCTCGCGGCCCCTCGGGTTTTCTGTGCCGTCGACAAAACCCACCATGTCGCGCAGGTCGAAATAGCGAAAGCCATGCACTTCATCGACCACCGAAACCGCGCTGCCCAGACGCTCCATCAATTGGGCGGCGAGTTCAAAGCAGAGATCCATATGGTCCGCGCGGATGTGCAGCAGAAGATCGCCCGGCGTGCCAATAGCACGGCGTTGGCCCTCGCCAAACTCGCGGAATGGGTGAAGGTTCGCGGGGCGGGGCGCGCCGAACAGCGTATCCCAACCGTCAGAACTGAATCCGCACACGCACGAGAGGTTGGCCGCAGGAGCGCGCGTGCCAACCGCGCGAACCAGACCGGCGACGTCAGCGCATAACGCGCACACCGTACTTGCGCTTTCGGGGCCGGCTTTAATCGTGGCAACCATGAAAATCGCGCTTCGGCTGATGGGATCGCAAACGGCTTGAGGCTCTGGAACGTCGGTGGGCATCGGATGAATATTCTCGATTTGTCAGGGAGTCCGGCAACAGCGGGCGGCCGCTTTTCAGCGATGCCAAGACTCCGTTACGGGATGTTTTGACAAGGTTAGTCAATTCTGCGGGGCGGCGCGAGTTTGCAGGCGGATTTTCTATTGAGTATTTTATGACAATCGGCTCGGCAACTATCTGAAGAACAGGCGGACGAAGCTCGATCCCGCGACCTTCGGCTTTTCCAATAGCCGGCGGCGCACGGCGGGGCTGCGCCGGGAAGAGGTGGCGCAGCGCGCCAGTATCAGTGCAGCCTGGTACACGTGGCTGGAGCAGGGGCGAGGTGGTAATCCGTCAGCGGACGTGCTGGACCGTATCGCGAGGGCGCTGATGTTGACCGAGGTCGAGCGCGAGCACGTGTTCCTGCTCGGCCTCGGCCATCCGCCCGAAGTCCGTTATCGCGGTGGTGACCCGATCACGCCGAGACTGCAATGCCTGCTCGAGGCGCTGCCCCATCGCCCGGCAATCGTCAGGACGGCGACGTGGGATGTGGTCGCGTGGAACCGCGCGGCCTCGGTTGTGCTCACCGACTATGGCTCTTTGCCACCCGAACAACGCAATATCCTGCGCATGATCTTCAGCGATTCCCGCATCCGTGCCGCGCAGCTCGATTGGGAAAGCGTGGCCCGCTTCGTGGTGAGCGCCTTCCGGATCGATGCCGCGCGCGCAGGAGCGGACGCCGAGGTTGCGCCGCTCGTCGACGAACTGTGCCGTTCAAATCGACGAGACTCGCGCCTCCGAAGACTCACACAAACTCGCCCGCGCTGACATGTCACCTGGGATACGCCGGGGGGCGCCTTAAATCCACTGGTCGTTCTCGACAGTACGCTCGCTCGTCTCGTCGTCGCCCGTGTTCACCACCCCGCGCGGCTCGATCAGCAGCATCTTCACTTCTGCGTTTGCACAGGGCTTGTGCTCGATGCCCTTCGGCACCACCGCCATCTGACCGGCACGCAGCACGATCGAACCGTCGCCCGAAGGCCCCGCGCGATAATCGATACGCAACTCGCCTTCGAGCACGATGAACGTTTCGTCGGTATCGGCATGCCGGTGCCACTGGAAGTCACCTTCGACCTTCACGACCTTGAACTGATAGTCGTTCATTTCAGCGACAACGCGCGGTTGCCAATGACCGTCGATCTGCGCGATCTTGCCGGTCAGGTCGATCGTCTGGCACTGGCCGCGCTCGGCCGGCGCGGTGGTGTGGTTCGAGGATTGGGACATCGTTCTCTCCTTTCAGGGGGCAATGCGTCGAGAATACGCATGCTCCTTGCGGCCGTATTGAACGATTGTGGGTGTTTTCAGCCGCGCCGGACGCCGCCCGCGACCTGGAGCCAGCGCCCCGGCGTCAGCCCGAACGTCTTCGAGAAGTGCCGCGTCATGTGGCTCTGATCAGCAAAACCCGCTGCCGCGGCGGCATGAGCGAGCGATGTGCCGGCGAGCAGCATGCGGCGCACCGCATCAAGGCGCCGCATAGTCAGATACCGGTACGGGCTCGTGCCGTAGAACGTGCGAAAGTCGTGCGAAAGGCTCCAGCGATCGCGGCCCGTCGCCGCTTCGAGTTCGTCGAGCGTAACGACGCGCGCGCAATCCGCACGCAGATACTCGCGTGCGCGCCGCGCCGCGAGGAAGTCACCTTTCGAGCGTCGTGCGGGCGTGCCGGCAACGGCGGCAAGCGCGTGCGCCAGTTCGGCGAGCGCATCGCTCTGCTCGAGCGGCTCGAGCGTATGGCCGACGTGCTGCAGCAAGGTCGCGGTCGCCGCCGCGAGACGCGGATCGGTCGTCACGCCGCCTTCGAGGAACGGCAGCGCGCGTCCGCCGAGCACGTCCTGAAACAGCGCGGGTTCAACGTAGATCATCCGGTACTGGAACCCTTCGTCGGTGCCCGCCTGACCATCGTGGGCCTCGTCGGGATGCAGCACGATCGTGTTGCCGGGCAAGCTGTTTCGCTGGCTGCGCCGATAGCTGAAACTCTGGACGCCGGCGAGCGTGCGGCCAATCGCGTAGGTGTCGTGGCGGTGCATGGCATACGCGTTGCCGTGAAACCACGCTTCGATACGCTCGATGCCTTCTATCGGCTCGGCGCGCCTCACCCAGTCGGGGCATGAGGGTGGGGCTTGTTGGTTCATGAGGGTTGGCCTTCGATGGCCTGAGGTGTCGCGCTGCGACACGGGCGCTCAGGCGCGGTACGCAGCCGCTACCAGAATTGTCGCACGGGACAGCCCACGCGCGCCGACGCGGTACGGTTTTCGCGCCGGCTTGAAACGCGACTGCCCGCATAGTACGTATTTGTGGACGAGGGCAGCGCGGTCCTGAATGGTGGCTTCGGGGACGTTTCAAGAGGCGTTCAGCGTCCGGTTATCGCCCCCGGCGGTTGGCACAGACTGACACTCCCTTCACCCGAAAGGAGATCGTCATGGAAGCGGCAACGGTCATGTGGCTAGACTTTCGCCTTCCAATTTTCTTTTCCCGAGCAGGATTCACCAGTCGCCGTACTTGCCGGCGCGTCAATACGTTCGGCTCGTACATCGCTGGATAAGATCGATCGGCCTGGACGACACGGCACACGGAACTAGCCAACGCTCGCTTACCCTGAGGCGGGTCAGGTCGGCAGCCGTAAAAGCCTTTGCCAATAGTCCCTTAAACGGAAGCTAATTAGGGCTTAGGCATTTTAGAATTGTGCGCACCCAGGCGATATTGCATGCTAATCACCTGACTTTTGCGGAGTACAGCGCGTGGAAATCGAGCACGTGCAGCAGCGCACAACGCACCAACGCGATTACGCCGGTGCGCGCACACTGCCTGATGAAAGCTGATAAATCGAATAAAGGAGACGACCCAAATGCAACATGGCAACACGTCCATCGGCCTGCGCAGCCGCTGGTACGACGAGCTCACTTCGACGCACTGGCGCGTGTTGCGCGCGAGCTTCCTTGGCTGGATCTTCGACGGCTATGAAACGCTGGCGCTCGTTGTCGTGCTCGCGCCGATGCTGCACTCGGTGCTCACGCCCGAACAGGCTGCGTCGACGCCGGTGTATGCGGGCATCGTCATCGGCATCACACTGCTCGGCTGGGGGCTCGGCGGCCTGATCGGCGGTGTGCTGGCGGACTATGTCGGCCGCAAGAGAATGATGTTGTGGTCAGTGTTCCTTTATGCGCTGTTCTCAGGTCTCACTGCCCTCTCGCCTAACTTCTTCGCGCTGTGTGCGCTGCGCTTTCTCACCGGCCTCGCGATGGGGAGCGAATGGAGTACCGGCGTCGCGCTGCTGTCCGAAACGTGGCCGGAACGCGCACGGGCCAAAGGTGCCGGATTTCTGCAGTCGGGCTTTGGCTGGGGGACGCTGCTAGCGGCGGTGGTCTGGTATCTGCTCGCTCCCGCACATCCGCTCGGTGCCGAGACGTGGCGGCTGATGTTCGTGCTTGGCGCGGTGCCAGCGTTGTTTGTGCTGTACATCCGGCGTGGCGTGAACGAGTCGGAGAAGTGGCAATCTGCGGTGCGCGAAAAGCGCTGGAACGCGACGACAGTCGAAACGCATGCTGCGGAGCACTCGCGCGAGGACAAGCGTCCGTTCACGCTCGCGCAGCTGTTCAGGGAGCGCGAAGCCGCGCGCCGCACGGTGCTGCTGTTCCTGCTGTCGGTCGTTGCGACGATCGGCTGGTGGGCAATTTCCACCTTGCTGCCGGCCTACACCGTTTCGATTGGCAAGGCCGAACATGTTGTCGACCCTGCCTCATGGGGTGCGCGCGTGTCGATTACGTACACGATCGGTGCGATCGCCGCCTACATGGTCGGCGGTTTCGTGATCGATGTGATCGGACGGCGCGCGTTCATTTCGCTGACGTTTGTCGGTGCGCTTGTAATCACGTTCGTCACGTACAAGCTCACGCACACGGTAGAGGCGATGGCGGTGGTCGCACCGATCAACGGCTTCTTCACACTTGGTTTCGCGTATGTATGGATGGCGATCTATCCGTGCGAGCTGTTCACGAGCTCCGTGCGCTCGACCGCGATCAGCTTTGTGTTCAACGCGGCGCGGATGATCGCGTGGGTGTTCCCGATTCTTGCCGGCACGATCGTCAAGTCGTTCGGCGGCGCGCCGCAGGCGGCGATGGCGCTTGGACTGGCCTACCTGCTCGGGATCGTGCTGCCGTGGTTTCTGCCCGAAACGCGTGGACAGGGAATGCCTGACTGAATACCCCATCGGCAGGCTATCCGGCAGGATGTTGCAGACGGTTCGTCATCACGCGGGAGACTGGGGCGAACCCGCTGTCAGCGAAGTGTTCCAGGTTGGGCATGGCCAGAATAATCATGACTTGACCGCCAGGGTCAATAACCGGTCCAAACCACGCGATCATCCACGGCGTAAAGCCTGCAGTCCGCAAGCCCGCGCCGGTTGCACAACGCAAGTGCGCGCGCGGCAGGATCGGAAGGTAGCGAAGCGTCGTGCGGTGTTGTACCAACAGCATATTGCCCGGCGCCTCCGCTCGAGATGACGAACGCACGCGGAAAGGGTTTGGACTGGTATGCGTGATAGGCGGTTTTGCCGGCATCGCCAAGTAAGGAAAGAGGGGCGACAGGGGGCACGTCAGTGGTTTCCTTGCCCGCTTGAAACCAGTCTTTCAAAGGCCGTTCCGCCAACCACCGCAGCTTGCGTCCCACCGACATCTGTGGCTCTGAATTCCGGAACTTCAACGCGTGCTCACGTCGGGCGACCCTCACTTTGGCCTCCGCCATCATCTGTGACAGCGACTTCGAGGAATCAAAGTTCTCCGCGAACAGTTCCTCGGTGAAAAAGGTATTGCGACTGTCAGGCTGGCACCCGAAGGATGCCCGTTCTCCCGACGCCGACGTGATCACGATGCGCCGCTCCCCCTGGAGTTCGGGCAGGAACGACCCGGAAAAGCAGGCGGCAAGTATCACGATCGTCGGCCGATTGCCCAGAGGAGCGAGCGCGGCCGACAGTTGTGTGGCCGTCATGGGCTTGAACTCCTGATGCGCGACATTCACGCTCAGAATTTTCCGGTTGCCGTGCGTGGAAATGAAAACCACCACGATGTCATCGGGTCCGGCATGGCTGGATATCTGTTGTACCGCTTCGGCGAGCGTCGCCGGAGTCGCGAACGGGAAACGCAACTTATCCGTCTGCCGTCCGTCGCTGTCTTCGTACTTCAGCACGGGTCCGCCCAGTTCCGAGAGCCGGCGCGAAACCAGCTCCATGTCATTCTCAAAGGCGGTGGAGGTTGAGTTCATGGCGAAGCCGGCAAACCACACGCGTCGACCTGTCGCCTGGGTTGCGGCCTGCACGGCCTGCGCATCTTGCTGCTGCTGAAGCGCCGTGCTCTGTTTCTGCGCATCTGGGTCACTCGGCGACAACTCGGCACATCCGATCAAGGCAATGGTTGCCAACAGTACTGAAAGCATGCGCAAGTAACGTGTCGGTTCGGATTGTCTCATTCGTTTTTTGTCCAGCTCATCTTACGTGCCACTCCCATGGGCACCGAGACCGGCATGCTTTCTAGAACGCTTACAACCCGCCATCGGTTGCACCCTGAGGCGGACGCAAATTTGAAACGGGTTGTTGTATCTAACATGGAGGCTCGACGTAGTTCGTTAATACATCCGTCTTGTCAAACCCTCAATGGCCGGGCGAAGCTGAGTTCGTGCCCGTCGGGGTCCGTGACATGGAAATAGCGTTCGTTCCAAGGCGCATCGCGCGGGGTGAACTCTGGAGTGATCCCGGCGGCGAGCGCCTTGCGGTACATCGAATCGACGTCTGACACATAGATGATTACCCGGCCCCACCAGTTGATTGGACCGTGCGTCTCTGCGATCAGGTTGAGAAACGACCCACCCGCCGCGAATGAGGTAAACGGTTCGTTTTCGCCGCCATGCAAGAGGCGGAAGCCGAGCGCCTGGTAGAAACGCACGGCGCTGCGCATGTCGCGAGTGGACAACGTGATGGCGCTTAAGCCTTCGATCAACGGCTCGGTTTCGGCGGGAGGTAAGTTCATCGACTCGTGTCCTCTATAACCAAGAATCCTTGATATCGACGGAAGTTCGTCATGGTACGAGTTTGATCAGAACCGGCCGTTCGAACCGGACATCGTGGCTGCTCTGCCGCGAAGAAAGCGCGTCAGTTCTCCCATGCCGAGGCCAGGTCCCGAATCCGGCCCGCCTCTCACGGCACCATTTGCATGTCACCGGAAGCTTGCGGTGGCAATTTGATCGAGAGAACCTTGAACTCCCCACTGGTCGGCACGGACCCGGCATGGGCCATCCCCTTTGGGATAATGATCAGGTCTCCAGGGTGAATCGAGCGCTGCTCGCTTCCCAGCCAGAAAGTGCCACTTCCCGAGATCACATACTGGATTTCATCTGAGCCCGCATGAGTATGCTTTGGCACGTTGCCGGTCTGCACTGCAATGGTTCCGTTCGATGTCACTACCAAGCCCTTTGAACGCAAGCTTCCCATGTTCGGGACCTGCGCGCCAATATCAGCATCGGTCAGTGCCACCAGGTCTACGATTTGCGCCGTGAGTTTGCCATCTGGCGCCTGAGCTTGAGCCGGCGTGCTCAGATGAGACACAAACAGGCCGGCAACAAAGGCAGCGGGAATAGCCGCAAGATAGATGTGGCGATGCATGTTCTGTTCCATTTTGGTTGAGCCGGCGATTGACGTGCAGGGCAACGGCACCATGGGATGGTGGGTCGCTGCCCGATTGTCACACCACGACCCGGTGGTTCGTAACCGGGTCAACACCTGAGTGCGCAGTGATGACCGCACCCTACGGAGGCTACGGTAATGCGGCGTCCATGCCGGACAGCACGCCTTTGAGTTTCACGTCGATCGTGCGATTCCAGTCGTCGACCTCGAGGCGCTCGAGCAGCGAGTGCGGCATCAGTCCGGCGTTGTTGATCATGACGTCGACGCGCCCGAAGGTTTCCACCGCGGTGTCGGCCAGTTTCTTCTCAGATGCCGGGCGCTCACCTCGCCGAGTCCGCTGCCCGCCGGTGATCACCGCGACTTGCCTTCGATGTTATTGCTAATGATCTCATTCCCTCACTTGATGCGGCCTAGCTCGAGGCCGCGCGGTTTTCCTGCCCTGTCACCGCTCCTTCGCTAGATGCGACTGCGGCAACCGGTACGAGAAGCAATGCGCACAGCAGAGTGCCAACGCCCATCAGCGCGATGACGCAAGCCATTGGCCACGGGGTGCCATCGGCGAAAAGTCCGACGAGCGCCGAGCCCGTGATGCCGGTGCCGTACTGGATCGCACCGATCAGCGCCGACATCGACCCCGCGCGCTCGGGGAAGCTGCCGAGTGCACCGGCTATCGAGTTGGCGACAATGAACCCCGTTGCGGAGACAAACAGGAAGAGTGGAATCACTAGTCCCGTCAGCCCGCCCCAGCCTGTCCCTGCGTCGAGTGCAAGCAAGATGCCGGCGATCGCCGCACCGACCGTGCCCGCTCGCATCAGGCGATCGCTGCCGAGCCGCATCACAAGCCTCGAATTGATCTGGTTCGTCAGCATGATGCCGACTATGCCCGCGCCGAACAGCACTCCGTAAAACTGTGGCGAGACATGGTAATAGGTGATGTAGGCGGCCGGCGTGCCGGCGATATACGCATAGATGCCGCCATAGAAAAACCCTCCCGCGCCCGCGTAGCCGAGCACCCGGCGATGTCCGAGCAGGTCGGCATAGCCCGCCACCGCGCGGCGCAACGGCTGGCGGTTGCGCCGCTCAGGCGGCAAGGTTTCAGGGAGGACGTGGAGCGCGGCGAGCGTTGCGAGCCCGACGCCAACCAGGGCCCAGAAAATGGCGCGCCACGACGCGACATGGAGGATGAGCCCACCCACGCTCGGTCCAAGCAGTGGCGCGATGGCCATGACCGTCATCAGGGTCGACATCATTTGCGCCGCGCGGTGTCCGGTGTAGAGATCGCGCACCATCGCGCGGGCAAGCACCACGCTCGCGCACGCACCCACGGCTTGCAACGCGCGCCAGCCAACCAGCATCGGAGCGCTCGTCGACACCGCGCAAGCAGCCGAGCCGACGATGAACAGGACGAGCCCGACGGCGATCGGCAAGCGCCGTCCGTGCCGGTCGCTGACCGGGCCCCACAGAAGCTGGCCCAGGCTGAAGCCGATCAGATAGCCCGAAATAGTCAGTTCAACGGTTCCGGCATCGGCGCGCAGTGCGATAGCCATCGTGGGAAGCGCGGGCAGGTACAGGTCTGTCGAGATCGACGCGAAGGCCATCAAGACGCTGAGGATCAGCAGCATCCGAAGGCTCTGCCGAGCAGCGTCCCGCCGGACAGAGGGTTGATCATCCGATGCCATGGTTTGAGGTCTTGTTCCGAAAGAACGACAACCCGCAGGCGCCACGAAGCTGGGCTCCGGGCGCCGGGCGGATTGCAGTGAAAGTTGAATGAGCGATCGACGCGCCGCACGCCTATGCCGGTTCGCTTGTCTCCAGCTAAATTTACTGGCTGCGTCAGCGCATGACTAGACGGTAGAATCGGCAAACTCATATGAGCGAGATTCATGAATGGCCCGCGAAAATCTCAATGACTTGCTGGCGTTCGTCGCCGTGGCGCGCGAGCAAAGCTTTACCAGGGCGGCGGCCAAGCTTGGCGTGTCGCAATCGGCGCTGAGCCACACTATCCGCGGGCTCGAGTCGAGGTTAGGGCTGCGGCTCCTGACGCGCACGACGCGCAGCGTCTCGCCCACGCCTGCGGGCGAGCGACTGCTTGCGACCGTGGGGCCGCGGTTTGACGAGATCGATGAGGAACTGGCTGCGTTGAGCGAGCTTCGCGATAAACCCGCCGGCACCATTCGCATCACAGCAGACGAACATGCTGCGGCAACCATACTTCAGCCAAAGCTGGCTGAAGTGCTGCTCGACTATCCGGATATCAAGGTCGAAATCATCGTTGACTTTGGGTTGACCGATATCGTCGCGCAACGGTATGACGTTGGCGTTCGTCTCGGCGATCAGGTGGCGAAAGACATGATCGCTGTGCGTATTTCACCGGACATGCGCATGGTGGTTGTCGGCGCGCCGTCTTACTTCGCAAGACGAACGCGGCCGAAAACGCCTCATGACCTGACAGGACACAACTGCATCAATCTGCGGCTGCCAACCTATGGTGGTTTGTACGCCTGGGAGTTTAAAAAGGCAGGGCACGAAATAAAGGTGCGCGTGGACGGTCAGTGGATTTTCAACGGAACGAACCAGATGCTCAATGCCGCGCTAGCCGGCGGTGGTCTTGCTTATATTCCGGAAGATCTGTCGCAGCCGTATATTGCAGAAGGACGCCTCAAGCAGGTTCTCAAGGACTGGTCTCCGGTCTTTCCAGGCTATCACCTGTATTATCCGAGCCGCCGCCAGTCTTCACGCGCCCTGGCTGTGCTGATCGAAGCGTTGCGCTACAGTTCCTAGCGCGACAATGTATACCGCTGGTGTGAAACTTGAACTCGTCCCCGCTTTGCAGCAGGGACCCTCGTAAAAGGACAGGGTAACTCCATGGATAAAATCGACCTCTCCACCGTCTATCGAGGCTACATTGCCTGCCTGAACAAGCAGGATTGGCTGCAATTGGGACAGTTCGTTCATGAAGACGTGCACTACAACGATCAGCGGATTGGCTTATCAGGTTATCGCGCAATGCTGGAGAGAGACTTTAGTGAAATTCCGGACCTCTATTTCAACATTCATTTGCTGATTTCCGATTCGCTTTGTGTAGCGAGCCGGCTAGGTTTCGTCTGTACACCAAAGGGAATATTCCTTGGCCTTCCTGTGCACGGGAAGAAAGTTTCCTTTACTGAGAATGTGTTCTATCAATTTCGCGAAGGAAGGATCGAGCAAGTATGGTCAGTTATAGATAAGGCGGCTATCGAAGCTCAGCTTTAGTGCGATAAATTACCCACTCTCGTCATTAGGCGCGATTGCTTATCGTCGATTGTTATGATCGGATGTTCGAACCACATCAAACGTTCGCGGCGAACCGAAGAAGTCTGCTCAGATCGACTTCGATCCATGAATTTTCTCGCCGGTTGTGAATTGCCCCTGTGGTAAAGATCGTCGAAAATCGGTCGCGAGCCGACGATAAAAACATCGCTCCAAGTTAGACTGTTCCGCGTCAATCGAAGTCCCTGAAGCGTAGGTGCGACCGTCGTACCTTTGAAGCAGCCGTTGAAGTCGCGTCAGGTCGAAGGGTGGAAGCGGGTCGACTTCTGCCCGACGCGGACCGGATAATGGCGGACCGCTCCGCCAGTTCAAGGTCGGACCGGGTTCGGTTGGATTCGGTCATTCGATACCCATGCATACCTTGTTGTGGATCGACTAGTTTTGCGGGCTTCGCTGAACGTTCAGGTTGGTATCGAAAAACGTCAGCGCTGCATTGCCTATGTACTCGTGCAGGTTGGTGCGGTCTATTCCAGGCGCATCGATACACGCTTCCGGCCACGTGTCCCTTCCTTCCTGGTCGCATTCGTTGGCGAAAATTTCATGGTCGACCAAGCCTGGCATCACATCCAGTTGAGCGTGGGGAGCATACTTGGCCGCGAATTCGGCATTCTCTTCAGGCGGCGCCTGTGTGTCCCTCGCGCCAACGATGATATAGGCGGGCACCTTCAGTTGAGCAACTCCTTGCTCGTCCATTCCGAAGCCCGGCAAGTCACCTGGCGCCATCGCGAAAACCGCCTTGACCCGGCTGTCGGCCACCTTGAGCGCCGGCTTGGCGTCGAGCGGCAACGCCTTGCGCAGTGACGCCGGCACCAACGCGTTGTTCTTCCAGGCGCGTTGATAGGCGAGGTACTTGTCTGGGTTCACCATTGCGCCACCAATCCAGAGCGACGTGAAGCCTCCCTGCGAATGGCCAGCGACGCCGATTCGATTCGGATCGATATGCGGTCCCCAGGCTTTATCGTTCAGGAGAAACGTGATGTCCTTGCTGATGTCGACAGGGCGTTGCCAGAGCTTGCTCCTCGTGTACATGATCGTTGCGTCGTAAGTGTTGGCGCGGTAGTGATACAGCGTGGCCACGATATATCCGCGCGACGCCATGAACTCGGCAAACCAGGCGTAGTAGATTCCGTTACTGCCATGCCCATGCGAGAACATGATGAGCGGACGTTTTATATTGTCGGACACCACGTGCGCGTTCTTGTAGAGGTGCAGGTTGGTAAAGAAAACCATGCGCGTCGGCACGTCGGAGTTGTTAAGTACAGCTGGGTAGAACAGCGTGAGCGCCAGGTGCCGGTTGCCCTGTGCCTTGTCCACGTATTCCAGCTGTTTCATCCCGACTGGATAGGGAGCGCCAGGCTGGATGGTTTGCGGGAAAGTCGTTGCGGGCCACGTGGCCACGCAGCAGGACAGGAGCGCTATTGCAGGACGGATGAATCCGCGTTTCGCCAGCAGAGCAAGGTTCATTTTTTCGTTCTCCCGACAACCAGAGTGACTTGCGTTGTGCGTGAACTCCGCTGGTTTAGCGGGCCGTGGCAGCGGACGACAGGCCTTAAACGAGGGCAGTGTGACTGCGCCGCCGTGAGGTCATACGGTAAGACATAAGCCAACGAAAGCACGAGCGACATAGTGGAACGGCTGACTCAAAGAAGCTTCGGGCCTTGCGGCTTTCTCGGCAAGCTTATCTCCCGGAAGCGGGCGCCTGATATCTTCACGCACCTGACGCGAGTCTGCTAGTGCGAGCAGGACTGCAAGTGTGCGCCGAATTTGCGGTACCCGTAAGCCCTTTGGCTGCAGCGTAGGCCGTGCGAGTCGCCGCTCGATTAATCCTCGTTGTCCACAATATTCCCGCATTTGAAACGTCCTCATTTCAGGGACCTGAGCAATGGCGTCGCGCAAGCCACGCCATGCTTCGCCACGCCCTCTGGAAGCGCCGCAGTGATCCAGGCGAAGCGAGTTGTATCGGGCGAGACTTTCGATCTTGCAACGGCCCCGGCTTTTTGGACATGACATTCCTTTCAATTTTCACTAGAGGCCTGACTGATGAATACCGACTCGATCGAAAAATTTCTTCGTGAAGCCCGAACCGCCAAGGGGCAAAGTCCCCTTCAAGATGCACAGGTCAATGCTGTGATCGATCGAGTGTGGGCTTCACAGCGTTATCCGGAAGATGGTGGTCCACGTGCCAATCCGGACTGTGATCCAGCCGATTATGCCGGCTACGGTTTTTCAATATTTCCCGCCCAGGGCGATCTGATCTACCTGCTTTGCCGCGCCATACGCGCGAAGAAAGTGGTGGAGTTCGCGACCTCGGTCGGATTTTCGACGCTCTATTTCGCTGCAGCGATGCGCGACAACGGCGAAGGTACGGTGATCGGTTCCGAACTGGTTCCGTCAAAGGTGGCGACCGCAAGACAAAATATCGCCGAAGCCGGATTGAGCCGCTATGTGGATATTCGCGAGGGCGACGGTCGCGAGACACTCAAAGATCTTGGAGGTCCTGTCGATTTCGCGCTCATCGAT
Organism: Caballeronia sordidicola; assembly: GCF_002220365.1. Classification (GTDB taxonomy): domain Bacteria; phylum Pseudomonadota; class Gammaproteobacteria; order Burkholderiales; family Burkholderiaceae; genus Caballeronia; species Caballeronia sordidicola_C. Next base: position 14,725 of record NZ_MTHB01000123.1, on the reverse strand, counting down.
GGTTGGCCGCTGGCGTCGGGACCATCGCTAGCCCGGCAGGTCATCGAGATCGTGGCGCCACAACTCAGGATTGGTGCCTTCCTGATGAACGATAACGGCGAGCCGGACTATGTCGACTTCATTCGGGATCCTTCGAACGGCTTTCTGTCCGTCAATTTGCCCATCAAAGGGGGGACGGAGCTCTCGGTCAAAATATCCTGACGTTTAATTGTTCGTCAAATCCATCCAGTCAATTCGTTTTGCGCCGCTTTATCGCGGCCGAAGAGATGTCTACATTTGCACCAACGCAAATCGATTGGTCCGAGAAACAGCCAGTCATTGTCCACGGTACCCAATCTCTTCAAGGAAACGATCATGAGCAAGCTCACAGGTAAGGTAGCCGTTGTCACAGGCGCGTCCAAGGGTATTGGAGCCGCTATCGCCAAGGCACTCGCAGCAGAGGGCGCTGCGGTCGTCGTCAACTATGCAAGCAGTAAAGCGGGCGCCGATGCCGTTGTTGCAGCGATTACCGCGGCGGACGGACGAGCAGTCGCCGTTGGCGGCGATGTGTCGAAAGCAGCAGACGCGAAAGGTATTGTCAACGCGGCCATCGAGACGTTCGGACGCCTCGACATCCTGGTCAACAATTCGGGTGTCTACGAATTCTCACCGATCGAAGAAATCACCGAAGAACACTTCCACAAACAGTTCAATACCAACGTTTTAGGCGTGCTGCTTACCACGCAGGCCGCCGTGGGTCATCTGGGCGAGGGAGGTAGCATCATCAATGTCAGCTCTGTCGTCAGCCGCATTACGCCGCCAGCAAGTGCCGTCTATAGCGGCACGAAAGGCGCAGTCGACGCGATCACCGGCGTGCTGGCGCGAGAACTGGGCCCCAGGAAAATTCGGGTGAACTCGATCAATCCCGGCGTAGTGGTGACCGAGGGTACCCAAAGCGCAGGGATAATCGGCTCCGACCTTGATGCGTGGGCGCTTGCCCAGACTCCGCTTGGCCGACTGGGCCAGCCGGACGACATCGCGTCGATCGCAGTGTTTCTTGCGTCGGACGACTCGCGCTGGATGACGGGTGAACACGTTGTCGCGAGCGGCGGCATGCGCTGATCTGGACGGGTGATTGTGCCCGGCGTGGAGCCACTGTGGTTCCGTCGGGCGTCAAACGCAGCGGCCGGCCGAGCTCGGCGGGATAAGGTTGCTTCCGAATCGACGTTGTGACAGGCAGATCTCTTGGCGGCCGCCGCTAGCGACGGCCGCTGCGCCCCCACACGTAGCGCACCCAACGTTGCCACCTGCCCTTCGGTGGAGCGACGGCGTTGCGCGCTGCGTGCGCTTCGCGGTCGCGCTCGACGCTCTTCTGAACCTGTTCATGGATCTGGCGTAACGTCAGGCCGCCGGGGCCCTTCAGTTTGTCGGGATCGGGATTGTCTGTCATGGGAATGGCTTGTTCCTGTTGAGTCGACTTGATCTTGATACAGATAGGCAGTCGCGGCAAGCACGCGGCAAGCAATTTAACGGCCGGGGCGCAGCGGAATAGACGCAGTCCGGAACGATACATAGCGAACCCGGAAGCACTGATGGATCAGAACAGGCGCTGACCAGTCCGTCTTCAAATCTGCAGCACTGGCACAATCGGGGAAACCTTCGATTCACTTGGAATCCTCATGCCAGACGCTGTCCTGTCTTCTCCGCCGTCGCCTTCGCCGGCTATCGGCCCCTTATTTGCCCTGTTTCCCTTCCTGCGCCCTTATGCCGGGCGATGGGCGCTTGCGTTCCTGGCGCTGGTGACGTCGGCGGGGGCCACGCTGGCGTTGCCGGTGGCATTCAAATACCTGATCGACCGCGGCTTCGCCGGGGGCGATCGGGCACACATTGATCGCTATTTTCTCGCACTCTTAGTTGTTTCGCTGATACTGGCCGGCGCCACGGCGCTGCGCTTCTACCTCGTATCCTGGCTGGGCGAGCGAGTCACGGCTGACCTGCGGCGAGCAGTCTACGACCACGTGCTGGAGATGAGTCCGCAATTCTTCGAGACCACGCAGACCGGAGAGGTGCTGTCCCGGCTCACCGCCGACACCACGTTGATCCAGACAGTGGTGGGCACCAGCCTGTCGTTGGGATTGCGTAATTTCTTCCTGCTTGTTGGCGGCGTGGCGATGCTGGCGGTGACCAGCCCGGTGCTGTCGGCCTACATTATCGCCACGCTGGTGGTGGTGGTCGCGCCGATCGTTATCTTCGGCCGGCGGGTGCGCCGGCTTTCGCGCGCGAGCCAGGACAAGGTAGCAAACGCGAGCGCGGTGGCGGGCGAGGTCCTTAATGCCATGCCGACCGTGCAGTCGTATACGCAGGAGCCCTTCGAAGCGTGGCGGTTTGGCGGTGCGGTGGAGTTGGCCTTTGAGACGGCGCTCAAGCGCATTCGAGCGCGCGCCTGGTTGACCGCGGTGGTGATCGTGCTGGTGTTCACTGCGATTGTGTTCGTGCTTTGGCTCGGCGCGCAGGCAGTGCTGGACGGGCGGATGACGGCCGGTCAATTGTCCCAGTTCATCCTCTACGCGGTGTTCACAGCCGGTGCGGTGGGAGCGGTCGCCGAAGTGTGGGGCGATCTCCAGCGGGCCGCCGGCGCCACCGAGCGGCTATTGCAACTGCTGTCTGCGCGCTCGCCGGTGGTGGAGGCCGAAACGACCGTACCGCTGCCGACGCGTGGCGAGGGCATCCGCTTCGACAACGTCAGCTTCTCGTATCCATCTCGCCCCGGTATCGCTGCACTTTCCAGCCTCTCACTCGACGTACGCTCGGGAGAGCATGTGGCGCTGGTGGGACCGTCCGGGGCCGGCAAGACCACCCTGTTCCAACTGCTGCTGCGTTTCTACGATCCGCAGGCTGGTGCCATTCACATCAACGGCGTGCCCACGCGGCAAGTGCCGCTCGTCGAGTTGCGCAGGGAGATCGGGGTGGTGCTGCAGGAGTCGGTGATCTTTTCTGGCAGCGTGCTCGACAACATCCGCTACGGCGCGCCCGAAGCCACACTCGCGCAGGTGCAGCGGGCTGCCGAAATGGCCGCTGCGGCTGGTTTTATCGAAGAGCTGCCGCAAGGTTACGACACGTTCCTGGGCGAGCGCGGCGTGCGACTGTCTGGCGGACAGCGCCAGCGCATTGCGATTGCCCGCGCGATCCTGAAGAATCCGCCTATCCTGCTGCTGGACGAGGCCACCAGCGCGCTCGATGCAGCGAGCGAACGGCTAGTGCAAAAGGCGCTCGACAATGCCGCGCAGAACCGCACTACGCTGGTCATCGCGCATCGCTTGGCTACGGTGCAGCAAGCGGACCGCATTGTCGTGATGGAACAAGGCCGCATTGTCGCGCAGGGCCGTCACGCCGAACTGCTTCTAAGCTCGCCGCTCTATGCGCAGTTGGCTGCGCTGCAGTTCGGTGAGCATCAAGGGCAGATGGGGCAGAGCGGTGCTGTGCGCGACCGTGTCGACTCTGCGTGAAGCTGAGTGAGCCGTCATCGGCCAGCGGAAATCGGTTTCTGCCACGGAAGTTTTCTGGCCGCGATCAGCAGTTTGTCGACAGGACCGACCGATCGTGCCCTGTTGTCATGCCAACATCGCGACTATACGCAATCAACTTCAGCTCCTGCGCGACATAGTATTAGATTGATTGATACTGTCGTCCGACATGCTATTTTCTTGAATTTGTCTCTCTACACTTGTTTCTAGGCGATGACCCACGCGCCGCGATAACAAAAGTCCCAGGAGATAAAAGTGAGCAAACAGATTTTGCTGGAGGATCTTCCTCTGCGCCGCTTCCATCTGCGAGTGGCGTTTAGCGGGACGGGAGGCCAGTTCAGCGACGGCTTCGTGCTGGGGATCATCGGCATCGCGGTGAGCATGGCCTCCGTGTCGCTTCATTTGACGCCGCTTTGGATGGGATTGCTCGGCGCAGCATCCCTGGCGGGCCTGTTCCTCGGGAGCATGTTCGCCGGTCCGATTGCTGACAAATACGGACGACGAACCATTTTCGCGTTCGACATGTTGTTGTTCGCGGTCATATCGGCGGCGCAATATTTCGTGACTTCGCCGGAGCAACTGTTGGTCCTTCGCCTGCTGCTGGGACTGATTCTTGGCGCTGACTACGTGGTAAGCAAGTCACTCGTGACCGAGTTCTCACCACGCCGTTACCGTGGCCGCTTGCTCAGCGTGCTCGCCGCCGCGTGGGCTGCGGGCTATGTCTGCGCCTACCTCATCGGATTCGTCGTCCGCGACATTGGCCCCGACGCATGGCGCATCATGCTTGCCGCGAGCGGCATCCCGGCACTGCTCATTCTTCCGTTCCGGCTGGGCGTGCCGGAGTCGCCGATGTGGTTGATGAAACGCGGGCGGCGCGACGAGGCGCTTTCAATCATTCGTCGCAAATTTGGGCCCGAAGTCATCATCCCTGAACCGTCGGTTATATCCGAGCAACGGCGCGGCGCATGGTCGGAATTGCTCTCGCCCCGCTGGCGCAAGAACACGCTGGTCGGTTGTGTGTTCTACACCTGTCAGGTCGTCCCGTATTTCGCGCTGGGCACGTTTTCCCCGAAGGTGCTTCAGGCCTTGCAGGTCAAGGACAACTTCGTAGGCGGCTTAATTTATAACGTCCTGCTTTTCGCGGGAGCGATCGTTGGTCTCTTGATCGTCGACAAGCTGTCGCGCCGTGCATTCCTCATTGGAACTTTCTACCTCGCAGCGGTGGCTCTGGCGATACTCGCTTACGCGGGATTCGGGCCGATAGGCACCATGGTCGCGTTCGGTGTGTTTGCCTGTATTCTCTCAGCGGCCGCTAATCTTGAGTTTGTGTATCCGCCCGAACTCTTTCCAACTCATCTGCGTGCATCTGGTGTCGGGCTGGCAGTCGCTTCCAGCCGGTTCGGTTCGGCTATCAGCACGTTCCTTCTTCCGCTAGCGATGCAACACGTTGGCATTCACTCGGCACTCGGTGTGTGCGTTGGTGTATTGGTATTCGGTGGTGTCTTTTGCCACGTGTTTGCGCCGGAAACGGGCAGTGAAAACCTTTCGGACATGACGTCCGATCAAAGTAGTGAAAGCGAGTCTGTAGCCGAGGGCGGACGTGGTGCCGCACTTGCCGCTTCGTCGGACGGCAATTGAAAATGGCAACAGTTGAAGCTCCGACGCGCCGCGCAAGATGACGTTTCCGGCGGCGTCATGCCAGGACAACATTGGGAAGAGCCCATCATGTCGTCGAACAAACCAATTGATATGCACGCGGTAGAAGTCTTCGTTGCTGTCGCGGAGGAGGGGAGCATGTCGGGGGCAGCGGCGCGGATGGGCATTTCCCAATCGGGTGTCTCCCAGATCATCCGGCAACTCGAAGACGAACTCGGCGTGGTCCTCGTCAATCGAACCACGCGGCCGCTGGCGCTGACGCCGTTCGGCATAGCGTTGCGCAACCGTGGCGCGATACTGAACGAGGAAATCGCGAACCTGAAAGCCCAGGTCGTCGAAGCAGGGCAGGGAATCAAGCCCGACTTGCGTATCGGACTGGTCGACTCGTTTGCGGCGACTTGCGGCTCGGTCTTTACCAAGCATCTGCTGGGGAAAGTGTCACAACTGTCCATACGTACCGGATTGAGTCCTCAACAGGGCGAGGCGTTGCTACGGCGGGATCTGGATCTCATCGTCACGAGCGACGCGCTGATGGACGCCAACGACGTGGTGCGTTACCGGCTCTTTTCAGAGCGATACCTTGTCATCACGCCAAAAGACCGGCCCAGGTCTGTCCGAACCGTCGAAGACGTTCGAGCGCTGGCAAACTCGCTTCCAATCGTACGCTTTAACCGGAACTCTCAGGTTGGCATGCAGATCGAGCGCTACCTGCGTCGAATCGAGCTGCGTATGCCGATCCGTCTGGAACTCGACAACGCCGATGCGCTGACTTCGATGGTTGCCGAGGGTATCGGATGGGCCGTGACTTCGCCGATGTGCCTGCTGCAAGGCGCAGCGTATGCGAGCGAGGTTGCCACACATGTGGTGGACAACTTGGGGCTTGAGCGGTCGCTTTATCTGGTCGCGCGCCGTGACGAATACAGCGCATTTTTCGAAGATGCATGCGACACGGCGCGCGAAGTAATTGAAACGTCTTTCCTGCCCAGGCTGAAAGCGATGGGGCGGGGCATTGAAGAACTGATTACTGTTGGTGAAAGGAACTCACATGAATAAGCTTGCTCACACTGAATCACGGACTGAATCACGGACTGAATCACGGACTGAATCACGGACTGAATCACGGACTGAATCACGAACCGAGCGCGACTACGTTGGCGAAGTCACCATACCCGGCAACAAACTGTATGGTGTCAACACGGTAAGGGGTATCGAAAATCTCAGCATCTCTCCTCTTAGCATCGCGCACTATCCGCAGTTCCGGGATGCCTTTGCACAGTGCAAGTGGGCTGCCGCGTTGGCCAATCGTGATAACGACGTGCTTACTGCGCAGCAGTGTGATGCGATCGTGCGTGCGTGTCAGGAAGTCATTGAAGGAGGGTTTGATGACTCGCTCATCATCGATCTGCTGGAAGGGTCCGGTGGAACCTCGACGAACATGAATTTCAACGAGGTCATCGCCAATCGGGCGCAGCAGCATCTGGGGCACCCCCCCGGGTCATACGACGTGATTCATCCCAATGACCACGTCAACCGTTCGCAATCGACGAATGACGTGTATCCGGCTGCTCTGAAGATCGCAACGCACGCGATGCTTGGGCCGCTCGTCACGGAAATAGAGCAACTTGCTTCGCACTTCGACGCAAAGGCGACGGAGTTCGCCAACATCCTCCATCTCGGTCGCACGTGTCTGCAAGATGCACAGCCGATGCGACTGGGACAGGTTTTTGGCGGCTACGCGTCGCTTACCCGACGCCTGGCGGAAGAGCTCGCAGCCGTGCGCGACAAACTGCGCACGCTCCCGCTTGGCGGTACCGCGATAGGTACGGGTTTTGGCGCACCAGCAGGATATCGACCGGCCGTCTATCAGCATCTCTCGAGCATCGCCGGCGTGGAATACATGGCACCGTCGAACCCGTTCGACGCGATGCAGAACATGGACGTGTTTTCTCGCGTTTCGGGCGAACTGCGTACCTGTGCGGCGTCTCTCGCGAAGATCGCGTCGGATCTGACGGTGCTGTCATCCGGCCCGGTAGGCGGCTTGGGGGAATTGCGTCTTCCTGAAGCTCAAGCCGGCTCGTCGATCATGCCGGGCAAAGTCAACCCGGTCTTGCCAATGGCCATGATCCAGTTGAGTTTTGCTGTCGTCGGGAATGACGTTGCGGTCGCGCAGGCGGTTCAGTATGGTGAACTGGAGATCAATCACTTCGAGCCTGTGGTGGCGTCCCGTGTGTTCGACAGCATCATGCTGCTGACTAACGGGATCCAACGGTTCGCGCAAAAATGTGTTGCCGGCATCACGGCCGATATCGCGCGAAACGAGCAACACCTGATGGATTCGATGGCCATGGCGACCGCGCTCGTGCCAAAGCTTGGATATGCTCGTGTTAGCAAACTGGCTCGCCAGTCAGTGGCGGAAGGTCGCCCGCTGCTGATTATTCTGGACGAGTCCGGGCTGCTCGCCAAAGACGATACGTTGGTGGCCATTCACAAGGCCTCGCATCCGGTTTTCGACGTATGAGCAAAAGTTGATGGTATTGGTTGGCCGCTACACTTATTTGACGAAGCGTCGGCAAGCGGACACCCGGAGATTGAGGCGAGCCATCAGACCTCCCGTTACCAGATGGCCGTGGGTTAGAGCGAGTGGCAGGGGGGCGGCTACGAAAGTTGAGCTTGAGACCGGATTCGGCGGGAGGCGGCTACTAAGGCGCAGCTGCTAAAATCGACCCAATTCCCGATTTAAGCGTCTTCGAGTAAGCCAATCATGAAGAGTAGTCCCAAAGGCGGCCTTGTCTATTCCACCGATGGCGGCCGGATGTGTCCCGAGTGCCGGCAGGCGCTCGCGGAATGTGCCTGCAAGACGGTTGCCAGGACACTGCCAGTAGGTGATGGCGTAGTGCGGGTGACTCGCGAGACCAAGGGCCGAGGCGGCAAGAGTGTGACGCTCGTTAAAGGGCTGGCGCTCGATCCGCTTGCCTTGGCGTTGCTAGGCAAGCAGTTGCGCACGGCCTGCGGTTCTGGTGGAACGGTCAAGGAAGGTGTGATTGAAGTGCAGGGTGACCATTGCGAGCGGGTCATCGAAACGCTCAAAAAGGTCGGCCACAACGCGAAGCGGGCCGGGGGCTAATCGCCCGTTGCATACGTGGGTCGGCGCGCCCGGTGGCGCATGCGAGTGAGTGCGCCTACTCCCATCCCTGATACCCGGCTGGCTGCGCCGAATTGCCGTAACCTGCGGGGTACGGCCGACGTAGTTCGGGCGGCGTGTACATCTGGTTATATGCCGGATAGGCAGGCGGTCGGGCCACTATGACGACCTGCCGCGCCGCGGCTTGAGTGGGCGGCCGAGGTACGTAGGCGGACTGCGCGTAAGCCGGTTGGTACTGAGCGGGCGGATACTGCGCGGGCGCGTACTGGTTAGCTTGAACGGCTCGAGGCTGCGAGGGCGGCGCCCCGTATTCCCGCCCAGAGTACCCGCCTGACTGCTGAGACTCTGTCGACCCTTGGTTATAGGCTGGCGCCGCCGCGTATTGCTGGGGCTGCCTATTCTGATATGGCCGAGGTTGTCCGTTCTGCGCCGCTTGAGTTCGTTGCTCCGCGGCGTATTGCGATTCCTCGTCATTTTCCGATTTTGCTTCCGGCAATGCCTTCACGGCTTGCGTCGGAATCAGTATCGGTGGCTCGGATGCGGTGGCAAACAGCTTCATCGACGTAGTCCGCGTAGAAACCTGCTTTAAAGGCGCAGATTGCGCTTCAGCCCGCTTGGGCGGCATGATCTGCACCGAAGCCTGCTTCGACGACGCGGCCGGCGCAAGGACCCGCCTCGGCGGCACAGACTCGACTTGCGCGTAAACATGCCTCTGCTGCACGGGTGAGACTTGCGCGGGAACGCGCTTCAGCGCAACAGGCTCGGTCTTTGCGACGACCTGTCTGGACGGCGTGACTCGCGCAGCAGCCATTCGCTTCGGCGGTCCAACCGGCGCGGATACTTGCCTTGGCGACGCGGCTTGCGCTACGACTCGCCTTGGCGGTGCAACCCGCTCAACAACCGGCTTCGGCGATGCGGGCATGGCCGGCGCGGCAAGCTGCTTCTGCGGATGTTTCACCTCGTCACCTAAGCTCGCATAGGATGTCGAGTCCTCCCTGGCGCGCGCGTTATAGCCGATGAAATACGCATAGCGCAGGTCCTTCAGGCGCGCCTGATTGTCGCCATCGGCGGAGACGCGTTCTTCGCCGGGATCGAGAGATGCATCGACGGTCGAGTCTTCGTAGGCCGAGGCTGCAGCGTCGGCGGCACGGGCGGGTTCGGGATGCAGCGCGCCCACAGAGGACATCAGCGCGGCGGCGACCGCGACGAGCACTTTCTTTTCCATACTTTCACCTCGGAATTCCGTGCGGCAGGCCGCGTGAAATTCTCCAATCTCCGGACCGGACTTTCAGTCGTGTCTCCGGGATATCGACTCTTTTCCGCACGTCCTGAAGGGCCCGGGATGATGTTTCGGCGGATAACCCAGGCGAAAGACCCTATGCCGAACAACCATAGCTGTACCGACGTCGTCGGTCCGGAAATTTTTGCCTGCTCTGGCGGCCAGTGCACGCATCCGACACGCTGACGCCCCAGTCTTGCGACAACAGAGGCTTTGCCGCGCCGGTTTGCGCCGGCGCGGTCCCTCAATCCGGTGGTCCAATCGAACTGAAGCCAAGCCGGCAACTGCGTGGATCTACCTGGCTAGCTGGGAAAATCGGCGCTCAGGGTGGTGGCTTCCCATGCGGCAATCTCGGCGCGCAGAGCCTCCAGCTTGGTTTTGACCCGCTCCAGCCCGTTGCTGCCCAGGATCAGATGGCCCGGAGGCGTTGGCGACTGCACCGCGGCGATGATAGCCAGGGCCGCACGCGCCGGGTCGCCTGGCTGCTTGCCACTTCCGGCTGAGATGGTAGCGCGGCGCTTGCCAGCGCCCGCCTCGTACGCCTCAATCGGCTTCTTCGCTTGCTTCAACGAACGTCCTGCCCAATCGGTACGGAACGGCCCGGGCTCAACCGCCGTAACCTTGATCCCAAAGTCGGCTGTTTCGGCGGCCAACGCTTCGCTCAGGCCTTCCACCGCGAACTTGCTGGCGGCATAGTAGCCGCTTCCCGGATTGCCGATCAGGCCGCCAACGGACGTGATGTTGACGATGTGTCCGGCGCGCTGTGCTCGCATCGCGGGTAACACGGCCTTGATGGTATCGGCAACGCCAAAGAAGTTGACCTCGAACATCTCGCGCACGTCGTGATCGTCGCCTTCCTCGACGGCGCTCAGGTAGCCATAGCCGGCATTGTTGACCAACACGTCAATACGACCGAATTGTTGCAGGGTTTTTTTAACCGCGTTTTTGATCTGACCGGCTTGGGTTACATCGAGTTCGAGCACCAGTGCGCGCTCACCGTAGCGCTCACCAAATTCTGCCAGGGAGCTGGGTTGACGAGCTGTCACGACGGCACGCCAGCCTTTATCAAGAACGGCAAGTGCGAGCTCTCGGCCGAATCCGGTGGAACAGCCGGTGATAAACCAAACGGGTGCGGACGAGAGAGCGTGATCGGTTGGCATGAGGTTCCTTTTGACGAGAGCCGCGCAGCAGCCAAACCACACGGCGGGGGTAGCGGGACAAAAAGTATCGCATGTTGGAGCGCTCAGCGTGGTCGGCTGCTCGCCTGCATGTCATCGCTCCGATGACCGTTGGGCCGATGCTGCTTCGCGACGGACTTTCACGCAGCGAGCGACGCGGATTGCTCGCGGAACTCAGAAAATAACCAGTTCAGAGCAAATCGTATAGGTAGGCGTTGGGTTTCGGCCTGCGAATTGGAAGCTTCCTACTTGTAAATCGGTGGCGAACGAGTTGTTGCGAAGATGACCGTAGCATCTACGAGCAAAAGCAAGCTCGGTGTCGCAAGAGGCGGCCCAAGGGGAGAAGCGCGGCAGAGAAGCTCGACGCTAAAAACGAAGGCGCCGCACCGCCGACTATGGCGCTTTCCCGGGGGTGTTACCAAAGGGTTGCTGCGGCAGGCTATTCAGGTCTCTTCCAGGCACACGCTGAATGTCGAACGTTTTCAATTGACCGTCTTGCGCGCCTGTATAAACCGTGTCGACGTCCAGATCGAAGTCGGTGATGATGACAAGGAAGCCGTCCAATAATCCCGATGGCTCCGCGCCGGACTGCGGATTTCTGGCGAGGGACCGGATGTCGTCGCAGTCGAACTTTTGGACGCGATCGGCACCGAGTTGCACATAAGTGAATGACGAGACAAACCCTGCGGACTTTGCATCGGTACCCGCGGTAGCCACTTTCACCTTCAAGACCGCCGTCACGTCAGCCGGGTTGTGCACATTTACCGTGGCGAAGTACTGACCGGCAGCCACGAGTCCCTGGCCGTTCTGGGCGGCGTCCGTGGCAGGAGCGCCGCACACAAATTTTGCCGGATACTCGCGGGCAGCCGCAGCGAGCGGATCGTCGATCACCCGCAGGGCGAATTCTGCATCCGGATGCGGGGCTGCTTTGATGAATGCAATACCACCCGGATAATTATTCGGAGTGCCATAAATACCCGTGCCAGCACTGTTCGGGGGATTCGGTGTGATCTGGGTCATGACGGCGGTATAGGTTTGCCCGACCGTAACCGCGACACCGCTGAAGTCAAAATTCAAGAAGCCGTACAGGCCCTGCGGTGCAACCGCTTGCCTCGTGGCAAGGACGGCTCCCGATGTTCCGGAGCCCCTGAACAGGGCCAGCTGAAAGCTTATCAAAGGGAGGCAACTACAGGTGCTCGTCCACATACCGACAGACTTGAGTACGCTCCTGTCGGCAATGAAGCTCTGGCCCGTCGGCGCAAAAAGTTGGATGTTGACCGAAAAATTGCTGGTCGAGGCTGTCGGGTTGCCGATGACGATGTCGGCAAAGGCGAATCGCGCCGCGAGCAATAACACGATCGAAAGAAATGAAATGCGCTTCATTAATCGAGCCCCCAGCGCAGCGGACCTGATTCGGCACGGTGAACTCAATGCGAATGGCGCAAGCGCACCCAGACCATGGTTTTTTATAGTCTGGATTTGCTATGTTAACCAGGCCGATCTGTATTTTTGGCGTGATAGAGCGGCGTTGTGTCCGCATTGCACGGTGCGAATCAGCCAGCTTTCGAGGCTGGCGTCGGGTTTGCGCACGATTGCACGTGTCCTTGACGCTTCACCCGGTACCGATCACGTCAAGCCGTCGACGTCCACCATTGAAACAGTTCGGCTCGCATCTTCGGCGCGAAGGCACTGCTGTTGCAGAGCGTCGATAAAAAAACGCTTCAGGCGGCATCTAATCGATTGAAAATTGCACAAATGGCCCAGCAGCCGATTTTGGCTCTTGCGGCGCTCTTTTACTATCTTTACAACCCTCCGCCATTGTCCAGGGCCAACATCGTTTGCGGCATCAATCCCTGAAGCCGCCGACGCAACTGAGCGAGCGCCCGACCGTGCAAAACCTGAAACTTATCCCTATTGTGCTGACCGTGTTAGTTGCGGCGCAACCGCTTCTGGCGCACGCCGACGTAACCGTGAAAATCGGACAGGTCTCGCCATTGACGGGTGAACTGTCCCACATCGGCAAGGACGACGAAAATTGGATATCGTCAACTACGATGTCCGGTTGCGCGACAACTATGATGGCCGGTCGACGGGGGTAATTGTCGCTGTCAATTGGCTATAGTTGTCGCTCCGTTGTGGTCGTCTGTGGGTAATTGACGCCGCCGCTCTTTCTGTCTGTCATTGGCGTTGCGGCGCCGATAGCTTTCGACATTCAGTTCGAAGATCGTCGAGTGATGAACGAGGCGGTCTATGGCGGCGACGGTCATACCAGGGTCAGGAAACACGTCATTCCACCCCGAGAATGGTTGATTGGCCGTGATGAGAAGACTTTTTCTTTCATATCTCTCGGCTATCAACTCGAACAGCACGCTGGTTTCGGCCTGGTCCTTTCTCACGTACGACAGATCATCCAAGATGATCAGATCGAAACGATCGAGTTTGGCAAGTGCCGACGGTAATTGCAGGCTCTTTCGCGCCACCTGAAGCTTCTGCACCAATTCGCTGGTGCGGGTGCACAAGACCCGATAGCCCGCGTCGATCAGGGCGTGACCAATCGCTGATCCCAAGTGACTTTTTCCTCCACCGGGTGGCCCAAACAGAAGGATCGTGGCACCTTTCTCAAGCCACGCATCGCCTGTGGCCAGCGCCATGACATGTGCCTTCGATACCATGGGCACGACGCTGAAGTCGAACGTGGCGAGAGTCTTGGTCGGATCCAATTGTGATTCGACGCGATGGCGTTCCAGTCTGCGTTTTGCACGTTCAGCTAATTCGTGCTCGAACAATGCGCCCAACAGTTGCGATGCTTGCCAGCCTTCTTTGTCGGACCGTTGGGCGAAGTCAGACCACAGTCGACCGATTGTTGGCAGACGCAATTCGTTGAGCATCAGTCCCATGCTGCCGGTGTCGTACGTCGGTGCACTCATGCGGCCACCTCTTCGTCAAGCAATGCGTCGTAGATCGAGGCGTCGGGCATCTCGACTAATACAATGGGACATTCGGCCTGGCGCGGAGCAAATTCTGCGAAGAGCGCTTCCAAATCGGGCAGATCTCCGAGTTCCAGCAACACGTCAAGCCGCTGGGCCAGTTCTGCCTCTACGCCGTAGTTGCCGGCAAGCTCCAGCAGGCCCACGATGACCTTGCACGCGTTGCGCGGGCTCAGTGCTTGATCCAGGCACTCCCATGTCCGGCGGTACGCCTCGCGTGGAAACAGATCGTCACGAAACACGAGGCCCCTGAAGGCTTGGGGTTTGCGTTTGAGCGACTCAATAAAATGTCGGTAATCAATTGCACGCCCGCGACCTGTGCTCGTACGCCTGACTCGCGCCGTGCTGTGCACGAGCGCTCCCGACAGATAGCAATCAAGCCGATCGCTGTAGAGGCGTACCTTCAAGCGATGCCCGATTAGGCGTGAGGGCGCGCTGTAGATGCTGCCATCCACCGTAAAAGTGCCGCTGCGCGTCACGCGCCCTTCGTCCTCAACAAAGTCGGTGGTACGGTGTTCAGGCAGATCCATGAGGTATGTGCGCTCGACTTGAAACGCCGCGGCATTGCGCCGGTTGCGGCGCATCACCACGCCGCGCACAAACTCCTCGTAGGCCGGCCGATCATCGAAATCGCGATGACCACGTAACTCCAACGCCTGATCAACTGCGTCCTTCAAGTAGCGATGCGAGGATTCCACGCTGCCATTCTCGTGCCCCAAGCCACGGTTGTTGCGCGTGCCTTCCATGCCATAGTGCCCAAGCAACGCCGCGTAGCGAACCGTAAAGTCGTCCTTCTCCTGAAGGTTCTTAAAAGCTGCCGACAGACTGTCGGAGCGGTGCTCGCTGGGGCAGCCGCCAGCCTGCCATAAAGCGCTCTGCAATCCTGCTGCCAACGCCTGGAAACTCTCTCCGCCGTCAACGACGCTGGCGTATTCCCAGCGCGAGAACGCCAGCACAAAGTGATAGAGCAAATGTCCGAA
>NZ_MTHB01000041.1 GCF_002220365.1 Caballeronia sordidicola | reverse complement strand
CCACGGTCACCAAAGGAAGGGCGCGGGCCACGATCGCTGCTCGGACCACGCGGCGCATCACCACGCGGCGTGAACGGTCGACGTTCACCATCGCCTGAAGGCCGATCACCGCGCGGAGCACCACGGTCACCAAAGGAAGGGCGCGGGCCACGATCGCTGCTTGGACCACGCGGCGCATCACCACGCGGCGCGTACGGTCGACGTTCACCATCGCCTGAAGGACGATCACCGCGCGGAGCGCCACGGTCACCAAAGGAAGGGCGCGGGCCACGATCGCTGCTCGGACCACGCGGCGCATCACCACGCGGCGCGTACGGTCGACGTTCACCATCGCCTGAAGGCCGATCACCGCGCGGGGCACCACGATCACCAAACGACGGCCGCGCCCCGCGGTCACCCGCGCCGCGCGAATCGTCGCTACGCGCTTTGAAAGGTTTCCGCTCACCCGCACCCGATGGTCGTGCACCACCTGCTGGTTTGTCGCTACGCACTGGCCGATCGCCGCTCGCCATGTCGGCGCGTGCGGGCTTTTTCCGTCCGGCAGCGCTGCCGGTACGGACGGGGGAACGTGCCGGCGATGCCGGGCGCGGGTGCTTCGCTGTCAGTTTGACGCGCATATATTCTCAGGCTGCGATCGCGCGCAGCAGTTCGGTTTCGACCTGGATCTGTGTCCGGTTGTCGGATAGGGTTTTGCCGTCGAGCAGGAACACGTCTTCCACGCGTTCGCCAAGCGTATTGATCCGCGC
This sequence comes from Caballeronia sordidicola, assembly GCF_002220365.1. Taxonomy (GTDB): domain Bacteria; phylum Pseudomonadota; class Gammaproteobacteria; order Burkholderiales; family Burkholderiaceae; genus Caballeronia; species Caballeronia sordidicola_C. The sequence goes on along the minus strand of NZ_MTHB01000041.1, from coordinate 119,803 downwards.
CGCGTGGACGCCGATCCGGTGCTGGGCCAGAACCCGCGCGATCGAATAAAGGAGGCCCTGCCGGTCGTTAGCCGATACGGACAGGATGTAATACTGACCACGTTCGTCGGGACGTAAATCCACGCGCGGCGTGATCGGAAAAGTGCGGACAAGCCGCGAAACACGTCCCTTCGACGGTTCCGGCAAAATGCCCTCAGCGCCCAGCAGCGTACTCAACTGCTGTTCGACGAGATTCGCAATGTCGCGATAATGCCCGTCATGGTCCGGATGCGCGACCAGAAAATTGTCTAGCGCGTAGCCGTGCCGTGTCGTCGTGACCCGTGCGTCGAGCACGGACAGGCCGTTTTTGTCGAAATAAGCGCAAATCCCGGCGAACAAATCGGGCCGGTCCTGCACATACACCAGCACCTGAAGCGCGGCGCCAATCGGCGACGGCCGCGCCCGCACGATCGGCTTTTCGCTCTCCACGTGTTTGTAAAGCACGCGGGTCTGCCAGGCGATATCGGCGGCGTCGTGACGCAGGAAATAGCCGACATCGAGCTTGTCCCACAACACTTTTTCCGCGTTTTCGGGCACGGTTTCAAGGCGCAGCAACGCGAGCGCGTCTTCCTGGCGCGACTTGAGTTCCGAATGCGCGTGCAGTTCGGCGCCGCCGAGCACGGCGCGCGTGGCGCGATACAAATCCTCGAGCAGCTTGCCTTTCCACGCGTTCCAGACCTTCGGGCTGGTGCCGCGGATATCGGCGACCGTCAGCAGATACAGCGCGGTCAGCCGGCGCTCGGTCTTGAGCATCGATGCAAATTGCTTGATGACTTCCGGATCACTCGTATCCTGCTTTTGCGCCACCTGGCTCATGGTCAGATGCTGTTCAACGAGCCACACGACCAGGTCGCTGTCGTCCGCGCCAACATCGTGTTCACGGCAAAAACGCCGTGCATCCGCCATGCCGAGCACGGAGTGATCGCCGCCGCGGCCCTTGGCGATATCGTGAAAAAGCGCCGCAATATATAGCACCCACGGGCGTTCGAAATTGCCCATCAACTGACTGCAGAACGGGTATTCATGCGCGTGTTCGGCCAACGCAAAGCGCCGGAGATTGCGCAACACCATCAGGATATGCTGATCGACGGTATACACGTGATACAGGTCATGCTGCATCTGCCCGACAATGCGCCGGAAGTTGAGCAGGTAACGCCCCAGCACGCTTGTCTGGTTCATCAGCCGCAGCGCGTGCGTGATGCCTTCGGGTTGCTTCAGGATCTCCATGAACAGACGCTGATTCTCGGGGTCCCGCCGCCAGTCGCGGCCCATCAGGTCACGTGCGTTATAGATTGCCCGGAGCGTTCGGGCGGATAAACCCTTTATGCCGCGCGTCTGTTCGTACAGCAGGAACGCTTCGAGAATGGCGTTGGGTTCGCGTTCGAAAACGTCGTCGCTGGCGATTTCCAGCATGCCCTGCTTCTCGACGAAACGCTCGTTGAGCACGCGCGTGATGCCGCTCGTCGACGGAAACAGTTGCGCTTCCACGTTCTGGATCAGGATGGTGGCAAGCTGAGTGACGGCTTTGGCGGCCCAGTAGTAGCGCCGCATGAGCTGTTCGCTCGCGCGTTTGGACGAAGTCGCTTTGTAGCCGAGGCTTTCGGCCAGCGCCGTCTGCAGGTCGAAGACGAGAATGTCCTGACGCCGCCGCGCAATGACATGCAGCCGCGCGCGCAGGGTCTTCAAAAAGCCTTCGTTGCGGCGCAGCTCGCTGGCTTCGCGTTCGGTGATGAGCTGGCGCGAATCCAGTTCGCGCCAGCTGCTGCCGAAACCGGCCGCGCGCGAGATCCATAAAATAAGCTGCAAGTCGCGCAGCCCGCCGGGACTTTCCTTGATATTCGGCTCGAGGCTGTACGGCGTGTCCTGATACTTGGCGTGCCGCTGGCGCATTTCCAGAACTTTTGCCTGGAAGAACGCACGTGGATCGAGCGTCTGCCGATACCGCGCCTCGAACGTTTCAAACAGTGTTTCGTTGCCCACTATGCGCCGCGCTTCCAGCAGCGAGGTCTGGACGGTGATGTCGTTGCTCGCTTCATCTATGCACTGCGACACCGAACGCACGCTGCTGCCGATGTCCAGGCCAAGATCCCACGCCATCCCGATCAGCTGTTCGATACGCGCAGCCAGTGAGGCGGTGTGCTCGGGCGTTTCGTCATCGGGCAGGAGGACGAGGATATCGACGTCCGAATAGGGCGCAAGTTCGCCGCGCCCATAACCACCGACCGCAATCAGCGCTGCCGATTTCGGCATCGCGCAGGCTTCCCACGCGCCTCGGAGCGCGTCGTCGGTGGCGCGCCCGAGCGCGTGCATCAGGCCATCGACATTGGTTGCGCTTTGGAAGCGCTCGAGCAAGGCGGCCTTGGCCGACTTGTATGAGGCTTTCAACGAATCAGCGCGGGGCGGGGCGTCGGCAGGTACGCTCATGGGCAGGCGGGTCGTCAAGTCAGTGGGTCAAAATTGATCGTAGCGAACAGACGGTTCGCCGGGTTTTAATCAGGTCACGTCGGTGCGGTCAGTGCGCACCCCGACACAGATTGCATGCGGCGTGCAAAGCAAGCGCTGTCTGACCAGCCTTTGACCGCGAGCGTGAGTGGTTGGGCGCGAACCAAGGCGAGATGCCGCGGCTTCCCATGCCACTCCATGCAGCAAGCTTAAGCTGTCTTTAAACCGGGCGAAATAACTGGCTTGTTCCGGCCCGACTCAAGTTCCGGCACGACTCAACGACAACCATTCACTGCGCGAAAGCGCGTGATGGGGCGCAGCAAAGCCCAAATAGCGAGATTCGGCCCGCTGAGTATCGGCAATATCGGCCGTAACACGACGCCTGCACGAATCGGCCGCAACCTGCACTGTCAAAAAACCGGCCGGCCAACGGTCGAACTACGTGCTACGAGTTCTCAGTCAAGCCCGCTTCGAGTCCTTCAAGCCGCCGCGGCGATCAATTCCGAAGGCGCTTGCGTACCCGCCGACACGGTCAGCACTTCATAGCCCGTCGGCGTGACCAGCACCGTATGTTCCCATTGCGCGGACAGGCTGCGGTCGCGCGTCTTGACGGTCCATTGGTCGGGCATGGTGCGGATATCGCGGCGGCCGGCATTGATCATGGGTTCGACGGTAAAGATCATGCCCGCCTGCAATTCGATGCCCGTGCCGGGCCGGCCGTAGTGCAGCACTTGCGGATCTTCGTGGAAGACCTTGCCCACGCCGTGGCCGCAGTACTCGCGCACCACGCTATAGCCCTGCGCTTCGGCATATTTCTGGATGGCGTGCCCGATATCGCCCAGATGCGCGCCCGGCTTGATCTGGTGGATTCCCAGCCACATGCAGTCGAACGTGGTTTGCACCAGGCGTTTGGCCAGGATCGATCCTTCGCCGACCAGGAACATCCGGCTGGTATCGCCGAAATAGCCTTCCTTGATCACGGTGACGTCAATATTCAACGCGTCGCCGTTTTTCAGCGCCTTGTCGCCGGGAATGCCGTGGCAAATCACGTCGTTCACGGAAATACAGGTCGCTTTCGGGTAGGGCGGATAGCCGGGCGGCTGGTAATTCAGCGGCGCGGGCACCGTGCCTTGTTCTTTCAGCATGTACTCGTGGCAGAGGCGATCGAGTTCGCCCGTCGTCACGCCTGCGACAATATGGGGCGTGATGAAGTCGAGCACTTCGCTGGCAAGTCGGCAGGCGACGCGCATTTGCGCGATATCGTGGTCGTTTTTCAGCGTAATGCACATGACTTGTGTCGAGAATGCGTGTAAGCGGCTGTGTTGTCGCCAATCGCGCATTATCGCACCTTACAGGGCTCGCCGCACCCAGGTGCGGGCCGGCGCGGCAGTTTTAGAGCAGTCGGCGCGCGAATTTACCGATTGCAGCGGCAGCCGCGGCGCACGATAGGGCGGTTGGGGAAAGCCGCCCCTGGCGCATATCCGAGTGAGCAGGCGTCTTGAGTCCTGCCATTTGTGCGTGATATACTCGCTGGCTAAGTCTGCATCTACTTTGCAATCATCTTTTCAAGAAGGCTTTGCTGAAAGCAATGAGTTTTTCAGGAAAGCGCGTGGAGAGGGACGAGGCAAAGAAAATCGGACTTGAATCGCAAGCCGGCGCACCCAGGGTGTCCGGCGCCCCGGATCCAGGAAACTCGATCGAGAAACACGGGGCGCCCGATGCGGCAGCCGGCTTAAGACCTAACCCTCGCGGAGAACTCTCATGGCAGTAACAATGCGTGAAATGCTGGAAGCCGGTGTCCACTTCGGTCACCAAACTCGCTTCTGGAACCCGAAGATGGCCCCGTTCATTTTCGGTCATCGCAACAAGATTCATATTATCAACCTCGAAAAAACGCTGCCGATGTACAACGACGCGCTGAAGTACGTGCGTCAACTGGCAGCGAATCGCGGCACGATTTTGTTCGTTGGCACGAAGCGCCAATCGCGTGACACGGTGGCAGAAGAAGCGCAGCGCGCTGGCATGCCTTTCGTGAACGCTCGCTGGCTCGGCGGCATGCTGACCAACTTCAAGACGCTGAAAGTATCGATCAAGCGCCTGAAGGACATGGAAGCATCGCTGGAAGCCGGTGAAACGGAACGCATGAGCAAGAAGGAAGCGCTCCTGTTCGAACGCGAGATGGCCAAGCTGGTGAAGTCGATTGGCGGCGTGAAGGACATGGGCGGCATTCCGGACGCAATTTTCGTGGTTGACGTGGGTTATCACAAGATTGCCGTGACCGAAGCCAAGAAACTGGGCATTCCGGTTATCGCCGTGGTTGATACGAACCACTCGCCGGAAGGCATCGACTACGTGATCCCGGGTAACGACGACGCTAGCAAGGCCGTCATGTTGTACACGAAGGGTGTGGCCGACGCGATCCTGGAAGGCCGTTCGAGCGCGGTGAACGAAGTCGTGCAGGCAGTTCGCAGTGGTGATGGCGACGACTTCGTGGAAGTCAACGCAGAAGCGTAAGTCTCTGCATAAGACGCCGACGTGATGTATCCGGCAAGAAAGGGGGCTTTGCGAAAGGCCCCCTTTTTTTAACCGGCCGCAACTGCGACGTAAAGTGACAACGGCAGTATTCGTGGGCAGCAGAACGCGAAACAGTCGTGAAGTATCGGTGAAGTAGTAGGCAGCACCCCAGGCAGCACCCCCATTCTGGCCGCGGGCATTTCTCGCCGGCGGCGCGTGTCAATAGTGCGAACGTGTGAAAGCACGGCACAGACTCAAGGAGCAAATGATGGCGGCAATTACCGCAAGCATGGTGGCAGAACTGCGCGCAAAGACCGACGCGCCCATGATGGAATGCAAGAAGGCGCTGACGGAAGCCGAAGGCGACATGGAGCGCGCTGAAGAGCTGCTGCGCGTGAAGCTGGGCAACAAGGCAAGCAAGGCAGCATCGCGTGTGACGGCTGAGGGCATCATCACGGCGCACATCGACGGCGGCGTGGGTTCGCTCGTCGAACTGAATTGCGAAACCGACTTCGTCGGCAAGAACGACGACTTCCTGGCATTCGGCAAAACCGTCGCCGAGATCGTGGCGAAGAGCAACCCGGCCGATGTCGCTGCCCTCGGCGCGCTGCCGCTGGAAAGCTCGACTGTCGACGCCGTGCGTCTCGCGCTGGTCGGCAAGATCGGTGAAAACGTGTCGATTCGCCGTTTCGTGCGTTTTGAATCCGCCAACAAGCTGGCGTCGTATCTCCACGGTACGCGTATTGGCGTGCTGGTCGAGTTCACGGGCGCGGACGAGCAAGTCGGCAAGGACGTTGCCATGCACATCGCTGCAATGAAGCCAGTCTCGCTGTCGTCGGACGACGTTCCGGCGGAACTGATCGCGAAGGAACGCAGCATCGCCGAGCAAAAGGCCGCTGAATCGGGCAAGCCGGCTGAAATCGTCGCGAAGATGGTCGACGGCAGCGTCCAGAAATACCTGAAGGAAGTTTCGCTGCTGAACCAGACGTTTGTTAAGAACGACAAGCAGACGATCGAACAAATGTTGAAGGCCGCTGGCGCGTCGGTGCAGAAGTTTGCGCTGTTCGTGGTCGGAGAAGGCATCGAAAAGCGTACGGACGACTTCGCTGCTGAAGTGGCCGCGCAAGTTGCCGCCGCCAAGCAAGGCTAAAGATTCAAACGGTGGTCAGGGCTGCGCAGCCGGCTAGGTGCAGCAGACGCGCGTAGCAAGTCCGGTGCAGCATCAGCCGGCCCGTTCAACCGGGCCGCTCGATGTAGACGCACTGGCCGCCGAGTCAAAAATGCAGTGAAAAGCAGCTAAATGTGAGTTCGGCGTTCCCGTATGCGGAACGTCGGTCTCGCGCCCTCATGGCGGTCAAAACCGCGCCGGACGGGCAAACCAGGGTTGATTCAGGTGAGCCCCGGGGTTAATCCGTTACGCCGCCGCGGCTTGTCCAATATGGGATGCTTGCCGGAAATATCGTTTCACCCCTACAGTTCTACGTTGTTGCACTCCCTCTCGGCGCGATCGGAACCCTCATATGCCCACAGCCTACAAACGCGTACTCCTCAAACTCTCCGGCGAAGCACTAATGGGCGACGATGCCTTTGGCATCAATCGCGCGACAATCGAAAGGATGGTGGCAGACGTCGCTGAAGTAGTGCGCATGGGTACGCAACTCGCGGTTGTCATCGGCGGCGGTAATATTTTTCGCGGCGTGGCAGGCGGTGCGGCCGGCATGGACCGTGCGACGGCAGACTACATGGGCATGCTCGCGACCATGATGAATGCGCTCGCCTTGCAGGACGCCATGCGCCACGCTGGTATCGAGGCGCGTGTGCAATCCGCGCTGCGCATGGACCAGGTGGTCGAGCCGTACATCCGCCCGCGCGCCATCCGTCAGCTCGAAGAAGGCAAAGTGGTCATTTTCGCGGCGGGTACGGGCAACCCGTTTTTTACCACCGATACCGCCGCTGCGCTGCGTGGTTCGGAAATCGGTGCGGAAGTTGTGCTGAAAGCGACCAAGGTGGACGGTGTATATTCCGCCGATCCCAAGAAAGACCCGAGCGCCACGCGCTACAGCACGATCAGTTTCGACGAGGCGATCGGCAAGAATCTGCAGGTGATGGACGCGACGGCGTTTGCGCTGTGCCGCGACCAGAAGCTGCCTATTCGCGTGTTTGCGATCAATAAGCCGGGCGCGCTCAAGCGCATCGTTCAGGGCGACGACGAAGGTACGCTCGTCCACGTGTAAACTCACGCGGTGACAAAAGGGCGAGGGCGGGCGCGCTCCCAGGGAACTGCGCTGCCACCGCCAGCACTGCACGCAATAAAAGTACGGAGGCTCAAATGAGTGTGGCTGACATTAGAAAGAGCGTCGATCAGAAGATGCAAAAGTCGATCGAAGCGTTCAAGAACGATCTCGCGAAGATCCGCACGGGCCGCGCCCACACGGGCTTGCTGGACCATATCCAGGTGGATTACTACGGCTCGAGCGTGCCCATTTCGCAAGTCGCGAACATGACGCTCATCGACGCCCGTACGATCGGCGTGCAGGCGTGGGAAAAGAAGATGGTGCCGGTGGTGGAAAAGGCGATCCGTGACTCGGATCTGGGCCTGAACCCCTCCAACCAGGGCGATCAGATCCGCGTCCCCATGCCCGCGCTGACCGAAGAACGCCGTCGCGAACTGACGAAAGTCGTCAAGAGCGAAGGCGAAAACGCCAAGATTGCCGTGCGCAATCTGCGTCGGGACGCCAACGAGCAGTTGAAGCGGCTCGTGAAGGACAAGGAAATCTCCGAGGACGACGAACGTCGTGCAAGCGATGACGTCCAGAAGCTCACCGATAAAAACGTCGCGGAAATCGACAAGCTGGTTGTGTCGAAAGAAGCCGAAATCATGACGGTTTGAGGCCGTTTCCGGTCTCTTGCGTCGTGCCGGCGCGTCACTCTGTCGATACTTAGATTCAGCGGCCATGACCTATACCAGCTCTACCGTTCGCGTACCCGATGTCGCGGCTGTCCCGCGCCATATCGCGATCATCATGGACGGCAACGGCCGTTGGGCGACGCAGCGGCGCCTGCCGCGCGTGGCCGGCCATACCCGCGGCGTAGACGCCGTGCGGGCAACGGTCGAAAGCTGTGCGCGCCAGGGCGTCGAATTCGTGACGCTGTTCGCTTTCAGTTCCGAAAACTGGCGTCGTCCGACTGACGAAGTCTCGTTCCTCATGCGCCTGTTCGTGACGGCGCTGGAGCGGGAAGTCGGCAAGCTGCACGCCAACGGCATCCGTTTGCGGGTGGTCGGCGACACCTCCATGTTCGACGACCGCATCCGTGCGCTGATCCAGCGTGCCGAAACCAAGACGGCGCGCAATACGCGCCTGACGCTGACCATCGCGGCAAACTACGGCGGCCGCTGGGACGTCATGCAGGCGGCGAAAAAACTGGCGGAGCAGTCGGTTCAGGAAGGCCGCGTCGTTCCAGTCGACGAAGCGGCGTTCGAGCAGCACCTGGCCATGGCCTATGCGCCAGAGCCGGACCTGTTCATCCGCACGGGCGGGGAGCAGCGCATCAGCAATTTCCTGTTGTGGCAGATGGCGTACACCGAACTCTATTTCACCGATACCTACTGGCCCGATTTCGACGCCGAAGCACTGGCTCGCGCGATCGAATCGTATGCTGAGCGCGAACGCCGGTTCGGGCGGACCAGCGCGCAACTCGAACCGCAATCGCAGAAGGCCGACACCCTTTCATGCTAAAGACCCGTGTCATCACGGCAATCGTCCTGCTGGCAGTGCTTCTGCCAATCACGTTATTCGCGCCGATAGGCGTTTTCGCGGCATTGATCGCCGTTGTTGTCATCTTCGCTGCCTGGGAATGGGCGCGACTGCTCAAGCTTACCGGCGGGTCGCCGGTGGTGTACGCGGTGATCGCCGGCATGGCGCTGATCGCCAGCACGCGGCTCGGGCTGGGTTACAAACCGTTGTATCAGATGGCGGCCATATTCTGGGTGCTGGCCGGTCCGTTCGCGCTTGCGCGCAAGCCCGCGCTTGCCGACGGCGCGTGGCGCGTCTTCCTGCTGTTCGCCGGCATTGTGACCTTCGTGGCCTGCTGGCACGCGCTCGTTGCGGCCCGTACGGTCGGGGTGGCGTTCGTGCTATCGCTTCTCCTAGTCGTATGGCTGGCCGACATTGGCGCATACTTCGCCGGAAAAGCGTTCGGCCGTCATAAGCTTGCACCGTCCATCAGCCCCGGCAAAACCCGCGAAGGCGCGTTGGGTGGCTGGCTGGCGGTAATGATCGTAGGCTCGGCGGGCGCGGCGACGCTGGTTTTTGCGCCGACACTGTTTTCGGCGCTGGTGGCGCATCTCGGCTGGGCCGGCGCGCTCCTCTCCTTGACGGTGCTGACCGTATTCAGCGTAATTGGCGACCTGTTCGAGTCTCTGCTGAAACGCCAGGCGGGCGTCAAGGATTCGAGCGGATTGCTGCCCGGGCACGGTGGCGTCCTTGACCGGATCGACGCATTGTTGCCTGTATTGCCGATCGCACTCCTGTTGCTCGGTCCTGTTGCCCAGTCAATCGGCTAATCGGCTAAAGAAGGATTTATGCAAAAACGTCTGACTCTGCTCGGATCCACGGGCTCGATCGGCGAAAGCACGCTCGACGTCGTGGCGCGGCACCCGGACCGCTTCACGGTCTATGCGCTGAGTGCGCATCGCAACGGCGACAAGCTCGTCGACCAATGTGTGCGATTCCAGCCGGAAGTGGCGGTGGTCGGTGACGCCGATACCGCCGCGAAGGTTGCCGCGGCGCTGCGCGCCCAAGGCTGCAAGACCGAGGTGAGCTACGGTCCGCAAGCGCTGGTGGACGTTTCGGCAAGCGCCGCCTGCGACACGGTGGTGGCCGCTATTGTCGGTGCTGCGGGCCTGGCGCCCACGCTGGCTGCCGCGCGCGCGGGCAAGCGCATCCTGCTGGCCAACAAGGAAGCGCTGGTCATGTCGGGCAAGATTTTCATTGATGCGGTGCACGACAACGGCGCGGTGCTGCTGCCGGTCGATAGCGAGCACAACGCGGTGTTCCAGTGCATGCCGCGTGAAGTGGCGCTGCACGGCGGGGTATCGAAGATCATCCTGACGGCATCCGGCGGCCCTTTCCGTACCCGCGAACCGTCAACGCTGCGCCACGTCACGCCTGACGAAGCCTGCAAGCATCCGAACTGGGCGATGGGCCGCAAGATTTCCGTCGATTCCGCCACGATGATGAACAAGGGCCTCGAAGTGATCGAGGCGCATTGGCTCTTCAACGTGCCGGGGTCGCGCATTGAAGTGCTGATCCATCCGCAAAGCGTGATTCATTCGCTCGTTTCGTACGCGGACGGTTCCGTGCTCGCGCAACTCGGCAACCCCGACATGCGCACGCCGATCGCCTATGCGTTGGCGTTTCCTGAGCGTGTGGACTCGGGCGTCGCGCAACTTGATCTCGCGCAAATCGCTTCGCTCACCTTCGAGAAGCCTGACCTGAAGCGTTTCCCGTGCCTGGCGCTCGCGCTGAAGGCGCTGGACGCTGGCGGCACCGCGAGCGCGGCGCTCAACGCGGCCAACGAGGTCGCGGTGGAGGCGTTCCTTGCTCGCCGTATCGGCTTCATGTCGATCGGGGAAGTGGTCGAGCGCGTGTTGAATGCGTTGCCGAACGGCAGTGCATCGACCCTTGATGAGGTGCTCGCCGCCGATGCCGAAGCGCGTCGCCTGGCAGGCGAGTTCGCCGCTTTGCTGACAGCCGACGCACCGCACGCCGAACGCGTCCTGCACTGAGGTCGCCATGAACTTCCTGATCGAGATCGTTGCATTTGTGGTGGCCATCGGCGTGCTGGTCGTCGTCCACGAATTCGGCCATTACAGCGTCGCGCGGCTGTGCGGCGTGAAGGTCCTGCGATTTTCGGTCGGGTTCGGCAAGACGCTCGTGAAATGGGTCAGCAAGCGCACCGGCACCGAGTGGACGATCTCAGCGCTGCCGCTGGGCGGCTACGTGAAGATGCTCGACGAACGGGAAGCTGAAGCGAGCATTCCCGAAGCCGATTTGCCGCACGCATTCAACCGTCAACCGGTGTTCAAGCGGATCGCGATTGTTGTGGCGGGGCCGGTAGCGAACTTCATTCTCGCCATTTTGCTGTTCGCCGGCGTGTTCGCGGGGGGCGTCTCCGAGCCGGCGGCGATTCTCGCGGCGCCCGCGCCCAACACCGTTGCCGCGAAGGCGGGCTTCGAAGGCGGCGAGACGATCGTTTCAATGCGCGATGTGCAGGGCAGCAGTGACGCGAGTGGCGAGACGCACAAGGTGCGCTCGTGGTCCGACCTGCGCTGGAAACTGCTTGACGCGTCATTTGATCATCGCCGCGTGGTGCTGACGGCCAGGACGAACGAGGGCACGTTCGATTTCCCGTTGAGCGTGGGCAAGATCGACGATCAGGACGTCGACCAGGATTTCATGGATAAACTCGGCTTCGAGCCGGGCGGCGGCACGCTGGCGGTAGCCGGTGTGGAAGCGGGCAGCGCGGCGGCAAGAGCGGGCTTGCAGGCCGGTGACGTGCTGCGCGCTATCGACGGCAAAAAGATCGATAACGCGATGGGTTTTATCGACTACGTGCAGCATCGTCCGGGTACGCCGGTCTCGCTGACGGTCGAGCGCAACGGCGTGGAGCGCGCAGTGCAGATCGTGCCGGAGCTCAAGCAGGACGCTGCCACGCATCGCGATGTCGGCCGGATCGGCGCGTCGCTCGCGACCCGGATTGCGGCAGTGGATGTGCGTTATGGTCCGGTCGAAAGCCTGCAGTTGGGCGTCAAACGGACGTGGGACATCAGCATTTATTCGCTGCGCATGTTCGGGCGGATGATCACGGGCGAAGCGTCGCTGAAAAATCTTTCGGGGCCGGTGACGATCGCCGACTACGCCGGCAAGAGCGCGCGGCTTGGATTGTCGGCGTTTCTTTCATTCCTCGCGCTCGTGAGTATCAGTCTTGGCGTCTTGAACTTGTTACCGATTCCGGTTCTTGACGGTGGGCATCTGTTATATTATTTGGTTGAAGCCGCAACCGGCAAGGCCGTGTCAGATCGTTGGCAGCTGGTTTTGCAGCGGGCGGGTCTTGTTTGCATCGTCGCCTTGTCGATGATCGCGCTCTTTAATGACCTTGCTCGCTTGATCCGCTTTTGATCTGGCTTGCCGTTTCACCTTGATCCTTTTTCATCCTGTCTGGCGGCGCTTGAACGAACGCCGTCCGGCTTGATGCAGCTATACACACTGGGGAAGCACGTTGTTCAAACCTCATCGCTTTGTTCCTAAGTCGGCTGTGGCCGCAGCATTGGCCGCAACCGGAATGGCGGCGCACGCGACAACGCCGTTTGTCGTGCAGGACATCCGGATTGACGGCCTTCAGCGCATTGAACCCGGTTCGGTTTTCGCCTACTTGCCTATCAAGCAGGGCGACACGTTCACCGACGACAAAGCCTCCGAGGCAATTCGCGCGCTGTATGCAACGGGCTTCTTCAACGACGTCCAGATCGCCACACAGGGCAACGTGGTGGTGGTGCAGGTGCAGGAGCGTCCGGCCATTTCGCAAATCGACTTCTCCGGGATCCACGAGTTCGAAAAGGACAACCTGGCGAAGGCGTTGCGCGCGGTAGGCTTGTCGCAGGGCCGCTCGTACGACAAGGCGCTTGTCGACAAAGCCGAGCAGGAACTCAAGCGCCAGTACCTGACGCGCGGGTTCTACGCGGCCGAAGTCACGACCACCGTCACGCCGGTTGACCGTAACCGCGTGCAAATCCTGTTCTCGGTGGCGGAAGGTCCGAGCGCGAAGATCCGCCAGATCAACTTCATCGGCAACAAGGCGGTCAGCACGAGCACGCTGCGCGACGAGATGCAGTTGTCCACGCCGAACTGGTTCTCGTGGTACACGAAGAACGATTTGTACGCGAAGGACAAGCTCACGGGCGACCTCGAAAACGTACGCTCGTACTACCTGAATCGCGGTTATCTCGAGTTCAACATCGACTCGACGCAGGTGTCCATCTCGCCCGACAAGAAGGACATGTACCTGACGATTGCGCTGCACGAAGGCGAACCGTACAAGATCAGCGCGATCAAGCTCTCGGGCAATCTGCTCGACCGCCAGGCCGAGCTGACGAAGCTCATCAAGATCAAACCGGGTGACCGTTTCTCGGCTGAAAAGCTGCAGGCGACCACAAAGGCTATCGTCGACAAGCTCGGTGAATATGGCTACGCGTTCGCACAGGTCAACGCACAGCCGCAGATCAATCAGGCCGATCACACGGTCGACCTGACGCTGAATGTGGATCCGAGCCGTCGCGTGTATGTGCGGCGCGTGAACATCGTCGGCAATACGCGTACACGTGACGAAGTGGTGCGCCGGGAAATGCGTCAGCTCGAAAGCTCGTGGTTCGATTCGAGCCGGCTGGCGTTGTCGAAGGATCGCGTGAATCGTCTCGGTTACTTCACCGATGTCGACGTGACCACCATCCCGGTCGAAGGGACGAACGACCAGGTGGACGTGGACGTGAAAGTCACGGAAAAGCCGACCGGCGCGATTACGCTCGGCGCGGGTTTTTCGTCGACCGACAAGGTAGTGCTGTCAGCGGGCGTGTCGCAGGACAACGTGTTCGGTTCGGGTACCAGCCTCTCGGTCAACATCAATACGGCCAAGACGTACCGGACATTGACGGTGACGCAAGTCGATCCGTACTTCACCATCGACGGCATCAAGCGTATTACCGACCTGTACTACCGCACGTATCAGCCGCTGTATTACTCCACGGATTCCAGTTTCAAGATCGTTACCGTCGGTGGTGATTTGAAGTTCGGCATTCCGTTCTCGGAGCAGGACACGGTGTACTTCGGCGCGGGCCTCGAGCAGAACACGCTCGATATTGATTCCGCTACGCCGCAAAGCTATATCGACTACGTGAAGGAATTCGGCCGCGTAGTGAACAACGTGCCGGTGACGGTTGGCTGGTCGCGTGACAATCGTGACAGCGCATTGGTCCCGAGCCGCGGTTATTACACGCAGACGAACGCTGAATACGGCACGCCGGCGGGTAACACGACGTACGTCAAGGTGGACGCTCAGGCGCAGTACTACTACTCGTTCGCGCGCGGCTTCGTGCTCGGCCTGAACTTGCAAGGCGGCTACGGTAAGGGCCTGCAAGGCCAGACGTACCCGATTTTCAAGAACTACTATGCCGGCGGTATCGGCTCGGTTCGCGGCTATGAACCGAGTTCGCTGGGTCCGCGTGACACGACCACGGGAGACCCGATCGGCGGTTCGCGCATGGCGGTGGGCAACATCGAGTTGACCTTCCCGTTGCCGGGTACGGGTTATGACCGCACGCTGCGCGTCTTTACCTTCCTTGACGGCGGTAACGTCTGGGGCGATCCGGGTCAGGGCGGCACCAGCACGGGTGCGAACGGCCTGCGGTATGGTTACGGTTTCGGCTTGGCCTGGATCTCGCCGATCGGCCCGCTCAAGTTGAGCTTGGGTTTCCCGGTGACGAAGCATGCCGGCGACCAGTATCAGAAGTTCCAGTTCCAGATCGGTACGGCGTTCTAAACCGCGATCGGGATGTGTCGGTGGCCCGGTTTTCCGCTCTTGTCGCGGAGCTGGGGTGCCTGACACAGTGGCTTGACTTCGTAACCTGATTCAGCGACTTGATTGAGCAAGATAAGTCAGTGGTGTAAATAAGTAACGTGAGGAAGACTTTGCGAACCGGTAAGCTTTCTAAACATGTAGCGTTGGCGCTTGTCATGTCGGTGGCGCTCGGCCTGACGGGTGCCGCCAAGGCAGAGGCGCAGGAGACCCGGATTGCAGCCGTCAACTCCGATCGCATCTTGCGTGAGTCAGCAGCGGCGAAGGCGGCGCAGACGAAGCTCGAAAGAGAGTTTTCAAAGCGAGACAAGGCGCTGCAGGACATGGCAGCGGGCCTGAAGACCCTGTCGGACGCAATGGACAAGAACGGCGCAGGCATGGCACCTGCCGACCGTGCTGCCAAGCAACGCGAGTTGTCGCAGGCCGATCAGGACTTCCAGCGCAAACAACGCGAATTTCGCGAAGACCTGAATCAGCGGCGCAACGAAGAGCTTGCTGCCGTGCTGGACAAGGCCAACAAGGTCATCAAGCAGATTGCGGAAGCGCAGCATTACGACCTGATCGTGCAGGAGGCGGTGTACGTCAGTCCGCGCATCGATATCACCGATCAGGTGCTGAAGGCGCTGGCCGCAAATCAGGCGAGCCTGTCTGCCAATCCAGCTAGTAGTTCGAACTGATCGGGAGCGGTACCGGATGGCATCAGACAGTGCGATCACGCTTGGTGAACTGACCGAGCGCTTCGGTGGAGACATAGCGGGCGATGCAGCGCATCGCGTGAACGGCCTCGCGCCGCTCGACAAAGCCGGCCCCACGCAACTCGCCTTTCTCGCGAACCAGAAATATTTGTCTCAAGTGGAAAGCACTCAGGCCGGTGGGGTATTGATTTCGCCAGCAGACCTGGAAAAAGTGACGTCGCCGGAAGGGCGTAACTTCATCGTCACAGCGAATCCCTACGCTTATTTTGCGCGTGTGGCGCAGGCTTTCATCGACCTCGCGACGCCGCCGGTTGAACCCGGCGTGCATCCCACGGCGTTTATCCATCCCGGCGCGAAGGTGGCGGCCAGTGCCGTGATCGGGCCGCACGTGAGCGTGGAAGCGGGCGCCGAGATTGGCGAGCGCGTGAAGCTGGATGCGGGCGTGACGATCGGCCAGGGCGTCAAGCTGGCTGACGACGTTCATCTCTATCCCCACGTGAGCGTCTATCATGGCTGTAAGCTCGGGGCGCGCGTGATCGTGCATGCCGGCGCGGTGATCGGTGCAGACGGTTTTGGTTTTGCTCCGGATTTTGCCGGCGACGGCGACGCGCGCACCGGCAACTGGGTCAAGATTCCGCAAGTCGGCGCCGTGGTCGTGGCAGAGGACGTGGAGATCGGCGCGAACACGACGATCGACCGGGGCGCAATGGCCGATACGGTGATCGAGGAAGGCGTGAAGATCGATAATCTGGTCCAGATCGGGCATAACTGCCGGATCGGCGCCTACACGGTGATTGCAGGCTGCGCGGGCATTGCGGGCAGCACGAACATTGGACGGCACTGCATGATCGGCGGCGCGGTGGGCATTGCGGGCCACGTGACGCTGGCGGACTACGTGATCGTCACGGCCCAGTCCGGCGTGTCGAAGTCGCTGCTGAAGCCGGGTATGTACACCAGCGCGTTCCCCGCCGTGAATCACGCCGACTGGAACAAAAGCGCTGCCATTGTGCGTAATCTGGACAAGTTGCGCGAACGCATCAAGACGCTCGAAGCGGCCGTAGCTGCGGGCACTCACCCGGATAACACCGCGGATAACATCCCGGACAGCACTTCAGGCAAGCATTAAGACGGTAAATACCGGCATCCCACGCGAAGCCGCTTGTTGTTTGTTGCTTATCAACGAGTAACGAGCTAACGAGCGGTTTCGCAGTCAACACCCGCGCTGTGAAGCGCGCGAGCAGAACGACTATGAGCACCGAAAAAATCAATCTAGACATCCACAAGATTCTCACGTTGCTGCCGCATCGGTATCCGATCCTGCTCGTCGACCGAGTACTCGAACTCACGCCGCATAAGAGCATCAAAGCGCTGAAGAACGTGTCGATCAACGAGCCGTATTTTCAGGGTCACTTCCCGACACGGCCTGTGATGCCTGGCGTGCTGATTCTCGAAGCGCTTGCGCAGGCAGCCGCGCTGCTGACGTTCGCCGAGGAGAAGGAGCCGCACGACCCGGAAACCACTCTGTATTACTTCGTAGGCATCGACCGGGCACGCTTCAAGCGCGTGGTCGAACCCGGCGACCAGTTGATCCTGAACGTGAACTTCGAGCGCTACATGCGCGGCATCTGGAAATTCAGCGCACGTGCCGAAGTGGACGGTGCAGTAGCAGCCGAAGCCGAGTTGATGTGCACCGTGAAAAACACGGCCGCCGACCCGAAGTGACGCGAGCCGTGCCTAAGTGACGCGAGCCGTGCCTTAGCCGGCGCGGCAAACCAAGCAACTGAACACCAAGCGAGGGCGCATGAGCAAGATTCACCCTACCGCGATCATCGAGCCGGGCGCGCAGCTCGACGAATCCGTCGAAGTCGGTCCATACGCGATCGTCGGCCAGCACGTGCAAATTGGCGCGCGCACGACTATTGGTTCGCACAGCATAATCGAAGGCCATACGGTCCTGGGTAGCGACAACCGCATCGGCCACTACGCATCCGTCGGCGGCCGGCCGCAGGACATGAAGTACAAGGACGAGCCCACCCGGCTTGTGATCGGCGAGCGCAACACTATCCGCGAATTCACCACCATTCATACCGGCACGGTGCAGGATACAGGCGTGACCACCATCGGCGACGACAACTGGATCATGGCCTACGTGCACGTAGGGCATGATTGCCAGCTTGGCAGCAACATCGTCATGTCGAGCAACGCGCAACTGGCAGGTCACGTGATCATTGGCGACCATGCCATTGTCGGCGGCATGTCGGGCGTGCATCAGTTCGTGCGCATTGGCGCGCATTCCATGCTGGGCGGTGCGTCCGCGCTCGTGCAGGACATCCCTCCGTTCGTGATCGCCGCCGGTAACAAGGCTGAGCCGCACGGTATCAACGTGGAAGGGCTGCGTCGCCGTGGCTTCTCGGCTGAGGCTATTTCGGCGCTGCGTTCGGCGTATCGCGTGGTGTACAAGAGCGGCGCGACGCTGGAAGAAGCGAAAGTGCAATTACGTGAACTCGCTTCCGCAGGTGGAGACGGCGACGCGCCCGTCACGGCGCTGGCCGATTTTATCGACGCCTCGCAGCGCGGCATCATCCGTTGACCGAGCGCTCGATGACGCTGGCCCCCGCCCCCCTGCGCGTTGCGATGGTGGCGGGCGAGCCGTCAGGCGATCTGCTCGCGGCTTCCCTGCTTGAGGGCTTGAACGAGCGTTTGCCGGCCGGCACGCAGTTCAACGGGATCGGCGGTCCACGCATGACGGCCGCGGGTTTCGACGCCCACTGGCCGATGGACAAGCTGACGGTGCGGGGTTATGTCGAAGCGCTCAAGCATATTCCCGAGATCCTGGGCATTCGCAACGAGCTCAAGCGGCAACTGCTCGCGGAGCCGCCGTCGGTGTTTATCGGCGTGGATGCGCCCGATTTCAATTTTGGTCTCGAACACGCGTTGCGCGACGCCGGTATTCCGACAGTGCATTTCGTGTGTCCGTCGATCTGGGCGTGGCGCGGCGGACGGATCAAGAAGATCGTCAAAGCTGTCGATCACATGCTGTGCGTGTTCCCGTTCGAACCGGCGCTGATGGAGAAGGCGGGCATTGCGTCCACCTACGTGGGCCATCCGCTCGCCGATGAAATCCCGCTCGTGCCTGACGTTGAAGGCGCGCGCCGCGCATTGGGCTTGGCGGAGGGCGGCCCGATCATCGCGGTGTTGCCCGGTAGCCGGCGTTCCGAGATCGCGCTGATCGGCCCGACCTTTTTCGACGCGATGGAGCTCATGCAGCTTCGCGAACCCGGTGTGCGTTTCGTGATGCCGGCGGCGACTGCTGCGTTGCGCGAATTGCTGCAGCCGCTGGTTGCCGCGCATCCGAATCTCGCGCTGACGATCACTGAAGGCAAGGCTCAGGTGGCGATGACTGCCGCCGACGCCATCCTGGTCAAGAGCGGCACCGTGACGCTGGAAGCAGCGCTGCTTAAAAAGCCGATGGTCATCTCGTACAAGGTGCCTTGGCTGACGGGCCAGATCATGCAGCGGCAGGGTTATTTGCCGTATGTCGGCTTGCCGAATATTCTGGCCGGGCGGTTTGTCGTGCCGGAGATTCTCCAGCATTTCGCCACGCCCGAAGCGCTTGCCGACGCCACGCTGAAACAGTTGAATGACGATGCGAACCGCGCGACACTGACGGAAATCTTCACGGAAATGCATCACGCGCTGCGTCAGAACACGGCTCAACGCGCTGCGCAGGCCGTGGCGCAGGTGCTGGAAACGAGGAGGCCGCGGTAATGGCGAAGATCGTCGTGAAAGGCGTGGTACGGCGCGCGGGGCGGCAAGCACTGCAGCCTGCGTTCGACTTCGACGTCGACATGCCGTCCGACGTCATTTGCGGCGTGGACGAAGCCGGCCGTGGCCCGCTGGCGGGTCCCGTGGTTGCGGCGGCGGTGATCTTCGATCCATCGAAACCCAAGATTCGCGGACTCGATGACTCGAAGGTGCTGAGCGCCAAGAAGCGCGAGGAGTTGTACGAGAAGATCATCGACCGTGCGCTGGCCTATAGCGTGGCTTCGGCGACGGTCGACGAAATCGACACGATCAACATTCTCCATGCCACCATGCTCGCGATGAAACGCGCCGTGGAAGGGCTGTCGGTTACGCCGACGGTCGCGAAGATCGACGGTAACCGGTGTCCCCAGTTGTCGATGCGCTCGGTGGCTGTTATTGGCGGCGACGCGTTGATCGCGCAGATTTCGGCGGCTTCCATTCTGGCCAAAGTCACGCGCGACCGGATGCTGCTGCAATTGCACGAAGTTCACCCCGTTTATGGTTTCGATGCCCACGCCGGTTACGGCACGCCGCAGCACCTGAGGGCGTTGCTTGAACACGGGCCTTGCGAGCATCATCGGCGTTCGTTTGCGCCTGTTCGTGAGGCGCATGCGCGCTTGGGCACGGCGTTGCCGGTTGTTGCGGCCGGGGTGCTTGAAGCGGCTGCCGCGGAGCAAGGCGTCGACGCTCCTCCGTTCTGAATTCTCCCCACGTGAAATCCATTACCTCGCGGGATAACCCGCTTTACAAGCGCCTGAAGGCGCTCGCCGGATCGACCTCGCAGCAGCGCCGCAGTGGCCACGCTTTGCTCGAAGGGCTGCATCTCGCCAGTGCTTATCTCGACGCGGAAGGGCAGCCAGAGACGTGCGTTGTGACCGAGGGTGCGCTTGAGCACGATGAAGCGCGGCAGATTGTCGGCCGGATCGATCCTGCGCATGTTTATACGTTGCCCGATGCTTTGTTCGGACAACTATCGAGTGTCGTGCATGGTGTGGGGATGGTGTTGCTGGTCGAGAAAATCGCGCCATCGTTGCCCGAACGCATCACTGGGACGTGTCTGGTTCTCGATGGTATCCAGGATGCCGGCAATGTCGGATCCATCTTGCGGAGCGCCGCAGCGGCCGGCGTTCAGCATGTGTTTTGCGTACCCGGGACGGTGTTCGCGTGGTCATCGAAGGTGCTGAGGGCGGGTATGGGCGCGCATTTCCTGCTCGGCATTTATGAGGACGTCGAACCGGCGGAGTTATTGTCGCGACTCGCGCCCGAGGTGCGGGTGACCATCACTGATTCGCACGGCGCAAAAGCGATCTACGATACCGATTTGTCAGGGCCTGTGGCCTGGGTCATGGGCAACGAAGGCGCGGGCGTCTCGCCATTCTGGCGCGACCACGCGACGCTTCGGGTGACCATTCCCCAGCCGGGCGGCATGGAGTCGCTGAATGTGGCGGCGGCTGCTGCGATTTGCATCTTTGAACAGTGCCGGCAGCAACGCCGATAGTCGCGATGGCCGTCGCGTGAGTTCGCAAAAAAGCCGTTTTCAACCTTCGTTGAAAACGGCTTTCGCCTATATGCCCACCATACCAACCGATATCAATAATACGATGGCCGTTCCAGCCGGATCTCCTGCAGGATGGTCGTGGCGATTTCCTCGATCGACTTATGCGTCGACGATAACCACTTGACCCCCTCGCGTTTCATCATCGCTTCGGCTTCGTTGATCTCATAGCGGCAGTTCTCCAGCGCCGCATATTTACTCCCCGGCCGACGCTCATTGCGAATCTCCGCCAGCCGCTGCGGATCGATCGACAAGCCAAACATCTTTTCCTTATACGGCAGCAACGGCGTCGGCAACCGTCCACGCTCAAAATCTTCCGGAATCAACGGATAATTCGCTGCTTTGACACCGTACTGCATCGCCAGATAAAGCGACGTTGGCGTCTTGCCGCTGCGCGACACACCAACCAGGATCACATCGGCATCGGACAGATTGCGATTTGACTGGCCGTCGTCGTGCGCCAGCGAAAAATTGATCGCCTCGATCCGGTTCTTGTATTCCTCCGTATCCGCGTTCTGGTGAACCCGGCCCATCGCGTGCGTCGACTTGATGTCGAGTTCCAGTTCCAGCGGCTCGATAAACGTCTGGAACATGTTCAGAACCAGCGCATTGGAGCGCCTCACGATCTCGTTCGACGCGCTGTCCACCAGCGTGGTGAACACAATCGGCCGACGGCCGTCAAGCGACACCGCCTCGTTGATCTTGGCGATAGTCGCATGCGCCTTCTCGGTCGAATCGACAAACGGCACGCGCACGAGCCGGAATTTCTGGTCGAACTGGGACAGGATCGAATGCGCGAATGTCTCGGCAGTGATCCCGGTGCCATCGGAAACGATGAATACGGTAGGCGGCATCGGCGTTGAGGGTCGTGAAATTACGTGAAATGAATTGACGGTGATTATGGTCGGCTAACGGGTCGATTAGTCGACCGGACGAAATGACGCAAAAAGACGCTAAAGGATGCTAAGGGCCCTAAGGGCCCTAGTGTGAGCCCTAGTGTGAGCCCGACTATGAGCGCCCATCGACATCGCGCCGGGCGCGGCGTCAGGCTGACAACTCCAAACTAAGCATCCACTAAAACACCCGATGTGCGCCGCCACACCATCCACGTGTGAAGGGTCTCATTACGCAGCGCTTTTATGCCCCGCGATGAAACATTTTCAAGAGTTAGCACGGTAGAATAGCGGCAACCTGTTCGATAAGCAATTGCGGACGATTAATCATCGATTGAGTGAAATTGTCGCCCATTCGTGCGTTTTCGAAACAATACGTAGATTTTATGGGCAGTTTTAACTGATATCGATGTGTTTCGAAGTCGTGTTTTTCAGCATCGCGACGTGGTTTGGCAGGACTCACGTTCCGGTGCATACACGATACGTCACGCCCCCAACGGCGCGTGGATCGAAACATGCGGCATGTGCTTATCAAACAGGTTATGCAGGTTGCGGTACGCGCCCCCAAATAAGCGCCACCGCTTCGAGCCCACTTGCATGATCGTGAATTCCATCCACCTTAGGGGCTTACATGACTAACGAAGCTAACGTTGCAAAGGACCAGGCGTATGTAGTTCCATTCGAGCAGTTGCGAATGACCGACGTCGACATTGTCGGCGGCAAGAATGCGTCGCTCGGCGAGATGATCAGCCAGCTCGCCGAAGCCGGCGTGCAGGTGCCCACTGGTTTTGCGACCACGGCACAGGCATTTCGCGACTTCTTGAATCACAATAACCTGACCGAACGCATCGCCAAACGTCTGGAACTCTTCGACGTGGACGACGTGAAAGCCTTGGCCGAAGCCGGCAAGGAGATCCGCCAATGGATCGTCGACGCGCCGATGCAACCGCGCCTCGAAGAATTGATTCGCAAAGGCTTCGACACGCTTCAGGCCAGCTCGCCGGACGAGCTGTCGTTCGCGGTGCGCTCTTCGGCGACTGCCGAAGACTTGCCGGATGCATCGTTCGCGGGTCAGCAGGAAAGCTATCTGAACGTAGTTGGCATCGACGAAGTGCTCGATCGCATGAAGCACGTGTTCGCGTCGCTGTATAACGACCGCGCTATTTCGTACCGGGTGCACAAGGGCTTTACCCACGCTGAAGTCGCGTTGTCGGCAGGTGTGCAGCGTATGGTCCGCTCGGACGTGGGCGCGGCCGGCGTGATGTTCACACTCGATACCGAATCAGGCTTCAAGGACGCCGTGTTCATTACGTCGAGCTATGGCCTGGGCGAAACGGTCGTGCAGGGCGCCGTGAATCCGGACGAGTTCTACGTCTTCAAGACCACGCTCGCACAAGGCAAGTACCCGATCATCCGTCGTTCGATCGGCTCGAAGCTCATCAAGATGGAATTTACGAACGCTGGCGAAGCCGGCCGAGTGAAGACCGTCGACGTGTCGCACGAACAGCGCAACCGCTTTTCCATCACCGACGAAGACGTGATCCAGCTCGCGAAGTACGCGGTGATCATCGAAAAGCATTATCAACGTCCGATGGACATCGAGTGGGGCAAGGACGGTCGCGACGGCAAGATCTTCATTCTCCAGGCGCGTCCGGAAACGGTGAAGAGCCAGGCTGCGGGCAAGGCTGAAATGCGCTTCAAGCTGAAGGGCCAGTCGAACGTGCTGGCTACCGGCCGGGCTATCGGCCAGAAGATCGGCGCAGGTCCGGTGCGCGTGATTCACGACCCGTCGGAGATGGATCGTGTTCAGCCCGGCGACGTGCTGGTGGCCGACATGACCGACCCGAACTGGGAGCCGGTGATGAAGCGTGCATCGGCGATCGTGACCAATCGCGGCGGGCGCACCTGCCACGCGGCCATCATCGCGCGCGAACTCGGCGTGCCGGCCGTGGTGGGTTGCGGCGACGCAACCGACATGCTGAAGGAAGGCCAGTTGGTGACGGTGTCGTGCGCGGAAGGCGACGAAGGCAAGATCTACGACGGTCTGCTCGAAACTGAAGTGACCGAAGTCGAGCGCGGCGAACTGCCCGAAATTCCGGTCAAGATCATGATGAACGTCGGCAATCCTCAGCTCGCGTTCGACTTCTCGCATCTGCCGAATGCAGGCGTGGGCCTGGCGCGGCTCGAGTTCATCATCAACAACAACATCGGCGTGCATCCGAGGGCGATTCTCGAGTACCCGAACGTTGATGCCGACCTGAAGAAAGCCGTGGAAAGCGTCGCGCGGGGCCATGCGTCGCCGCGAGCGTTCTACGTCGACAAGCTGACCGAAGGTATCGCGACAATCGCGGCGGCGTTCTATCCGAAGCCGGTGATCGTGCGCCTGTCCGACTTCAAGTCGAACGAGTACAAGAAACTGATCGGCGGTTCACGTTACGAGCCGGACGAAGAGAACCCAATGCTCGGCTTCCGGGGCGCATCGCGTTACATCTCGCAGGATTTCGCCGAAGCCTTCCAGATGGAATGTATTGCGTTGAAGAAAGTGCGCGAAGAGATGGGCCTCGACAACGTCGAGATCATGGTGCCGTTCGTGCGCACGTTGGCGCAGGCTGAGAAGGTCGTTGGCCTGCTCGAGAAGTTCGGCCTGAAACGCGGCGTGAACGGTCTGCGGTTGATCATGATGTGCGAGATTCCGTCGAATGCCATCCTGGCTGAAGAGTTCTTGCAGTTCTTCGACGGTTTCTCGATCGGATCGAACGACCTGACGCAGCTGACGCTGGGTCTGGACCGCGATTCGGGCATGGAGTTGCTCGCAGTCGACTTTGACGAACGTGACCCGGCTGTGAAGTTCATGCTGAAGCGCGCTATCGAAACATGTCTGCGGCTGAACAAGTACGTGGGCATTTGCGGTCAAGGCCCGTCGGACCATCCGGACCTCGCCGAATGGCTTGCGAAGGAAGGCATTGAGTCGATGTCGCTGAATCCGGACACGATTATCGACACTTGGAAGACGCTGGCAAAGACGTTGAACAAGTAAGCGCGATAAGTAAGCGCAATACGTACGACATGCCGCTGCATCGAAAGGGTATCAACCTTTCAAAACAGTAAGCGTGCTATAACACCCCGGACGTTCCGGGGTGTTTTTGTTTGGAGGAATCGCATGGCTGCTAACGGACTTTTCTGGTGGATCGGCGCCGGGGTGCTCGTGCTGCTCGAGCTGATGTCCGGTACGTTTTATCTGTTGATGGTGGCGGTCGGTTTTATCGCGGGCGGAATCGCACATTTGTTTGGAGCGGGTCTGGAGATCGAGCTGCTGGTGGCGGCTCTGGTCGCGATGATCGCCGTCACTGTTTTGCGGCGCTCGAAGCTGGGACACGTTACCCGGCGCGATGCATCGCATGATCCGGGCGTGAACCTGGATATTGGCGAGACGCTGAAGGTGAACGAGTGGCATGAGGGCCGCGCGCGGGCGCTGTATCGCGGGGCGGAATGGGACATTGAACTGGCGCCCGGGGAGACTGAAGGCGCGCATATGTACAGGATCACGGCGTTTTCCGGCAACACGCTGGTGGTTGCGGCAACACGCTGAGAAGGTGGAACGGGGTTGAAGCTTTCCTAAGTAAGACACGCATAACAAGGAGTAGAAATGGACGTGACTATCATCGGGGCAATTTTGTTGATTATCGTCATCGCGATCGCCGCGCAGACGATCAAGATCGTGCCGCAACAACACGCATGGGTGCTGGAGCGGCTTGGGCGCTATCACGCGACCCTCACGCCGGGGCTGACCATCGTCGTGCCGTTTGTCGACCGCGTGGCCTACAAGCACGTGCTGAAGGAAATTCCGCTGGAAGTGCCGAGCCAAGTCTGTATCACGCGTGACAACACGCAGTTGCAAGTGGACGGCGTGCTGTACTTTCAGGTGACAGACGCCATGAAGGCGTCGTATGGATCGAGCAACTTTATTTACGCCATTACGCAGTTGTCGCAGACCACGTTGCGTTCAGTGATCGGCAAGCTCGAACTCGACAAGACCTTCGAAGAGCGCGACTACATCAATCACAGCATTGTGACGTCGCTCGATCAGGCTGCGGCGAACTGGGGCGTGAAGGTACTGCGCTATGAAATCAAGGATTTGACGCCGCCGAAGGAAATCCTGCACGCGATGCAGGCGCAAATTACGGCCGAGCGTGAGAAGCGGGCGGTGATTGCTGCGTCGGAAGGTCGCAAGCAGGAGCAGATCAATATTGCGTGGGGCGCGCGTGAGGCGGCCATCCATAAGTCGGAAGGCGAGCGTCAGGCGCAGATCAATCAGGCCGAAGGCGAGGCGTCGGCCATTCTGGCGGTGGCCGTGGCGAATGCTCAGGCGATTGAGAAGATCGGCGCGGCGATACAGACGGCCGGCGGCATGGAAGCGGTGAACCTGAAGGTTGCCGAGCAGTATGTCACTGCGTTCGGGAACATCGCGAAGCAGGGCAATACGCTGATCGTGCCGGGGAATTTGTCGGAGATGAGTTCGATGATCGCGTCGGCGCTGAGCATCATCAAGGGCGATGGAGCGGGTGGCGGCGTGATTCGTAAGAGCTGAAGCTTGGCATTAGCCGAATCAGCTTGTTGAATCACCTGACCGTATGAAAAAAGGGCGTCGACTCCATGGTCGACGCCCTTTTTGCGTTGGATATCTTACTTTCATTCCGGCGGTGCTCAATGCTTGGCACCGCGCATGATTTGCGCTTTTTCGCGTTCCCAGTCGCGTTTTTTCTCGGTTTCGCGTTTGTCATGCAGCTTCTTGCCCTTCGCGAGGCCGATCTCGCATTTCACGCGACCGCCTTTGTAGTGGAAGTTCAGCGGGACAAGCGTGTGGCCTTTCTGCTCGACCTTGCTGATGAGCTTCGAGATCTCTTCGCTGTGCAGCAGCAGCTTTCGAGTGCGGACCGGATCCGGATGGATGTGGGTCGATGCTTCCGGCAACGGGCTGATGTGAGCGCCGATCAGGAACAATTCTCCGTCGCGAATGATGACGTAGCCTTCCTTGATCTGGCCGCGGCCGGCCCGGAGCGCCTTGACTTCCCACCCTTCCAGCACGAGCCCCGCCTCGTAGCGATCTTCGATGAAGTAATCGAAGAAGGCTTTTCTGTTGTCGATGATGCTCATGAATGAAAAGTGCCTAACTCGTTTAAAATCCTGATTTTAGCAGCGCGGGCGAGGTAAAGCCCGCAAAGCTTCCCACTCTTGCCACGCGTTGCGCCCTTTATGGCAGATGTCCAGAAAACTGTATTGATCCGTCACTCTGCAGAGCAGATGTTCGACCTCGTCACCGATGTCGCCGATTACCCGAATTTTTTGCCGTGGTGTGGAGGGGTGGAAGTAGGCCGCCACGACGAACACAGCATGGAAGCGAAGATCCACATCAATTTCAAGGGCATCAAGCAACATTTCGCTACCCGTAACGTGCATACGCGACCGACCACCATCGATATGGAGTTCATGGACGGTCCTTTCAAGAAATTCACCGGTTACTGGCGGTTCACGCCGTTGCGGGCCGATGCCTGCAAGATCGAGTTCGCGCTGCACTACGAGTTTTCGAACATCATTCTCGAGAAGATCATCGGGCCAGTGTTCAGCCATATCGCGCACACGTTCGTGGATTCGTTCGTGAAGCGCGCTGACCAGCGGTATGGAAAGTGATGACTCTTGCCGTTGAGGTTTGTTATGCGTTGCCGGAGGGGAAGAGTGCGGTGTGTACGCTTTCCTTGGGCAACGGTGCGACCGTGCGGGAGGCGATTGAGGCGAGTGGATTGCTCGTACAGTTTCCCGAGATCGATTTGAACGTGCAAAAAGTGGGCGTTTTCGGAAAGATTCAGGCGCTGGATGCGGTGCTCGCCGATCACGACAGGGTGGAGATTTATCGGCCGCTGAAGGTTGATCCGAAGGTCGCGAGGCAAAGGCGGGTTGAGAAGACGCGGCGCGGCGGGTCCATTGAAGGGCGCCGGTGGACGCGAAAGGAAGCGCGGTAAGAGCGATCCGATCGCGCGCCGGCATTCCTGCTGGCATCCGCAAAACCGAACTTATATCGAACGCAAATCGAGCGAAAAACCGAAACGGCGGCGTAAATCGCCTACCCGGTTGAGGCCCGGAAATTGCGCCGGAAAGCGAGCAGCGCCGCCTAAGCTGCTGTTCGGGCAGTGAAAATCCGGGGAACTATCGGTATAATTCGGTTTTGCGCCCATAGGATTTGCCATGCGTCTGATCCAGAAAGCACTCACGTTCGATGACGTGCTCCTCGTGCCCGCGTTTTCCAACGTTCTCCCGCGCGATACCAGCCTGAAAACACAGGTTACCCGCAAGATCTCCCTGAATATGCCTCTGTTGTCCGCCGCCATGGACACAGTCACCGAAGGCCGGCTCGCTATTGCGATGGCTCAGCTCGGCGGCGTCGGCATCATTCACAAGAACCTTACCGCAGCCGAACAAGCCCGCGAAGTCGCGAAAGTAAAGCGCTTCGAATCGGGCGTGGTGCGCGATCCGATTACTGTTCCGCCGCAAATGAAAGTGCGCGACGTGATCGCTCTCACGCGACAGCACGGTATTTCCGGGTTTCCGGTGGTGGAAGGGCCGCAGCTGATCGGTATCGTGACGAACCGGGACCTGCGCTTCGAAGAACGTCTCGACGACGAAGTGCGCAAGATCATGACGCCGCGTGAACGCCTCGTGACCGTCAAGGAAGGCACACCGCTCGCCGAAGCCAAGGCGCTGATGCATAGCCATCGGCTGGAACGCGTGCTGGTCGTCAACGACGCGTTCGAATTGCGCGGCCTCATGACCGTCAAGGACATCACCAAGCAAACCGAACACCCGGACGCCTGCAAGGACGAGCACGGCAAGCTGCGCGCTGGCGCGGCAGTTGGCGTGGGTCCCGAGAACGAAGAGCGTGTTGAGCTTCTGTCGGCGGCGGGTGTGGACATCATTGTCGTAGATACGGCGCACGGTCACAGCCAGGGCGTGCTCGAGCGCGTGCGCTGGGTGAAGCAGAACTATCCGCATATTGAGGTGATCGGCGGCAATATCGCCACGGCTGCAGCCGCCAAGGCGCTCGTGGAATACGGCGCGGATGGTGTGAAGGTCGGTATCGGTCCGGGTTCGATCTGCACGACGCGGATCGTGGCGGGTGTCGGCGTACCGCAAATTACCGCGGTGGCGAACGTGTCGGATGCATTGCGCGGCTCGGGCGTGCCGGTGATCTCCGACGGCGGTGTGCGTTTTTCTGGCGATGTCAGCAAAGCGCTTGCAGCCGGCGCGGACGCGGTGATGATGGGCAGCATGCTGGCCGGCACGGAAGAGTCCCCCGGCGACGTGTTCCTGTTCCAGGGCCGCCAGTTCAAGGCGTATCGCGGCATGGGGTCGGTCGGCGCGATGAAGGACGGTGCGGCGGACCGGTACTTCCAGGACAACTCGGCGAATATCGACAAGCTCGTGCCTGAAGGCATTGAAGGGCAGGTGGCTTATAAGGGTTCGGTCAACGCCATCCTGTTCCAGGTGGTCGGCGGCGTGCGGGCAAGCATGGGGTATTGCGGCTGCCGCAATATTGCAGAAATGCATGACAAGGCCGAATTCGTCCAGATCACGGGCGCCGGCATGCGCGAGTCGCACGTGCACGACGTGCAGATCACGAAGGAAGCGCCCAACTACCACGTGGACTGACTATGAAACCGTTGCTGCGCGCTGTTCTTGTCATCAATGCACTGATTTTTCTGGCTTTCGGCGTGCTGTTTCTGCTCACGCCTTGGACGGCTTTGTGGGCATCGATGCATCTCGTGACCGTGCAGCCGCCGTTTGTCGGACAGTTGTTCGGGATCGCGCTGATCGGTATTGCGTGGCTCGCGGTTCATGCCGCTATCGATGGTGCGTTGACTGCGACCGCTGCCAAGGTGTCGGGACATGTGGAGTGGTTGTCGGGCCTGGTGATGATGGTCTGGCTGCTCGGGCTGCATACGCCCGAGTTGACGGGTTTTGGTCAGGTGATCGCGGCGTTGGTTGGCGTGGCCATGCTGGTGCTGGGGCTTGGCAGCGTGAGGCTGTCAGGTGCCGTGCGGCGGCGCGAGCGCGCCGCGCTGGCCGGCGCTGCCGCGGCTGAGCGTGCCGAGAAACGGGCGGCGAAGACCAAGGCGGAAGAACGCGTGGAGCGTGTAACTCCGCCGCCGAGGCCTTTGTCGTCTGACCCCGTCGCACCGGCAAATCCGCGCTGGGACAGGGATAGCGGGCTGGTCGAGCCTGTCGTGGGCGAGGCTATTGCACGTCCTGCCGCGCCGGCGCCATCCGCTACCGCGTTTGATCCTGCTACCGGGCATGTCATCGATCCGGCCACGGGACGCTCGCTGGACCCCGCCACTGGCCGCGCGTTCGATCCCGTCAGTGGTCACAAAATTGATCCTGAAACCGGGCGCCCGATCGACCCGGTCACCGGTCGTACGGTGGATCCGGTGACCGGCCAGTTTATCGATCCGGTCCGCCGCGATCCGCGCTGAAGGCTTGCGCGCACAGGTCTTCGCGGCCGCGTCGGGTTGATCGAACACTTATCGATGAACGGAGCGTCGCGTTTCGTTGTATCGATGAATCTGTCTTGCTGCGGTCGGCAACAATCGCCGGCCGTTGAACTCTCTGCGTGACGTGATGCGCGGGACCTCGTTCCTGCTGCTTGCGTTATCGTTTTTGCCAACTGTTTCCGTCTACTTGCCTTCCCGGCCGCTGCCATGCACGACAAGATCCTGATTCTCGATTTCGGCTCCCAAGTCACCCAGTTGATCGCACGACGCATCCGCGAATCACATGTGTATTCGGAGATCCATCCGTACGACGTCGACGAGGCGTTCATTCGCGACTTCGCACCGAAGGGCATCATTTTGTCGGGCGGCCCGAACTCGGTTACCGAACTCGGCTCGCCGCGTGCGCCGCACGTTGTCTTCGATCTCGGCGTGCCGGTGCTCGGCATTTGCTACGGCATGCAGACGATGGCCGAACAACTCGGCGGCAAGGTCGAACTCGGCAATGTTCGCGAATTCGGTTATGCCGAAGTGCGGGCGCATAACCACACGAGCTTCCTGAACGGCATTGAAGATTTCCAGACGGCCGAAGGTCACGGCATGCTGAAAGTGTGGATGAGCCATGGCGACAAGGTGTCGGACATGCCCGTCGGATTCAAGCTGATGGCATCGACACCGTCTTGCCCGATCGCCGCGATGGCCGACGACGAGCGCCATTTCTACGGCCTCCAGTGGCATCCGGAAGTTACGCACACGGTTCAGGGACGCGCGATGCTCGACCGCTTCGTGCTCGAGTTGTGCGGTGCGCGGCCGGACTGGGAGATGGGGCATTACATCGATGAAGCGGTGGAGAAAATCCGCGCGCAAGTCGGCGATGAGCACGTGATTTTGGGTTTGTCGGGCGGCGTGGATTCGTCGGTGGCGGCGGCGCTTTTGCATCGTGCGATTGGGGCGCAATTGACGTGCGTTTTTGTTGACCATGGCTTGCTGCGCTTGAACGAAGCCGAGCAGGTCATGACGACGTTCGCCGATCACCTTGGCGTGAAGGTGATTCATGTCGATGCGAGCGAAGTGTTCTTGTCGAAGCTTGCCGGCGTGACGGATCCTGAGGCGAAGCGGAAGATCATTGGCGCTGAGTTTGTTGAAGTGTTCCAGACGGAAGCCAACAAGCTGAAGGACGCGAAGTGGCTCGCGCAAGGGACGATTTACCCGGATGTGATCGAGTCGGCAGGCAAGGGCAAGAAGGGCCACACGATCAAGAGCCATCACAACGTGGGTGGATTGCCCGAGACGCTGAATTTGAAGTTACTTGAGCCGTTGCGCGAGTTGTTCAAGGACGAAGTGCGGGAGTTGGGCGTGAAGCTGGGGCTGCCGCCGGCGATGGTTTATCGGCATCCGTTCCCGGGCCCGGGTTTGGGCGTGAGAATTCTGGGCGAGGTGAGAAAGGAGTTCGCCGAGCTGCTGCGTCACGCGGATGCGATCTTTATCGAAACGTTGAGGAATACGTTCGATAAGGAATCGGGTAAGTCGTGGTATGAGCTTACGAGCCAGGCTTTCGCTGTGTTTTTGCCGGTGAAAAGCGTGGGCGTGATGGGCGATGGGCGGACCTATGAGTATGTGGTTGCGCTGAGGGCCGTGCAAACGCTGGACTTCATGACCGCGCAGTGGGCACATCTGCCGCATGAGTTGTTAGGACATGTTTCGAACCGAATCATTAATGAGGTTCGCGGGATTAATCGCGTTGTTTATGATATTTCGGGGAAACCGCCGGCTACGATCGAGTGGGAGTAGAATTTCCGCCGGAAACATTATTCGCTGGTTGATTGACT
Source organism: Caballeronia sordidicola (assembly GCF_002220365.1). Taxonomy (GTDB): domain Bacteria; phylum Pseudomonadota; class Gammaproteobacteria; order Burkholderiales; family Burkholderiaceae; genus Caballeronia; species Caballeronia sordidicola_C. The sequence goes on along the minus strand of NZ_MTHB01000041.1, from coordinate 87,862 downwards.
ATTAAAGCCCTGTTTTTACAGGGTTTTATATTTTGGATTGTCGCTTGATAGTTCTCGCATTCTGGCGAATGTTGGAGAAACTCGTGTCGTTTCAGTTTGGTGAAACTGCACTTGGCGACGGAAATAGCGGCTACATCATTTTTAGGATTTCCCCATGGAAATTAAAGTCAACTTTCTCGATAAGCTGCGTCTTGAAGCCAAGTTCGATGATTTCACGGTCGTGTCCGACCAGCCTATCCGTTATAAGGGCGATGGGTCTGCGCCCGGTCCCTTCGATTATTTTCTGGCTTCATCGGCCTTGTGTGCAGCTTACTTTGTGAAGTTGTACTGCGTAACTCGCAATATTCCTACCGAAAACATCCGCCTGTCGCAGAATAATATTGTTGATCCGGAAAACCGGTACCAGCAGATTTTCAAGATTCAGGTCGAGTTGCCGTCGGATATCTCTGCCAAAGACCGCCAAGGTATTTTGCGCTCCATCGACCGTTGTACGGTGAAAAAAGTGGTGCAAGCCGGACCCGAGTTTGTCATTGAAGAGGTAGCGAACCTGGATGCCGATGCACAGTCGTTGCTGATGCTGAAGCCGGCTTCTGATGCCAGCACCTATATTGCGGGCAAGGATCTGCCGCTGGAGCAGACCATCGCCGATATGTCGGGCGTTTTGGCGGCCTTGGGCATCAAGATTGAAATCGCTTCGTGGCGCAATCTTGTTCCCAATGTGTGGTCGCTGCATATCCGCGATGCGCACTCGCCGATGTGTTTTACCAATGGCAAGGGAGCGACCAAAGAAAGCGCGTTGGCGTCGGCGTTGGGAGAGTATATCGAGCGATTGAATTGCAACCATTTCTACGCCGGCGCGTTCTGGGGCGAAGACATCGCCAATGCGGCGTTTGTGCATTACCCGAACGAGCGCTGGTTCAAGCCTGGCCGTAAGGATGCGCTGCCGGCTGGAATTCTGGATGCGTACTGCCTGGAAATTTATAATCCTGATGGCGAGTTGCATGGCTCACATCTGGTCGACACCAACTCCGGCAATGTGCAGCGCGGTATCTGTTCGCTGCCGTTTGTGCGGCAGTCGGACGGCGAAGTGGTGTATTTTCCGTCCAACCTGGTCGAAAACCTATATGTCAGCAATGGCATGAGTGCCGGGAACACGCTGGCCGAAGCGCAGGTGCAATGTCTATCGGAAATTTTCGAACGGGCGGTAAAGCGCGAAATTCTGGAAGGTGAAATCGCATTGCCTGATGTGCCACAGGAAGTGCTGGCGAAATATCCTGGCATTCTGGCCGGCATTCAGGGGTTGGAAGAGCAGGGCTTTCCGGTGCTAGTGAAGGATGCGTCGCTGGGAGGGGTGTACCCAGTGATGTGCGTCACCTTGATGAACCCGCGCACAGGCGGTGTGTTTGCCTCGTTCGGCGCGCACCCAAGCTTGGAGGTGGCGCTGGAGCGTAGTCTGACGGAATTGCTACAGGGCCGCAGTTTTGAAGGCCTGAACGAATTACCTCGGCCCACCTTTGCGAGTGAAGCCGTGACTGAGCCAAATAACTTTGTCGAGCACTTCATTGATTCCAGCGGTATCGTGTCATGGCGCTTTTTCAGCGCCAAAGCGGATTTCAATTTTGCTGAATGGGATTTCTCTGGCCAGGGTGCGAACTCCAATGCCGAAGAAGCCGCGACCTTGTTCGGTATTCTCGAAGACATGGGCAAGGAGGTGTACGTGGCGGTGTATGACCAGCTGGGCGCCGTAGCCTGCCGGATTTTAGTACCTGGGTATTCGGAAGTTTACCCGGTAGAGGATTTGGTCTGGGATAACACAAACAAGGCGCTGTTGTTCCGTGCCGATGTTTTGAATCTGCATCGCCTGGACGATGCCGGCCTGGCAGCAATGCTTGAACGGTTGGATAACAGTGAACTAGATGAGCACTCCGATATTGCCACTTTGATCGGCATCGAGTTTGACGAGAACACGCACTGGGGACAGTTAACCGTTCTCGAGTTGAAGCTGCTGATTCATCTCGCTTTGAAGCAATTTGAGGAGGCACAAGAGCTGGTGGGAGCCTTCCTGCAGTACAACGACAACACGGTCGAACGCGGATTGTTTTACCAGGCCTTGAATGTGGTGCTGGAGGTGCTGCTCGATGACGACCTGGAACTGGACGACTACGTAGTCAACTTCCGTCGCATGTTCGGCGACGCTCGGATGGACGCGGCAATGGGGTCAGTGGACGGCAGCGTGCGCTTCTATGGCTTAACGCCTACGAGTATGAAACTGGAGGGTCTCGATAGGCACCACCGCCTGATCGACAGTTATAAAAAATTGCATAAGGCGCGGGCGAAGGGGGCGGCTACAGCGAGTTAGCGTGACGAGTCATGGCTGGATGCGATGATGCCGTTCATCTCCAGCACAAACGCATGTTCGATACGCCAGCGGCCGTCTGTGCCGGCGTGCATCAGTGTGGATGCCGTCGTGTCCGGAGCTTCAATCCGCCTGGGGGCTAGTCAGCACACTGGCGCGCTCCTGATTGATCTTTTAGCCCCTTCGCGTCTTCGACCGAGACGACTTCTATGACGGCGATCACTGCAGCTTCTTGCATTGTGGTTCTCCGAGTTGAATTCTTTCGGGCAAGGTCCAGGCAGGTCGTCCAGTCGCAGGCCAGCTTTTTTTCGACCCTCACTTTTGATATCGGCCATTTTGGCTAGGGCCGCGCGTAGCAGGCCGCCCCACTCAGTTCCCGGGGTAGTGTCCGGCTGCAATGTCTTCCAACAGCGTCTCGTGCGTCGGCTCCCAGCCAAGCTGCGAACGCGTGCGTGCGCTGGAGGCCGGGGCGTCGGCACCGAAGAACATGCCCAGCCAGTCGAAGTGAGCCTGTGCGCGCTCGACGGGGATCGATTCCACCGGCACGTCCAGGAATTGTCCCAGCGCCGTCGCGATGTCACGCGTCGCGACGCCCTCTTCGGCGACAGCGTGCAGCACGCTGCCTGGTGTCGCCTTGTCGATCGCGAGTTGCACGAGCTTGCCGGCATCGAGCCGGTTCACCGCCGGCCAGCGGTTATGGCCCTCGCCGATGTAGCCCGACATGCGCTTTTCGCGAGCGATGCGCGCCAGCACCGCGACGAATCCGTGGTCAGCGCCCGCGCCATGCACCGTGGGAGCGAAGCGCACGACCATTGACCTGATACCGCGATCGGCCAAGCCCAACGTGTAGGCCGCGTTGGCAATGCGCGGATGGACCCCGGCGCTCGGCATGTCCGTCTCGGTGCCCACGCGGCCCGGGGCCAGCCCCAGTGTGCCCGAGGCGATCAGCAGCGGGCCGCCAGTGCCTTGCAGTACGTCGGCGAACGTGTCGATGGCCGCGCGGTCGGTCTGCGCAGCGGCCGCCATCTGCGAGAAATCGTGGTTGTAGCCGAGGTGCACGACGCCCTCGGCTAGCGTCGCTGCGCCGCGCAGGCTGGCAAGGTCGTCCAGGCTGCCGCGCACCACTTCGGCACCAAGCTCGACGATCCTGGCTGCGGACGCGTCGTTGCGGGCGAGGCCGAGGACGTGGTGCCCTGCAGAAATGAGTTCCTTGACGCTGGCCGAACCGATCCAGCCCGAAGCGCCGGTGACGAGAATTCGCATGAGATGCTCCTTTGATGTCATTGAGTGACATCAGTATAGGCCTATGATGTCACACTGTGTCAACACAAGAGAGAAAATATGGGTCGCTGGGAACCCGATGCTGAGAGCCGTTTCCGTGCTGCGGCCATTGAACTGTTCGGGGAGGTAGGCTACGAGCAGACGACCGTGGCAGCCATCGCGGAACGCGCGGGGCTGACCGCGCGCACGTTCTTTCGCTACTTCGCCGACAAGCGCGAAGTGCTCTTCAATGGTTCCGAACGTCTTCAGCAGACGATGGTCGATGCGCTGGCTCAGGCGCCGGCCGAGGTTTCAGCGATAGACGCGATCGCCGCCGCCTTGATGAAGGCCGGCGATTTCTTCGATGACGACCGCCGCCCGTTCGCGCGCCTGCGCAGCACGGTGATCGCGGCGAACACGGACCTGCGCGAGCGCGAGCTGATCAAGCTGGCGACGTTGTCCGCGGCGCTCGCACAGGCGCTGCGCGAGCGCGGTGTCGGCGAGCCGGACGCGAGCCTTGCGGCCGAGGCGGGCATCGCCGTCTTTCGGGTTGCGTTCGTGCAGTGGGTCAGCGAATCCGAGCGACGCGGCTACGTCGGGATCGTGAAGGAGTCGCTTGCGCGACTGAGAATGCTCGCGGCCAGCTGACCGGTTTGCTTATGAGGCAGTGGGAGGGGAGAGAGACCTCATCAGCAGGCAAGTTGCGGGGAAATCATGCAAGAAATTCACGATCGGAGGAGAACCAAGGATTTCGCCGAAGGGTTCCGTGCTGATCTTGTTCACGGACCGACCAGCCATTGATCCTGAAGCCATAATCTTTAAGTTTGAAGAGATAGCAGTGAGCGTCGACGTTGTATCCGAAGAGGAATTGCATCAAACCGTTTTTAATCTCTTAGGTGTGCACGACAAGTGTCGCACCGGGGCGCTTCGTTTTCGACGCAACGACAAGGCTCCGTTTCTAGGCGATGAGAACGATATCGCTGCGCGTCCCTTCGTCCAGTTCGCCCTCCGGAGGCCCCGAGCTTGGCTCTGGAGCGCGACGAAGACAACACGGCGAGCGAAGCGGATGAATGGCTGCGGATGCTGATCGCCATGGCGGCTGATTGGGCGGAGCCCGGCACAAGGCCAGCGTGGTCGATCCGAATGGTCATCTGTGGATTGCGAAGTATCCTAGCGTTCGAGATGAGTTCGATGTCGGCGCATGGCAAATGGGGGTGTACACGCTGGCTAAGGCGTGCGGGCCTTGCGTTCCCGACGCACTTGGGTATTCCGAGGGTGTAATTAGTTTTGTGTAAACGGTCATTTGGCAGGAGACTGCCAGCATCCAGGAGCAACGATGACCGTAGTGAAGCGCAACAAACGAGTGAAACCCGATCCTGAGTTGGTGAAACTGGCGGACAGCCTGTTGGCGAACTACCAGAAGCCTGAGGATTTGATTGGCGAGAATGGCCTGCTCAAGCAGCTTACCAAGATGTTGGTCGAGCGGGCTCTGGAAACGGAGCTGTCAGAGCATTTGGGTCACGGCAAAAGCGAAACGGTAACCAATGCCACGGGCAACACGCGCAATGGCCACAGCGCCAAGACGTTGCAGGGCGAGTTTGGCGAATTACCGCTCGATATCCCGCGAGACCGTCAAGGCGCGTTCGAGCCGAAGCTGGTGACGCGCCACCAGACACGCTGGGCGGGCTTTGACGACAAGATCATCTCGCTGTACGCCCGCGGCTTGAGCGTGCGCGAGATCCAGGCTCATCTGGAAGAAATGTATGGCACGGAGGTTTCGCCCACGCTGATCTCGGCTGTGACCGATGCGGTGAGCGAGGAGGTGAAGCTTTGGCAAGGCCGCCCGCTCGACGCGCTGTACCCGATCATTTATCTGGACTGCATCCACGTCAAGGTACGCGACAGCGGGCCTGTGCGTACCAAGGCGGTGTACTTGGCGATTGGCGTGAACATGAACGGCCACAAGGAGGTTCTGGGGTTGTGGATCGCCCAGACCGAGGGTGCCAAGTTCTGGCTACAGGTGGTGACGGAGTTGAAGACGCGCGGCGTGCAGGACATCTTCATCGCCTGTGTGGACGGGCTCAAGGGCTTTCCAGAAGCGATTGAAGCGGTCTATCCGAAAGCGACGGTGCAGCTTTGTATCGTGCACATGGTGCGCAACAGCCTAAACTTCGTGTCTTGGAAACTGCAGCGCGAAGTCGCCGCCGATCTGAGGACGATTTATACGTCGACGACCGTCGAGGTGGCCGAGCAGATGCTCAGCGCCTTTGAAGCCAAATGGGATAAGGAATACCCGTCGGTCGGCCAGAGCTGGAGGCGCAACTGGGCCCGAGTGATCCCGTTCTTCAACTACCCGCCGGAGATCCGAAAAGTGATTTATACGACCAACGCGATCGAATCGATCAACATGAGCCTTCGCAAAGTCATCAAGACCCGAAGCTCATTTCCAACCGACGACGCAGTAACCAAGCTGTTTTACCTGGCGTTGAACAACATCAGCAAGAAATGGTCGATGCCAATCAGAGACTGGAAGGCGGCTCTAAACCGCTTCGCTATCCAGTTCGAAGACCGGATGTCGCCGGGTTAAACGAAAACCCGTTTACACAAAATTCGGGACACCCCCGGTATTCCCGTCGCGCAGCAACGACATTTTGCGACTGCCTTTCGGCTATCTGAGCAATCGGCGAGCGGATAAGCAGTGAGTTGAATCGTCGAAATTCGCGCTGGATCATTCCGACGATGCGTTGCTAATGTCATGCCGTGGCGACATCTTTACCGCTGCGCGTCTGCAAGACGAGCAATAAAACCATCGCAAGTCCCCACGCTGCTGGTGGTGCTTTCGTTGCCCTGGACCAGCAGGTTCTGTATGGTGAATCAACAGACGCAGCGCTCGCATGCATCACACCACGGATACCGAATGACTTCTGAATCAGACACACGCGTCGGCGCATCAACAGCGCCTACATCCCCTACATCCCCTACATCCCCTACATCCCCTACATCCCCTACATCCCCTACATCCCCTACATCCCCGATAAGTACCGATGTCCTGATCGTCGGCGCCGGGCCCGTAGGCCTCTTTGCCGCATTCGAGGCGGGGGTGGTCGGCTTATCGTGTCAGATCGTCGATACGCTCGAACGGATCGGAGGCCAATGTATCGAGTTGTATCCCGACAAGCCCATCTACGATATCCCCGCCATTCCTTCGTGCACCGCCCGCGAACTGGTCGACCGGCTCATGGAGCAATGTCGCCCCTTTAATGTCCCGATTCACTTAGGTCAACGAGTCGAAACCGTTCAGCAGCGCGAAGACGGCCGCTGGACGGTCACGACAGGCCAAGGCCTCGTCTTCGATACCGCCGCGATCATGCTGGCCGCCGGGAACGGTGCGTTCGTACCGCAGCGTCTCGCACTGCCCGAAGCGACACCGCTTGAAGACAGCCACGTCCACTACAGCGTGCGCAATCTCGCCGATTTCGCCGATAAGACCGTGATAGTCGCCGGCGGCGGTGACTCCGCGCTCGATTGGGCGCTGGCCTTGCGCCAAGTTGCGCGCCGAGTCGTGCTGGTGCATCGGCGCAATGGGTTCAGCGCGGTGGCATCGAGTGTCGATGAGATGAGGCGCGCGGTGGACGCGGACGAAATGGAGTTCATGGTCGGTTCCATCGCGGCGCTGGCCGCACCCGAGAACAAGCTGGCATCGATCGAGATCCGGCAGATTGGGGGCACCGCGCAGATCGATGCGGATCATCTGGTGGTGCTGTACGGTCTGGTTGCCGACCTTGGACCGATCGCGAACTGGGGGTTAAAAATAATCGGTGGCCGGGTCGACGTGGATACGTCGAACTACGAAAGCTCGCGACCGGGGATCTTCGCGGTGGGGGATATAGCGAATTATCCGAACAAGCAAAAGCTGATTCTTTCGGGTTTTCATGAGGCGTCGCTGGCGCTGAGGAAGGCATATACGTACGCGCACCCCGACAAGAAGCGGGTGCATGTCCATTCCAGTTACGACGCCGGTTTGGCCGACCGTATTGCGACGGGTTCGACGCATCAGGCGTGAGATTCCGGGTTCCGCCCAACGCTTGTCAGCTAACCTAGTTTGCAAAGCGCCCAGCGATCCAGACACGAACAAGCGCAGCTATTGGCGCGCAAGACCGCAAGACCGGGCGAGCACGCCTGGTAAAAGGCTCGGTAGTGTTGCCAAGCGCGACACGGTCAACTAAATTCAAGTTTATGAGTTGATTGGCCGTAAATCCGGCGGGGCGCCTCCGATGCTTCGTCGCAAGCGCCTATGCCACGACCTGTGTGTTGGGCATCCTAGCGGAAGGCAATGATGGATCAAAGCAATCGACCCGTGACGGACCGTTATGCCAAACGGCGTGATCCGGTTGAAGTTGAAATCGCACAAGCGCCCGGAGTACCGGCAACCCTTGAAGGCGAAGTGGGATATAACGCCGGCGATGCCCTTATCACTGGAGTAAAGGGCGAGCGTTGGCCCGCTTCGCGTGAACGGTTCGAACGCACCTATGAAGCCTTGCCGCCCACTCGGCCTGGTGAATCAGGGCGGTATAGGCGATGACCGAACGAAGTATCGGCGCGCCGGATGGATGCGCCTTTCAAGCTTGCCCCACAGTCGCCGCGATCCGTTCCGCAAGTTCGCGCGTGTCCCAATACACGCGTCCTTCGATCATGCGGTCGCCCTGTAGGCAAAAGCGATCCACCCCTGTCCAGCTAAGCGGTTGACCAGCAACGCTCGCGCTTGCTCGCCATTCGATCATCACGGCATTCTCCGTGGGCGCCCATCGCTCAACGGCGATTCTTAAATCGGGTAACTGCTGCAGCACCTGCCGGAAGAGCTCGACTACATCCTCCCGATTACCCGGCGTCTTCATCGGCGGGATCAGATTTTGAGTATCGGGATGCATCAGTTCGCGCAGATCGTCGGCTCGCGGGTGATCCCAGTGTTCAGCGAATCGTCCAACAATATCTCGCGCGGCGGCCAGTTGCTCGGACGTAGGCGGCACATAACGCGCGGCGGCATCAACGCGGATTGCTTCTGTCATGAGTTTCTCCATGTCGGCGCTGCGGGGACACGCCCAGTGCGGTCCCATTTCACATACACCGTGTATGTAACATACCATGAGAATTCAAAAGACGCCGGGTACACTAAAACGATGAACCTGCCCACGCCCATCAAGACACGCCGCGAGGAGTACGCCGATCAGACCCGTTCGGCGTTACTCGCGGCCGCTCGTACGATCTTCACGACCCAGGGTTTTGCCCAAGCGAATGTCGGCGAGATTGCCGAGATTGCGCGCGTGACACGCGGCGCCTTCTATCATCACTTCGAGGACAAACAAGCGTTGTTCGAAGCGCTGGTCGTGTCGTTGCAGGCGGCTGCAGCGCAGCAGATCCGGGCCCATGCGGTGGCCGAGCCGAACGTCGAAGCGCGAGTGATGGCGGGAGCGGCCGCTTTTCTCGATAGTTGTATGGAACCCGCGTACCGGCGGCTGGTGATCCAGGACGCGCCCGCCGTTCTCGGTGAGCGCCGCTGCCGTGAGATCAGCGAGGCTTACCCATACGGGCTGCTGATAGCCGCGGTGACGGAGCTCAGGAAGGTGGGACGTCTTGATTGTGAGAACCCGTACCTGGTGGCAAGAATGATCGGTTCAATGATCTGCGAGGCTGCGCTGCTCCTGGATGGAGCGGGGTCGTCGGAGGAGGAGTTGAAGCAACAGGCGCTGGCGATCGTCGCGCGGGTTTTTGCCGCTTTCTCCTGTCCGCCCGCATGAGCGCTTCCGTTTGCTCGCCACGCAGGCTGGAATAAACTAAGGGCGGCTATGTCCACGCCCGCCACGCGGCACCCTCTTCAGGGAGCGTTGCATGATCACTCTCTTTTCATACCCGGAACTGTACGGTCTCGAAGACAACAATCCGTATGGTCTGAAGGTATTCGCATTCCTCAAGCTCTGCGGTTTGCCTTTCGAGCATCGGCATATCCTCGATACAAAATCTGCACCCCGCGGACAGCTTCCGTACGTGACCGACGGCCAGGAATCGATTGGCGATAGCGACGCGATCATCGCTTATCTGAAGCGGCAGTACGGCCTCGCTATTGACGATGCGCTGACACGCATCCAGCATGACCTGAGCTTTTTGATCGGGCGGGCGCTCGACGATCTGTATTGGGTCATGTCGTATTCACGCTGGAGCGATCCGCGTTTCTGGCCGGTCTTCAAGGACGCGTTCCTGGCGGCACATCCTGGCATTACCCCAGATAGCCTCGACGCGGCAAGACAATACAACTTCGAGCGGTATCGATATCAAGGCATCGGTCGCTTTGAAACCGGCGAGGTCTATGCGCGAGGGATCGCCGATTTGCAGGTGATATCGAATCTGCTTGGGGATAGTGAATTCCTGTTCGGCGCGCAGCCGGCAGGTATCGACGCCAGCGTTTATGGCTTCGTGGCGAACATCTTTTTCTACGATATAGACACGCCGCTCAAGCAGTTCGTTTTGACGCAGCCTGAGCTTGTGCGGCACTGCCGCGCAATTCGTGCGGCGATAGCCAGATCCGCCTGACTACGACGCGTACCGGAGCAATTTGGCAGCAAGCGCTTCGGGCGCGCTGATCATTGCGTCGTGTCCGGTTTCTACTTCGTCCCACGCCCAGTCTTCTTGAGCACGCACGAAGTCGCGGCTGGCTTGCAACGGCTCGTACACCGGATCGACACACTGGATGTACACCTTCGGGATCGTACCGCCCACGGGTCCGTTGAGCATCATGGGGTCAACAAAGGTCTTCAGCGGATGCGGCGTACAGTTGCGTTCAAGCAGCGCCACCTGGGATGGCTCGAACACCCCGAACGCGCTCGCGGGCGGCACGGGTATGGAGAGGCCGCCGCTGGTCTCGTTCGACTGCGCGATGCGTCCTGCCACGATCTCGGGCGCAAGCCGGGAGAACGCCGTCTGTCCGTGCTCGAGCACGACGGCGTCAAGAAAGACAAGCTGGCGGATGCGCCGGGGCGCGCGATCTGCCGCACCGGTGATCGGCAGTCCGCCAAAACTGTGGCCGACCAAGACGACGTCGGTCAGGTCTTCGTACTCGAGGACATTGACGACGTCCTGGATGAAGACACTGAGATCAATAGCCTTCGAGAGCAGATGTGCACGTTCGCCCAGGCCGCTGAGCGTAGGGGTAAAGACCTGATGCCCATGAGCGCGCAAGATTTGGGCGACGGTCTTCCAGCACCATCCACCATGCCAGGCGCCGTGAACCAGTACGTAGGTTGTGCCTTCGCGGGCAATGGTTGTATCGATCAGATTGTGAGGGGTAGTCAAGGCCGTCTCCATCTCCAACTCCATCTTCGTCTTGTCTTTGTCGGCAAAGTGTTGCGCAGCGCGATCATTTCAGCCGCGCTGGGACGGAAATAGTACGCGCAACAAGTGTTCAATGTGCGCTCAACGTTTTACTTGCGAGGGCTCTTGAGCCGCGCCGCGTTCTTCTTGCGAGCGCTGATTCCCTGGCCTCGTTGTCAAGGAGACGATAGCTGCAAACCCGCCGCCTTCACGCTGCAGCAGCTGAAGTTCACCGCCATGCAGCTTCGCGATCCTTTCGACGATAGCCAGACCCAACCCCGTCCCTCCCGGATGCGCGCCCGTCGAACGCCCGCGTTTGAACGGCGCTTTCAATGCATCGAGATCCCCAGCATTCACGCCGTTGCCACGATCGGCGATCTCCACGTACGCGGTGTGACTGGCATCGTCTTCCCAGGTACGCGCCGACAACCCCACGCGGCCGTACAGCACCGCGTTCTGCATCAGGTTCATCAGAACGCGCATGACGCTGATAGGACGGAACGCGAATGGTTGCAGCTCGCCCAGAGTCAGCTCGAACACGTGACCAAGACCGGCGAAGTCGGCGGCAAGGCTAGTCACCAGCGCATTCAGGTCACCGACCTCGGCCGCTTCACGCGTGCCGCTACCAGCATAGTCCATGAACTGCTGGAGAATGGCGTCGATCTGATCGAGATAATGATCCGTCGATAGCGCGAGTTCATCATGTTCTTCCGATGGTGTGGTCATTGCCACGGCCAGGCGCAGCTTCGTCAACGGCGTGCGGATATCGTGCGAGATACCGGCGAGCATCAGCGAACGGGTCGCATCGGCTTCCTGCAAAGCGTGGACCATCTGGTTGAATGCGACGCTGACTTGCGCGATCTCGGTCGTTCCATCGACACGCAGTGCTTGTGGCGCGTCGCCGGAGCTCAAGCGGTGCGCTGCGTTGGCGAGATCGCGCAAGGGCCGGTTGATATGGCGCTGGATCAGGTAGGCGGTGACGATGGCAAGCCCGCCAAGCGCGAGCGACAGCGCGACAGCGGAGAGCATGCCGTCGTTGTGAGCGGCTTCAGGAACGGGCAGGGCGATCCAGCTAGGTTCGTGACCAAGATGCGCGCGAATCCAAAGCCGTTGCTCGCCTTGCGTCTGCCATTGAACCTCCATGCCCGCGGGCAAATGCTGGCGTAAGGTATCGATAAAAACATCGCGCTGATAAGTCCGATAAAAATTGCGCCATGTCAGCGAAGGTTCGGAGGCGGCGCCGGCGGGGAATTGCCGGCTGGCTTCGAAGCGAACCGCGAGTGCGCTCTGTGCGTCAGGCGCGACGGTCTTCAGCAGGTCATCGAGCGTTTGCACGTAGATCGCGAAAGTCTCGGCGGCGCGTTCGATCCGTGGTCTCTGAACAAAGTGCATTAGTACGCTTAACGAGCTGATCTGGCTGACAATGACCAGTGCCACGAGCAGCGCGATATTGCGTGCGAACAACGAGCGCGGCAGCGTGACTGAGCCCATTCGAGGGCTTATGCGAGGGCTCATGCGTCGGCTCATGCGAGGTCTCATGGTTCGACTTCCGCGACCAGCATGTAGCCCACGCCCCACACCGTCTTGACGAAGCGCGGTTTCGACGGATCGGCTTCCACGATTTGTCTCAGCCGTAGTACCTGCACGTCGATACTGCGATCAAGCGCATCGTGGTCGCGTCCGCGTGAGCGGGCGATCAGATTGTCACGGCTAACGGGCCGGTTCGGTGAAGCACCCAGAGCATTCAATAGCAGCATCTGGGTCGAATGAATCTCGAACAACTCGCCGCACCTGTAGAGGCGCTGTTTGCCGAGATCGAGGCAATAGTCGCCGAAACGCACGGTCTGCGACCTGAGTACAGGTTCGCCCGCAGCGATCTTCTGGCGTCTGAGCAGCGCGCGAACGCGTGCGACGAGTTCACGCGGCAGGAACGGTTTGGCGAGGTAGTCGTCGGCGCCGGTTTCGAGACCAATGACCTTGTCGACGGGATCGCCCTTGGCGGTGAGGATGAGAATGGGCAGTGTCTGGCCTTCGGCACGCAAGCGCCGGCACACCGATAGCCCATCCTCCTGATCCATCATCAGGTCGAGAATCAGCAGATCGAAAGGCTCGCGCTGCAGATAGCGATCAAGTCGCTTGCTGTCGGCGACCACGCGGACTTCGAACCCGTGACTGCTCAGGAAACGCTGCAGCATGTTGCGCAACTCGGCTTCGTCGTCGAGAACGATGATCTTCGGCTGACTCTCCATTCATGCCTCCTTCGATGCGTCGGACGGATGTGCTTCGTGACGTTCGGCAAGCCGCTGTAGCAGTGCTTGGGACGGCAGGTTTTCAAACTGCGGGTTCTCCACGCGCGTGGCCAGCTAGTTGAAGCAGGGCCGACTGTCACGCAACCGGCGAGCGGCACAATGAGCGCCGCGCTGGCTGCGAGAAGAGGACAACGCGGACCTCAATTCAAAGACAATAGTCCAGTACGCACAGAACAAAAAGCTTCCACTGCTGTCGCGTCACCGTCAGTGCGATGTCGCGCGCTGCTGCATGAATTGCTCGATTTGCGGCAGCGTGATGTAGCCAGCTTTTTGCGTGTCGATCTGGTCGAAGTTCTGCGCGACCATCGGCATGCCTTGCGCTGCTTGCGCCTGGGTCAGCTTGCCGTCGTGCGTGGTGTTGGCGGCAGCAAAGCGCGCCTGCAGTTGCTGCATCGCACGCTCCATGCGTTGCGGGCTGACCGTGGCTTGCGGCGCGGTTTGCGCCATGGCGCCTGTGCTGGCGAAGGAGGCGGCGATGGACAGGACAAGGATGGTAAGCGTGTTTTTCATGGGGTTCTCCAGTGACTTCCAGTGAATGAAGGGTTCGTTTGCCATTGGTTGCGGGTGTTTGCGTTTGGCCGTCAGGAGCGGCCAAGACCAATGGCAGACCGAAGCTTATCGGCCAGCACCCGAAAATGAATGACAAACCGGCTACGAATCATGTCACCACATGTCATGCATCGTGCCGATAACTAAGCATCTACTCCCTACAAAAATTGCGTGCCCTGACGTGTGAGCACGGATGACCGTGACATCGAATGAAATATGTTTTGACGTGGTTTTCAACCGCGGTTTGCGTATCTTTCGGTGGTCGGCGCTACGAGCGCTTCAACAGATTCGCAAGGCTCTGAAGCAATGCGAATTGCCCGGCGGAACGGCTTCCAAAGCGAAGACGAGACCTGCCGATCGAATTGAAGGGAATTCACATGAATATTCGTCTTATCAGTGCATCCGCCGCCACTGCTCTTGGTTTCATGCTCTGCGCCGGCGCTGAAGCACGGACATTCGTTGTATACGCCGGACCGGCTGTGGTTTATGTACCGCCGCCGCGGCCTGTTTACTACAGCGTCCCGGTTCAGCGGAGGTACGTCGCGGTGGTGCCCGCGGCTCCTGTTGTTGCGGTCCGCATGCCGGCGCCGAAGCCAGTGGTTTATGTGCCAGTGCAGGGCGGCTACGCTGCCGTGCCTGTGGCGAACGTAAGCTACGCACAACCCGTCGCCGTGGTGCCGGTCGCCGGCATGCGCTGAGCTAGTCGAAGTTTTGGGCTCAGCAATCGTGATTGGCGCAGCGACGACTATCGTGTAACCGGGCGAAAAACACGTTCTCCCGCGCGCGGTTGACGCACTGTCCAGGAGCGTCGGACGCGCATCTGCGTCCCGTGATGGGTGTGGCGTTTATTCCTCTGGAGGAGTTTTCCATGTGCGTTCATTCGATGTGTTCCTTGTCGCGCCGGCGCGCTCTTTTTGCCGGCGCGGCATCCGCGGTCCTTGCTGCATTTTCGTTGCATGATGCACGCGCCGATCAACCTTCAGCGGGGCCTGGTCCCAACGCGATTGCACCCTCGGATGCACTTGCACGCCTGCTGCAGGGCAACGAGCGATATGTTGATAATGTCCCTGCAAACAAGGACTATTCCGCTGGCCGGGCGGCACGAGTGACGGCGCAATATCCCATTGCGGCGATTCTCGGTTGCGCGGATTCAAGGGTTTCACCTGAGTTGGCGTTCGATCAAGGTCCGGGCGATCTTTTCGTCGTAAGGGTCGCGGGTAATTTCGTCAACGACGATGGACTCGCCAGCCTGGAATACGGGGTGAAGTTCTTGGGTGTACCGTTGATCGTGGTGCTTGGACATACACATTGCGGCGCGGTCTCCGCCGCAGTCAAGGTGATCCGTGAAGGTGCCGTCTTGCCGGGGCATTTGCCCGAACTGGTCAGGGCGATCACGCCGGCCGTCGAGATCGCCAAGACGCATGGACATGGCGATCTGGTGGCGGACGCCACGATCGAAAATGTGCGGCTGAACGTCAACCGGTTGAGGGTCTCGAAGCCGCTGATCGGAGAGTATGTGAGGGCGGGCAAGGTGCAAGTGATCGGAGCGATCTACGATCTCGCTTCGGGGATGGTCAGGGTGGTCGATTGAAGCGATCGTCCAGGTCCACGTGAGTTAAAAGTATGGGCGTCAACCGCCGGAGCGTGATGGGCCGCTTACCCATCTAGAGTGCCGTCGCCAGGATAAAACGCGAGAAAGAGCATTGCCTTCGCTGCTCGCGCCAAGGACAGGGGTTTAACTCACGTTGAAATGCACGCGCACGTCCTGATGACTCTCCACGGGATGTCCACCTTGCATCGCGGGGAAAAATCGCCATTTGCTCAGCGTTTCAAGTAGTAAAGCATTCAGGCGAGGGTTTTGCGTCGGCTTCGAAAGTTCTACTTCAATCGTCCCATCCGCGTGAATATCGAAACGCGCGACGGCGATCG
Source organism: Caballeronia sordidicola (assembly GCF_002220365.1). Lineage (GTDB taxonomy): Bacteria > Pseudomonadota > Gammaproteobacteria > Burkholderiales > Burkholderiaceae > Caballeronia > Caballeronia sordidicola_C. The sequence goes on along the minus strand of NZ_MTHB01000041.1, from coordinate 72,097 downwards.
CCTGATAGGAGTCCTCGCGAAGATCGTCGGGGAGAGAAGGCATCAGCTGACTGATGACGCGTGCGTCGGAGCGCGCTGAAGGGGCCTCAGTATTGCTTGTTGACGTAGAAGACGACGTTGTCACAGCGGCTGTGGATGTTGCTGCGGGGCTCGCCTCCGGCGACGCTGGCGGTGCCGGTTGGTCCGTTTTCGCAACTACGCGGTTCGGGGTTGGATGCTGGATTTCATGCGGTTTCGCCACTCGGGCCGGCGTTGGATCCCGTCGGGCGTGCAGTTGCGGCGTGACTGCCGCAGGGGGTGCCCAAGGGGCAGCAGCACGCGCATTCGCGGGGGGCGTGGCCAATTCGACAAGACGCATTTCCACAGTCGCTTGCACCGGGACGGCACTCGGCAGAGGCCGTAAGAGCGGGTCCACGAACTGGGTCAGCAGAACGGCCCAAAGCACAAACGCAATCAGAAGGGCCACGCTAAATCTGATTCGTGGCGCACCCATCAAACCTGCCCGGCTCCCTTTCTCCCTACTCACGATGTATGGCAATCAGGAAATGCTCCGCACCCGCGCGACGTGCGGCGAGCATGGCCTGAACGACGGCTCCTTGCGCCGCGGCGTCGTCCGCGGCGATGATCACGTTCCGGTCCGGTTTGAGAAGCCGCCGGACGCGGGCTTCCACCTCATCCAGGCGAACGGGCTGACGATTTAGAAAGACCGTGTTCGATCGATCGATCGCCAGTGTCAAAGGCTGATCTTCGGACATCCGCTGTGCCTGTCCGGACGGCAAATCGACCTTGACGGCATCCAGACGTTGCATGGCCAGCGATGCCAGCATGAAGGTCGCGAGCAGAAAGAACATCACGTCGATCATCGGAATGATCTCGATGCGCCCACGCTTCGATGCCCGCGAGCGCCGGAACTTCATCGCGTGTCTCCGGCCATCGGTCCGGCGCTTTCGGCCTTGAGCCGAATCTCGCTGAGGCGCTCGTTGGCGTGCACTTCGAGGTCATCGATCAGACGTTCAAGGCGTCGCGAGAAATAATTGAAGGCGAAAAGCGCGAACAACGCGACGACCAATCCAATAGCTGTCGCCACCAGCGATTGCGCCACGCCACCGGTGACACCGCCAGGATTAACCAGGCTGTTGCCACCGAATAGCTGGAACGAATGCATCATTCCGACAATGGTCCCCAGCAGCCCGAGCAAGGGCGCAGCCGTCACGATAGTCTCCAACACCCAGAAGCCGCGGCTCATGTCCCGTTCGATCCTCGTTGCGACCGATTGAGCACGTTCTTCGACCAGCCATAGTGGTGTTCCGGCTGGCGCTGTCACCGCTGCATAAAGGCGGCTGAACGCATTCTGTGCCGGCAGTGCATTGGTGCCGGTTCCGGGTTGGCTTGCAAATCGCACGAACACGTACGCGCGATCGATTACGATAGCGATCGCCAGCACGGCGAGCAGCGTGAGCGGGTACACCACCCAGCCACCTACTCGCGCTGCGGCAGTCATACCTGCCCAATCCTGCATGATCGAAGCCTTTTCGTTAAGTTATCCGATTGATTAAAAATTCTTCGTGACGCCTGCGTACATGGCAATGTGCGGGCCATACTGCGGTGCACCCACGCCAATGCCTGATCCATCGCGCAGCTCGTAGACGCGGTTGAACGCGTTGATGAGCAGCAGGCGCGCGTCGAACTTGTCGATCAGCGGTTCGTTGAAATTGAAGTGATGGATCACGCCCAGATTCGCCTGCGTGTAGAAAGGCAGGTGGTCGGTGTTCGCGAAGCCGCTGCGCAATCCGCTGCCCACAATGCCGTCGAAGGTGAAAGTGGTCTTGCCCAACTGGTACGCGCCGCCGAACGAGGCAGTCACGCGCTGGTCGTGATCGAGGTAGACCCAGTGATTGCTGATGTAAGCGAGTTCGGCGGCATCGAAATTGAATTGCGCCGAGTCGATGTCCTTTCCCTGTGCGCGGCTGAACGCGACGTTCATGTAGGCCGACACATTGCCCTGTTTATAGTTGCTGGTTAATTCGACACCATAGACACGGCCATATTGATAGTTGAACGGCGTGAAAATCAACGCGGTGCCGAACTGGCCCTCGTCAAGCAGGTTCGTCGATTTCTTGTAGTACGCGTCGACGCCTACCGTGATAGTCGAACTCAACCGCTGCGTGATACCGAGATCGAAATAATGGCTGCGTTCTGGTTGCACCGGATCGTTCTGGTTCGATGTCTGGGCGGTGGTGCCCACGAAGTGCGCAATATCTTCGCCCGAAACAAGCTCGAACGCAGGCGGCGTGAAGTAACGGGAATATCCGGCGTGAACCGTTGTTGAAGGCGTCAATGCATAAACGAGACCCACACGCGGACTTAGCTGACTCGCGCTGACGTACTCGTCCATCTTGTCGTAGCGCAGACCGTAGTTGATCGTGAGTTTATCGGTCAGTTTCCACTCGTCCTGAACGTACGCGCTATAAAGATACCCCGTCTTGCTGCTCGAGTCAGGCACGTTGAAGGGCTGATCGGAGAGCCGGTTGCCGTCGGCATCGGCGGGAAAAACGCTTAAGTTGTTGTTGAAGATCGCATGCTCCTGCTGGAACGAAATGCCCGCGCGAAGCGTGTGTTTTTCGTTGAGCCGGTAGGTCGTATCCGCTTGCACACCGTTGGCGCTGTCGCTGTGGAAATCGCTTGCCGCCACGCCGTTGAACAGCAGGTCGCCCACCGGGTCAGGATTGAATTGCGTGCGCGAGTAGCGTGTAAAAAGCGCGACCTGATAGTCCAGCGCGCCGCCGTTGGTCCCTTGCAGCGCGACGACCGCGAACTGGTTGAGTTCGGATTGTGTTTCGTTGAGGGTGCTTGAATCGAACGTGGTGTTGCCGTTCAAGGTGAAAGCGGTCGGCAAGCCGGGTGTATTGGGAATCTGAAACTGGTTGCTGGTCGTGCCGAACATCAGGCTCACGCGCGTGAGCGGATTGATGATGTAGGACATCAAGCCAAACGCATCGCCCTGGCGGGTGTGATCGTGAAGCGGGCTGGCGCTCGATGTCGGATTTTCGATGCCCAGATTGTTCTCGCCCAGCGAGCCGCTGAAATAGTAGCTGAACGGTCCCTGGCTGCCGAAGACGTCGGCGCTGGTCTTGATGGTCTGGTGACTGCCGCCGAAGACATCGACAGAACCGCCGTTACCCTGGTCGCCGTTCTTCGTATGAATATCGACGATACCTGCGGTGCGGTCGCCGTATTGAGCAGGCAACGCGCCGGTCAACAGGTTGAGTTGATCGATAACGCGCGTATCCAGCGACTGGCCGAATCCGCTGATCGGCTCTGGAATGATGATGCCGTTGATACGGTATTGCAGGTTCGCGTGGTCCCCGCGTACGTGCAACTGACCATACGAGTCGCTCGCCACGCCGGGCGCTTGCAGCAACACCTGATTGAGCGGCGTGTCCTGGCCGGCGGGAAGGGTATCGATATCCGCCTGGCTGAAGCGATACACGCTGCTGCCCGTTTCAGGCAGCAGGCCGTTGCGCGCGCGATCGAGTCGCTTCGCATTGACCTGCACGTCAATCGCGTCGCTTTTGTTCAGTGCCACCGACACGGACGTCTGCGTGCCGCCGCTCGCCGTTGCGATGCTGCTGCCGCTGGCGTAGCCCGGCGCCGCTACGACGACTGCATAGGTTCCCGGCGCGACATGACCGACCGTGAAATGTCCCGCGGTGTCTGTGCTCGTGGCGCCGACGGACGCACCGCTGGCGTCTTGCAAGGCCACGCTGGCATGGGCGACGGGCTTGCCGGAACCATCGATGACGGAGCCTGATACGGCGCCGTCCGAACCTGCGGCATAAGCCTCCCAGGTGGCGATCTGAGCGAACAGCAATAAGGCCGCGTGGGCGATGAGCGTACGATTTTTCATCGATTATTTTTCTGAATGGGTTGTGTTGGATGCGCGCCGCCTGGTGACGTCGTACGGTCCCCGAGGATTGACTTTAATTAGTAAAGAACGTAGTCCTAATCGATAGCAGGCAGGCGCCGGTTGCGGGCATATCAAGTAGCGCGGCCGAGGTGGGGCCGCGGAACGCCAGAGGGATAAAAAGTTTTGCACGTTGCAAATGCAATGTTATAACATTCAAAACCAATTATGCGAGAACTTTTTGGAAGGAAATAATGGACAAGCTGTCGGTAACTGTTTTGTCGGGCTTCCTGGGCGCAGGAAAGACCACGTTGCTCAACCACATCCTGAACAATCGAGAGGGCAGGCGAGTGGCGGTGATCGTCAACGACATGAGCGAGGTCAATATCGACGCTGCGCTGGTTCGCGATGGCGGCGCTGAACTGGCGCGCACGGACGAAAAGCTGGTCGAGATGAGCAACGGCTGCATTTGCTGCACGCTGCGCGAAGACCTTTTACTCGAGGTGAAGCGGCTTGCGAAGGAAGGGCGCTTTGACTATCTAGTGATTGAATCGACCGGGGTTTCGGAGCCGCTGCCGGTGGCCGAAACCTTTACGTTCGCCGACGAGCAAGGCCAAAGCCAGTCCGAGGTCGCGCGTCTGGACACCATGGTAACCGTGGTGGACGCATTCAATTTCCTCAAGGACTATAGCTCGGCGGACAGCCTGCAAACGCGGGGCGAATCGATGGGCGAGGAAGATACGCGCACTGTCGTCGACCTGCTGGTCGAGCAGGTGGAATTCTGCGATGTGATCGTTTTGAACAAGGTGGACCTGGTCGGCGACGCCGATCGCAGACGCCTGATGACAATCCTGAAGGGGCTGAATCCCCGGGCACGGATCGAGACCGCGGAGTTTGGCAAGCTCAGGCTGGACAAGGTGCTCGATACCCGTCTGTTTGACTTCGATGAAGCGTCCAAAGCGCCCGGCTGGCTCAAGGAATTGCGTGGCGAGCACACGCCCGAGACCGAGGAATACGGCATCACGCATTTCGTTTATCGCGCGCGCCGGCCGTTTCATCCCGAGCGTTTCTGGCAACTGATCACGAGCAACTGGCCGGGCGTGGTGCGCTCCAAAGGATTCTTCTGGCTCGCCAGCCGGCCAACCTACGTAGGGTCGTGGTCGCAGGCGGGCGGGGTATGCCGGCACGGCGGGATGGGGCTGTGGTGGGCAGCCGTACCGAAAGCCTACTGGCCGGAAGATGCCGAATTGCTGAAATCGATTGATGGCGACTGGGATCCTCAGGTCGGCGACGCGCGGCAGGAGTTGGTGTTGATCGGCATCGATATGGACGAGATGACCTTACGCGCGCCTCGATGCGTGCCTACTCAACGACGTGGAAATGGCGCAAGGTCCGCAAGCGTGGCAGCGATTCGCGGACCCCTTTCCTGCGTGGGATCACGACGCTCAAAACGCGGAATAAACCGCGGCCAGGGTTGCCTATTGGGTCGCTATTGGCATTCGTGGTGGATCGTTAGCTGCCGCACGAGGGCAGTTCTGCCACTTGCAGCACTTCCCCCGTCGCTCCGCGCTCGACGAACGCCACCACGCCGTCATGTCCATCCGCCGACACGTAATCGCCGGTGATCAATGCGTGTCCGTCGACTATCCGGACCGGCCCGATCCAGCGACGCACCACGCGGTCATGATGCAGCGTGACGCCACTGTTCTCGCCGCCTTTCACCGCACTGACGAGCTGGTTCTCATACACGGCGGCGTACGCTACAGCGTCGTCGGGAAGGTTCTTGCGAGCGGTGAATGCAGCGTCGAAGGCGACATGTCCGGGCGCGGAAGGATGACCGTCAATGTGGATATCGGCGAGTGGGGCTTCGCTATTCAACTGCTGAATGCGGGACTCGAAGCTCGCGTCGCTCGACCAACTGCGCAACTCGCGACCGCCTACGAAAATCTCCGGCGTGTACACCACGTGCCCGCCCCCCGTGTAGGTCAGTTGTTGCTGTCGCGTGGTGAACGCAGCTTGCGCAAACCGATCCTTCCACGCCCAGCTATCCCAGTAGTCCACATGCAGTGCCAGCGGCACGATGGTGCTGGTCTTGCGGGCATGGTCAAGTTCGCTCAACCAGTTATCGGCAGGCGGGCAACTGTTGCAGCCCTCGCTTGTATAGAGTTCGACGAGTGCGGCGCGATGCTCGGGGCTCGATGCGCTGCATGCGTTAGTGGAGGCGGCGCTGGCAGTGGCGGCGGAGAAGGAAACGAGCAGCGCGGCAAGGGACAGAATCGATGAAGCACGCATGACGGACTCCGAAGGTAATGGGAACGGTGCTGTTGACCGGGAAGTGGCCTGGCAATGCCCGTGGTCACGGAGCGTCATCGACAGGGGTGTCGAACATCTGTGGATCCAAGTCAGGCTGGGGAATGCCTGATCAAGAAGTCGCGTAGCCTGATAGTTATTTCGGCGATCCGTAAAAACCGGTTACAGCTAGCGTGAAATTGCCATGAGGCATCCGCAAACGCGTATGGAACGCATATAACACTGCGGTGAGGAGAGTCATCTGGGATAAACCAAGCGCCAAGCGTGTCGGGCCAGCGCACGGAAGATGCTCTTGAGTCTCGGCTCACGCGTGTAACCGCATCGGAAGCTGCGCCGAACTACCAACGTGACCACTCACTATCAATCGCGTCATGACTTAACTTGCGCACGCGCACCCCGTCAGGCACGCTGACACAGCGCAGGCGCAGGCACCAAGCTACCCACCAGCCGCAGTTCCCGACAGCATCAGGAGAACGCCATGACCCCGGACATCGCCGTACCTATTGAAGCCGGGCAGTTGCTGCCGTTCCGCGAGTCGGTGCTGGCGATGCTTGGGGTATCGTTTGTAGCGATGCTGGTCGCCCTCGATCAGACGATTGTCGGGACAGCGCTGCCGCGTATCGTGGCTGATCTCAAGGGCTTCGATCTGTATGCGTGGGTAGCGACGTCGTACATGCTGACGTCGGTCATCACGATCCCGATCTTCGGGCGCTTAGGCGACTTGTTCGGCCGCAAGCCGTTTCTAATGGCGGCGATCATTCTCTTCACCATCGCGTCGGTCATGTGCGGCATGGCTGCCAATATGCTCTTCCTCGTGATCGCGCGAGGCTTGCAAGGGATCGGCGGCGGCATCCTGGTGGGTACGATGTTCGCCACTGTCGCTGATCTTTTTCCCGATCCGAAGCTTCGCCTGCGCTGGCTGGTGTTTGTCAGTTCGGCGTTTGCATTGGCGAATATCGTGGGCCCGACGCTAGGGGGCGTGCTGACCCAGTACGGCGGATGGCGGCTCGTGTTTTTTGTCAATCTGCCGGTGGGCATCGTCTCGTTGTTGTTCGTGCGCGCTTTCCTGCCGCACCTCCGGCGGCCGCGTTCAGCCGCGCCGGTGAAGCTGGATTGGGTCGGAGCGCTGGTACTTGCGTCAACATTTGGCGTGCTGCAACTGCTGATCGAATGGGTTCCGAATGACGGCATCACGCCCGTGACCTGTGTGCTCGCGTTCCTCACCATAGCCGGCGCAGCGGTGCTGCTGCTCTGGGAAAAGCGCATGACTTACCCGATCGTTCCCGTCGACATGCTGCTGGACCGAAAGTTGGCGGCGCTATTCGCGATGTCCGTACTCGGCGGTTTCTCGCTCTTCTCGCTGGTCTTCTACGTGCCCTTGCTGTTTCAAGGCGGCTTTGCGATGTCGCCGCATGACTCGGGCATGCTGATCACGCCGCTGCTGCTGGGTACGACCGTGGGCAGTGTGGTGAACAACAGGATCGTCACGCGCATCAGGCATGCGAACGGTGTGATGTATATCGGCTTTGCGCTGTTCGCGTGCGCCGCGCTTTGTCTTGTCGCGATCACGGGCACCGTGCCTCATTTTGTGTGGATGGCTTGCATGGGCTTCAGCGGTGTCGGGCTGGGTCTGGTCGCGTCGAACCTCACGCTCTTTTCGCAGCAACTCGTAGCTCGCGACCATCTTGGTGCCGCGACGGCGCTGCTTCAATCGCTGCGGATGTTCGGCGGCATGCTTGGCACGGCTATGACGGGCGCGTTGCTCGGCCGCCTCTATACGAGTGGCGTGCATCGGTCGCTCGATACGTATCAGGCGACGCAGTGGTTCAAGTCGTTCGCAAGCCCGGAGTTACTGATCGATCGCGCGGAACAGGCGGCGCTGATCGGTCGGCTGATCATGGCGGGTCATGCAGGCGACGCGATGATGCAGTCAGCCCGCGGTGCGTTGATCGAATCGATACACGTGGGACTTGGGCTGGCTGCTGCGGCGGCGATAGCGGGACTTTGTCTTGCGTGGTTCGTGCCGCCAGTGCGGGTTGATCGGCTGGATACGGGGACGCGTCGCCGTTGAAGCGACGGCCTGAATTGCGTCCATGAGGCCCTCGCTTTGCGGTTCACCATCGAAGCACCCTAGGCCCAAGCAAACCACCGAGCACCGTCGGGACCGCCATGCCCAGCACATACCACACGCCCCAGAACGGCACGGTCATCTCCACGCAGTAGAGCGTGTAGACCAGCACCGCCTGCGCGCCGCTTAGCAGGCCGGCTGCCGCGCCCGCGATGACCGGCCGGGTCGGTGCCAGCCCTTTCATGGCCCAGAACACGGCGACAAACGTGGGTGCTGACAAGATCACGATATTCACCGTGCAGACTTGCCAGGTCTTCCCAAGTACAAGCTGAAGCCGCAGCGTGGGCGGAGCGGCAATAATCACGACCAGCGCCGTCAGCCAGACGAGCACGAGTGGAATGGCGAGCGAGACCCAGGCCATTGCCGTGTCCGCGCCTGGTCGTGACAGCCGCATCGCGACGAAAAGCGATGCGCCTACGATCGCGAGAGGAAACGCAACCTTCAACCAGAAGAGGGGGGTGATCAGCATTTGCGGCATGTCGCCACGCACGCCGTAGATGGCGACCACCATGCAGGTAGCGCCGGTCAATCCGAAGAACAGTGCCGTTGTGAAACGTCGCGCGATGACATGCGGATGGGTCGGGACGATGCCTGTTGCAAGCATCGATACGAACTCGCTGGTTTTCATGACCACTCCGCTATAAGAAACGACAGCGCTGCCAGCAGTTAAGCAGCGTCATGCGCTAGCGCATGATTTCTATTCGTTTCGAGGAGTGGCCGGGTTACGCCCGCACGTTAATTCTTATTCTCAGCCTCACTTACCAGCGCAAGAAACGCGGCCCAAGCAATGCGCCAATCAGCGTGGCAAGCGTCATGCCGAGCAGGTACCAGACAGCCCAGAACGCGACGCTCATCTCGGGGCAGTGGAAGCAATAGGCCATCGTCGCGAGGGTTCCCGCGAGCATGCCGCCCGCCCCGCCAGCGAGCCTGAGCCGGGTTGGCGCGAGTCCGCGGATTGCCCAGAATACGGCGACGAACGCCGGCACCGACAACAACAGGATATTGAATGGGCAGGTACGCCACGTGTAGCCCATGACAAGCGGCATGCGTGCGTCGGGTGAGGCGAGACACAAGACCGCCACGGCCGCGCTCCACACAACGAGCACGGGCACCGCAGGCATTGCCCAGAACTTGCCGATGGTCGTCCCGGGTCGCGACAGCCTCACTACAAGGAACAATGCGGTTGCCGCAAGCGTTGTCGGGAACGCGAATTTGGCCCAGAAGATCGGCGTGCGCGAGATTGTGGCGATGTCCGGCCGTACGCCGAAAATCACCGCCATCAGGACGAGCGCGCCGAGCCCACCCAATACGATTGCACGCCCGAAGCGGCGCGCGGACACGCGTGGGTCGACCGGCATAACGCCAGTCGATAGAAGCGAAATCAGGTCCTCGGTTTTCATGCGGTGCCTCGAATCTTTGCTGCCAACGCTTTCAGTCCGCGGTGAATGCCCACTTTGACCGCCGACTCCGACATTCCCGTGAGCGCGGCGGTTTCTGTCACGGAGAGCCCTTGTAGCTTCACGTGAACAATCGGCAGCCGATGACGGTCCGGCAATTGTTCAAGCAGCTTGCCGACATCGCGTTTGGCATCGGCGGGTTCTTCGTCCGAGGTCGCGAAAATCTCCAGCGCGTCGTCCAGCGGATCGTTCAATGCTTCACGCCGCGATCTTGCGCGGAAAAAATCCATCAGCTTATAGCGTGCGATCCCATGCACCCAGGCAGTCAACGGTTCGTCCGGGCGATAGGTGTGGCGGCTGTTGTGCACGGCCAGCAGGATCTCCTGCACGACATCCTCGATGTCGTCCTGCAGGTAAAAAATGCGCTTTCTCAAGAAGCCGCGCAGATGCCCCGTCAAGTCGTCGAGGAACGTCCGATAGGCGACAGCGTCGCCATTCAGGCCGCGGATGAACAGGGCCCTCAACCGTTCTTCGACACCAGGCACAGAACCACTTTGTATTATTCGCTTCATCGCGGAATCGGGTTACAGCGCGCTTCAAATAAATTGCGGTGGGCTTGCCGACGGATGTCGACGCTCCCAGCGCCGGGAATGGACACCGTTCGTGGCGGCCATCTATAGCAGGTATTTTCGTGACGCGGCAACGCGGGTCCTGCCGTGCGCGAGGCTCGTCGCTTCAGGTTCTGACGCCGAAGATTACCGCGATTTTATGTCGGGATCGGCTTTAGGCACACTGCAGGCCAATGCTTTACGGCGGCTACGGACGACAGGTCCAAGCACGCAAACGTCGCGCACCTATGCCGCAGTATTAGCAGCAGACGAAGCAGCAGCCAACAAAGCGGGCGGATTGTGCCGGATCGGCTTGCTTCTGTCGATCGCGCGCCGAGGGCGAAGGCCTTCGGTCCCAGGTGGGCCGTTGCTTAACGGGTGATCTCGGGATAATTCGATGGAAACATCGCGCGCCGTGTCTCTTCGTCAACCTCGCGCTTGAAAGTAAGGTCGTGGCCCACCGCCCGCGCCCGGGCGACGGCGGGACGCGCACTGATGGTGTCGAAGAAGCGGTGCAGATCCGGGAATGCGGCAAGCGGCGCGTCGGTGGCCAACACCCGCGACGCGCGCTCCAGCCATCCCCACGCGGACATATCAACGATCGAATACTCGTCTCCGACGATGTACTCGCGGCCAGACAAGTGCTCGTCAAGCACGCGATAGTGCCGCTCGATCTCCCGCCGGTACCGGTTGATCGCATACGGAATCTTCTCGGGCGCGGCGTGCTGGAAGTGCACCGCCTGGCCGGAGAAGGGGCCGAGTCCGGAGCTGATAAAGAACAGCCATGAGAGCAATTCGGGACGGTCCGAGGGCTTACCCGCGAAACGCTGCGTCTTGTCGGCGAGGTAGAGCAGGATGGCGCTGGAGTCGAATACCCTTGCTTCGGCTCCGCCGGGGCCGTCCGTATCGATGATGGCCGGGACCTTGCCGTTCGGATTGATACTCCTGAATGCCGGCAGATGTTGCTCGCCCTTGCTGGTGTCGACGGGAAACACTTCGTACTCGAGCCCCGCCTCTTCGAGAAAGAGCGCGACCTTGGCGGGATTCGGCGTCGGGTGAAAGTAAAAACGGATCATGTTGTCCTTGGGTGTTGAGATGGGCCGCTGCGGCTCGCCAGGAGCGCACGGCAGCGTCCTCGCCATGCCGTCATGCGCAGAAAGTCTCGACCGTTACGGACATGGCGAGAACGGTGCGGCCATTTGGACACGCCGACGTTCAGCTTCGAAATGCATCTGTAAGACTCGCGCAGCGGCTGTGTTTACTGCAAGACGTGTTGTGATTTATGTTTTAGATCAATCGATTTAGAATATCGTAACGAAAACGGAATGGCAATATCGCCTCGTTCAATGGAGTAATGGACTGGATGCCACGGCCAAGAGAGTTCGACGAAGCCGCAGTGCTCGACGCCGCGGTCCTGTGTTTCTGGAACCGGGGCTACGAAGCCACCTCGGTTCGCGAACTCGCGGACAGCATGGGTATCACGGGCGCGAGCCTCTACAACGCGTTTGGTGACAAACACTCGCTCTATGGACAGGCGCTGGCTCACTATGTGTCGCGAAGCGTGGACGACCGTGTCCGGCGTTTCGAAGGGACGCAGTCGCCGCTTCAATCGATCAAGGCGTTCTTCGATGAGATCGTCCACCGCTCGCTGAGTGACAAGGATCGCAAAGGGTGCATGCTGGTGAACTCGGCGCTGGAAATGGCCCCGCATGATCCAGAGTTCCAGCGGGTCGTGGCCGGCGTGCTAGTAAAGCTTGAGGCCTATTTCGGCCGATGCGTGGCCGCAGGTCAGCAAACCGGCGAGATCTCATCCGCGCAGCCTGCTGAAGACTTCGCGCGCCTTTTGCTGGCGGTCCTGCTCGGCATTCGAGTGCTGGCACGTGCCCGGCCGGAACCGGCGTTGCTGGAGGGACTCTTGCGACCGGTACTCGCGTCGCTCGATGGCCGGACTTTTGCCGGATAACTGAACCGCCGACCTGGCATAGCGATTCATCATCCCGCTGACCTTTCCCAAGGGTCGCTTGTTCGCTGCGCCTGAGCGTCTGTAGTAAAAAAACATCTCGCTGTAACCCATCCGCCTTCCCCAACGAACTCACTCACATATGCGCATTGCATGACCGCTTTCGCGTGCTTAAAAAATTTCGTTGGGCGATGTAACCCGCCAGGCAATCGAAGCGAATTAACTAACAACGAACGATCAGCTTCCGAAGGTTTCGTGCAGACGATAAAGGAGCGGATCCACAAGGCGAGTTGCACAACATGTTTTTGGCGGCGGTTTGTGCGCCGCCCACAGAAGCGAGTCATGGAGGCCCGGATGAACGCAACACATGAAGCGAGCCGCGTAAGCACTCCCTTGCGGACCCTCCAGCCTGCATGGGTACGCATCACGCACTGGCTCAACGCACTTGCCGTGATCCTGATGATGCTGTCGGGATGGCGCATCTACGATGCATCACCGGTGTTCAAGGGTTTTATGATTCCGCCGGGTATCACGCTGGGCGGTTGGCTTGGCGGCGCGCTGCAATGGCACTTCGCGGCAATGTGGCTGCTGTTCTTCAACGGCCTCTTTTATCTCGCGATGAACATTGTCACGGGGCGCATCAAGGGCAAGTTTTTTCCGCTGTGGCCGCGTGCAATTTTGCATGACCTGGGCGAGGCACTCAAGGGGCATTTATCGCATGCCGACCCGAGCAAGTACAACGCAGTGCAGAAGTTCGCGTACCTGTTCGTGATGGTCGATATTGCGGTGCTTGTCCTGTCTGGACTCGCAATCTGGAAGTCGGTGCAGTTTCCGCTGCTGCGCGAACTGATGGGCGGTTATGACTTTGCGCGTGTGGTGCACTTCTCGGCCATGTCGTTGCTGGCGGCATTCGTTGTCGTGCATCTGGTGATGGTTTCACTGGTACCGCGCTCACTGCTTACGATGATTCGCGGTCGCTAAGTTAGCCACTAATTCGGCGACTTAGCCAGCCACTAATTCAGCTGCGCGCACCCGCCGGCTAAAAGATAATTTTAAGGACGCGAGGAATCTCGATCATGGTACCTATGAAGCCAAATCGCGTGAGCGTAGACCGCGAGTCGCTGATTATCGACGTTCGGCGTGAACTCGACATGCCGTCGCGCCGCCTCTTCGGCAAACGCATTGTGACGCTCGGCGGTCTCGCGATGCTGGCCGGTTGCAGTATCTCAGACGACAAATCCGTTGAGACCTTCCTTAGCCGTGTCTCTCGCCTGAACGACACCGTGCAAGGCTGGCTCTTCGATCCGAATCGTCTCGCGCCGACTTACACGGAAGCGCAGATCACGCGGCCGTTTCCATTCAACGCGTTCTACGGCATTGACGACGCTCCTGTCGTGAATGGTTCCGACTTTCGCCTGAAAGTAAGCGGGTTGGTGCAGAACACGAAAACGTGGACCTTGCCTGAGCTTTACGCGTTGCCGAAAGCCGAGCAGATCACGCGCCATATCTGCGTGGAAGGGTGGAGTGCGATCGGACGCTGGGGTGGCACGCCGTTCTCGGAGTTCCTGAAGCAGGTGGGGGCGGACACAACGGCGAAATATGTTGGTTTCAAGTGCGCGGACGATTACTACGAAAGCATCGACATGCCGACTGCCTTGCATTCGCAGACGCTGCTGGCGTTCACCTTCGACGGCCAGCAATTGCCGCCAAAATATGGTTATCCGATGAAACTAAGGATGCCTACGAAATTGGGCTATAAAAATCCGAAGCACATCATGGAGATTTTCGTCACGAATAAATTCCCTGGCGGCTATTGGGTCGATCAGGGCTACAACTGGTTCGGAGGTTCCTGACGTCACGAATGACGGAGAAATATCGCGGCGTCAGGTACTTCGATTCACCCCGGCACGACCGGAAACTTTCACTCCAGCAAGAGGTTGATATGAAACTTTTCATCACTGCAGCACTCGCAGCAACGTTGGCCCTGAGCGGCTCCATGGCATTCGCCCAGGCAAGTGACGCAATGGCCCACGACTCGATGGCGAAGGACACCATGTCCAAGGATGCCATGTCGAAAGATTCTATGAAGAAGGATGCAATGAAGAAGGACGACAAGATGAAAAAGAACGACGCAATGGGCATGGGGCATCCGGCTTCGGGCGCGATGGCGCAGTAATCTGCGCAGATTACCGTATAAGCATCGAAAGCGGTTCCGCAGGTGTAGTTGAGCCGCTTTCGATTGCGCTGCTTTCACCTTCCGTCGATGCTCCCGGTATCGGCGCGATTCTACTGCCCGGCCACGCAGAAAACTGATCATCACGCCCAGGGTGCCAGTAGGCAGCGGTCGCCAGTGCATCCGTCCCCACAGTCGAGCGTCACCCCGCGTGCCGCCATTCCCGTTCAGACCTTCTTCGAACCCAACCTCCGGATTTTTGGCGGGTTTTAATCGGGGAACTGCTGATCCTGGGACAGGTGCGACCGTTGGCGGTAGATTCGAGTACAACGGCTCGACCCGTCGTTATGCCCCGAGTACAACCGGCTTTAGGGCCATCCGCGAATGTGGCATTTATCCGCCAAGTGCGGCATGTCCGCCACATTCACCCCCAAACCCGTCATTTTGATAAACAATAACGGCACCGCACGAACTCGTGAGCCTTGAACCCAACGCCGCCGATGCCCGATCACCGTCTGCTAAGCATCACTCCTGAAACGCACCGCGTCGCGATCGACCTGGTCTACGCAACCGATCGCAACCTGACGGGCAAGCCGATCTACAAGACGGCACATTGCTTGCTCCTGGCACCCGCCGAAGCCGCCCTGAAGAAAGCCGTCGAGCTGGCGGGCAACATCGGCATGACGCTGAAAATATTCGATGCCTATCGACCGCCGCAAGCCCAGCAAGTGCTCTGGGACTTCCTTCCCGACCCGACTTACATAGCAGATCTCAAGCGCGGCTCGAACCATAGCCGCGGCACCGCTATCGACCTGACACTGGTCGACGCTCAAGGCCAGGACCTCGACATGGGCACGGGTTTCGACGAGATGTCGATTGCCTCCGAGCACTTCCATCCGGGCTTGCCGGAGCATGTACAGCGCAACCGCACGTTGTTGCTTGGGGTGATGCACGGCGCCGGTTTCACCCATATTCCCAGCGAGTGGTGGCATTACGAATTGCCGGGCTCTCGCGCACTAGACCTGATCGACAATGCCGACAGCGGCCCCTTGCGCCTGATGTAGTCAGACGGAGTAGCCCAGGAACGCGCGGAACATCTCATCAACATCCCTCACGGAGCGAGTATGAAACGGGTATTGTGCAACGCGTTGGCAGCCATCGCGGCAGCGTCCACTCTGATGCTGGCCGGCACGTGCATAGCTGAAGCGGCCACGCCGAAGGACATGCTGGTCATGGCTACTTTACTCGACGAGTTCACCACGCTCGACCCGGGCGAGATCTACGAACTGGTGCCGCAGGAATACGTCGCCAATACCTATGACCGCCTGATCCGCGTCGATCTGAAAGATCCGGCCCGCTTCAACGGCGACGTTGCGCAGTCATGGGCGGCGAGTCCGGACGGCCTCACGTTCACCTTCAAGATTCGCTCCGGTCTCAAGTTCCATTCGGGTAATCCGCTGACCGCCGACGACGTCGCGTGGTCGATCCAGCGCACGGCGTTACTCGACAAAGGCGCGGCTGCGGTGCTGGCGGGCATCGGGCTGACGAAGGAAAACGCGCTGCAGAACGTGAGGAAAATCGACGACAGCACTGTTTCAATCACCACCGACCAGAAGTACGCGCCCACGTTCGTGTTGAACGTGCTGGGCTCATGGCCGGCTTCCGTGCTCGACAGAAAGCTGCTCGAATCGCACGCGACGGGTAACGATTTCGGCAACGAGTGGCTCAAGACGAACGAGGCGGGATCGGGTGCATACAAACTGGTGAAGTGGACCGCGAATGACAGCATCGTGCTGCAACGTTTCGATGGTTATCGCGTGCCGCTTGCGATGAAACGCATCGTGCTGCGGCATGTGCCGGAAGCATCGAGCCAGCGCCTGATGATCGAGAACGGCGATATCGATATCGCGCGTGACCTGAGTTCCGACGACCTCGCAACGCTCACGAAGAAGGGCACGATTCGCGTGACGTCGGTACCGCAAGCAACGCTGATGTACCTTGGCCTGAACAACAAGAACCCGAACCTTGCAAAGCCCGATGTGCAGGAAGCCATGAAATGGCTGATCGACTACAACGGCATTCAGCAGAATATCGTGCGGACCACGTACAAGGTGCACGAGACCTTCCTGCCCGAAGGTTTCCTCGGCGCGCTGAATATCAATCCGTATCATCAGGACGTAGCGAAGGCGAAAGCGCTGCTGGCGAAAGCCGGTGTACCGAACGGCTTTACGGTGAAAATGGATGTGCGCAATGACTCGCCGTATGGTGAGATCGCGCAGGCGGTGCAGGCCAATCTGGCGCAAGGCGGGATCAAGGTCGAACTGATTTCAAGCGATAACAAGCAGACCCTCGGCAAGTATCGCGCGCGTCAGCATGACATTTATATTGGCGAGTGGTCGGCGGATTACATTGATCCGCACAGCAACGCGCAGGGCTTCGCGTGGAATCCCGACAACTCCGACAAATCGGCCTTCAAGATGCTGGCGTGGCGCAATGCGTGGGACATTCCCCAACTGACCAAGGAGACCCAGGCCGCGCTCGAGGAATCGTCGACGGCCAAACGCGCGCAACGCTATGAAGCGATGCAAAAACAGTTTCTCGCGAACTCGCCGTTCGTGATCATGTTCCAGAAGGTCTCACAGGTTGCGGCACGGCCGGGCGTAACGGGTCTTGAAGTCGGGCCGATCTTCGACCTCGTGTCGTACCGTGACGTGAAGAAACAGTAAGCGTGGCTGCACAACTCACCGCGTTCCAGCGCCTGCAACTAGTGCTGACCCGCCACGGCGGCGTGCGCCGGACGTGGCTCTTCGTGCGCTGGCTGCTGATGCTCGCCGTCACGTTTATCGGGTTGCTCGGGGTGACGTTTTTCATCGGACGAAAGATCCCGATCGATCCATTGCTCGCGATGCTCGGCGAGCGCGCGTCGGTGCAGGCGTATGCAGCGGCGCGCGTGGCGCTCGGGCTCGACAAGCCCTTGATCATCCAATTCCTGATCTACGTTCGCGACGTGTTGCACGGCGACCTGGGCATGTCGCTGCTGACGTCGAACCCGGTGATAGACGACATCAAGCGCGTCTTTCCCGCCACGCTTGAACTCGCCACGCTCTCTACGTTCATTGGCATAGTGATCGGCGTGCCGCTGGGCGTGGCGGCCGCTGTGCGACATAACCGCTGGACCGATCACGTCGCGCGTTTCATCGGTTTGGCTGGCAGCTCGCTGCCGGTGTTCTGGCTCGCGCTGATGGGCTTGCTGCTGTTCTACGCCAAATTGCACTGGGTATCCGGGCCGGGCCGTATCGACCCGCTGTACGACGGTCTGGTCGATACCCGCACGGGCAGCCTCCTGGTTGATTCCATTCTGGCCGGCGAGTGGGACGTGTTCAAGAATGCGCTCTCTCACATTGTGTTGCCGGCGGCTATTCTCGCGTTCTATTCCATCGCTTACTTGAGCCGCATGACGCGATCTTTCATGCTCGAGCAGTTAAGCCAGGAATACATCGTGACCGCGCGCGCGATGGGTTTGAGCGAGCGCCGCGTGATCTGGCGTCACGCATTCGGCAACATCGCCGTACCGCTCCTGACTGTAATCGCGCTCGCTTACAGCTATCTGCTGGAAGGCTCGGTGTTGACGGAGATTGTGTTTGCATGGCCGGGAATAGGCTCCTATCTCACCGGCGCGTTGCTTAACGCCGACATGAACGCGGTTTTGGGCAGCACGCTCGTCATAGGTGCCACGTTCATCACGCTCAACCTGCTGACCGACGCGCTGTATCGAGTGTTCGATCCCCGTGCCCGATGACCGCCAAAGGCTCATGACGTGCTTCCATCCACAGACAATTCCACTCAGACAATGAAGCCAGCGCACAAGGAGTGGCGTGCATGGCTGCTCACGGATACGCCTGCGTCCCGCAGGCAGGCTGCATTGGGCTTGGCGTACCGTCGTTGGCGACGTTTCGCGAGCAACCCGCTGAGCGTATTCGGGTTGGTGATCCTGACTTTGATGATTGTGTTCGCCGCAATCGGGCCGTTATTGCCGCTGCAAGATCCGTTGCGGCAAGTGCTCGGCGACCGCCTGTTGCCGCCCGGTTCGCCGTCTCACTGGTTCGGCACCGATCAACTCGGTCGCGACATCCTCGCGCGGCTCGTGATCGGCTCGCGCCTGACGTTGAGCATCGCGATCCTGGTCGTGGTGCTGGTCGTGCCGGTGGGTTTGCTGATCGGGACAACGGCGGGTTTCTGCGGCGGTTTCGTCGACACCGTCCTGATGCGCTTGACCGACATCGCACTCGCGTTTCCGAAGATCGTCCTTGCGCTTGCGTTCGCGGCGGCGCTGGGGCCGGGCGTGATCAATGCGGTGATTGCGATCTCGATCACCGCATGGCCGCCGTATGCGCGGCTCGCGCGCGCCGAGACACTGCGGCTGGTGCAAGCTGATTTCATCCACGTGGCGCGCTTGCAAGGGGCGTCGTCCATGCGGATCTTGCTGCGTTATATCGTCCCGCTGTGTTCGTCGTCGGTGATCGTGCGCGCGACGCTCGACATGGCCGGCATCATCCTGACCGTCGCGGGACTCGGTTTCCTCGGGCTCGGTGCCCAGCCGCCGAGTCCCGAGTGGGGTTTCATGGTGGCGTCGGGGCGTGGCGTGCTGCTCGACGCGTGGTGGGTCGCGACCATTCCCGGCATCGCCATCCTGCTCGTGAGTCTTGCGTTCAACTTGCTCGGCGATGGTCTGCGCGACGTCTTTGATCCCCGTCAAGGAAGTTGACATGCAAGCCGATACCCTCTGTGAGATCGATAACCTGCGCATAGCGTTCGAAGGCCACGACGGTACGCTGACCGAAGCGGTGCGCGGCATTTCCCTGACGCTGGCCAGAGGTGAGCGGCTGGGTATAGTCGGCGAGTCGGGGTCGGGGAAATCGCTGACCGGTCGGGCATTGCTCGGGCTACTGCCTGCCTCGGCCCAGTGGTCAGCCGAAACGTTGCGCCTCGATAACCACGACCTGCTCGCCATGCGCCCGAAGGAGCGGCGACGCCTTTGCGGCACGCAGATGAGCATGATCCTGCAGGACCCGAAGTATTCACTCAACCCGGTGATGACCGTTGCGCAACAGATGCGCGAGGCGTTCGGGCGGCAGTCGCCGAAGCTGAATGCGAAAGCCATGCGCGAACGGATCGTCGCCGCGCTGGAAGCCGTGCATATTCGCGATCCGCAACGAGTCGCCGACGCTTATCCGCACGAGTTGTCGGGCGGCATGGGCCAGCGCGTGATGATTGCCATGATGGTGTCGTCGGGCCCCCGGTTGCTGATCGCCGACGAACCGACCAGCGCGCTCGATGTGCTCGTCTCCATGCAGGTGCTGTCGGTGCTCGACGAGATGATCGCGAAGCACAATACCGGGCTGATCTTCATCAGTCACGACCTGCCCCTGGTGATGTCGTTTTGCGACCGTGTGCTCGTGATGGTCGGCGGACGCGTAGTGGAGACGTGCGCGGCGCGCGATCTTGCCCACGCGCAGCATCCGTACACGCGCGGTTTGCTCGCCGCGAGTCCGCCGCTGCGCAATCCACCGGACGAATTGCCGGTGCTGCAACGCGATCCTGCGTGGTTCGCCGAGGTCGCGCCATGATCGAAGCAAACGAGGTACAGGTACGCTTCAAAACGAAAACGGGTTTCGCCGATGCAGTTCGCTCGGCGACGTTCCATGTCGGCGAAGGGGAGGTGTTCGGGCTCGTCGGGGAATCGGGTTCCGGCAAATCGACCGTGCTTCGCGCACTGACCGGGCTCGTGCCCATCTCCAACGGGTCAATGCGGATTGGTCGCCATACGCTTGGCAAACACATCGATCGTGCGTTCAGGCGTGAAGTGCAGATGGTGTTCCAGGACCCATACGGGTCGCTTTATCCACGCTTTACCGTGGATCAGACGCTGCGGGAACCGCTCACCATCAACGGCATGGACCGTCACGATGCCCGCATTCTCGATGCATTGCGGGAAGTCGGTCTTGGCCCTGCGTTCCGGTTCCGGTACGCGCATCAATTATCGGGCGGGCAACGCCAGCGCGTGGCGATTGCCCGGGCGTTGATCGTGGAGCCGCGCGTGTTGCTGCTCGACGAGCCGACTTCTGCGCTCGACGTGTCCGTGCAGGCGGAGATCCTGAACCTGCTGCGGCGATTGCATCGCGAACGCCACCTCACGATGATCCTCGTCAGTCACAACATGGCGGTCGTCGGATTTTTATGCCAGCGGGTCGCGGTGATGCGCGATGGCGAGATTGTGGAGCAGCTTCCCATCGAAGCCGTTCGCGAACAAAACGTGGCGCATGAATACACACGAAGCTTGTTGCTGGCCACAGAAGGCTATCGACGCAAGGCTATCGATCCTGCCTAGCCCTGTGGATTTCCGCCTTGTGGCTTGCTTTGTCCGGCGCGAACCGCCCTGCGCGGGCCGCCTGATAGAATACCAACTTGGTAGTAAGCATCCCCGAAGCGCGTTGCGCCGGGATCGCTCACCCGGCTTCCCACGCAGCCGGCGGCACATTGAGTGCGAATGACGCCGCGAAGCGCAACCCTCAAAACGTGACAGTCCGGTTTGATCCTGCTGCTCGATAACGTTCGTCGTCAAACGTTCGACACGCCGGTCGCCGGCACCTAAAACGCCGATGAAACTGCTAGATGCCCTGGTCGAACAGCGAATTTCGGCCGCCGCCGCGCGCGGCGAGTTCGACAATCTGCCCGGCGCGGGCGAGCCTCTCGAACTCGACGACGACGCCCTGGTCCCCGAAGAAGTCCGCGTTGCCAACCGCATTATGAAAAATGCCGGTTTCGTGCCGCCCGCTGTCGAACATTTGCGCGCGCTTCGCGATTTGCAAAGCGAAAGCAGCAGCAGCGAAGATCCTGCAACCCGCCGCAAGCTGCAAGCGAAGATGCTGGCGCTCGATATGGCGCTGGAATCCTTGCGTGGCAGCAGCACTGTCGTGCCGCTCGAATACCGGCGGCGCATTGTGGAACGTTTGTCCGAGCGTCGGTCGGAGAACGACAGGAACGCACAAGCCGAGGCCACCGAAAAGTGACCCCGACGCCCGAAACCGAGCTCACCTTGGCGGCTGCCGCGGAACGCGACCGCCGTTTCATGGCGCTTGCGCAAGCCGCCGCTGAGCAAGCGCGTGCGTTGGGCGAAGTGCCGGTCGGCGCGGTTCTGGTTCGTGGCGATGAAGTCATTGCGACCGGCTTTAATCATCCGATCGGTGCTCATGATCCGTCGGCGCACGCCGAAATGGCCGCATTGCGTGCGGGGTCGCGGGCGCTCGAGAACTACCGGTTACCGGGCTGCGAACTCTACGTCACGCTCGAACCCTGCATCATGTGTGCGGGCGCGATCATGCACGCAAGGATTGCCCGCGTGGTGTTCGGCGCGCACGATCCGAAAACAGGCGCGTGCGGGAGCGTTGTCGATGCATTCGCCATCGGCAATCTGAACCACCACACGAGCGTGACGGGCGGGGTGCTCGGCGACGAATGCGCCAACGCGCTGCGGAGCTTTTTCGCCGACCGCCGGCGCGCGGTGCGCGAGGCGCGCGATGCCCGCAACGCTGTACTACCCGATTCCATCGATCCACTTTCCGTTCGCTCATGACCTATCCGGCACGCACCATCGACCTTGTCGCACCCTCGGGTTACCCCGACTCTGAAGTGGTTGGGCGGGCGATGGAACGCCTGCGCGCGCAGGGGCATCGGCTGGAAAATGTGTCGGCGGCGCACCGTCGTTATCAACGCTTCGGCGGCACTGACGGCGAACGTGCCGCGGACCTGAACCGGCTTGCGGATTCAACGCGTCCTCTGCCTGACATCGTATTGGCGGTGCGCGGCGGTTATGGCGCTACACGCATTCTTCATGGCCTCGACTACGAGGGCTTGCAGCGCCGCTTGCAAGATCAGCCGGTCGCGATTGTCGGCCATAGCGACTTCACTGCGATCCAGCTGGCGCTGTACGCGCTGGCCGGAGTGAAGAGCTTTGGCGGTCCGATGCTCGCAGCTGATTTTGGCGCGCAAGAGCCGAGCGCGTTCACGATGGAGCATTTCTGGAACGCGATCACGCACCCGTCGTTCAAGGTGACGAGCCACGTACCACAGGCCCATTCCGTCGATGTTACCGGCATGTTGTGGGGTGGCAATCTGGCGATTCTTGCGTCGCTGATCGGCACGCGATACATGCCGCCGGTAGAGGGCGGGATTCTGTTTATCGAAGACGTGAACGAGCATCCTTTCCGCGTCGAACGCATGATTTACCAGCTGCATCAGTCAGGAATTCTCGCGCGGCAGCAGGCATTGGTGCTGGGCGAATTCACGGGCGGGAAGCTGTCGGAGTACGACAACGGCTATACGTTCGAGACGATGCTCGAACAAGTCAGGTCGGTGATCCGGATTCCCGTGGTGACGGGATTGCAATTCGGGCACGTGCCCGAATTGCTGACGTTGCCGTTCGGCGCGACCGCGCATCTGGTGGCGCGCTCGCATGGATTTGAAATGAAGCTTTCTGACTATCCCTACTTGGCGTAGCGGGTTTCACGAAGTTCGAACGAGCGCCCGCAAGGGCGTTTTTTTTATTCAACGCACCTCTTTTGAGCGCGCACGCACGAATAACGTGCATACGATTGTCAACAAAAAGATCTGAAAATTTGGTTTTATTCGCTTAGATAATTCGCCAAAACCCTTTGCAGACGGGAGTTAGATGAATCAATTGAGGAAAATTTCTGTTCACTGAGAAAAAATTTATCTGAAATTGTTGACAGTTTTTATGTCCGCCATAAGATGTACCACATAGAGCGAACACGACCATGCCCGAATCGAAATTGAAAGATTTGTCGAAGGTAAGCGTCATCGGCACTGCGGCTTCGGTCGCCGCCGCGACGGCGGAATCGATTGCCGCGAATATTCGCGACGCCATTCTCGAACACCGTCTCGCTCCAGGCGCGAAGCTGACAGAAGCACAGTTATGCGAAGTATTCGACGTCAAGCGTGGCACTGTGCGCCTGGCGCTGGCGCAACTGGCGAGCGAGCGGCTGGTCGACCTTGAACCTAATCGTGGCGCGTTCGTCGCAAGCCCTTCGGTGCAGGAAGTACACGAAGTGTTCGAGATGCGCCGAATCGTCGAAATGGCGGTCGTTGAGCGGATCTGTACCGGGCATGGCACGCGCCGGCTCAAGTCGATCAGCGCGACGATCGGGCGTGAACGCAAGGCCTATGAGAGCCGCGATTTTTCGTCCTGGATACGGCTGTCCGGCGAGTTCCATAAAGAGCTTGCGCAGCTCACCGGCAATACTGTGTTGTGCGAATGCTTGTCGGGGCTGGTGGCGCGCTCCACGCTGATATCGGCGCTGTATGAGTCGTTGGGCAAGAGCTCGTGCAGCTTTGAAGACCATGAACATATCCTGGCCGCGCTCGATGCTGGCGACGGTCCGAAGGCCGCCGAACTGATGGCGCGCCACCTGCAGGAAGTCGAACTGAAAATGCTGGACCGGCCGGCACGCGGCGCGGTCGATTTGCGTGAAGTCTTTTCGAAGCCGAAGGTAAGTGAGCGCGATAAAAGCGCCTGATTTTCAGCTTGATCGTCAGCCTGACCGGCAGCAACACCGCGCGACCATTCTTCGGGCGCGACGCATTACCAGTAACACCAACACTACCAAGATCTGAAAATCGAACGAATTTAAAAGCCCGCATTCAATGGAATGCTTGGACTTTTACCATGCCTTTTCCGTGGACGCATGCGCGCAATTGCGCGTGCCGAGTGGATGAATTGCGTCTGGTCGCCGGTTCGCCCGCGGCTGCAGGACGGTTAGCCCATACCGACAAGAAAGCGCTGCGCGTTGACCACGCGACGGTGCGTATTGCTATACGAAAGCTATACGAAGTCGACTATTTGCGGCTTGATTGCCGAGCTCATTCAAGGAGAAGTCATGGTTCAGTTAAGTGCGACCCCGGGCAGTGCGGCAATACCTTCCTACGGTGAAGATTCCGGCAGTGATTCAGGTAGGGATCCTGATCATCCAGCGGGATACAGCGACCGGCTCTATAACGACGACCTCGCGCCGCTCAAACATCAGACGTGGAGTGCGTACAACATCTTTGCGTTCTGGATGTCCGACGTGCATAGCGTGGGCGGTTATGTATTCGCTGGGAGCTTGTTTGCGTTGGGGCTGACGAGCTGGCAGGTGCTGGTTTCATTGCTCGTCGGAATCGGCATTGTAAACCTGCTGTGCAACCTTATCGCCAAGCCGAGCCAGCAGGCGGGCGTCCCGTATCCGGTGGCGTGCCGCGTGACCTTTGGCGTGCTGGGGGCGAACCTTCCTGCTGTGATTCGTGGCTTGATTGCAGTGGCATGGTATGGAATCCAGACCTTTTTGGCGTCGAGCGCGCTGGTGATCGTGGTGCTGAAATTCATGCCCCAGTGGATGCCTTATGCCGATGTCCACAAATACGGTTTTGCCGGGTTGTCGGCAGTGGGCTGGGCGGGGTTCATGCTGTTGTGGGTATTGCAGGCCGTGGTGTTCTGGCGCGGGATGGAGATGATCAAGAAGTTCATCGACTTCGCAGGTCCGGCGGTCTACGTGGTGATGTTCATTTTGGCTGGTTACATGGTGTGGCGTGCGGGCTGGCGAAACATTGGCTTGAACCTGGGCGGCGTGAAAT
Organism: Caballeronia sordidicola; assembly: GCF_002220365.1. GTDB lineage: Bacteria > Pseudomonadota > Gammaproteobacteria > Burkholderiales > Burkholderiaceae > Caballeronia > Caballeronia sordidicola_C. The sequence goes on along the minus strand of NZ_MTHB01000041.1, from coordinate 46,931 downwards.
ACCACGGTCTGGAAGTGGTGCCGGTCATGATCACGGCCATATCGCTGGTGGTCTCGTACTTCTCCGGTCCGATGTTGAATTTCGGCGACTTCTCGCGTTACTGCAAGAGTTTCAAGAGCGTAAAGCGGGGCAACTTTTGGGGCTTGCCGGTCAACTTCCTGGCGTTCTCGCTGGTGACGGTTGTGACGACCGCCGCGACCTTGCCAGTCTTTGGCCAGTTGATCACGGACCCTGTGGAAACGGTGGGACGTATCGATCAACCGACGGCGGTGATCCTGGGCGCGCTGACTTTCACGATAGCAACCATCGGTATCAACATCGTGGCAAATTTCGTGTCGCCGGCTTTCGATTTCTCGAACGTCGCGCCGCGGTTGATCAGTTGGCGGATGGGCGGCATGATGGCTGCAGTGGCATCGATCTTCATCACCCCGTGGAACCTCTTCAACAACCCTGCGGTGATCCACTACACGCTCGATGTGCTCGGCAGTTTCATCGGTCCGTTGTATGGCGTGCTGATCGTCGATTTCTACCTGTTGAAGCGTGGCAAGTTCAAGGTGGAGGAGTTGTACACGACGTCGGCGACGGGGCGTTACTGGTACAGCAACGGCGTGAACTGGCGCGCGGTGGGTGCGTTACTGCCGGCAGCGGTCATCGCGGTGGCTTGCGTAATGATTCCCTCCCTCGAAGGTGCCGCCAACTTTTCGTGGTTCATAGGGGCGGGGTTGGGCGCGCTGTTCTACAGGATCATCGCGGATAAGAACTCGGTGTCTAATTTCGCTTAGGACACGAATGCCGCGAGAGGCAGGCCACGGCATCCAGGGATCCCGTGGCGACTGCGAGGAACAATGCAAGTGATGGTTTATAGGAATACTATGTAATATGCATAAGACCGCACTTGCAGGAACTAAAGGAAGAACCAAATGCGCATCAAGCTGATCAACCCGAACACAACGGAACGCATGACGTTGGCGATGGATCGTTGTGCCCGGGAAGTAGCGTCAACAGGAACGCAGATAATCTCAGTAAGCGCTTCGATGGGACCGCCCTCTATCGAGGGTTACTACGACGAAGCGCTCGCGTCGCTAGCCTTATTGCAGGAGATTGAAAAGGGTGAGAAAGAGGGTATGGACGGGTATGTCATAGCCTGCTTCGGTGACCCCGCGCTATATGCCGCCAGGGAGTTGTCCAGAGGCCCGGTCATTGGCATAGCGGAAGCAGCAATGCATGCAGCAAGCGTTATAGCGCCGAGTTTCAGCGTAGTGACAACCTTGAAGCGCACCTGCACGATGTCGTGGCATCTGGCGGAGCGCTACGGCATGAAGCGTTTCTGCAAGAACGTCCGTGCAACCGACGTAGCGGTGCTGGACCTGGATATCCCCGGGTCCAGGGCGCGCTCGATCATCATCGAAGAGTGTCGGAAGGCCTTGGCGGAAGACGATGCGGAGTCGATCGTCCTCGGCTGCGCGGGCATGGCCGAGTTTTGCCACGAGATTGAAGATGCGATTGGCGCGCCGGTCATTGAGGGCGTGACGACCGCGGTGAAATGGGCGGAAGCGTTGATCGCGCTGAAGTTGCGAACGTCGAAACGCGGCGACTATGCCCGCCCGCTAGCGAAGCAGTATGACGGGGCGTTAGCGCCTTATAGTCCAGGCAAACCCCGATAAAGCGCCTGGACCATACACCCCGCCTGACCTGCAATATCTGCGTATGAATATGGGCGTGACGATGCGTTTTCGCTAAACTGACCCATCGTCGCGCGGGTCTTTCACCGTGTGCGGCTCCATCGACTCCCACGCACTCATCCAGCCATGTCGAATGAATCGAAGTACCCACGCGACCTGATCGGCTACGGCCGGTACCCCGTGCAGCCGAAATGGCCCGGGGACGCACGCATTGCGGTGCAATTCGTGCTGAATTACGAGGAAGGCGGGGAAAATTGCGTACTTCACGGCGACCCGGCATCCGAACAGTTCCTGTCGGAGATCGTGGGCGCGGCGGCATATCCATCTCGTCACATGAGCATGGAGTCCATCTACGAATACGGCTCGCGCGCCGGCGTCTGGCGTATCCTTCGCGAGTTTGAAAAACGGGACCTGCCGCTCACCGTGTTCGGCGTGGGCATGGCGATCGAGCGTCATCCGGATCTCGGTCGCGCGTTCGTCGAATTGGGGCATGAGATCGCGTGTCATGGGTATCGGTGGATCCACTATCAGGACATGTCGCCGGAGAAGGAAGCGGAGCACATGCGGCTCGGCATGGAGGCCGTTGAACGCGTGACGGGCGTGCGTCCGCTCGGCTGGTACACAGGGCGTGACAGTCCGAATACGCACCGGCTGGTCGCGGAGCACGGCGGTTTTCTGTACGACTCGGACTATTACGGCGACGACCTGCCGTTCTGGATGGACGTGGAGGTCAGCGGTGGCGCTAAGGTGGCGCAACTGATCGTGCCTTACACGCTCGACACCAACGACATGCGTTTTGCCACGCCGCAAGGTTTCAACACGGCGGAGCAGTTTTTCACCTACCTGCGCGATGCGTTCGACGTGCTCTACGAAGAAGGCAGCGAAGCGCCGAAAATGTTGTCCATCGGCATGCATTGCCGGTTGCTGGGCCGCCCGGGTCGGTTCCGTGCCCTGCAGCGTTTCCTGGATCACATCGAGCAATATGATCGTGTATGGGTAACGCGGCGGGTCGATATTGCGCGGCATTGGCGCGAGCATCATCCGTATGAAGGCACGGCGGGGGTGAGCAAGCCATGAGTATCGCGCGGATCACTTTGGACCAGCTCAATGCGCTGCCTGCCGGCGCGTTTATCAGCACGCTTTCCGGTGTCTTCGAACATTCTCCCTGGGTGGCGGAAGCGGCGCTTTGGAAGCGGCCGTTCACGAGCATCGACCAGCTTCACGACGTCATGACGACGATCGTCGATCAGGCGGACAACACACGGCAACTCGCTTTGATCAACGCCCACCCGGAGCTTGCGGGCAAGGCTGCGGTGCGGGGCGAACTCACGGACGAATCCACGCGCGAGCAAAGCGGTGCCGGCCTCAATCTGTGCACGCAGGAAGAGTTCGACAGATTGCAGGCGCTTAACGCTGCGTACCGCGAGAAGTTTGGATTTCCCTTTATTTTGGCTGTGCGCGGGTTTGATCGCCACGGCATTATCGCGAACTTCGAGGCGCGCCTGCATCACGGCCGCGACATCGAGTTAAGCGAGAGTCTTCAGCAGATTTACCGGATAGCGCGCTTCAGGCTCGACGATTTGCTTGGGCGTTGAATGCTTGAACGCAGCGCGTCACCTTCAAAACCTTATAAGGAAACATCATGGCCGCTCCCATACTCGATGCCAACGCGCCCGAATTCACTCGCCGTTATGTGAACCTCGCGGACCCGCGGCTTGGCGCGCAAGCGCTTGAAGCCAGCGATGAATTTTTCGCACCGAAAGAGCGGATGCTCAATCCGGAGCCGGCGGTGTTTATCGTGGGTAAATACGACGATAACGGCAAGTGGATGGATGGCTGGGAAACGCGTCGCAAGCGGGTGAGCGGGTTCGACTGGTGCGTGGTGAAGCTGGCGCGTCCAGGGGTGATCAAGGGCATTGATATCGATACGAGCCACTTCACGGGCAACTTTCCACCAGCCGCGTCTATCGAGGGTGCGCATGTGGCTGAAGGCACACCGACGCAGGCGACGCAATGGACGGAAGTCGTGCCGTCCATGACGTTGCAGGGGAACACGCATCATTATGTGGAGATTGGCAGCGAACAGCCATTCACGCATCTGCGCGTGAACATTTACCCGGATGGCGGTATTGCGCGGCTGCGTGTGTATGGACAGCCGCAGCTTGACTGGAGCAGCGCTAGCCGCACCGAGCTATTCGATCTCGCCGCGATGGAAAATGGCGCGTACGTCGTTGGTGCGAACAACCAGCATTTCGGGCCGGCTTCGACCTTGCTGATGCCGGGACGCGGCGCAAATATGGGCGATGGCTGGGAGACGCGTCGTCGACGTGAGCCGGGTAACGACTGGTGCATCGTGGCGCTTGCTCAGCCGGGCGTGATCAAGAAGATCGAAGTGGATACTGCGCATTTCAAGGGTAATTTCCCTGACCGGTGTTCGTTGCAGGCGGCTTATGTGAAGGGTGGGACGGACAGTTCGCTTGTCACGCAGGCGATGTTCTGGCCGGTGTTGCTGGGTGAGCAGAAGTTGCAGATGGACAAGCAGCATGTGTTCGAGTCGGAGTTGGCTGCGCTGGGCCCTGTCACGCACGTGCGGTTCAACATTTATCCGGACGGCGGCGTATCGCGGTTGCGGTTGTTCAGCACGCTTGTTTGATCTACGTAAATGAGAAGCAGGCTCTGCGATGAAAAAGTTGGTGATTGAACCGTTGACCCGGGCGGCGTTTGAGCCGTTCGGCGATGTCATTGAGCTTGACGGTGCGAAGCAGATCCCGATAAATCTCGGGACGACGATTCGTTTCCACGATCTTGCACGGATTGATGTGGAAGATGAGGGCGGGCGGGCGCTTGTGAATCTGTTTCGCGGGCAGCCGCGGGTACTGCCGTTTGAGGTTTCGATGCTCGAGCGGCATCCGTTGGGGAGTCAGGCGTTTTTGCCGCTTAACGATCGGCCGTATCTTGTTGTTGTTGCGCCGGCGGGGGAGCTTGATGAATCTGCTATTCGTGGGTTCGTTACTCGCGGATGGCAAGGGGTGAATTATGCCAAGGGCGTCTGGCATCACCCGTTGATCGCGCTTGGCGAAGTGAGCGACTTTATTGTTGTGGATCGTGGTGGGGAGGGTTGCAACCTCAACGAGGTTCAGCTCGATGAGTCGGTTTGGTTAATGGACTGACATTTCGCTCGCGCTCGGGGGGCGGGGTTGGTGTTGGGTTAGCGGTCGGAGTCAATGCCGGGGTGCTAGGTTCCGGGGTGAGCGGTCGGGGTCAGTGCCGGGGTGCCAGGGTCCTGCGTTAGCGGTCGGAGTTTATGCCGGGTTGCTGCTTTCAGCCTTAGCGGTCTGCCTGAGTTGGCTAATTTCTTTAGCACTATTGGGGGTGTCCCGAATTTTGTGTAAACGGGTTTTCGTTTAACCCGGCGACATCCGGTCTTCGAACTGGATAGCGAAGCGGTTTAGAGCCGCCTTCCAGTCTCTGATTGGCATCGACCATTTCTTGCTGATGTTGTTCAGCGCCAGGTAAAACAGTTTCATTACGGCGTCGTCAGTCGGGAATGAACTGCGCGTTTTGATGACCTTTCGCAGACTCATGTTGATCGACTCGATCGCGTTGGTCGTATAGATCACCTTTCGGATCTCCGGCGGGTAGTCGAAGAACGGTATCACCCGGGCCCAGTTACGACGCCAGCTCTGACCAATCAAGGGGTAGTCCTTGTCCCATTTGGCCTCGAAGGCGCTCAGCATTTGCTCGGCTACCTCGACGGTCAATGAGGTGTAAATGGTCCTCAGATCGGCGGCCACTTCGCGCTGCAGTTTCCAGGATGCGTAGTTTAGGCTGTTGCGCACCATATGCACGATGCACAACTGCACGGCAGCCTTCGGATAGACCGCTTCAATCGCTTCTGGAAAGCCCTTGAGCCCGTCCACACAGGCGATAAAAATGTCTTGCACGCCACGTGTCTTCAGCTCAGTAACCACCTGTAGCCAGAACTTGGCGCCCTCGGTCTGGGCAATCCACAGGCCCAGGACCTCCTTGTGGCCATCCATGTTCACGCCGATCGCCAAGTACACGGCCTTGGTACGCACAGCCCCGCTGTCGCGTACTTTGACGTGAATGCAGTCCAGATAAATGATCGGGTACAGCGCGTCGAGCGGGCGGCCTTGCCAGAGTTTCACCTCCTCGCTTACCGCATCGGTCACAGCCGAGATCAGCGTGGGCGAAACCTCGGTGCCATACATTTCTTCTAGATGGCTCTGGATCTCGCGCACGCTCAAGCCGCGTGCGTACAGCGAGATGATCTTGTCGTCAAAGCCCGTCCAGCGAGTCTGGTGGCGCGCCACCAGCTTCGGCTCGAACCCACCCTGGCGCTCACGCGGGATATCGAGCGGCAATTCGCCAAACTCGCCTTGCAACGTCTTTGCGCTGTGGCCGTTGCGGGTATTGCCCGTGGCATTGGTCACCGCTTCGCTCTTGCCGTGGCCCAAGTGCTCGGACATCTCGGTTTCCAGAGCCCGCTCGACCAACATCTTGGTGAGCTGCTTGAGCAGCCCATTCTCGCCAATCAAATCCTCAGGTTTCTGGTAGTTCGCCAACAGGCTGTCCGCCAATTTGACCAACTCAGGATCGGGCTTTACTCGTTTGTTGCGCTTCACGACGGTCATCGTTGCTCCTAGATACTGGCAGTCTCCTGCCAAATGACCGTTTACACAAAACTAATTACACCCCCGCACTATTAGCCACCGTGCGTGGCGGCACGTCATTTCCTGGTCCTGAGCGACAAAGAAACAAAGCAAAGAAAACGCTTTCAAACCACGCTACCCTAAGTGTCCACAGCGTGCAGTTCCTATTCATGGGTGCCCCAAAAGCACGGTGCTCGCCAGAGCCACGGATGTGTGAACCCCTCCTTCTCCGAACTCGGGTTCTGACGCGCTTCGCCACCAGTGACTGAACCTGCCCAAGGTTCACCCCGCGCTATCCGCGTAAAACCATCCACTAAATATGGCCGCGTCACGAACTTCTTAGACAAAGCGTTTGCGTAAGAAAACTTTTCGGGCGAATATCTCTCTCGCGACATACGAGAAAATCTCGGCTTTGTGTGAGAAAAACTTATCTGAATGCAACATCCCTTACCTCCCCTCAATGCGCTGCGCGCCTTCGAAGCCGCTGCCCGCTCAGGCAGCTTCAAGGCAGCCGCAGCCGAATTACATGTGACTCACGGCGCTGTAAGCCAGCATGTCCGTCTGCTAGAGGAGTGGCTGGGCGCACCTTTGTTCGAGCGGCACAATCGGCGTGTAGTCCTGACGCCAGCCGCCCGCGCATATCTTGCTGAGATCGGGCCCGCGTTCCAACAGGTCGCTTCCGCGACCGCAAGGTATGGCTATGTCGGTGGCGTGTTGCCGCGCGTGCTCCGAGTGAACGGACCCGCCACGTTCGCATTGCGCTGGCTGGTTCCAAGGCTGGCAGGTTTTCAGAAGCAACATCCCGGTGTCGAGGTGAGCCTGGAGACGTCAAATGAGCCCGTAGAAGCCCTGCAAGACACCTACGACATCATCATTCGCGGCGGCCCTGATACGTTCTACGGTTATTCAATGCGCTCCTTCCTGGCGGAGGAACGTCTGCCGGTCTGCAGTCCCGCCTTGCTGGATCATTTGCCGCTTGAAACGCCACGCGACTTGATCCATCACACGCTCCTCCATACATCGAGTCTCCCAAGGTTATGGAGCGACTGGCTCGCCAAAGCGGGCGTTGTCGATCTCAAACCTGCCACGACGCTGACGCTCGATCACTTTTATCTCACGCTTCAAGCGGCACTCGACGGCATAGGCGTGGCGATGGGTCCAACCGCTTTGATAGCGGATGACCTCGCATGCGGCCGCCTGATCGCACCATTCGCCAGTCCCCTTCTTCCCGCCCGCAGTTACTGTACTTATGTGCCAGAGGCTAAGGAAGCGGATGTGCTCGTGGTTGCCTTCTGCTCATGGTTGGAACGAGAAGCGAGTACCTAGGTGGCGCGTGGTGAAAGTATCAAAATCCTGCAGGGACTGGTTCGTGGAGACATACGGGTACCCCATACCATCAGCATTCCTATGTATAGAGAAACGAGTCTTCCCGCGATCCATGCCCTGCACCACCCTTTACTTTAAAGTTGAAACTTAGTCTTGCGCGTGCTCGGCAGCTTGTTCAATCAACGCTGCCACTTCTTTGGGATGCGACTCATAGACCGAGTGACTCGCACCGGCAATCTCGACGGTATGGCTATGGGCACGGGCGGCGTACATCCGTTCCAGGTCCGGATTGATGATCTTGTCCGATTTCGCGACCATGTACCAGCTAGGTTTCACCTTCCACGCCGGATCGGTCATGGCGGTTGAGAAAACCGCGGCCGACGTCGGCATCTGTGCGCGAGCTTCAAACTGAGCTTGCTTCAGCGGCAGGTCAGCGGCGAAATCGCCCGGGTAGTTGGTAGGGTCGAGGAACAGGAAACCGTCCGGCGTTTTCACGAGCGGGTGCGCGGTATTCGAAAACTTCTTGCCGTTGCCAACTTCGGTCTCACCGGTGTCCAGGGCATGAGCCGCAATGTAGACCAAACCCGCTACATGGGGATCGTTTCCAGCCGACGTGATGATCGCGCCGCCGTAGCTATGGCCGACCAAAATGGCCGGGCCGTCCTGACGGTCGAGAATACGTTTCGTGGCGGTCACGTCTTGCGCAAACGACGTCAACGGTTCCTGCACCAGGGTCACGTTATAACCGTCCTTGGTCAGGATATTGTAGACAGGTCTCCAGCCCGAGCCACCAACAAACGCACCGTGGACCAGCACGATGTTCTTGACGGGACCTTTGGCCGGTTGAGTCTCTTGAGCCATGGCGCCCACTGAAATGAACGCACTGGCAATGATCGACAAAAGTAACGTAGCTCGACGGATTTTCATTTTCTAACTCCTGGAAGGTGTGTGGTTTGCAATGGGACGAACACACCTACTCATCCCTCTATTCCCGTGGTGATGAAAATTTTTTTTAGATTCCCCGTCGCACGTAACATGCGCTACGTTTTGTCCGATGTCCTGAGTCGCCCTACGCCCTCGGCGTGGTTAGCGTTTTGTAAGCGGCCCCTGATACAAGAGCGGTAACGCTTACCAACGTCTGCTGCAAACAAGACAGCCCCATGAACCGGAAAACCCTCTCCGACACTGGACACACGGACCATCTGGACCATCAGCTTGTAGAGTCAGCGTGGCAAGCTTGGCAACAGGGTGACCTGACGAAGGCAGAACACGCTTACCGTAGCGTGCTTGAAAGGGATGATCGCAATGGTCTGGCTCACAACAACCTGGCGAATCTCTTGCGGCAATGGGGGCGGTTCAGCGAAGCCGAAGTGCACTATTGCCGCGCGCTCGAGCAGATGCCGAATTCCGCGGAGATCAGGAATAACCGCGCAGGCACGCTCGAACGACTTCATCAGTATGAACAGGCGGAGATCGAATATCGCCGTGCGCTCGAACTGAAGCCGGATTTCGCCGAAGCCCGCTTCAATCTGGGAATGCTTCTTCTGTCCGCCGGACGTTACACGGAAGGCTGGAAATACTACGAAGCGCGATCGAAAGCGTTTGGAGAACACGGGCAGTTGCCCTTCCCTCAATGGAACGGCGAGGACCTGAGCGGGAAGACCCTGTTGCTCTTGCCGGAGCAAGGATACGGCGACACCATATAGTTCGTCCGTTACGTGCCGCTGCTTAAAGCGCGAGGTGCGGCAAAGATATCGGTGATCTGCAAACCGGTACTTGGCGCCCTGCTGCGCACAGTGGAAGGTATCGACGCACTGATAACCGACCCCCAAGCGCTTCACGCTCACGATTACTGGGCTTCGCTGATGAGCCTACCCTTGCACATGGGTACGACAGTCGAGTCGATCCCGTCGCGGATTCCCTATGCCGGTGTATTCACCAACCGCCTGGAGATGTGGCAAGCACGCTTACCCGGCGACGGCTTGCGCGTGGGACTGGTTTGGAAAGGTAACCCCGAGCACGAGAACGATGCGCAACGGTCGTTGAGCCATTTTTCCGATTTGGCGCCACTGTGGTCCGTTAGAGGAATTCGCTTTATCAGCCTGCAAGTGGGCGATGCCGAAACACAGGCCGACGAATGCAAAGTGCTGCAACCCGCTCTTTGCCTGGGACGGGAGATTCGCGATTTCGGCGATGCCGCAGCCATTGTCGCGCAAATCAATCTGGTCATCTGCGTAGATACAGCGATCGCTCACGTGGCCGGTGCATTGGGCGTTGCGTGCTGGTTGATGTTGCCGCAGACAGGAGTCGACTGGCGCTGGCATCGAACGGGAACCGTTTCACCCTGGTACCCCAACGATATGTATCTGTTTCGGCAGCGTCAGGGAGGTTGGCCGGCCTTGATCGACGAGGTGAAAGATGCGCTGGCCGACATCATGCGCGGTACGCGTTAGCCGCGACTTAGCGCGTGGCACTTCGTGCTGGCGCATCCTCGAGCGCTCTCTGCATAGTCCTATTCGTCCTCAGCCTTGCCGACCTTCTTCGCTGCCAAGGCAACAAGATGTTTTGCTTCCCAACTCGATGCATCGATTGCCAACGCCTGGGTTGCATTGTCCGCAACGCACTGCCAGTCTCCGATTGCGTGGCAATGCCACGCGTGGTGCAGCAGAGCGTCACGGGTATGTTCGCGGTTAGCGAGTTCGGTGCGCATCTGTTCCGGTTGGCTGCTATTTTCATCGCTCGCACGCATCCCGGAGAGATGCCGACGGGCCGCCACCAAGTCACCGCCTTGTAGCGCTTGATAAAACGCGCTGACATCGGACTTCGGTGTTGGCGCGGTCGCCACGTTGGCGTTGTGGCGACCATCCGAAAGAGAGGGCTTTGCCGGCGAGACGCCATTGCCGGATGCCGCGACCACCGTTCCGCTTCGGATCGTCGGCCCTGTTTCCGTCACGGGTGTGTCAGCGGTTCGCGAGTGAAAGCCTATGCCCGCAAGATAGGGTTGAGTAAGCGCAAAAATCACCAGCGCACCGGCGCCCATTGCGCACGCAAACGCAATTCGTGCCGCGCGCCGCTTGCTTGCCCGATCGGAAAGATGTGCGGTTTCCGCCAGTCCTGGATACGCGCCCCGCGAACGCGTGCGATGCAATACGCCGCGCGAACGCCCTTTCTCCGCGTTCGACAAGGAAGGAAAATTTGCCAGGCGCTGCATGATGGTCGGCGTTTTGCCGCATCGGCTGCATTGTCGCCCACCATCAGAAGAGGTATTCCCGCATCGTTCGCAGGTGGTCCATGCAATGTGGTCAAGCGGCTCAAGCACGCGCATAGGATTCTCCATCACTTACATTAGGGGTTCGTCGGCTTGATCAGGAAGCTTTACTCAGAGTCGCTGGGATCGGTCGAATCGTGCGCTTCATCAATGACCGCACGCGTGGGTATTCCCAGCTCCTGCATCAACCGGTGCAGATGTACACGCGAAATGCCAAGGCCGCGGGCGGCGTCGACAACCCGGCCCTTATGAACGAAGAGCGCGACCTCTATCGCCCTTCTGTCTGCCGACACCCGTGCTTCCCGAAGCGAGTCCGGCGCGAGCGAGACATGCTCCGCCAGTTCCAGGTCATGGGCAGTGATGACCTTGCCTTCGGACAAAATGATCGCGCGGCGGACACGATTGATCAGTTCCCGAACGTTCCCGGGCCAGCCGTAGTTATGCAACGCTGCAATCGCGTCCGGCGCGAAGCCATGTATCCTGCGAGCGCGTTCATCTTTAAACCGTTCAAGTGCGTGCGTTGCAAGCTCAGTGATGTCTTTTCCTCTCACGCGAAGAGGCGGCTCCCTGATCTGAAGCACGCACAGCCGGAAGAAAAGGTCGGCTCTGAACCTCCCCTCCTCCACGGCAGCTTGCATGTCCTGGTGCGTTGCCGTGATCACCCGTACGTCCACGTCGATGGACTCAAGGCCGCCCAAACGTTCGACCTTACGTTCCTGGACAAAGCGCAGCAACGCGGCCTGACTCTCATGCGGGAGATCGCCAATTTCGTCGAGGAACAGCGTTCCGCCATGCGCCTGTTCGACTCGCCCTATCTTGCGCTGCGTGGCACCTGTGAACGCTCCGCGTTCGTAGCCGAACAGTTCCGAATGCAGGAGATCCGGTGGAACGGCGCCGCAGTTCACCGCTACGAAAGGCATGTCGCGACGCGCCGATCGCGCGTGAATCATCTGCGCGGTCAACTCCTTGCCGGTTCCTGACTCGCCCGAAATGAACACGGTGGCATCAGTCGCGGCCACCTTTCGAATAGCCCGATGAAGTTCCAGCATGACATCGGATGAACCTAGCATGCTGCTGCTTAACGCATCCTTAAGTTCAGGCGGCTGCGCCTCTGAACGAAGAGCCTCCATACCAATGGCCTGCCCGACTATATTCACGATCCGCTCATGTGATGTCGGCAGCGTTACAAAATCGAAGCAATGGGTCGCGATAGCGTCTCGAACAGCCGACCACTTTCGCGTCTCTTGAGATACCAGGGCAACCCACGCAACCAGCACTGACCGTGAGAGTTGTTCGACCCTTGCGATCCGGCCCTCGTGAACGCCGTCTGTGAGATCGAGCAGGCCGGCCATGGGCGCATGCGCCAGCTTTGCCGCTGTGTTGGCGCCCATGGCTGGGACGACAAGCCAGGCTCGCTCACCAAGGCGCCTCAGAAGCGATTCGCTTGGCTTACCTCCAATCTATAGAAGCGTGCGATGAGCGCTGTCCATGTTGTAAGCAATTCTCTGGTAGATCCTGCTTCACTTCTTTAGTCTCGGCGGCGTCAACGCTCACCAATGCTTGACGGTCATTCATCACTTCAATCGGTTCGCGGGGGACAGGCGAGGCGAAATTGGTGGATGCAAAGAGCTAAAACAAGGTTGATGTTGACGCGCGGCGAGCCGGCAATAATCGGTTTCTCGGCGCAATCCTAGCGGCGCGAATTCACCACAGGTGAAACCAAAGGTTAAGTTGCGTTTCCGTCGATGAGAAAAGGTCGCCATATGTAACGGGAATGCGCAAGCGTTACATAAGCATTAGTCAGACCTTAGATGAGCCTTAGGCGCGCCTTACAGTTACGCCACGGGAGGCGGTGCGGCGGGTCCAGGCGGCGCAGGTCAATCGAGCGACTGGATTGACGAAATGTTTCCCGTTGGTCTAGCAGGGTTGAAAGACCGCAGGCATCCGTGTACCAGTCCTTCCCCGAATCAAACATAGCCTTCCCCACCGGCCGCGCGAATCCGTTCGACGTAGATGCGGGCGGCTTCCCGCTTGCGGTGCATGGACACCGCGAACCTTGAGATGGGCTAAGACTGCGGCGATAGCCTGCCGCATGCCCCTTTTTGACAGTCGGATAGCTGCGGCTGTGGTCCTGTGCGCGTTTTCCCTTGGATTCAGTAAAGATCGTTAGCCTGTACTATCGAAAGAGCGTTGGGCGCCACCCTCTACGCCTGAGGAGCGTCGGCGTTTCCGCGAACGTGAACATATCTTAGGGAGAGGCACATGACGAAGCCCGAGTACAGCGACCCGTTCAGTCAGTTTTCCGCGATGTTCCAGCAGTACAAACTTCCGGGATTCGACGTGCAGGCAATTCTGGATGCGCGCAGAAAAGACGTCGAAGCCCTGGCGGCCGCAAACCGCGTCGCATTCGGCGGCATGGAAGCGCTTCGAGATAAGCAGATCGAGATCCTGCGCCGGGCCCTCAATGATTTCCAGGGCATCGCGCAGCAATTTGCCACTTCTCCCGCCAAAGCTTCGTCCAATCCGACCGAAGTCGTCCAAAAGGCGTTGCACCAAGCGCTCGCCGACATGCAGGAAATCGCTCAGAAAACGCAGCAGGCGCAGACCGAAGCGTATGCGATCGTGACGAAGCGAATTGAAGAGGCTGCCAAGGAATTGAAGTCGTCGCTGGAACAACCTAAGTAGTAGCCAAGCGAGTAGCCGAGCCGAGCAATCCTGCATCGGACCTGACCGGGAGCGTGACCGCCGTTCCCGGTTCTCTTTACTCCCGCTTCATTCCCCTCCCTTGAAAAAACCCCGCGCCGCTTGCCCACCGCAGGCGGAGAGCAGTCTTTATTACATCCAAGGTAATTGAACGTATTCGTGCGATCGCTAAGATGGCAGTCATCTGCTTGCGGTATCAGCGTTGAAAAAAGCATCGCATGGAGATACGCACACAGTTTCGTTCAATCAATGGAAAGGAGTTAGGAATGCATAGCTTTACACTTCACACAATCGAATCGGCGCCGGAAAAATCCAAACCGACATTGCAAGCGCTGGAACAGAAGTTCGGCTTTTTACCAAATGTGATGGCAACCATGGCAGGGAACCCCGTTCTTCTCAACGGGTTTGCCGGCAGCTTTGGAAGTTTTCATGGCGGCAGCCTCGACGAATGCGAGAAGCAGGTTCTGCTGCTCACAAACGCGGTCACGCTCAAGTGCCCGTGGACCGTTGCGGCTCACTCCACGTTTGCCCTTGAGGACGGCATGAAGGCGTCCTACGTCAAGGCGATCCGCGAGGGAAGATTGCCGGACGACCCGAAGTATGCGGCGCTGTCCGGCATCACCAAAGCCCTGATCGAAAAGCGAGGAAATGTGGGTGAGCAAGAGTTCGAAAGGTTTACCTCTGCAGGATATTCGCAGCTTCAGATTTTCGAGGTAATCACCAGCATTGGTGTGTCCACCATGGCTGCCACTACGACAAACCTGGCGGGCACGCCTGTCGAGGAGCGCTTCAAGGCTCAGGCCTGGACGCCTGCCTGACGATAGGATGCGCCATGAAGCGGGACAATCGCGCATGACTCGGTTCGCGCTGAACCTGGTGCGCTTGCTCTAATCGCTGCGACCGCCGACCCAACTGGGCGGCGGCCGATCGACCTGCTGAGTTAAGCGTATTCTTATCCGGTGGATCAAGAGACCGCGAACGTTGGCGATGGATCTATGCCCCGCGCGGTCGATCATGCACAATCACCTGAACGCTGTTGCAACTGAGAGATCAATGAATTCCGCACGCCTCAACACCAAGCCGCCTGCCAACGAGCTCGGTTTGCTGCTGCGCCAATGGCGCGATATGCGCGGCAAGAGTCAGTTCGAGTTATCTCTTGATGCGGGCGTGTCGCAACGGCACATCAGCTTTATCGAAAGGGGGCGCAGCGTTCCGAGTCGTCAGATGTTAATGGATATTTCCCAAGCGCTGGACATTCCTCTTCGTGAACGCAATACTTTATTACTGGCGGCCGGCTATGCTCCCCTCTATCAGGAAAGCGCGTGGGACGCGCTCGAAATGCAGAGTGTAACCAGTGCGCTCGGGCGCATTTTGCGTCAGCATGAACCTTTTCCCGCAGTGGTAATGGACCGCTATTGGAATGTGCTCATGAGCAACGAATCTACTCCACGGTTCTTCAATTGTTTCATCAACATGTCTGCGCGCAAGGGGCCTCGCAACCTGCTGCATCTCATGTTCGACCCGGCAGGCATGCGCCCGTTTATTGCCAATTGGGAAGACGTCGCGAAAAGCCTGATCCAGCGCGTTTATCGTGAATCGGTCGGACGCGTTATTGACGAAAAAACCCGGGAATTACTCGCGGCGCTGCTCGCCTACCCCGACATCCCGACCGGCTGGAAGTCCCTGCGTGCACTGAGCGCCACGCCTGCTACGCGCGCCATGCCCGTCATACCCATCAGCTTCGTTAAAGATGACGAAGTGCTGAGCTATTTTTCCATGGTCACCACCGTCGGAACCCCGCAGACCATCGCAGCGCAGGAGCTGCGTATTGAATGCATGTTTCCGGCGGACGATGCGACAGAAACTCGCCATGTCGCCATGCTGGGCACGGTTCCGGCGGAGTGACGAAAGAATAGAATGGTGAGCTGAAAATGGCGGGAAAATCGCGGCTGGAGAGGGTGCAGCGCCGAATGGCGAGACGCGGGAAAGCGTCCCGCGATTGCCTTTTTTATTGCGGATAAACGCTCACCAGAAATTCGCCAAATGTATCGAACACAGGCCGGTTTTCGAGCACTACGTCAACCGTGGGCTGTTCAGCATTTTCTTCTTCGACGACCACAAAGCAGAACTCGGGCGCCGGCGACGAAAGTGCTGCGCGCGCCTCGGCCAGGCTCCTCTCCGCATCGAGAAGCAAGCTTGCCTCTTCCGCGGCTGTTGACCGCCCAGGCGAAGGCGGACCTTTACGAATCATATGCACGGTCAGCTTTGCCTCGTTGAGCAACGCAGGGGGTACCAAGTGGAACTCGCAAAGCGAGAGCGTTCCCCGTGTCTCCGCAATCTCCAGCAAAAATTGCATGCCCTCATAAGTCGCTGTATATCGTTTCGCCTCGCCTACCGCCGTGAACCCGCTTTTCGTAAAGTGGTTCTTGAATTCATTGACTGCCGTGTTTTTGGCCTGGACAACGGCTGCGTTCAAGCGCTCGGCAAATTGCCTTTGCAACGGCCCGACCTCAGCCTTCAATTTTGCGATTTCTTTAACGGTTCGAAGATCCATCATTTTTCTCTGTGGGTTGCCAGCCAGGCAGGGTATGCCGTTCTGGCGAAAGACCATTGGCACGAGGTGCGGTTCTACCCGTTGCGTCAGGCCGGAAGTTCGACGTATCAGATACGCAAAACAAACTCATTACGTAATGTACTCTTGATCTCAAGAGGCACAGCCTTGAGGCATTTGAGCGCCCAAGGCTCCCTTCGAGCGATCATCAGGCGAGAGTCAGCGAAACTGTACTCGCGACCCATGGCATCTCGATCTCGACGCTGTGCTCACGCCCATCGTCGATCAGATGTATCTCTGCGTTGGGTTGCGACACACCATCGAGAACGACGCGCTGCAAGCCATCGCCCGTGGACTGGTTGACTGAAATACGAAATAGCGTCTTGCCGAAGTAGTAGCTCAACTCAAACGACTCCCAGTTGGCCGGCAGCAGTGGCGCGACACTCATGCGGTCGCCCCTGACCTGCAGCCCAAGCAACGACTCGACCAGCAGCCGGTACATCCAGGCCGCCGAACCCGTGTACCAGCTCCACCCGCCCCTGCCTGCATGTGGGCTTACCCCATATACATCGGCTGTCATCACGTAAGGTTCGACCTTGTATTGCTCGATCGCCCGCCCATTCTTGCCGTGAAGGACAGGGTTGATCATCCGCAGCAATTCCCACGCGCGTTCACGATCGCCCAGCGCGGCGAACGCCATCGTCGCCCAGATTGCTGCGTGCGTGTATTGACCGCCATTTTCGCGCACGCCCGGGACGTACCCCTTGATATAACCGGGATCGAGGTCCGATCGATCGAAAGGAGGATCGAGGAGCTGGATCAGGCCAGCATCACGTTTGACGAGGTAGCGATCAAGTGAAGCCATCGCCTCCAACTGTCGTTCGTCTGAACCTGCGCCCGACAGCACCGACCAGCTTTGCGCGATCGAATCAATCCTGCATTCTTCATTGCTGGCGGATCCGAGCGGTGTGCCATCGTCGAAATACGCACGCCGATACCATTCGCCATCCCAGCCGTGCGCCTCCAGGTTGGTTCGCAGCGCGACCGCGTGTTCGTGGCAACGACTGGAGAAGACGGTATCGTCGTGAGCCTTTGCTGTTTCAGCGAATCTGAGCAGTACGTCGTAGAGGAAGAAGCCAAGCCACACGCTTTCACCACGTCCCTGCGCACCCACACGGTTCATGCCGTCATTCCAGTCGCCGCAGCCGATCAGCGGCAACCCATGCGCACCCTGCGTCAGACCGTGTTCGATCGCGCGCACGCAATGTTCGTAGAGTGTTTCGACCAGCGCCGAACGGCCCGGCAAGTCGTAATAAGAATCCTCGCCCGGATTGACCCGCCGCCCTTCGATGTAACCGACGCGTTCGTCAAGCACGCTCGTGTCGCCGGTAATGCTCACGTAGCGGCTGGTCGCCACGGCGAGCCACAGGTAGTCGTCGGAGCAATCGGTACGTACGCCGCGGCCAAGCGGCGGATGCCACCAGTGCTGCACGTCGCCCTCTGGAAACTGGTGCGCTGCGCACAGCAAGAGATGCTCGCGGGCAAGCTGCGGCGTGGCGTGGATCATCGCCATGGAATCCTGCAACTGATCCCTGAAGCCAAACGCGCCGCCGGACTGGTAATAACCGCTGCGTGCCCAGAACCGGCAGGCTATGACCTGATACATCAACCAGCCGTTGACCAGCACGTCGACAGCCGGCTCGCGCGTCCTGACCTGCACGCGGCCGAGCGTTGCCTGCCAGTGCTTGCGCACCGCATCGAGCGCGTTGGCCGCCGCAACCGCGCCGCGAAACTCTTTCGCAATACCGCGCACGGACACCGCGTCGTGCGCCGCGCCCATCCGGAAAACAATTTCACGACTGTCGCCATCGGCCAGGTCGAAGTCCGCCTTGAGCGCCGCACACGGGTCGAGTCCGGCACCTGCATGTCCTGACAGACGCGCCTGGCGCATGGCAGCGGGCGCGCGCAGGCTGCCATTGCGACCGATAAATTCGCGGCGATCGCAGGTGAAACTTGCCACTGTGTCGTCAACCGCGAAGAACGCGACGCGGCCACCGAACTCCATCGAATAGTCGTTGCGGGCGAACAGCGCCCCGCTAAGCGGATCGGCCTCGGTGACTATATGCATGGCGGATTTCTCGCGCAGATCTCCAAGCGTCCACTCGACGTAGCCGGTAGCTGAAAGCTGTCGCGCGCGTCCCGACACGTTGCGGATCTTGAGCACCGAAAATTTGACGGGTGCATGCAGCGCGACATACACCCACAGTTCGGAGCAGATGCCGTCTTCCTCATGCTCGAACACGCTGTAGCCGAAGCCGTGGCGGGTGGTGTACGTGCCGCTGCCGCGCCGGGGCAACGGCGTGGGCGACCAGTAATGTCCGCTCTCCTCGTCGCGCAGGTATATTGCTTCGCCGCTCGTGTCACCGACCGGATCGTTAGCCCACGGAGTCAGTCTGAACTCGTGTGCGTTCTCGCTCCATGTATAGGCCCCTCCGCTCTCCGAGACGACCGTGCCGAAGCCCGGGTTCGCGAGCACGTTGGCCCATGGCGCGGGGGTCGTGTGATGCGGCTCCAGCTTGATGACGTACTCGGTGCCGTCGACCGAAAATCCGCCGTACGGGTTCTGCAGAATCAACGCGTTCGCGCGCGGCCGTGCGTGCACCTCGGGCAACCGGTTGGGCACATAGGCGCTCACCGGCTCGAACGGAACGGTGATCGTATCCGGGCGCCTGCGCTCGACTTGCTCGGCCAGGCTGCCACGCGTGTCGGCGACAATAATGCGCGCCACCGCCTGCATCAGGTCACGGTCCTCTCGTGACAATTGCTGCGCCGGCCGAACGAAAATTCCGCCGGGCCGATCTATCAGGTTCGCTTCCGTGCCGGAGGCGATCAGGCCCATGATCAGGTCCTGCAGGTTCTGCCGGTAGCCGGCATGGTCCTCGTTCCAGATGACCAGATCGACAGCGAGCCCTTTCTGGCGCCAGTAGGCGTGCGCCTGCACCATCTGCCGGACCAGCTCGATGTTGGCCATGTCAGTGATCTGCAGCAGCACGATAGGCAAGTCACCGGAGATCGACTGGCCCCACAGGCCGGACTGATTGCGCCGGTTGGCGACCAGCACGCCAGCCTCGGCACGCAACGACGCGTTGGCGTAGATGATCGATGCCGCCATCTGCTCGTAGAGCCGCGCATCGGATACCGTGGCGTTCATCTGCCGCAACGACACCTGGCTATGGGTCCAGGCAAGGTCGAAGACACGGTCGGCGAGTTGCCGGTCGCGGTATTTGTTGATCAGGTGCAAGCAGCCGTCGCGGCTGTCGCTTATGCCGGTGACGAAATCGATCGTCGCCGACTGCCCCGGATTCAGGGTAATCCGGCAGCGAATTGAAACGATGGGGTCCAGCACCGACCCCGCGCTGTTCGAGAGCCGGCCCTGGGTATCGGAGCCGTCATCCATCGCGGCGGGATGAACCACGCTGCGCCCTCGTCCAATAAACCGCGCCCGGTCGGTCTCGTAGGAAATTGCATCGATATCCACACCGTGCGCCGCCAGCAGATGACACATCCACGGCACGGCTTCCTTGCTCGAACGGGCCCGTCGTGTGCACAGGATGGCTTGCAACGGTTCGAGCAGTTCAGTCTGCACGAACAGGTTGCTGAAGGCGCGATGCGCAGCGTCAGCCGACGCAGGCGCCAGCACTACCTCGCCATAGCTGGTCAGTTCAATCGTGCGCCGCACCCGTGCGCGATTCGTGATGCGCAGGCGCCGCAATTCGATATCGTCTTCCGGCGACACCACGATCTCCGTATGCGAGTCGAAGTCGCGTTCACGCACGCGGAACTCGGCGCGTGCATCGGAGAAAATGGCTTCGTAGAGATCGGGACGCTTGAGTGTCGGCTGATGTGCGCTCGACCAGAACTCGCCACTTGCCACATCGCGCAGGTAACAGAACATGCCCCAGTTGTCGGACGTGATGTCCTCGCGCCAGCGTGTCACCGATAGATCACCGCAAAGGCTGTAGCCGCCGCCGGCGCTGCTGACCATCACGTGATACCGGCCGTTCGACAGCAGTTGCACGGAAGGCCGCGGACGATCGGGGTCGGTGAAGATCCGTAGCTTGGTCTCCGCAATCAGCGCGGCCGCATCGACGGCAGGCAAGCCCGGCGTCGGCAGATATTCGGTTGCGGTCTTCGGAATCCGCTCTTGCAGCAGCAGGGTCGTGGCCTTGAACTGCGGGTCGGATTCGAAGCGGCGCTGCATCGGTTGCCCGAGCAGGCAACTCGCCATCGACAACAGGCTCATGCCCTGGTGATGCGCCATGTACGACTGGATCACCACGGAAGTCTGGCCGCGCGGCACGCGTGCCTGAGTGTGATCGATAGCTTCATACAGACCGTAGCGGCCCGCCGCTCCCGTTGTTGCCAGACGCTGCAAATTGCGGCAAGCGGCGTCCGGCGACACCATCAACGCAAGCGCAGTGGCGTAAGGCGCAATGACAACATCGTCACCGAGTCCGCGCTTTAGTCCAAGACCTGGAACGCCGAACGCGCGGTACTGGTAGTTCAACTGGGCGTCGAGCACGTTGTAGCCTGACTCGGACACGCCCCATGGCACGCCCAGTTGATGACCGTACTCGATCTGCCTCGCGACCGCCGCGCGGCAGGTCTGGTCGAGCAAGGTGCCCTCGTAGCTTGGCATGACCAGCATGGGCATCAGGTATTCGAACATTGAACCGGTCCACGAGAGCAGGACCGGAACGCCCCCCGTACTCGTGAGCAAACGACCCAGCGTGAACCAGCTTTCTTGCGGCAACTGGCCCTGCGCGATTGCCACGAAGTTGGTCAAGCGCGCCTCGGACGCGAGCAGGTCGTAGAAACCGGTGTCCAGACGCCGCTCGTCCACGTTGTAGCCAATACTCAACAACTCGCGGTTGATGTCGTAGAGGAACCTGAAATCCATCATCGCCATGTCGCCGGAGCGTTCTGCCAGCCGGTTGACTTGCGCGATGCGATCGATCGCTGCGTTGCGTACTTCAATGGCGCGTGACGCGGCCGACTCGGGCCACAGATTCACGTCGAGACGCGCAAGCTGCCGGAACGTCGGCAAACCCGGAGGTGCATCGACGGCTGGCGGCAGGTCGAAGCGTCCAAGCTCGTCGGCGATATCACGGCATTGCGCCGAAAGGGCGTGTGACCAGAAGAAAAGATCGCTGTCCGCGGGACCCTTGATCTCGTGCGCGAGCGTTGCGGCCAAGGCCGATACCTCGTGCATCGCCGCGACTGCCTCGGCTGAAGTGCGCGGCGGGCTTGTCAACGCTGCGTTCAATTGTGTCTCGAGCTGCGCAAATGTCTGGAGATCAAACTCTGCTGCGTGCGCCGCCGCGCGGTAAGCATCGAGGGTATCGGCAAGACCGGCGAACATGCGTGGACTGAACACCGGTTCGTCCGCCACCTCAAGCAATCCGCGGCTCAAGGTCATCAGATGGCCGGCGAGATTGCCGCTATCGACGGTCGATACATAACGAGGCGCAAGCGTCTGCAATGTGCCCGTGTCGTACCAGTTGAAGAAGTGATTGCGATAACGCTCGAGGCTATCCATGGTCGCGAGCGTCTCGCCAATGCGCGCGAGCATTCGCCCGGCGCTCAGATAACCAAAATCAAAAGCAGCCAGGTGCGCGAGCAGGCCCATGCCCATGTTGGTAGGAGACGTGCGGCGCGCCACGATCATTGCGCCCGTAGTGGGACCCTCCTGGATATTGTCAGGCGGCAGCCAGTGGTCTTGCGGTCCGACATAATCGTCGAAAAAGGCCCATGTCTTGCGGGCAAGTCCGCGCAGAAAACGCGTCTCGCCGGCAGCCAGGGCGCCCCGATTCTGGAGGGGAGGCTGACTGATCCACCAGGCAAGCAGCGGAGACAGGATCCACAGCAATGCGAACGGCGCGGCCACGACCAGCGTTGCGGGTGTCCTGATGAACGACAGGACCAGACCGGCGCCGAGCAGCGGACCGATCCACATCAGCCGGTACAGCGACTTCGGATCGTTGGTTGCGACCCGCTCCACTTCGCGGGAAGCGTTCCATTGCAGCAACTTGTGCTTGCTGAACCCAATGCGCCAGAGCGTGCGCACGATGGCGTCCAGGCTGTAGTGCGCCTCGTGAGGCAGCCATGCAAGAGCGAGCATGGTGCGCGCCAGATGACGGCCGGCCGATTGCGCGGTCAACGCCACGTGCCGGCGCAGCGGCATGTCGTGCGGCTTCTGGAGGAGCTCGATCAGGCTTGCGACCAGCGGCATGCTCAACGTCAACGCAATCACGCCGACGGTCCACGCGACGGGCTGCCATCCGCTTATCCAGCCCATCAACACCATGGCGAGACCAGCGACAGGCGCGGCGCTGCGGCGCAGGTTGTCGAACAGTTTCCAGCGCGACAACCAGGAAAGCGGATTGCGCGCCAGGCCACCATGTTCAGTCGGCGCCCACGGAAAGATCCATGGCAGCAGTTGCCAATCACCGCGGATCCATCGGTGCCGACGGTTGACGTCGGCGCTGTAGCGGGCCGGATACTCTTCGTACAGGTACACATCGCTCAGGAGGCCCGCTCGTGCGTAACAGCCTTCTATGAGGTCATGGCTCAGGATACGGTTGTCAGGAAAACGCCCCTCCACTGCTTGCTCGAATGCATCGAGTTCGTAGATGCCCTTGCCGATGAACGACCCTTCGTGGAACAGGTCCTGATAGACGTCCGAAGCGGCACGGGTGTAGGGATCAATGCCGGCGTCGCCGCCGAATAGCCGCGCATAGGCCGAGCGCGCCGTGCTCGGCAGACTGATCCCCACGCGCGGCTGAAGAATCGCATGGCCGGAGCTCACGCGCTGCTTGTGCGCGTCGTAGACTGCTGCATTCAGCGGATGCGCGATCGCGCCAATAAACTGGCTCGCTGCGTCGCGCGGGAGCTGGGTGTCGGTATCGAGCGTAATGACGTACCGCACGCGTGGCAACGCCGCAATGTCCCCCACGATCAACGAGAAGCGATCCCGTCCCGTGCCTGCCGTATCACGTAGCAGCGCATCGAGTTCAGCGATCTTGCCGCGCTTTCGCTCATGCCCCATCCAGATTTTTTCGATAGCGTTCCAGCGTCGTGGGCGATGAAACAGGAAGAAACGGTCGCCCTGGGTGTCCGGATATTTTTCATTCAAGGCTTCAATGCTCAGCCGCGCGCGCACCATCAGTCCGGCGTCTTCCTCGCGACTCTCGGAGGCCGAATCCATGAAGTCGGTCAGCAGGCTGAAGTGCAGATGCGGATCGCGATTCGCAAGGAAGCGCACTTCAAGCCCCTCGGCCAGATCTTCGACGTCTTGCGCGTTGCCGATCAGCGACGGAATCACGACGAGCGTGCGCATCTGCGCCGGGAGTCCCTTGCTGAAGTCGAGGCGTGGCAGCCAGTCGGGCTGCACCGTCAACGTGACGAACCAGTTGACGAAATCGATCGCAACGCGGCTGGTCATCAGCAGCACCGGTACTGCGAGCACGGTCAGCGACCCGCCCTGCCATCCATGGTGACGCGCGGCATCCAGGAAGGGCCATGCGAACAGGAACGTGATCAGCGCCGCGAGTGCGAGATAGATGGGCAACGGCGCACGGCGCAAGATACGCCGCCACGCTTCGAGCGCATTCACCTTCGCTTCGACATGCCGTTCAAGCCCGCCGACCCCATCGCGCAAGAGGTAGAACCCGACGTGATGTTCAACACCGCGGCCCGTGTCCGATTCAACGGCGCCCTTGGCGAGGTCGATCGCGGCGCGCGCCACCGCCTCTTCCGGGCGCCGGCTCGCGCGCGCAAGGCGTTCAACGCTGTGCCGGTAACGGTCGCGCGTGGCGAAATCCATCGCCCGGTAGATATTGGCGGGATCTTCGCTCAGGATCTGTTCCACGATGCTCGTGCTTTCGACGAAATCGCGCCAGTCGGTAGCCGATAGCAAGCGCAGGCTGCTGATGCTGTTGCTGATCGACACCTGGTCCGCTGCCTGCTGCTGCGCCTCCAGTTGCACCATCCGGTCGATACTCAGGCCCGACTCCGACAACAATTGTTCGATCCACGTCAGCGGCAGGGCCAGCGTTGCGCTCTGGCCCTGCAGGCGTCGAGCCAGCTCGGCCACGAAGGAACTGGCCATCGGCGGGTTCGAGCGCGCCATGTCGGCAACCGTCAGCACCACGCTTTTCGGATCGTGCCCAGCCGTCTCGGTCATCCGGTCGGCCCAATACCCGGCGAGGTTGCGATCGTCGAGATCGGTCGTCACGCGGCTTGCCACACGCCGCAGATTCTCGATCAAGGCGAGCCGCAACATGATGGGAATCGCCCACAGTTCGCCCAGCGTGAGGGGCGTAACCGTCTGATACGCAGTGATGAAGCGAGTCAGGCTTTCGACATTGACGCGACCGTCGCCGTGCGAGATTGTCTCCAGCGCAATGCCATACACGCGCGGCAATTCGTGGGACGGACCATCAGCGAGACGCGGTAACTCGCGGCTATAACCCTTCGGAAGATGGTGCCGCGCAATACGAATCTGCTCGGCGATCAGGTAGTAATTGTCGAGCAGCCACTCTGCGGCGGGTGTGACGCGGTAGCTGTTGAGCGTGGCCTTCGTGAGGCGTTCGTACGCACTCAGCAGTGTCGCTTCATTATTCGTGAGCCGTGGCAGCAGATGATCCAGCCCTGCACCCGTACTTAACCGATGCTGCCCCGCAAGCCGCACCCCGTGCTGTTCCATCTGGTCCGCGCTGAACAACTCGGCACGCAGCGCGGGCTCTTGAGGCAAGCGGCGAGATGCGGTCTTCCAGCGGGCGAACGCCCCTGTAAGCGAATCCAGTTTGAGCGGTAAATACGAACGGGAAAAGGCCATCATTGTCCAAAATTGCAGACTGGCGAACTGTCGGCATGGTGCGCGAAGCTGCGTGGCTGGCGTGGGGAGTGGAGTCGGGGAAGCGAGAGCTTGAGGCCAAGCGCCTACGCGTCCCCTGAACATCGCACGTCAAAGTCGACGCGAGCGTTTGAAGCGGGTGAAAGCAGCGGCTGAGCTACCGCGCCGTGCGCTCGGTATTCACCAGCGCACGGAGAGCATCGCCACGGGGTAGGGTGGCGGCAGGCAGGGATTTCCCCCTTTTCATGAACGGCAACACCCGATGAAACGTGGCGGCTGTTTAGTCGAATGGACGGAAGAACACGTCCCGCCTGGTCGGATCGGAGACAAACTTGAACAACGACATTCCGGCTGGTTTGGCTCGCAGGTCGCCATTTATGGCGGTATGTACGGCTGTGAAGGTCTGCGCGACAGCATCGCTCAGTCCGTTTGTACCGGCGAGAATAGGCGCCCGGGCACAATAGTCCCGGACAAACGTATTTCCCGAAGCTTGCAACAGTGAAACCATGACTTCGAAGTCATTGCCGTGTATGCGATGGCTTAAAAGTAATTTCCCTTCCCCGTGCCCGGTTAGCAACTCTTCAACGATCTGGCGGTTCATTTCTACTGACTTCTCCTTTGGCCGTCATACAGCGACGCTGCAAGACCGGCACCCGCGACTGATGCTGGCGCCGTGGGTGCCTTCTTTAGGGGAACACAAATCGGACGAACAAAGGCAATTCTTTTCAAAGCCCTTATTCTTGCGGCTGTCACGCGCTATTCGCCGGAGTGGCAAAACGCACCAGATTTCGCATTTCAGAGGCACTTTATGTCCAAAAACACGGAAAACAATGCGAAGAAGTGGATTTGGTGGCGCGCTTGGCGAACGTCTTTGCGAACTCGCTTATCTCCAGGTGTGCCCAAAATGCAGCACCTGTGTCCGCGTGACAGACGCTGCGAGCTCTTCCGGCCGGTTTTCGACATTTCGCCTGGACGAACCCTCGCGCCCGCTTATAGCAAGCTCTTGATAGAATCGATCTCGTCAATGGTTGTTTAACAATTGATCACACCATTGGAGTTCAATTTGGCAACGTACGAAGTCGATTTTTTCTATAGTTCGGCCGAAGCGCCGGAAACTTACAACCAGCACATGACTCATCAAACGGTCTCCGGCGTGCCGGACTATCTTCTGGGCGAAGCCGCAGTGGCACATATCACCGCCCGCTTGCTGCATGACAATCCCACCTTCAGGCGGATCCGGAATCTGAGAATCCTGAACACAGGCGTTTCGCCGAATTCAAGCAAGCCGACTGGCGAGTGAATCTGCTTCAGCCCTGCTTCACGTCTGCTGGATGCAAGGTTCAAAAGCCGGTTTTGGTCGTTCCTGGAATGGATGAATGAGCGCTCCGCCGCTGATTGACGCGTTAATCAAGCGCGTCAATCAAGCGCGTCAATCAAGCGAGTTAATCAGGCGGGTTCAGCAATCGCGCTCGTCAAGCAACCGCCAAAACACGCTCCGCCCACCTGCACGCCGGTCAAGCCGCGCATGTTTAACGCCTGCATGCGACTGTCGTAGCATGATGGCTTACGAAGCGAGATGTGCTCATGTCCGAATACCTGTCGAGTCAAAAGCTGCGCCGGTTCGCCTCGATGGTGGCGCTCGCCGTCGCGCTCACCCTCGTCGGTGTCAAGGCCTGGGCATGGCTTGCGACGGGCTCGATCTCGTTACTCACATCCGCGGCTGACGGTCTGGTCGATGTCGTTGCGTCCTTCGTCACCTTTGCGGGCGTCCGGTATGCAGGGCGCCCTGTCGACCAGGGTCATCGCTATGGACATGGCAAAGCGGAGGCCGTGGCCGCGCTGGTGCAAGCGCTATTGCTCACGGGCGCGGCCGTGGGACTTGGAATTGAATCGGTCGAGCGCCTGTTCGTCCCGCAACCGCTCACTGACATGGGCTTTGGCTTGTGGGTGATCATTGCCAGCCTGGTTGCTGCCAGCGGGCTCGTAGCATTGCAAACCTATGTCGTCAAACGAACGGGGTCGACAGCAATCGCTGCCGACCGGGCGCACTATGTCACCGACGTTGCGGTGAACATCGCAGTGCTGGTCGCGCTGGCACTTGAACGGTTCCTTGCGTGGAACCGGGCCGACGCACTAGGCGCTCTGGCCATTTCCTGCTACATGCTATGGAATGCACGGGACATGGCCCTGCAGGCGTTGAACCAGTTACTCGATCGGGAACTCGAAACGTCCGACCGGGAGCGCGTCCGGTGCGCTGTGCTCGGTTGCGAAGGTGTCCGGGGCGTTCATGACATCCGGACCCGAAATGGCGGAGATCGTGTGTTCGTGGAGTTCCACGTCGAGGTGGACGGTGCGATGTCGGTTGAACAGGGCCACAGCATTGGAGACCATGCGGAGGACGCCGTGAGATCGATATTCCAGGCAGCAGATGTGGTTGCGCATCTGGAGCCCGCCGGCATAGATGACCGGCGCCTGGACGATTTGGTCAAGTGATTCAGGGAGCAGCGCGCGAACGAGATCGACTGATCGTGAGACGTCAACACGCCAAGCGGAAACTCCCTTGCGATCCACTAAGGTATGCTCGCGCCTTCCAAAAGCCTACTCAGGCACCGCGTCCTTCCCTGGATCAGCACCAGCGGAAAATTGACGAAACTCCCTTTCTGCGTGCGTGATCAGTTCGGCGCATGTGACATACATCCATGCAGGGTTCCCGTCGGTCGTGTACATCCCGCGGCATAAGCCCTTTACCCGAATCGTCGAACTGCCGATGCCGTTGTCCATGAGGGTGCGCGACGCCCATAAATAAAGAACACCTGATTCATGCGGCTCCGCTGTCTCAATGGCAGTTTTGTTCGCGCGAATAATGTTGGTCGCCGAGTGCTGCGTAACAAATTCCCGAGTCCTTTGCCACATCGCGTCGCATGCCACCTGCCCCACGCAGTCTATTGATGCGTCATCGCGAGCCTTATCTAAAGCAGCCTCGTAACGATGACCGTCGATTGGTGATCCGCTCATCGTGCAAGCTTCAAGACTCGCGACTGCCATCATCAATAAAAGTGTTCGTTTCATAGTCTTCCCAGCCATTTTCAAGCCGATCGTCAAATGCCAGGTCTCAAATCTTCGTACGTGGTTTTCCAATGGCTGTATTTCAATAAGCAGTTCCAAATAATCGATTCCGGTTGCGCACGGCGCGCAGCGGATCGTATCCGGCTTCCTCGACGATCCAGTCGCAGTCGTCCGTTGAAGTCAACGCACCCGCCAGGGTTTCAGTGGCGGTCATGGTGCGCGCCGGCAAAGCCGGCCTAGCGACAGTTCTTCAATGGAAACTTCGTCGAGACTGGTCACAACGAGGCTTGCTCCCGCGGCCCGGAGCGAGGCCGCATCATGAAGCCGGGCAATGCCAAGACCCGTCATGCCGCCGGCGCACGCGGCTTCGATGCCGGCTGGCGCATCCTCCACCACGAAGCAGTTTCCAGGGGCGGCCGGCAAATCCGCAGCGGCCAGGAGGAAGATTTCCGGGTTTGGCTTGCCTTGCTTTAAATCGCGGCCGCAGACATTCGATCCAAAGACATCGAGGAGGCTATGGTCCGCGTCCAGTTGAACGAGCCTCATCATTTCGTTGGCGTTCTTCGACGAGGACGCAACGGCCATGGGCCACCCTAACGCCATGACGGCCCGAACGAAGCGCAACGCGTCGGGGAACGCGTTCACTGCCCCAGCGTGTATCAGTTCCTCCAGTCGTCTTTGCTTGCGCTGCGCGTAGTCTGCGGCCTCCCGATCAGCGTGGCGCCGGCCTAGCGCCTGCAAGGCTGCTAGCGCGCCGGCGAGGCGTGGCTTGCCAGCCACCTGGGACTGGTACACAGCCGTGGTGAAACGAGCTTCGTCAGCCGGATCTCCCAGCGCTTCTCGCCACGCGCGCTCATGAGGCGAGGCAAGCAGGACGCCGTCCACATCAAAGATTCCCGCCGATAAGATCGGGGGTCTTTGTGATGCGGAAATCGGCTGTGTGTTATCGGTCATGCTCGAGGCATGCCGAAGACGCACGACGCGTTGTCAGCTCCAACGGTACCGTGACTCACATAGCGATTTGAACGCATATCCAAGCTCCATAGCATCAGGCTGCGTGCGCTGGAAGGAGTCAACCATGGTCGATCCCGAGCGCCTGAACAAATTCACATAGGCCCAAAAAATCCTAGTATCCGGCGTAAATGCCAATGAGGGCAGATTCGGAAAATACTCAGAGCGAGTCAATCGCCTTCGAAAAAATGCCGCTGGAAAGAATCTGTGTGTCCGGCCATCAACGCCATCGGCGAGCGCACATCGCGCACATCAAGCTGAGTAGTTTCCGAGTCTATCGGACCCGCTTTCAACCTCCTATCATCGGTAGCATCAAGATCAAACCATTCATCGCTGCGCAAGGGCCTGCCCGGAAGAGCGTGTCCCTGCAGGACGCGTTTCTCCCGTGCCGTTCTCCTTCCGCGCACGTTACTTCTGCACATCCCGGAGACATCATGGCGGTCATTTATAACGACAGCGAATTGCAACAGGCCGTTCTTTCGGAGCTTGCCTGGGAACCCAGCGTGATCGCTGCACACGTTGGCGTCACGGCGATCGCGGGCATCGTTACGTTGACCGGGCATGTCGAAACATTCGCGGAAAAACATGCGGCCGAGGCCGCCGCCCTACGTGTCAAGGGAGTCGAGGCGGTTGTGGACAATGTCGAGGTCCGGCTTGCCTTCGATGCAAAGCGCAGCGACGACGACATAGCCGCGGCAATCGTGAATCGGCTCGCGTGGGATGTCTCGGTTCCACGAGACACGGTGGGGGTGAAGGTGGAGGACGGCTGGATAACGCTTAGCGGGAAAGTGGACTGGCACTTCCAAAGAGAGGCTGCCGTTCAGGACGTTCGACGGCTACTCGGCGTGACCGGCGTGACGAACCAGATTACGCTCAGGGCCGCCATCAACGTCTTGAAGGTGCGAGGCGACCTCATGCACGCGCTGGATCGTTCGTGGTCCGACTCGCGCAACATTACGGTAACGGCAAACGGCGCAACGGTGAAACTGACTGGGACCGTGCGCACACCGCACGACCGGGATCTGGCAGTCGCGATCGCATGGTCCGCTCCCGGCGCGTCCGCCGTGGAGAACGACCTGACCATCTCGCTCTGACGAACCGCTGGCTGCATCTGAATCGAGGAATAACGTGAACTGATATATCGTATTCCTTACTATATAGAATTTTCTTGAAGATATTCGATCCGAGATCAGGAGCCGACCATGCTTTCAGTTCAAGTCAAACCCGCCATCTATCCCGCACCGGCCGCGTCGGGCCAGCAGGCGCGCAACCCGTCGGCCGCTTTTCCGCACTACCGGCCGGGCCGCATCGATCACTCGCCTCCTGCCGTTCCCGTAGCAAAAGGCGCTACCCTGCTGGACCTCACTCGCTTGCAATCGATCATATGCACAACGCGTAAAGTCAAACGTGGGAATGCACTGTACCGTACGCATGACCCATTCGATAGTATCTATACGGTGCGCGCCGGCTGCTTCAAGACTGTTATCACTCACCGCGACGGCAAAGAGCAAGTGACCGGCTTTCAGTTCATGGGCGAGGCGCTGGGCCTTGACGGACTCTGCACCGAGCGCCACAACTGCGACGCAATTGCGCTCGAGGACAGCGAAGTATCCGTCATCCGCTTTGCACTTCTGGCTTCGCTGTGTCATCAGGTCAGTTCAATCCAGCACCACTTTTACCGCGTGCTGAGTGGTGAAATTGTCCGGGAGTCCAGTCACATGATGATGCTTGGAACGATGTCCGCGGAACAGCGCGTAGCAGCGTTTCTTCTCGACCTGTCGGTCCGGATGAAGGCGCGAGGGTACTCGCCGGTCGACTTTTACCTCCGCATGACGCGGGAAGAAATGGGCAATTACCTGGGAATCAAACTGGAAACGGTGAGCCGGATGTTCTCGAAGTTACAAAAACAAGGTCTCGTCGATGCCCACGGCAAGCAGATCCGGATCGTCAACCCTCTCGGTCTGTCACGCGTCTAGCACCGTACCAGATCCGATTTAGTCGGCCGAGTTTCCGTGAGCTGGAAACTGCGAGCGGGTTTTTCCGTCCGGAAGCGGTGACCATGCCGGACGCGCTTTCCGCGCGGAATCAACCACTACAACGATCCCAGTCCAGCCAATGACGTGTTTCACCGGGCCACTTCCTCCGCTGTACAGTCCGTTGCCGCTGCGGTCAGTGGAAACGCCCGCGTCGTGCCGCTTTGCAGTTCATACGTTTCTCCGCCCACGAGCAGATCGATAGGCGCTGCAACCCCGTTATGGACATGCAGCGTCAGCGTGTCATGATCGAGCCTCAGGTCAATCGAGTGCCCCCGGTAGCGAATGCGCATCTCGAGGTACTCAATATCAAGTGGCAATTGAGGGTTGAACCGCAAGCGGTCATCTTTGATCTCGATACCGGTCCAGACGCGTTGCACGATATCGACCGTTCCAGCCATTGCCCCGAGATGGACGCCCTCGGCGGTCGTGCCATCCTGAATGTCAACCACGTCGCTTTGCAGCGCCTGAGCGAAGAACCCCATGGACCGTGGCCGATCCGATCGTGCGAGGACCCACGCGTTGACGACCCTGCTCAACGTAGAACCATCCGATGACCGGTCCGTGTAGTAGTCGACGTTCCGCGGAATAGTGGTGCTCGGAAACGGGTAGCCGAGGCGGAGGAATAGTTCAGTGAGTTCTTCGGCGGAAAACAAATAGAACAACATCAGCGTATCAGGCTGTTTCGAAAGCTTGTAGCCATTCGCGCTGTCACCCTCGCCTTCAAGGATCAAGTCGAGCCGCTGGATATTCGAATAACGAACACGGTAGGCATCCCAGTCAAGTTCGCGTAACTTTTCATAGCCCTCAAACTGGCTGATGATCCCTTCATCATGAAATGGGATGACCATTTTCCGGCTGATGTCGTCCCAGTGGTCTATCTCGCTGGCCGTCAAGTCAAGGTCGATCATCAGTTCGGTGCGCCGTATTTCGGGCAAAAGATCGAGCACGTCCCGGGCCCGGCGCAGCACCCAGACCGCCATGACGTTCGTGTAGGCATTGTTGTTGATACCGGGCGTCGTGGACCCGGGATAAGCATCGTGGAACTCGTCGGGTCCAAGCACGCCGTGGATCTCGAAGCGTCCACGCGCCGGGTTGAACGTCGCAATGCTGGACCAGAACCGGGCAATATCGAGGATCAGTTCTGCTCCGTATGCATACAGGAATTCGACATCGTGCGTCACCTGAAAGTATTGCCAGACGTTATACGCAATTGCACTGCCTACATGACGCTGCAAGTAAGAGTTGTCAGGCACCCAATGTTGCGAGCGCGGGTTGAGATTGAACGCCTGGGTTTCCTCGCTGCCATCGCTTCCACTCTGCCAAGGGAACATGGCCCCCGCATAGCCAGCCGCGGCGGCAGCCGCGCGAGCCTCCCCAAGGCGCCGGTAGCGGTACATCAGCAGCGACCGCGTGATTTCCGGCAAGCGATAGTTGAAGAACGGAAAAATGAATAACTCGTCCCAAAAGATATGCCCCTGGTACCCTTCCCCCGTCCATCCCCTCGCCGGTACGCCAATATCACGGCCGATGGAATTCGGCGACACGGCTTGCAAGAGATGAAACATGTTCAAGCGCAGCAACATGGATACGTTCAACTTGAAGCTTGGGTCAGCCGGTTCAATGCGCACGTCGAAACGCCGCCACAGGTGCTTCCAGGTCAACGCGTGACCGGCCGCGAGTTCATCGAAAGATCCTGCTCTCGTGATCGCCTTGCGCGCTTCAAATCCGCACTCTGAAATAGCCGGGTCGCGCGACGAATAGAGCGCGGCAATTTTATTGATGACAAGCGACTCGCCCGGGGCCAGATCCTTGCAGAATTCCTGGCCGATGTACCCCGGCTCTTCGATCACTCGCCGTGGCAGGTCCAACAACCCGCCGTGGTGCAACGCCCGAGTACGCGACGCTTGACTCACATTCACATGCGACTGGCTCGTGCGGATGGTCACGGCGACGCAGTCCTTTCCTACGACCTCCGCCGCCAGCGGCTCAATGTGCTTGTTACTGAACTTTCGGTATAGCTTGGCGCCGCCGTTGACAACGCGTGCGTCGATGGCCGAGCGCACGGTGACCGGCGCCGACCAATCGTGGGCGGTCAACGTGAGCTCCAGCGCTCCCAGATGCATATCCCTCATTGAGATGAAGCGGCGCTCGTCAAGCGTGCTCCTGCGCCCCTTCGCGTCTTCGAACGATACCGATCTCAAGAGCATGCCGCGACGAAGATCAAGCTCCTGCCGATAGGACGAGAGTGTCACGGCTCGCATGTCGAACCAGTCCTCCGTGCCTATGCGAAACGTGAGTTCCAGCCAGTTGGGGAGATTGACGAGGTCTTCGTTTTCAACTTCTCGCCCGGCAATGTCGGTGTGCAACCGGTTATACCCGCACGCGAGATACGTCCCGGGATAATGGACATCGTCGGCAATGCTCCATGGCGCGGCCGCACGAGTCGCGAAGTAGCCGTTGCCCAAAGTACACAAGGTTTCCCTGACGCCTTCATGAGCAGGCTCGAAGCCCGTGAATACCAATGACCATTCGGGAGGAGGCGCAGCCGTTGCCTGAACCTGAGACGAGTCAGTGACAACGACATCAGCGCCGGCGTCGCGCAGTTCCTGCGTGCGTCCACCTCGATCAACACCAATGACACACCCGAACCGGGCTGCATGACCAGCGTCTATTCCTG
The DNA here is from genome assembly GCF_002220365.1 of Caballeronia sordidicola. Lineage (GTDB taxonomy): Bacteria > Pseudomonadota > Gammaproteobacteria > Burkholderiales > Burkholderiaceae > Caballeronia > Caballeronia sordidicola_C. Next base: position 13,021 of record NZ_MTHB01000041.1, on the reverse strand, counting down.
CAATCCACTGGCTTACTACGGCCACTCTTGAAATGTCTGCGCCGAGGCGTCGCACCACATCGCGCCAGGCATCCGGTTCCGGCATGGAATTCGGGTCACCGATATCAGCGTCCAGACCGTTCACTTGCACGTCGAAAAGTTGAGTAATGCCAGCCGCTTCCAGCACGGCCGAGCAGTTGCCTGCAAAGGATACGACAGCCGTCCTGATACTCAGTGCGCGCAGTTTGCGCACCAACTCAATAGAGGCATCGTAAAGCCCGACGCCGTCTGCTTTAAGATTCTGAAGGAAATATCGGCTTTCCAGTGGACCCAATGAGCGTCTACTTAGGACCTCGGTCCTATCATCCGGCGAGCCGATCGGCAAATGGATCTCATGCGCCGCAAGGAACGCTGCGATGCCGTCGTCTTGCGACTTGCCGTCCATGTAGCGCGCGTAGTCAGCATCGATGTCAAACGGGATGGACGGCACACCCGCACGGACCGCGTGCTGCGCGAGCAAGTCGTGCAAGACCTGCTTCCACGCACGGGCATGCAAGTGCGCTGTCTTTGCCAGCACACCATCCAGGTCAAACAGAACGGCATCATAGTCGCGCGGCGACAGCGTGACGATCGGGTAGGAAATCATAGGGATCCGATGACCCAACCTGCTGACGTCGCCGGCGATTTCACCGAACCACTCGTCCTCCGCCCCACCGAACCCGCGCCCAATGCCTTAAACGAACGGCCGCTCGACATTTTCACAAGATCGAGCCCCGCCCGTCTTTCGCAGAGAGTCGCTTCAGGCGTCGCGTCAGTGGTCGCGTCACCGCGAAGCACGGTCGCCTTTCGTCCAGTATCCGTCTCTGCTATGAAAGGTGTGCAGCGCTGTTTCGTAGGTACGGCTCAGCGGCACCAGATCGTCATAGTCCGGGCACTTCTTGATCGCTTCACGTGTGAGGTCGGTGACAATGCTGGAGCCGAACCAATCGACAGAGTCAACCCACTCAGTCGCCAAAAGCACGGTCCTTCCTCCGGGCCACCAGTTTCGAGTGTCGACTGTCAGATAACGAATGACCCAGGCCTTATCATCGAAGATGAAGCCAGACACGTGACCTATGCTCGCGTCACGCGCCTCTATGTGGTAACCCGTCACAGCGTCGCTACTTCGCAGATGCACATCCTCCCATGGCGCGTCTGCCTCAAGTTCATCCGGCTCGCGTGATTCCGGCTGGATACCCGGGCCGATCTGCATTGGACCGAGCACCGGAAAACCGCCCATTCCCCACGAGTCGCGACCGCCCCAGTACTGGGGATAGCCGTAGTAACGCAGATAGTCCAGCTCATGCTGACGAGACACGGGTTGTTGCGTATCTATACCCGGGCTGTTCTTCACCTGCTCGCGCGTCAGATCCACAGACACGGTGCTCGCGCCTGGGTCCGTATGTTTGACGGAATAGGGTGAAATCAATACGCGATGACCATTGAGCCAGCCTCCCGTATCAACCACGAGATAACGGACACCCCATGCCTCGTCATCAAAATAGACTTCATCGACGCTCCCCAATATTCCATCACGCGCAGCAACCGCGCTACCTTTAAGACTTTCTACGCTTCTCAACATGTTAAATACTCCTCATATTTAGAGCTGGCACCAAGCCTGGTCTCGGGTTGCGGAAACGGTCAGAGCAAGCTTCAAGCGGCCCTGCGACTGCTGTAGATTGTCTACCGCCGAGCGGCGATGATCCTCAGACAATAGCGCTTGTCCAGGGCCGACAGGACACTTTTGCTACGTTGACTTCTGCAGATGCGGTTGCAGCCAAAGGCCGAGCTGCCCCGCGGTCATCGCGCCGCAGTGGCGTACGATCTCCTGTCCACTCCTGAAAACCACAAGTGTAGGGACACATTCAATTCCGTAGCGCTGGGCAAGCGATGCCTCCTTGTCCGTTTCCACTTTCGCGAACAATGCCCGCCCCGCGAGCTTACGAGCGCCAGTGGAAAAATGCGGCAGCATCGTCTTCGATACGTTGCACCATCGCGCCCAGAAATGAATGACGATCGGCAGGTCGGACACACCCATATACTGATCGAACGTGGCCGCGGTCAGTGAAATCGGACCACCGGCGGAGGATCGTTTGTGGGCAGCAATCCGCGCAGGGGTAACCACGATCGATTCAGGTGAAAACCCCTTCGGAACGGGGCCGTTTCCATAAAGCCTATTCATATTCCACTCCGCAGTTCATCCTTACAACGGCCTGCCCATGGTCGCCTGCACTCGGGCAGTGTTCCCGGTTCCTGGTCGCGGTTAGCGTAAGTTCGTGTGAACAACAATATCCCCAACATGCGCGTTTGGCTTGCGTCAGATCAAGATCACCCGTCCTTAATTTGTCGATTCACCTTCCCCGTTTGACGGCTATTCAAAGCCTGTCGCAATGCGCAGCGCTTAATGACTCGCAAACTCCAGCACCACGCGCGAAGGAACGTCGCCATGGGCCAGCCGATGGAACACGTCGTTGATCGCCGATAGCGGCTGCAACTCAATATCCGCCTTCACCTTGCCCTCGGCGGCAAAGGCAAGTGTTTCGGCCATGTCGCGGCGATTGCCGACGAACGAGCCCTTGATCGTGATGCAGTTGGCCACCACGTCGAACAATGGAGTCGGGAATTCGCCCGGCGGCAAGCCCACCAAAACGCAGGTTCCGTGCTTGCGGGTCATGCCAACACCCTGCTTGAACGCACCTAGCGACGGTGCGGTAATCAGCACACCATGAGCGCCGCCACCGGTGGCCTTCCTGACGGCGGCGATCGGGTCTTCGTCCCGGGCGTTGACCATCACATCCGCGCCAAGACGTTTAGCGTGGGCGAGCTTGCCGTCGTCGATGTCGACTGCGCAAACGTGCAGACCCATGGCCTTGGCGTACTGGATACCCAAATGTCCCAAGCCTCCAACGCCTGAAATGACCACCCATTCGCCCGGGCGGGCCTGCGTTTCCTTGATGCCCTTGTAGGACGTGATGCCGGCGCAGATAAGCGGGGCTGCATCCCGGGCGGCCAGATGCGCCGGGATGTGCGCTACGTAGTTGGGGTCCGCGAGGATGTACTCGGCGAAGCCGCCGTTTTTCGTGTAGCCGCCGAACTGAGCCTCCGCACACACCGGTTCGCGCGCAGCAAGGCAATATTCACAATGTCCACAGGCGGAATAGAGCCAGGGCACGCCAACACGATCGCCTTCCTTCACCGCCGTGACACCCGTGCCGATTGCGGTGACTATGCCGATACCCTCGTGGCCCGGAATGAACGGCAACGTGGGCTTCAAAGGCCAGTCTCCATTCGCCGCATGCAGATCGGTATGACAGACGCCACAGGCTTCGGTCTTGACCAGTATCTGCCCTGTTCCGGGCGTTGGAATATCGACTTCCTTCAACACCAGCGGCTTGCCGAATGCTTCAACAACCGCCGCTTGCATTTTGCTTTTCATGATTTTTCCCTCTGTTAAAACGTGTCTGGTGTCTCACTCCACTGCCGGAATCGTCAGCCCCCTGACCGCCTCGATTGTCTTGACGAGCAGCGTCCTTGCATCGCCGCGAACGATGCCGCAGTTATCGGCGTAAAAAAAGGGTATGGACGATTCCGGCATGGCCATTGCTCTCCCGGCGCTCGATCACAAGGATCTTCCCGGCCTATCCTTCAGGATCTTCAACGGAATTTTTATGATTATTTTCGTCATCCGAATGATTAAATCCGGGTGCGCACCGCGCATAGCTTTTGAACCGACCGGTCTGTTCGAACCCGATGCGGCCGGAAAAGCACCTGCTTCAACTATGAGCAAAGGAGTCTCCTAGTATTTCGTCGCGTTCGGCCGAATCCGATAACAAAAAATCTCGTCGTGCTTCATCAATTACATGACGAATGTAGTCGTTGTGCTGGTCTTGATCGTCGTGCTTCATATCCCAGTTCCGCTTCTCAGCATCGGGAGAATGAGCTATGGGCAACGAAACAGACTTCTCCAAATGATCACCGGGCACGGGAGTTCCTTGAATCAAGCGTCTAAGCACCTCCTGACGAATCTGTTCCGCGGTAAAAACTTGCTTTTCCATGACAGTCTCCCGAGATCCACGCGTTGCGTAAGGTTATGTCTCAGCCACTCGGCGCAGATCTGAAAACGCCCATTCTTGATCTACGTCCTATGTGGTTCCTCGATTTCTAGCCCGGAGTCAGCTGTGAGCGCCTTCTTTGCCAGCAGCCTCTCGACCATGCGCCCCCCAGCAAGTGATGGGTCACGTCGGGAAAGCGAGTCAGATAACGAAGCGCTACGATCAGTGAAGTGATGTTCGGCACGGATCTTTGTCCTGACACAAAAGTGGATATCACGATTGCGCGAAGGTCTCCATGCTCATGTCCACAATAGCGCCGAGCGCACGGCAAAGGCAGACTCGGAAACTACTCAGACCGATGTTCCACGTCGCTCATGGATGAGCGATTTTCGAGTGCGGATTTGATTACTGAAGAGTTGGAGGAACGGGTGGATGACGCGACTAACCTCGACTAGGTGGATAGATGGTTTCCACACGATTTTTTGTCTTCGCCAACTGAGTAGTTTCCGATCCTGTCGGGAGATTTATTAGGGAGTAAATTCACCAGATAAGACTGATCCGTTCATCACGGATAGTTTTCGGCCCTTTCGTCGGCGTGCGTGCTGCCTCGTAGCGCGAACGTGTCACCCTGTAGTCATAACACTAGGAGTATTGCCATGGCACTACCAATCTGGGGCGTTTTGGGTGGCATGACAGCGCTATTTTTTGCAGCACTTTTTTTGCGTGGGCAGACAATGCTGGAACCACGGAGAGTAGAGATCAAGCGCAGCGGCCCGAAATAGGGGCAGTGGATGGGCTTTCGCTAGCCAGCCGTCCCTTCTATCCGGTGGAAGGCGGTTCGTCGACACCATTGGTCTGCGCCAGTTGCGCCGCGAGCGCGAGGCGCGTCAACGCCGGCAGCGACCTCGAGCCTGTTTTTTTCATGATCAACGCCCGGTGGTTCTCAACCGTACGCTGACTAATGCCAAGGTCCGCCGCAATAATTTTGCTAGGGCATCCCGCAAGCACGAGATCCATTATCTGGTGTTGTCTTGGTGTCAGGCCCGAGATGTGATTCGCCGCGGCCTCACGCCAGGCAGTCAGCTTTTGCGAGTTCACCGACTGTTCGAACGCACGCCCCACACTTTCGAGTAACTCAGCCGCGCCTATCGGTTTTTCGATGAAATCCGAAGCACCTTCCTTCATGGCCTGTACCGCCACGCTGACGTCACTATTCCCCGTGATCATGATGGCCGGCAAGCGGTCGCCCCTGCCATGCAGCAGCTTAAGCAGATCGACTCCTTTCATACCCGGCAAATAGGCATCGACCAGAAGGCATGCCTCTCTTCCCGGTTTATAGGCGTCCAGAAAAGCCTCACAGGACCCGTAATCCTCAACGGTGCGGCCGTTGTCTTCCAGGGTCTGCCGAATCTCGGTACGGACATGCGGATCGTCATCGACTATGTACACGACGGACGACATCGGTCCCGCCGGTCGCGAAACGGGCGCTAAAGCCCGCGGCGGCACGGTGTGACGCGAAGCATCCATGAGACCTTCGATTGCCTTGATGAGATCGCCCCCCTTCACCGGCTTGTGAAGGTGCAGGCATTTCGCTTGGGCAATGTCGCGCAGAGTCTCCAGCGATATGTCACCCGTCAAGATGATCGCTGGAATCTCCCAACGAGCGATTTTTCGTACGCTGGCAACAACCTGGAGCCCATTCATGCCGCCCGGCAGGTTGTAGTCCGCCAGGATGACGTTGGGTTGAAGGACGTGCTGTAACACGAGTTCCAATCCCTCGACACCGTCGGATGCCGTCCCTGCGTTATAACCCTCTGCGTTGAGTATCGATCCCATCAGGTCTCGAACCTCAGGGTCGTCCTCAATAACAAGTATTGATCCGCTGTGCTTCTTCGGATCGGGCCTTGAAACTTCGCCTATGCGCTCATCATCGTGCGTCGGAGGCCCACTTGTTTCGAGCGGTCCGAGCATGACTTCGATCGAGAAAACGGAGCCCTTGCCAGGCTGTGAGCGCACCGTGATCCGATCGCCGAGGAGGTCGGCCAGACGATTCGCTATTGACAGGCCAAGACCCAGGCCCCGGCTGCGCTCACGCGCCGCATTGTCCAACTGATGGTACTCGTCGAATATCGCCTTCAGCTCATCGTTCGGAATGCCAATACCTGTGTCCCAGATTTCGATGCGCAGTCTGTCGCCTCTGCGGCGGCAACCCAACAACACACGCCCCCGCTTGGTGTACTTGAAGGCATTGGACAGCAGGTTACGAATCACCTGCATCAGCAAATGCGGGTCGCTTGTAATCAAGAGACTGCAGGGAGCCACGCGGAAGACGAGGTTTGACGGCAGCGTACGATCGTTAAACTCGTCCTTCATTTGATCAAGGAGCTCACCAATCGGAAAACTGACCAACTCCGCATGAACGGTTCCGGCTTCGATCTGGTTAATGTCCAGCAATGCGTTCAACATGCCGGACATCGAGCTCAGGATATGCTCGAAACGCTCGACCATCTTCTTGGCGACTTCGCCTTCCACAGCGTTCGCGAGCGAACCTTGTAGCAGGACAAGCGCTTGAAGGGGCTGGCGCAGGTCGTGGCTCGCCGCAGCCAGGAATCGTGACTTCGCATTGTTGGCCTGGTCTGCAAGCTGTTTCGCTTCCCTCAACGAGGTCTTTACCAGCTTGCGTTCGGTGATGTCCGTGAACGTAATGACAACACCCTCCACCCGGTTGTCCTCGGTTCTGTACGGCAAGATCCGGCGAATAAACCAGATACCGGTTTGCGCCTGTATCTCACGCTCGGATGCGACAGACGTCGCCAGTACGGTTCGGGTGTCGGCAATAAGATCGTCATCGGCGGCCAGCGAACTGAGATCGCGCAGCGGCCGGCCTATGTCGCCCGGGAGAACATTGAACAGCGATCTCGTCGCCGGCGTAAAAAAGCGGATATTGAGCTGCATATCCAGGAAAAGCGTTGCTACCTCGGTGCTATACAAGACATTCTGAAGATCGTTGGACGTCGTGCGCTGCCGTTCCAGCGTCTCTTGTAGCTGGCTGTTGAGCGCAGTCAGCTCCTCGTTCAACGCTTGCAATTCTTCTTTTGATGTCAGCAGCTCCTCGTTGGTCGATTGATATTCTTCGTTCACCGACAACGCCTCCTCGTTGACCACCTTATGGTCCTCGCTGATCATCTCGAGGCTTCGAATTGCACTTGCGAGCTCCGCTTTGGCCGCCGCGAGCTCGCTCTCAAGTTCTGCCACCCGAGGCACGTCCTCTTGCGTGCTGGGAATGGCCCTCCTGTCCTGCTGATCACGATGTGCGTCGTCGACAAAGGAAACCAGGAACATTTCCTCTCCGTCGTTCAAGACAAGCTGGACGTCCAGCTTGAAACCCACCACGTTGCCGTTTTGCAGCGTCGTGCCCCCCGCCACCACGACACGCGTATTTCCCTGCCTCGCACGCTGAATGGCGAGCCTGAGCCTGCTGCGCACCTCATGCGCGGCCATTGCCAGGATGTCCTGAGTGGGAGGACCCGACGCGACATGCAGATACCGGTCGGTGGGTCCGACGGAATAGATGCACTCATGGTCGCGGCTGATCAGGACGGTGGCAGGCGCATGCGACTGTATGACCAACCGCTTGCACAGCTCCGCCATGGCGGACTGACGGGAGACGGCATGTCCCTGCTCTTGCCGCGATGCAATACGGACCGCGTTGGTCGAGTTCATCGAAAAGCCGACGTTATGCGACCTGCCGCGACCGGTATGCCGATAAATGCGTTCTGACTTCGAAAGAATCTCGAAACGGCCGTCAGGTTTTCCGACAGTTTCAGCGCTGCCGAGCAGAAGGATGCCTCCGTCGCGTAATGCGAAGTGAAAAAGGGACACGACCTTTGTCTGTGCTTCGGGATTCAGATAAATCAGCAAATTGCGGCACGAGACCATGTCGAGCCGGGAAAATGGCGGATCCACGAGCACATCATGGGCAGTGAACACCACCATCGAGCGCAGATCGGCCAATACCCGGTAGTTGCCTCCTTCCTTGAGGAAGAAATTGGCAAGTCGAATTGGCGAGACATCTGCCTCAATGGTTTCTGGATACAGACCTTCGCGAGCCTTGGCAAGGGCATCCGGATCGGCATCCGAGGCAAAGACCTGCAGCTTGATGTTACGCCGCGACGCTGCTATTTCCTCGAGAAAAAGCATGGCAAGCGAATACGTTTCTTCTCCCGTGCTGCACCCCGCGATCCAGATGCGGATAGACTGACCCGGCGCGTGGAGACGGACAAGCTCGGGCACAACGGTTTTCGCCAGGAAATCAAAAACCTTTGGATCGCGAAAAAATTGGGTGACGTTAATCAGAATGTCTTTGGCGAGCAGTTCCAGCTCGACAGGGTCGTTAGCGAGAACCTCAATGTAGGCAGCCATGTCGTGCGTCTCGACTGCGGCCATCGCTCGGCGGCGCTCCATTCGACGCTCCAGCGTGCCGCGCTTGTAAAGCGTGAAATCGTGATCGGTTCTCGTGCGCAACAACCCGATAATCGCCGCCAGCCAGACCGGCCCGGCGCTCTGGCCTGAACCCTCGTCAACCTGATCCCGGCCCGGAATTCGCCGCTGGTATGCCATGAGCGCTTCCGGGATTTTTGCTAGCGGCAACACCAGGTCCACTGCGCCAGTGGCAATCGCGCTCAGTGGCATTCCGTCAGATCCCGCTTCATGCGGATCCTGGGCAATGATAATTCCGCCTTGCTCCTTGATCGCCTTTAAACCGAGACTGCCATCCGCGCCGGTACCGGACAGGACAACGCACGCTGCCCGTGAGCCGTATGCTTTCGAGAGCGAATGCAGCAGGAAGTCAAAAGGTAGCCGCGCGCCATGCCGAGCTTGCGGGATGGAACTGCGTAACACCCCGTCTGCAACGGATAAATAGGTACCCGGGGCAATAATGTAAAGGTGCTCTCGCTCAATCAACATACCGTCTGCCGCTTGCACGACGGTCATCCGTGTATGGCCGGCAAGCAAACTCACCAGCAAGCTTTCGTGAGCCGGATCGAGATGCTGGACGAGTATCCATGCTGCGTTGGTTGTCGGCGGCAATGCCTCGACAAGCTTGCGGCACGCGTCGAGCCCACCCGCCGATGCGCCGACCCCGACGACAAGAAGGTCGTCGGCTTGCGCAGCGAGACCAACGTCTGATAATGGCTTGCGCTTCGACCTGGGTCGAGAGAGGCTAGCCTGACGGACGAGACTTGCAGGCATTTTGTGTATCCGGAGAGAATTGCTTCGAAGCAGCCAACGCTCCTCGAGTCTTCCTGGCTTACAAATACAAGCCGGTCAGCGGGCGTAATTGGTAGATCCCAGGCTTCGACGATAATCGGGTTTCCCGCCGGTTCCGCCCAAGTTTCCTTTGCGTTTCCCTTTAGCGAGCGCACGAACCAGTCCCGGAACGGCTTCAGTTAGGGAATTTATGCGCCCGGTATCCGCGTAACAGTCCGTGCATTCGGCACGCATTCAACGCGCATGCAATTTTATCCATCCTACTCGCCTATCTAACCGCTGTCGCGTTTTGGAACTTCAACCGAGGAGTTCCATTAAGCCACTCCACTGCCACCGCAGCCGCCCCGCGAGGCTTTTTCTGAGTAGTTTCCGAGGCTGGCGCTGCGGCGCATGAATGCGCTACCCTCGCCTGTGGAAACATCGGCGTAACGCCCGCATCCACTGAGCAGCGCGGCTGCAAGCATTGCGTTTTACCCAAGTGAGGACACCGTGTACAAGCGCATCCTGGTCGCAATCGATGGAAGCGAGACGTCCGTCCTGGCGCTCGACGCAGCCCTGCAGATCGCTCGTGAGGCCGATGCCGAACTGCAGCCCGTCTATATCATCGACGCACCTCTGATGGCCTACGATGCCCCCGGCTACGACCCATCGATCCTGCGCAATGTGTTGATCAAAGAAGGAACGCGAGTAACGAATGAGGCGCTCGCGAAAATGCATCTGCAGAAAACCAGAGGCGTCGCGCGGATCGCCGAAGTCGACCTGTATGGCGACGGCATTGCACAACGCTTGCTGGTTGCGGCGGACGAGCTGAAAGCCGATCTTGTGGTGATGGGTACCCACGGGCGCCGAGGTTTCCAGCGGCTCTTGCTAGGGAGCGTTGCCGAGCGTTTCGTCCGAATGGCAACGTGTCCAGTCCTGCTCGTTCCTGCGCCTCATCCGGGCGCCCTCAACGCCGCATCGCCTGCTGCAGCGGAATCCATCGACAATCCGGCCTGATGCTGTAGTCGTGGCCGGCAGCCTTTCAGGAAGTGACCATCATGAATCCCATCACCTTGTTCCTTGCGTTCGTACTGCTTCTTGCCGGGTTGGCTACCGGCGAATTTGTGAGCGTGTGGCTGGCTCCGCTGTTCTTTGTCGCAGCCGTGCTGGTGTTCCTGTCCGTGAGAGTCGCGAACGTCTGGGAAAAATACGTGGTGTTACGCGTTGGCAAGTTGCAGGGCGTCAGGGGACCAGGATTCTTCATGATCATCCCGGTGATCGACAACGTGGTTGCTGTCATCGATGAAAGGATCCAGACCACTTCGTTCAACGCCGAGCAAGCGCTCACGAAAGACACGGTACCCGTGAACGTCGACGCGATCATCTTCTGGCACATTCACAACGCGGAAAAGGCTGCATTGGCTATCACTGACTACCGGCAGGCGATCGACCGCGTAGCACAAACATCGCTACGGGAGATGATCGGTTCATCCATGCTTGCGGCACTGCTGTCGGACCGGCGAGCAGCGGACGCCCAACTGCGTGACGAGATTGGCGCCAAGACGGCGGAATGGGGCGTGACCGTCGGATCCGTCGAGATTCGCGATGTCGCAATCCCAGTCGCATTGCAGGATGCGATGTCGCGCCAGGCGCAGGCCGAGCGCGAAAAACAAGCTCGCGTGATCCTGGGTTCGGCAGAAGCAGAAATTGCGGCCAAGTTCGTCGAAGCGGCCAAGGTGTACGAGTCGCAGCCGGGTGCGTTGCAGTTGCGCGCGATGAACATCATCTACGAAACGACCAAGGAACGCGGGGCGACCATCCTCATGCCTACCTCAATGGTCGACAGCCTGAATCCACCGCTCGCGCTTGCGATCGCCGGACGAGATCTGCCCGGCGCCGAGGTCAAGCCGCTCATCAAGACAGCTGCGTAGCTACCGCGTCTTCAATGCCGGCCGCCGTTGCATCGATAGAGTTGGCCCGGCATTGCCGGCGATCATTGCCCGATGTCGCCTGACGCGCTGATGACCGTCCGGCGACCTGTGCGGCTTCCAAAGCAGGACGCCGTGTCGACCTTCGGCGCCATGGATACAGCCGAGAAAGCCAGTTCGCCCAGCGCTGCTGGGCTCGCACGCGCGACCAAGCGCAACGACGGCTTGCCCAGTCGAAATAAACCCCTTGCACGTCAGTCGCGGTTACAACAAATCGGCCTTGAGTTCCACTGCAAGCATGGCTGCGCCGCGGTCCTCGTCGACCATTGTCCGTGCGCCCTCGCCAAGGTTTTCGTCGTTTGATTTGAGTCAGCATGGGAACTGCACGGCCCCGCTCGTTGATCTGTGTCAACCCCGGTTTAAGTGGGAAAGTTACCTTTCAAAGCGTGTCTTCGCGCCCATCGCTCAACCCGATCCCAACCAGGGTGATTCCATGCAACGTGCGTACGCGGACGGTACGGCCAAGCCGTTCTCCTCCGAAGAAAGCAAGTTTTATCTGGTGGGGGGCGGCATTGCATCGCTGGCCGCAGCCGCCTTCCTGATCCGCGATGCCGATGTTCCGGGCCGCAATATCACGATACTGGAAGCGCTTGGCGTAGCAGGCGGCAGCCTGGACGCAGCGGGCTCCGCGCAAGAAGGTTATGTACTGCGGGGCGGCCGCATGCTCGAGAGCAAGTACGTGTGTACGTTTGATCTGTTCTCATCGATCCCTACGCTCGATGAAAGCAAGACGGTCACACAGGAAATCCTGGACTGGAATGAAACGATGAAGACTGCGTCGAAGTCTCGACTGGTACGCGACGGTCGTCGGATCGACAAACCCGAGTTCGGGCTCACTGAAAGCGACATCCTCACGCTCGAGCGCCTCGCGATTGAACCGGAGCACCTGCTCGGCCGCCGCCGCATAGCGGACTACTTCGCCCCGGCCTTCTTCAAGACCGACTTCTGGCTGATGTGGTGCACGACCTTCGCGTTCCAGCCATGGCATAGCGCGGTTGAATTCAAGCGCTACCTGCTGCGCTTCGTGCACATGGTGTCGGGGTTCAACCAGTTGCATGGAATCATGCGCACGGTCTACAACCAATACGACTCGATGGTCCGGCCGCTGAGCAAATGGCTCGACGACCGCGGTGTCCAGTTCCAGTTCGGCACGCGCGTGAGCGATCTGGTGCTTGACGAGGCCAACGGCGAAACGCGCGTGGAGGGCATCGTCTGCGAGTGCGAGGGGCGTAGCGTTTCAATCCCCGTCGGGCCGGGCGATGCGGTGATCGTCACCCTGGGCTCAATGACCGAAGGCTCGACCCTCGGCGGCATGGATCGCGCCGCCGTGCCGGGCGGCAGCGCCGACTCTGGTTCCTGGGCTCTCTGGGAAAAGATCGCCACGAACCGCCCCGCTTTCGGCCACCCGAACGTGTTCACGGATCACATCGATGAATCGAAGTGGCTGTCGTTCACGACCACATTGCATGATCCTGCGTTCTTCAACCTGGTCCGGGACTTCACCGGCAATGTCCCCGGAGAAGGTGGCCTCATCACCTTCGCGGATTCAAACTGGCTCATGTCGATCGTCCTGCCGCACCAACCGCATTTCATCGGTCAGCCGAGCGACGTGCAGGTGTTCTGGGGATACGGACTCACTATCGATCTGCCCGGTCATTTCGTAAAGAAACCGATGGCCGAGTGCACCGGTCGCGAGATCATGACCGAGGTACT
>NZ_MTHB01000179.1 GCF_002220365.1 Caballeronia sordidicola | reverse complement strand
CAGCTCGCGCAGCCTCGACACCTGCCGGAGCATCCTCGACAACAAAGCAGTGTGCAGGTGCTGCAGGCAATTCGCCCGCAGCAAGCAGGAAGATCTCTGGGTTCGGTTTGCCCTCCCGCAAATCGCGGCCGCATACGTTGGCGTCGAAGGCATCCAACAGGGTGTGTTGCTCGTCTAAGGCGACGCGCGTCATCATACCGTTGGCATTCTTTGAGGATGATGCGACGGCGATAGGCCAACCCAATGCCATGATCGCCTTAACAAAGCGGATTGCGTCAGGGAATGCGCTTACAGCCCCTGCGTCAATCAATTCCTCCAAACGCTCCTGCTTACGTTGCGCATACGCACTCGCCTGCTTTTCAGCATTAGGCACGCCCAATGCCTGCAGCGCCGCTAGTGCGCCGCTGAGCCGCGGCTTGCCGGCTACTTGAGATTGGTACATTTTCGTGGTAAACAGCGCTGGCTCAGCAAAACCGCCAAGCGCTTCTCGCCAAGCGCGCTCGTGAGGAGATGCGAGCAGAACCCCGTCGACATCAAAGATGGCGGCCGAAAGAATCTGTGGAACCTCTGCTTCGGAAGTTTTTGATTGAAGACTAGTCATGGTTGGTACCAGACGCGACCGGAGGGAGCGAGACTGGGGGGCGCATATGAGCGGCATTCATAGCATCAATGGAATCGGAAAACGTGTTTTCATCGAATCGCATTTTGAGCTCCATTAACGATGTCCCAAGTCTGCATGCCTGTGACCAGACGCTGACTATCTGGTCCGAGAGGTTCAAGCCGTGTCGCAGAAACGAAACTGGGATTGCGTTGCGTTCAAGTATCCGGCAGACGGTCACTAAAGGGCAGGCTCGGAAACTACTCAGACCGGGCCGATCGAACTTGAAAAGCTGCACCACAATTCGAGTGGCACGGTCGCAATCACGACTCTCGATCCAGCGACGTTCGGCTTCACGGTTTCAGGGTCGGCTACCTTGGAGCAGCCTTTGGTACTTTAACTAAATAGTCATACTAATTATCAGGTGGAAATTTTAAAGAGAGAATGATCGCCATGTTTATCAAGCCCGGTGCGGCGACCTTCATACTCAGGGTTATCGCGCCGCCGCTGTGTGTGCCAACTACGCCAGCGCCGGCCGCGAAGACGAGAAAGAGGAACCTGTCCCTCGTTCTGCGCATAGACGCGCTATTCATGGGCGGATTCAAAAAAATCGTGCATCGCGTAGCGGTGCAGCATTCGGTGCTCTGGCGTTGACTCGATTCGGTCAGCACGATCGGACGGCATGACCGTCGCCAATTGAATGACGCCATATCATCCATCTGATCAGCCAATCAACTCGGCGGTTTGGCCAACAGTAGTTTGAGCGCCTCCATCGCTTTGCCGAATTTGTCCCAATCCCCGCGCTGCATGGCTTTCTGTACCTCATCAAATTGCATCCTGGCTTGGCTAGAGTTAACCTCGCCGGCGGTCGCCTCCGCAGTCGCGCTACTCGTTTGCGTCGAATGCCCTTGTGTTGTGACCGCTTGAGGTTCCTGGGTACCGAAGAGGCCATTGAGCGCCTCGTCGAGCGTGGGCGCCATCACAACCTTATCGGCCGTAACTGCGATGACACGCTTCAGTTGTGGAAAGTTCGTACCTTCGGCGGTCATGTACAAGGGCACCACGTAAAGGAACGAATTCTCGATCGGCGTCACGATCAGTTTCCCGCGAATCACTCGCGACCCTTGTTGATTCCAGAGGGTGAGCTGCTGAGAAATGGTGGTGTTCTGATCGATCATCGCCTCGACCTGGTTGGGTCCGTAGATGAGCTTCTCCTTCGGAAGCTCATAAAAGAGCATTTTTCCGTATTCGGGAAAATCAGACCTGGCAGCCATCCAGGAGATCATGTTGTCCCGATTTTGCGGCGTAAAAGGAGTCATCAGCAGGTACTCAAGCTGGGTGCTTCCAGGAAGCTTCATCAGGATGTAATAGGGCTCCATAGGTTGCGTCTGACCTGCGTATTTTTCCATCGGGGCGGTCCAAAGGTCCTCCCGGTTGTAGAAGACCTGGGGATCCGTCATGTGGAAAGTCCTGTATTGGTCGGCTTGGACGGTGAAGAGACCCTCTGGATAGCGTAGGTGATTCTTGAGATCCGCAGATAGCTCGCTTAGGTCATTGAAAACTCCAGGAAACGCCTGCCGGTAGACAGCTAGGACGGGATCCTTGGGATCCATGACGTAGAAGCGGACGGTTCCGTCATACATGTCTACGACGACCTTCACCGAGTTCCGGATGTAATTCAGCCCGTCAAAACCCGCCGTAGCGCGGGGCTCAGCCCCTGCTGTCTCGGGCGCTCGAGTTCCACCCATCGTTTCGACGCCCAAGCTGCGCTCCAAAGCGGTTTCATACTGCGATGTCTGCTCCGGATTCGCGTACGGAAAGTAATTCGAGACTGTGTAGGCGTCTTGAATCCAGTACAGCTTACCCGCGCTCAATACGGCGTAGGGATCATGGTCGAGGCGCAAGAACGGAGCGATCTGTGCAACGCGCTCGCTAACGTCTCTATGGATCTGAATTCGGCTTTCGGGCTTGAGATAAGAGGTCAATAAAATGTTGACGTCGGCTTTGGTCCAAGCAAACAAGAGCCTCTTCCAAAAACTGTTTAACGGTATTCCGCCCTTACCGCTGTAGCTGGTGTAAACATTGTCATTACCCTTGGGGTAGTCGAACTCCTTG
>NZ_MTHB01000176.1 GCF_002220365.1 Caballeronia sordidicola | reverse complement strand
CGGTGCTTGCGATGTTTGCCATGCCCGACGCGCTGCGCGTGATAGATGCCCGCATGTCCGGAAAACAGATAAGCGGTCACGCAACCGATTGCGGCAAGTGGGCCGATGCCCGTGCCGAACAACTCCATAGCCATGATCGTGGTGGTGATCGGTGTATTTGCGGCCCCTGAGAACACCGCAACGAAGCCGATGGCTGCCATCAGCGCGAACGGCATATGCAGCAACGGCGCCAGTGCATTGCCGAGGGTCGCGCCGATGTAGAACAGCGGCGTGACCTCGCCGCCCTTGAAGCCTGTACCAAGCGACGCAACGGTAAAGCCGAACTTTGCGAGAAAGTCCCACGGCTGCATCGGCTGCTGAAACGAGCGAACGATATCGGGAATGCCGAGGCCAATGTAGTGATAAGCATCGAGCGCCCACACGGCAGTCGCTATGACGATCCCGCCCACGAACGGGCGCAACGGCGCATATGTGATGTGGCGCTTCACCAGCGCGCCGAGCTTGTGCGCGCTGGTTGCGAATGCCATGCCGACCAGACCGAACGCAATGCCGGCGATAACGACGGCAACGACGCTCCATGCGGTGATCGGCGCGATCGCGCCGACCGCATAGTGGACGTGATGGACGCCCCATGCCAGACAGACCTGATCGGCGACGATGCCCGCTACGATGCAAGGAAAGAGTGCGTCATAACGCATACGCCCGATTGCAAGCACTTCGAGGCCGAACACTGCGCCGGCTAGCGGTGTGCCGAACACCGACGCGAAACCTGCGCTCATGCCGATCATCAGCAGAATGCGACGGTCTTCACGTTCGAGACGAAACGCGTGGGTCAGTTGGTCCGCGAGTGCTGCGCCCATCTGCACCGCTGTACCCTCTCGGCCGACCGACGCACCGAATAGATGCGAGACGATCGTGCCGCCAAGCACGAGCGGCACCATGCGCAGTGGCACGACCTTCTTCGGATCGTGGATTTCGTCGATGATCAGGTTGTTGCCCGCAACGACCGGCTTACCCAGCAGGTGGTACAGCCAGCCCACGGCAAAGCCCGCCATAGGCAGCAGCCAGATCGCCCAGCGGTGCGCTTCCCGCCACGCGGTTGCACGATCAAGAGAGATAAGAAAGAAGGCCGAGGCGGTGCCCGCGAGAGCCGCGGCGACGCAGGCGATCAGAAACCACTTCCCCAGATAGGGCAGTAGTTCGAGTTGTTCAAAGCGATTGAGTTTGTGCATTGGTCATGTGCGCGATGTTGCTTGGCCTGACCAACGAAAGGATGTGAGCATGAACGCCTACAGCCCCGACGATAGTCAGGTAACTGTAGGCGTCATTAACTGCGCTGAGCGCAGTGGTTAAAGGAGGAACGCCATCTCCAAAAGCAACTTGGACTATATAGCATCCGATGGCAGCGAACAACCACGTACATCCTTCTAATCAGGCCTAGAGGATGTTGGATTACGCTGCGTTTTCGCGGTACGGTCTTTTCTGAAAGGCAGCTGAAATCGGTTAGCGGCCATTGCATTTGGTGGCCGGCGAAGGACTGCTTGGAGTCGACTAGCCGCCAAGGGTGCTACGCTCCGCAACCGTTTTGGGAGTCGTAGGGCTGTGTCTGGCCAGGAGCAGTCGGCTATTGGACGGAGTAGACTTGCCAGCTTCCATTCTCCGCTCGAGATATTCTCTATGTTGATGAAAGCCCTGCGTGTCGGTCTCGGCCAGCTAATCGTGCTCGGCGACGCCGTCAGTCGCCCGCGTCCGCAACGCCGTTCGGTGCAGGGTCAGGCCGCGGTGGCAAAAGAAGCGGCGCATCTGTCGCTGTATCAGTTCCATGCGTGCCCTTTCTGCGTCAAGACACGACGTGCCCTGTATCGTCTGAATGTGCCGATGACGCTGCACGACGCGAAAAACGATTCCATGCAACGGGAGCGTCTGCTGGCCGGCGGCGGCAAGGTCAAGGTGCCCTGCCTGCATATTCAGGAAGAAGACCAGTCGCGCTGGTTGTACGACTCCAACGCAATCATCGCCTACCTGGAGCAACGCTTCTCCGGGATCGTTTGATGTGGGGCGTGGAGGGTACGTAATCCGAGTCTTATTCCCAGGACAACCATCCACGCGACAACC
>NZ_MTHB01000014.1 GCF_002220365.1 Caballeronia sordidicola | reverse complement strand
ATTCACGCGGCGACCAACAAGAGCGAGCAGTTCAATGACTTCGCTCAATGGCTGATGTTCGGTGGCGAAGGCGTGATCGCCGAAAACGTCCGACACGAGCAGCGCAAGGTGATCAAGTACAACCACCTCGTCGCGAACATGGTGATCCTGTACAACGTGCAGTGGATGTCGCGCAAGTTGAAGGAACTGCAGGAGAAGGGGCATCCGGTCGATGCCGAGGTCCTCAAGGTGCTGTCGCCGTACCGGCGCGAGCACATCAACCGGTTCGGCGACTATCTGCTGGATCTCTTGCGCTCCGTCCCACCGCTCGATCCGACGATTGATTTCGCATTCAAATCAGCCGCTTAGATTGAGATGTGGCGGATTTTTAATGAATCCCGGTCGGGCCTCATATCTGATTGGATTGATGCGCGGCTTTCGCGATAACGTGTCTCGAAGCAGGTGCCCCCTGGCAGGTCACTCACTCCTTAAGGAAGACATGAGTGAGACACATCAAAGCGAGACGCGTATCGCCGCGTTGACGCATTTCATCAATGGCGGGCGTGTGGAAATCGTGAGTAATCGATTTTCCTACTCTTTAAATCTGGCTACGGGCGCCGAATTCACGATGCCCGTAGCCAAATAAGAAAACGATAGAAAACCTTGAACGAGAGACGAAAGCCACCGACGGCGGCTCGTCCAGGAGATAACAGTGAAACAGAATGTTCAGAAAGTCGAGGGCGAATTCGACTACATCATCGTCGGCGCGGGCAGCGCAGGTTGCGTGCTAGCGAACCGTCTGTCCGAAGATCCGGATGTAAGCGTGCTGCTGCTCGAGGCTGGCGGCAAGGATGACTACCACTGGATTCATATACCAGTCGGCTACCTGTATTGCATTGGCAATCCGCGCACCGACTGGCTTTATAAAACGCAAGCCGAACCGGGACTCGACGGTCGCGCGCTCTCGTATCCGCGTGGCCGGGTGCTCGGCGGTTGCTCATCGATCAACGGCATGATCTACATGCGCGGCCAGCGCGAGGATTACGATGAGTGGGCGCGTGTCACCGGCGATTCTGGATGGTCCTGGGATTCAGTGCTGCCAGTGTTCAAGCGCAGCGAGGATCACCATGGCGGCGCAGGCGTGTTTCACGGTGCGGGCGGCGAATGGCGCGTCGAAAAGCAGCGGTTGAAGTGGGAAGTGCTTGAGATATTCTCGCAGGCCGCGCAGGAGACAGGCCTTCCCGCCACCGACGACTTCAACCGCGGTGACAACACCGGCGTCGGTTACTTCGATGTGAACCAGAAAAGCGGCATTCGGTGGAATGCGTCGAAAGCATTTTTGCGGCCCGCGATGAAGCGCACCAACCTCACGACCATCACGGGCGCGCAAACACAGCGCATCGTATTCGAAGGCAAGCGGTGCGTGGGCGTGGAGTATTGCGGGGGCGGTGTCGAGTATGTTGCGAAGGCGAAATGCGAAGTGATTTTGAGCGCCGGCGCCGTCAATTCGCCGCAACTGCTCGAGCTCTCCGGAATCGGAAGCGGTGCGAGGCTGCAGCGGATGGGTATCGACGTCATAAAGGATCTGCCAGGCGTCGGCGAGAACCTGCAGGATCACCTTCAACTTCGGATGGCTTATAAAGTGCAGGGCGTCCGAACGCTGAATACCTTGGCAGCGCATTGGTGGGGCAAGCTGTTCATTGGCGCGCAATATGCGTTGACGCGCAGCGGGCCAATGTCTATGGCGCCTTCGCAACTTGGTGCATTCGCGAAGTCTAACCCCAACGATGTCACGATCACGCGGCCGGACATCGAATATCACGTGCAACCGCTCTCACTCGAGCGATTCGGCGAGCCGCTGCACGCGTTCAATGCGTTCACGGCGTCAGTGTGTCCGTTGCGGCCGACTTCGCGCGGTAGCGTGCATATCCAGTCGCCCGATGCACATCTAGCGCCTTTGATCGCGCCGAATTATCTTTCCACGGATCGCGATCGGGAAGTGGCGGTCAACGCGTTGAAACTGACGCGGCGGATCGCTGCGGCGCCAGCACTTCGCCCGTATTCTCCGGAGGAAATCTTGCCTGGCGTCAGTTACCAGACCGACGAAGAACTTGTTCGAGCTGCCGGCAAGGTCGGGACGACGATTTTCCATCCGGTCGGTACATGTCGGATGGGGACGGAGGGCGATCCGGGCGCTGTTGTTGATAGTCGGTTGCGCGTGATGGGGGTGGAGGGGTTGCGGATTGTCGATGCATCTGTAATGCCTACTATTACATCCGGTAATACAAACTCGCCTACGTTGATGATTGCCGAGAGAGCTAGTGAAATGATTCGTGCCGATCGGCGAAATGTTGTGAGGGCTTCGTCAACTTAGCGTGAGTGAAGCAGCATGACAACGGGCGGGATCCGCCAGTCGACGATGGCCCAGGTACGGCACCATCAGGAGAGCACCGAGCGCCTCCGCCGGTGTCGACGTGACCGTGATCCGCAGCTGGTTCGGCCATGCGCGACTGGATACGACCAATCACTACGCGCGCGCCAATCTCGAGACCAAGCGCAAGGCGCACACGCTTCTTCGTTGCTTCATCCATCGCCATCCGAAGTCCTGCCGCGCGAGGCATAGCGCGCGTACCGTCGTAAAATGCAGCGAAATCAAGATGACCCCTTGAAGTAGTGAAAGGACGTGGGCTTCCGGGGAATTACCGGCGGCCCGCACAGTCGTCTTCGATCGGCTTAACACCATGCTCTCGAGCAAAGCGAGACGTTGAGATGTAGTTTAACAATAACGGTTTGGACACCGTGCTTACGCCATCTAATTTTACATTAAAAGAATCGACACTATTTAATATGCATCCCTAAATAATTTATCTTGAGTTGTCCCAAGACATGAAAGAAAATCATCCTTTGCCTGCATTTCAGCCGCTACCAATTCAGTTTGTGCCCGCTTTCCGTGGCCTGATGCCGATCGTCGTCCTCGGCGTGCAGGTACCGACTGGTGGTCGAGATCGATTCGTGGCCGAGGTTGTCGCGCACATAACGCAGATCGACCTGCTGGTCCATCATGTGGGAGCCCGCTGTGTGCCTCAGCCAATGGGCTGAGGCCTGTCGCAAACGCCGTACAGCGTGTTCGCGGGCTTCGCCCTCGATAGGCAATTGTCCGACGGCGTTCTCGAATACCTGCTTGATGATCAGATGCAGTCCCGCGCGCGTGAGCGGCCGGCGTTGGCCGCCGATCGGTAAGACGAGAGGCGTTGCTTCATCCCGATAGGGCAGTGCGCTCAAGCCGTAGTGCAGCCGATAGCGGGTCAGCTCAGCGACAAGCTCGCGCGTGGCGGGCAGCAGCCGTTCCTTGTCGCCCTTGCCGGTTACCCGCAGCCACCACCGCGCTTCGCCCGAGCGGTCCACGCGGGTGAAGAACCCGCCCATGGTGTTCGCCGCGGCCTCCGAGATGCGCAGCCCGCTCAGGTACAACAAGGCGATCAACCAGCGCACCCGCGCATGGTGCTCGCGCTCGCGCGGGGTTACACACGGCATGGCATCAATCGACGCTTTGACGCTCGCCCACAGATCGTGATCCAGATACCGGTCGATCTGGGGTTTCTCCCGCCGGCGGCGCTGGCGCGACAGCGACAATGGGTTGCCCGCCAGATAGCCCGCGTTGACGAGCCACGAGAACAATCCATTCAAAATGATCACCGCCTGACGGCGACTGGCTGCCGACAGAGGGCCCGCGAAAGGGCGCCAAAGCGGATCGCTGCGCGAGAGCTTGCGCGCGTGCATGACCCAGCGCTGCGCCGGTTGAGGATCTTCCAAGAACCGTGCGTAGGTAAGGAGGTCTTCATGCGTGAGCGAGGAGAGCGGTTTGCGCAGCTCGACGGTGCTCCACAGCAGTAGCCGTTCGGCTTCCTTGCGGTAGCTCTCGAAGGTGGCGCGGCGATCGGCATAGCGGGCAAGCCACGCCTTGATGGCATCCACGTCGTTGTCCGCTGCAATTTGCGGGATGCCCTGACGCGCGCGGTTGAGGCCGTGCTGACCATTCAGGTCGCTCGGCAGCGTCAGCGCATCGATCGGTGCAAGACCCGACGCGAGACCCGGCAGCAGTAAAGGGGGCTCGTGAGCGGGGTCGGGAGAGGACATGGAGGGTCGATGCGGTCGATTGTGGGAGATGAGCCAGTATATTGACATTATGTCAGTAATGTCAAATAACGGTATATATTTTCAAGCTAATCAACATATTACGTTATATTATCAATCAATTCATGCATAACCGCCGGGCCTCTCCATGACCCCCTCAACGCCTGACGCCCGGATCGACGCCGAGATTGCCCAGCTGCGCGCGCAGTTCCCGCGCACGCAGGAGCTGTATCGCGAGGTTTGTGTATTGCTGTTTTTTCGCTATGGCGTCACGCCCACCGCGAACAAGCTCTATCAGCTCGTGAAAAAAGGCAGCATGAGCGCGCCAGCCGAAGCACTCACAGCGTTCTGGGCGACTCTGCGGGAAAAGAGCCGTGTGAGGATTCAAAGCCCCGATCTACCGGAGGAGTTGCAGACCGCGCTCGGCGAGCTCGCGGCAACCGTGTGGGATCGCGCGCAGCTAAGCGCTAATGAAGCGCTCGCCGGCCTGCGCGAGGAGGCGGCGCAATCAGCGGCGCACGCGCGGGGTGCCCAGGCGCTGGCCGAAGCAGAGAGTGAGCACCTGCGCCAGGAACTGATCGGCAGCGCCGCCGCGCTCGACGCCGCGCACGCGATCGCAGAGGAATTGCAGCAGACCGTCGCCGTGGGTCGCGCGGCCGAGGAGAGCCTGAAATCGCAACTGAAGCAATTGCGTGAGGAGCAGAGCGCATCACACCAGGCCCTTGAAGACGCGCGGCAGGCGTTCACAACGGCGCTGGAGAAACAGCGCGCGGCGGGGCAATTGGCCGAAGAGCGTCTACGCGCGACCGAAGCGCGAGCGCTGCTGGAAATCGACCGGGAGCGCGTGGCGGCGACAAGGGCTCAGAAAGGACTCGATGACGCCCAACGCAAGCTCGAACGCGCCGACGAGCGGCATCGCGCCGAACTGACGGGGCTCCAGGCGCAAGTGAGCGCGCTGCATCATCAGGCGGGCGTGCTTGAGGGCAACCGGCATGCGCTCGAGATCGCACAGAAGGCGTCGTCACAGCAGATTGCTGAGCTTCGGCGCGAGCTTCACGTAGCGCTGAAAGCGACGACCGAGGCACCGAAAAAGCGGGTGACACCGGCGAACACCAAACGCGGCGACCTCAGCGAGAAAAAGACCGCGAGCAAGAGAAAGGGAAGTTAGGCTCGAAGGTCACGGCACTAGAACCCAAAAGCGGGCTGATATCGGGACCTATCGGCCCTGATAGGATCGTAATATCTGGATACGTCGGGAAATGGGCACGGAAACAGAGCCGGCAACGCCTGGCGGCACGGGAACGACGTTCGCGGCGAGCGGGTCAGGACTGGAATTCGCGCGCGCGAGCCGCGCCGTTTGGGCGACGAGACTCGGGGGTGACGAACTCCCGATTTAACCGCCGTGTTTACGGCCTACCATACGCTCCCGTAAGGTAGCGAGCACCTGCATCTACCGATTGATGCTTGGAAGGATAAAAAGGAATCAAGCATGAACAAGCAAGAGCTGATTGACGCGGTCGCGGCTTCCGCCGGACTAACCAAGGCTGCCGCGGGCGAGATGATTGACGCGACTCTGCGTTCTATCTCCAAGGCGGTCGCTAAGGGCGACACCGTCCAACTCATCGGTTTCGGCTCATTTGGTGCGGGCGCTCGTGTGGCTCGTATGGGCCGTAATCCCAAAACAGGCGAGCCACTTCAGATCCCCACGTCGAAGACGGTGAAGTTCACTGCGGGCAAGGGCTTCAAAGACACGGTGAACGGGTAGGGCAGCTCGGCCTCGTGCTGCTTGACCAAATTATTGAGATATCTCGAGGACCGGACCTTCGTGTCGTCCGGCAGCAAGCCATCGGCCTTCATCTCGCGCACGGCGCGGTGCGAGGCTGCATAGTCGGCAAGCTTGATGGTCTTCGGTGGCTGGCCTTGATGTTTGATTGCCTTTTTGAAAAAGGCCTTTGCCGCCCTCACGTCGTGCCTGGCGCTGAGCATGAAGTCTACCGTCTGGCCCGCCCGATCCCCCGCTCGATAAGATAGGCCCACTTACCGCGCAGCTTGAGGTAAGTTTAGTCGACACGCCACGACTGGCCGACAGGCCTGCCAAAGCGGCTCAAGGAGTTCGATCTCGACGATCGGATTGGCGCCATTGTTATCACAGGGAGCGCTCGCGCCTTTGCTGCTGGAGCTGACATCGACGAAATGGTGGACAAGTCGTTTAACGACCTCAACACACACATATTTTCGCTGAATGGGACCGGGTTCGCTCGATCTCCAAGCCCATTATCGCGGCGGTGGGCGGGTACACGCTTGGCGGTGGGTGCGAGCAGGCAATGATGTGCGACTTCATTATTGCGGTAGACGATGCACAATTCGGGCAACCCGAAATCTAGCTGGGAATCTTGCCGGAGCTGTCGGCCGCGCACAGTGTCAACGCTGTTTCGGAAAGCAGCATAAGCAGCGCATCTTCGGGGCCAGTCAGTGCGCGCGCTAAGCTGACCAACGCCGCATTCTCCGCCGCGAGCGCCGGTCCTCGACACGGTCGGTGTTTGAGTGCTGCCGTGATTATGGTGCCGGCGTCTATCGCATGCTCCACAGCTGCGGCGGCCGAGCTTGAGGGCATGCCCGATACCGTCACCCCAGCCAAGTCGGGCGATGTAGAAAAATCGACTTCCGTTTTCATTTTTACTGTCCACGTCGCGGCTGAATCGCCGATTAATGTGTCCTAGCGGCGTTTCAGGTGAGACAAACGTCTGTGAATAGTATGCCGTTCTTACCACTTGGCGCGTGTTTGGTGCGGAAAGTATTACAAACGACATGTGTGGGCAGAGCACAGCAACACGGGAGTGTGCAAACCCATCTTCAGTAAAGTTTCGCCGGTTCTTTACTCTGATAAATACCTTTTCCGGACATTGGGACCGATTCTTGCGTGGCAGGACATACCTTCCTGGTCGCAGAACCTAAACGGACATCGCTGCCATGTCCCTCTCCTTTAGCCGAGACGAGGCTTATCGCCTGAAACGCCTGCAAGCTCTTGGCATCCTCGATACGCCCGCTGAATTGCACTTCGATGCAATTACGAAGACGGCTGCCCACATTTTGCGAACACCCATCGCCCTTCTCAACTTTATCGACGAGGCGAGGGAATGGTGCAAGTCAGCGTGGGGGATGAAACGACAGCATGCCCGGCGTGAAGAGTCGCTCTGTGCTGAGGCACTGCTGACGGATGACGCGATGGTCATCCCGGACACTGCGCGTCACGCTCACTTTCGCAACCATCCTCAGGTCACTGGCGACCGCTCAGTCGTCTTTTACGCCGGCGTTGTGCTCAAGACCTCGGACGGTGTTGCGCTCGGTACCCTGTGCGCTATTGACCATTCCCCGCGTACGGTCACCGATGAGGAGCTCGACGCGTTGCGGACCTTGGCAGCAACGGTGGTCGGCTACATAGAAGGTCAACAAGCAGCAACGGAAAGGGCCACCAAGCTCGCGGCTGAGTTGGCGGACGCCAATCGGCGGCTTGAGAGCGCGGCAAACAATCGCGACGAGTTTTTGGCGATGCTCGCGCATGAACTACGCGCTCCGCTGGCGCCCATTCATACCGCGGCTGAGATTTTGCAGCGTCCCGAGAGTTCCGAACCACAGCGGGCCTGGTCACGAGACGTCTTGCAGCGGCACACCCGCTATATGAGCCGCATTGTCGACGACCTGCTGTCTGCCTCGCTCGTGTCAATTGGCGCGATAGACCTTTCGCTCGAACCGGTGAATGTGGCGGCGATGATTCAGCAGTCACTGGAGATGTGCGACGCAGACATCACCAAGGGTAAGCATGCGCTCACCGTGACTGTCGACACTTCGCTCTTCGCCGTCGCTGACATTACGCAAAGCCCCCTGATTATTGCAAACCTGCTGCGCAACGCTGCAACGTATACGCCGCCCGGTGGCCGCATCGACGTCGTTGTGGATGGTAATGTGACCGACATTAAGATTCGAGTTCTTGACAACGGTGTCGGTCTCACTGCCAACGACACGGAGGACATTTTCCAGTTGTTCAGACAAACCGGTCGTTCCCTTGCGCGCTCACCTGGCGGAATGGGTTTGGGCTTAACGCTCGCAAGACGACTGGCCGAGTTGCACGGAGGCACGCTAATCGCAAGGAGCGATGGGCCGGGCTTGGGAAGTGAATTTATCTTGTCATTACGTAGGTCGTCGCAGAGCACCTCCGCGCGGATACCGCCGACACAAGAGCTCACAACAGCCCTGACGCCGCTGGCTGTCTTAGTGGTGGACGATAATCACGACGCAGCCGATGCGCTTGGGGTGTACTTCGAGTTATCAGGCCATGAAGTTCGCGTCACGTACACGGCTGTGGACGCGTTGGCGCTCGCGGTCGAGTGGACGCCGAACGTGGTGCTCAGCGATGTGGGTCTTCCGGATATGGATGGATATGCGCTCATGCGCGCGCTGCGGCGACTACCGAATGTCGCACCAGCCACGTGTATCGCGATAACGGGATATGCCACGAGAAGGGACAGGGAGGCCGCGCTTGACGCAGGTTTTGACGCGCACATCCCTAAACCCGCAGACGTCGGCAAGCTTGAACAATTTATTATAAATTTGCGCGCTGCCAAGAATCTGCACATTAAGTCTGAATAGCCATTTGAAGCTGGACAAGCCAATCAAAAGCACTCAGGAATTGTTTCAGACGCATCGCGCAGCACCTGCCCCCGCAGCGGGGTCAGCGACCGGCGCGATGGGGTGTTTCCATTTCAGCTTCGTATGCTCGCCATGGCACCAACAGTGTTCACATTGCTCGCCAAATGCCAGCGCGCTGCTAGCCATTCCCGCTTGCCGCAGTAATGGAAAGAGCTGCAGGACAACGACGCCCGAGTATCGGCCCGCTTTTAGAAAGCACAAATGCTTGACTCCGAAAACGATCAACCTGGGGCACTGCTGGCGCAGCAAATCGAACGGCGTCACTGAGGTTTTCAGTTCCAGCGCAGTGCGTCATGATCCAGCTCACATGTACCTTTCCCCACTCACCCTTATCACCTCAATCCGGTCTGCAAATCTGGCTCGTCACAACCATTTGCGTTCTTGACGATATCGCGAAAACCCATCGTTGGCGATCACAGCAAAAACTGGCAACCAGTAGTGTGCATCCGAGGACCTTTTCCCAGAAGATTTAGCCTGATGACGAACGCGTGACCCGAGGGACGGCGGTGTTCGTGCTGGGCTGGGCCGCTCGCCGCTGTTCCACCAGGCCCCTCCCGTCCGTCGTCCTGATCTGTTGTGCTCTTTTGAACAGAATATTTGCCAAGAGACCATCGGTCTGCTATATTAGAGACCATCGGTCCTTTATATCCAATACCCCTGAGGGCCGCTGACGCGATCAACAGTGGCTGCCTTCTGCGGCCGACGCAATCACCTTCATGCAAAGGCTACCGATATGGCATCTACGAACGATTCATGGGTTCTCATCTCTGGCGCTTCAGGCGGTTTTGGCGAGGAGTTTGCGCGCCAGTACGCGGCCAAGGGTCATCCATTGGTCCTAGTGGCGCGCCGGCTGGACCGGCTTCAAACGCTAGCCGAATCCCTGCGCCGGGCGTATGGCGTCAATGTGCTCGTGGAGCAGGTTGACCTTTCCGATGTTCACGCTATTGGTCAACTGCATTCACGGCTGCGCGACCAGGACATCGCCGTGGACATCCTGATCAACAACGCCGGCCATGGATTGCAGGGTCCGTTCCTTGATGCGCCGCTCGACGCGGCCATGGCCATGGTGCAGTTGGACATTGCCAGTCTGACTGCCATGACGCGTCTCTTCGGGCAGGACATGCGTCAGCGACGCCGTGGGAGAATCCTGCTGGTAGCCAGTCTTCTGGCTCATTACGGCGTGCAAAACATGGCGGTCTATGGTGCGGCGAAGGCCTATGTCTTGCGTCTGGGCGATGCGCTGCATCGGGAGTTCAAACGGGACGGCGTGACGGTGACGTCGCTTTGCCCGGGCATGTCGGACACAGGATTTGCGCAAGCGGCAAAACAAAAGATTACATTCGCGTTGAAGCTACTCATGATGAAGCCTGAGCCCGTGGTGCGAGCTGGAATACGTGCGCTGCAGGCAGGGCGCATAAGTGTGGTTCCTGGCTGGGCAAACAAGTCAGCGGTGGCAATGGTCTGGGCGACGCCTCGCTGGATGCACCAAGCGATCTTCGCCCGCCTCATGAACGGGTGATGCTTTCGCAGAACAACCTTTCGGATTTCATCCAATGACCACACCGACGTATTCAAGGGCGCGGTCTGCCGAGCAGAAGGAGGAGCGCCGGCGACACCTGCTTGACACCGCGAAGTCGCTGCTGCGCGAGATCCCGGACGTGCACGATCTAGGTATCAATGAGCTGGCGCGGTGCGCGCAGATGACCAAATCGAACGTGTATCGCTACTTCGAGAGCAGCGAAGCCGTTCTGCTCACTGTGCTCGTCGAGGAGTTCATGATTTGGCGCACCGAGCTGCGCGCAGCCCTAAGCCGCGACGCGAGACGTCGGGGAACCATCGAACACATCGCGCGGGCGTTCTCCGCAACAGTGGTGGCACGCCCGCTGTTGTGCCGACTCACCAGCGTCTTCCCGTCGATTCTCGAGCACAATGTCTCCGCCGAGCGCATGGTGGGGTTCAAGCATGGGCTGCTGAGCGTACGAAAGGAGACGGCGCTCGACTTTCATAGCTGCATGCCATCCATCTCCGCATCCGTGTTCGAGAAATTTATTCACCAAGCGCTGCCGCTGCTCATCGGGCTCTGGCCGCTGAGCAATCCGGCCAAGGTTGCGGCGGAGGTGATTGCGCGCCCCGATCTGGCGGCCCTGCGCTACGATTTTCATCATGATCTGGAAGAGGGGCTGCTTATACTTCTGCGTGGTCGACTCAGTGAGTAACTGGTAGATGATCTCTCGCTGCGATGGCGCGACCAAGCGGGGCAGCTATTACGGACGGCTGCTGAACCTCGCATCGACATCTGACCGCTCTCGTTTTCGTCTGGCCAGCAGCGCCGCCCTTGCTTGCGGTCATTCGTTCGGATAAAGAACTGGTCTGCCGCACGCGTTGTCGATAACGTTGATCGCGGCAGCTTCGACGTCGCTAATAAGATCTTGAGGGCCGACGGGCCATTATTGGCCGCTCTAGGCGATTGCGTCCGTCCCTATAGTCGGTTGGGTACGGCCAATCGGCGATACACGGTAGTCGGCGATCAAGCGACGTTTTCTTCACGATGCGGCAATTTTCGACCGCTGTTATTCAGGTGCAAGTTCGCTCCAAATTCATGTGCTACGTGCGAAATCACTCGCCTGCGCGAGCGCGGGTTCGCGTCCGCGTAACACATTGGCTATTGATATTTGAAGCCTAATAGCTCCAGTTATCAGATGTGGCGATTTTTCTACGGGCTAGATCCGTGCAGCCTTCTGCAACGGGTCGCATTCGCGCTTCCGGCGAGGAGGTCGCACAGTGACGGCGCGACCTGGCGACGTTCGCCCCGTGATCGACGAAAGCGATCACAACTTGTTCGACGTTGTGCGGGATTGCCGTGGAATTTCATCAAGGTCGCCGGCGCGACTATGTGAACAATCGCAAACTGACTTGGTGAGGCGCTCGAACGGCCATGACGCAACAGCCCTGCGCGCCAATATGAGATGCGACACCTGCCTTGGACCAATTACAGTACGAAGACAGGATGCAATTCATGCCAATCCGATGAAATCTGCAGTCAAACCCATACTCCACCACGCCGCGATACGAGCTGCGGAAAATCAGCGTCAGTGCGACCATCACTTAACGCAGCCACCTCTTGCTGACCGGCAACTCGAACAGCACCGCATCTTCGGCACCGCAGCCGCGAATGCGTCTGCCATCGTGCTGATCGTCTCGGATACCAGCAACGCCCGAACGGCAAGGTCCTTACGCTCATGTTCACGCAGCTTCGCTGCCGTGCTAGCGGATCGATTCATGCACACCACGACTGAAAAAAAGTAAGCGCTAGTTTAAGCACACGTTGAAGTTGAAGTTTTCGAGTTGAACAATGACGGCTTCGTTTATGAAGGAGTCGGCAGATGGCAAATCGATACGATGAGCGCAGACAGGTGTGGGCCAAGCGATTTGAGGACCAGAAGAACTCTGGTCTGAGCGTGCTGGCATGGTGCAAAGCGGAAGGGGTGAATCAGTCTGGATTTTACAGGAGCCGCCGTCGCATGCTCGAAGTGAGCGGGTCGCAGGCCAAGGCGAACTTGATTGCCGTGCCGATGAATCCAGGCGTTGATCGCGAGATGCGGTTGGACGATGAGAATTGCACCGACGCGTCTGAAGCGCGGCACGCGCCGCTGGAAATCCAAACGCCCACCGGCTTTGTGGTTCGGTTGGGTTCGCGCACACATCTGGACTGGTTGCCGCGTCTTCTGGCGGTGCTGTGATGTGGGATAGCCCGCTAGGCCGAGTCTATCTGGCGCCGGGCGCCACCGACATGCGCCGCTCAATTAACGGCCTCTCATTGATGGTGTCTGAGACGCTCGAACTTGATCCGGTGAGTCCCCACTGGTTTGTTTTTTGCAGTCGCGGCGGCGACAAACTTAAAATTCTTCACTGGCAGACGAACGGTTTCTGGCTTCATTATCGTCGCCTTGAGGAAGGTCGATTTCGCTGGCCGCGTGACGCAGGAGATACGGCGGCACTGGAAATCACGGCGCGCGAGCTGCGCTGGCTACTCGATGGGCTGAACTGGCAGACGACGATTGCGCATCGGGCGATGCCCGCGCGTGAGGTTCGCTGAGGCGAATTATAAAAATACGTAAACCCACGATGCGGCACACTTGGATATCGTACGGCAATGGACGCCAACGATCTGAACCATCTAACGCCTGAAGTTCAGGCCTATATCCGCGCACTCGAAGCGCAGAACCGCCAACTGGCAGAGCGTATTGAGGTGCTTGAGGAGCTCTTCCGTCTAGCGCAACTCAAGCGTTTCGCTCCCAGCAGCGAGAAGCTCAAGGACCGCGTGTTCGACGAAGCCGAACAACTCGCGCTGAGTGAACCCGACTACGACGATGTCCTGACGCTGCCCGACACGGGCTTGCCGCAAACGCAGGCGCCTGTTGGCCAGAAGCGCGGTCGCCGGCCACTTCCCGCGCACCTGCGGCGCACACGTATCGAATACGACTTGAGCGAACACGAGAAGGTCTGCCCGTGCTGTCAGGGCGCGATGCACAAGATCGGCGAAGAGCTAAGCGAGCAGATGGACATGATTGCCGCGAAGGTCCGGGTGCTGCAGCACGCACGCTTCAAATATGGTTGTCGCCACTGCCAGCGCCACGCCGCTCATCAACGGCCATTCGCACAATCCACGATAGTCGTTCGCGACGCGCTCGTTTTTGCGGGGCGTGTTCGCGTCAGCGGAGTTGATGGGATAAAACTTCGGCGACCACCGATCGATCTGCACCATGGTTGCGTAGCTGAGCTTGAATGCGCGTATTGATCTCGGTCGTGGCAATGCCCAGGGTTTCGCCGGCACGGATGACTGCAGCGTATGCGTCAAGCACGTCAGCGCGAGCAATGTCGTAACCGTAGCCCGCCAACATCCAGTGCAGTGAACTCAGCCCGCAGGACATCGCAAACTCTGGCTCGCTAACACCAAAGTCTCTCGCTGCGCGTGTAAGCGTCCGCGGGTCGGTAGGGCCTTGCTTCGCGAGCGACACGGCCAACTCAAAGAGACCTGCGTCCTTGGCCGCCGCAAACCACTTGCCTTCGGAGCCCGGCGCGCTGGCCACAAGATCATGCAGGATGTCGCCCGGCAGCTTGTGCGGATACTTTCTGACGATGGCACGAAACGTCGCCAGATAGGTGGTGCCCTCGTTGGCATCGATGGCATAACGGGCATAAGCTTCGTCGACCATGCCCGACGCCAGAAGAATAGCTTCACAGTGATCTGGTCCCCGAAAAGTGGACGCCATGAGGTTGATAATCAGCCTTGTGGAGGAAGCGATGAAATCAGGACCGAATCGGAAGTACACGGCGGAGTTTCGCGCGGCGGCGGTCGAGCAAGTGATAGTGGGCCGGCGTGGATTGCGAGAGGTTGCGCGGAGTCTGGAGATGTCGGACAAAACGCTGGCGAACTGGGTGGGCAATACGCGTAAGGGGAAGGCGCTAGTCAAGCGTGCGCTAAGGCCTCCGGTAACGGATCTGGAGGCTGAGAATGCGCGCTTGAAGCAGGAGAATGCACGGCTGCGAATGGAGAAAGAAATATTGAAAAAAGCGGCGGCGTACTTCGCGAAGGAGTCGCTGTGAGGTACGCCTGGATCGAACGACATCGGAGCGCCTATCCGGTCGAGTTGATGTGCCAATCGCTTGGCGTGTCGAAGAGCGGCTGGTACGCTGCGCGCAGTCGCACGCCGTCGCAACGGGACGAGGAAAATGCGCGTCTTGTTACACGGATGCATTCGCTGCAGCAGCGCCATCGCGGCCGCTACGGTCGCCGTCGCATGCATCGGGCGCTGCGCGAAGAAGTCGGCGTGATCAACGAGAAGCGTGTCGGTCGTCTGATGCGTCAACACGGCTTGCAAAGCCGGCTGCGTCGACGCTTTCGGGTTGTGACCACCGACTCCCGGCACGCGTATCCGGTAGCGCCCAACGTGCTGGCTCGCGACTTCGAGGCGAGCGCGCCCGATCGCAAGTGGCTGGTCGACCTGACCTTCGTGGCGACCGACGAAGGCTGGCTGTATCTGGCACTGGTGCTCGATCTGTTTGGTCGCAAATTCGTCGGCTGGGCGATGAGCGAGCGCATCGATGAAGACCTGACACTGCAGGCGCTGGTCATGGCGCTGGAGTGGCGCCGCCCCACAGGCGAGCTCATGCATCATTCTGATAGGGGTTCGCAGTATGCAGCGAACGACTACCGCAAGGTCCTCGCCGCACGCGGCATCACCGTCTCAATGAGCCGCAAAGCGAACTGCTGGGATAACGCGCCGATGGAGTCGGCCAACGGCACGGTGAAGGTCGAGTGCGTGTATGCAGAGCACTACACCACGCGCGAACAGGCCCGGTTGTCCATCACGGAGTATCTCGCGTACTACAACACTGAACGCCTGCATTCATCGTTGGGTTATATGAGTCCGAGTGAATTCGAGCGGCGCTGGCGCGCCGGGAATAAATGCAAGGAGGAACCCGCGTCATAATGAGTGTCGAGTTACCCACCGCCGGCCGACGTCGTGGTCGTAACAGGCGACCCGCCGACCGGCCGTGGATAACTCTTGAAAGCCAGTTCATGGCGTCCACAAAATGGGTACCGGTCCACAGGCTGTCGAGACCACGCCAGGCGGGGCATTGGTTTCCTGTGACGCTTGTGCATAGCGAAGTGCTTCGGCCGGACGACCAAGCGCCACCAGCGCATCGACTCCCCAGCGTCGATAGTGCCACCAATTCAAGCGCGCGCTGTCCACCAGTCGGCTCAATTCGGCGTAGCGTTGAGCGCCATAGAGCGCACTCAAACACGCTGTTGTGCCCGTGAAGAATTCGCCATGGCCATCAGGTCCCAGCACGCGCGTGGTGATCCCCAAAAGCCGGTCCGCCCACGCCGAGGCGATCGCCGGCGTCACACATAGCTGGCCCCAAAATTCGCCCAATTGCTCGATGTACGAAATTCGATCCTCTTGTAGCGCATCGAATAGCCGCTCGAGCCACATTTCACGCACGGACTCCGCAACGTCTGGCGCGGCGATGATCGGGACAAGCACGTCGATGGCGAGATTGACTGCGCTTCCTAATGCGCCGGAAGAGCTGTCGACCTCTCCAGAGCGGGCGAGAGCTTTTCGAGCAGCAAAATGGCACCGTTGGCCGCGAGTACGGGATCGGTGCGGGCTGCGTGTTTGATTTCGGTTACCGCTTCCTTCAGGCGTTGAGTCGGTAGCGCCGAGCGCCAGCCGAACGCCTGACGTCGAAATCGGGACGCAAATGTCCACTTGTGGTGGCTATTTCCAACGGAGAGTGTTTTCAATCAGCGAGTGCTCATGTAGCAAGCGTAAAGCGAGGCGTGCAAGCCCTGAAGTTTCTTGCGGCAATCCAAAAGATCGAAGTGACGTCCTTGCCGCTCAAGGCTGAGCAATTCAAGCAGCAGTCGCATGGCGCGCTCCGGGCTGGTCTGCGTTGACGGCTGCGCTACGCCGAGCAGGCGGGCGAGGGCGGGCTTCTCGATTAAGACCCAGGCGGGAAACCAGGCGATATCCGTGCTATCTCCGGCGCCTTCAAACCCCGCGTGGAACTTCTTGAGCAGCAGATCCAACGATTTATCGCCCAATCGATCCACAAGTCCGGCAAAGCGATCCGGCGCAAGCCACGCAAGCTCCGCTAGCAAAGGCCAAGTCGCCTCCAGTGCGTCGAGCCGGTACGAGGCTTCGGCCATCCACGTCACTGGAGCCGGAATGCGACGCCACGATTCAATCGTCAGGACAGCATCACGCGCAGCCGACCAAGCACCTGCCTGCAGCCATAGCGCCGCCGCATGGGTGTCAATCGAAGTGGCTCGGAATGGCAGCAAGCTCGCGCGCTGCGCCAGTTCCTGCCACAGCGGCACGAGCCATTGGGTGCCTGCACGTTCGCCGAACATGCGTAGGGCGGCCGGCGTGGTTTCTTCAACAAGCGCACAGCGCGCCTCAGCCGCGGCTGAATGGCCGGAGAACGCAGCGGCTGAGCGGAGATCAAGTGCGTCGGCGAGGACGGTCAGTTGGGGAACGCTGTCATCGTCCGGATAGTCGTCACTCAGGCGTTTAAGGCTCTGCTGCGTCTCACGCGCGTCGTAACGTTGCAGCGCGCTCACAACATCGTTGCGCAACATCACATCGCGGCTGTCAGCAAAAATATCGAGTTGCATGCTTGATATCGAACTAGTGTGCGGTTCAAGGATGAAGCCGATTATGCCATCGACACCAACCACACGGCATAGCTACCGGAGCAAAGCGAGTCATGTTCCGATGACGGTGCGCTGCCATGCAACCGTGAACGCGCGCACTGACTTGGATCGGGCGAGTACAGCATTGGGCACTTCGAAACGGCGTAAATCGTAACGCAGCGGGGTCAAGTGGTATGGTTACCGCTTTTATAATCGGCGGTCTGTTTGCGCCACAGTCTTAAGGATCGACATGAACAAACAAGGTGACTGTTCAGCAGCTAGCTCGCAGGCTGTATAGGATCGCCAGCAAAGGCACGCCGTAATACGTCGAGCATGCCATGCCCTTGCTTGCGGAGTGTGTCGAGGCAGGAACGAATGACGCAGGAGTTTTCGGCACCGGGTTGTGTCGCAGTAACGAAAGAGGGTCAAGCAAACGCTAGATGTTATGCATTACTTATGAAACGAGCGAGTAAAACTGCTGGGCAGCAGACAGTGGGATTTCGCCCGAGCCTTTCATCTGCCCTTTCTTGATCATATGCATGACTTCGACGCCACTCAGAATGACGCGCGCGCAGTGGAAATCCTTGAAGCCCAGCATTGGTCGGGTGATGCGTTTGATGGCCCGATGGTCCTGCTCGACCACGTTATTCAGGTACTTGACTTGACGAATCGTAATGGGCGTCTCCCGCTCGGCGTTGACCGCGTGCAGCGCAGCCAGATTAGAGCCGCTTTTGTCGATGGTTACCGTCTCGGGTACACCGTTCTGAGCGATCGACTTTTCAAAGAAGCGCCGCGCTGCCACCTTGTCGCGCTTGGCTTTGAACAGGAAATCGACGGTTTGGCCCGCCTTGTCCACCGCCCGGTAGAGGTATTTCCACTGGCCTTTGACTTTGATATACGTTTCGTCCATCCGCCAGCTCTTGCCTACCGGCTGCTTGTGCTTTCGGAACGCCTTCTCGAACAGCGGCACCAACTTGATCACCCAACGATGCACCGTGGAATGATCAACCGCAATACCGCGCTCGGCCATCATTTCTTCGAGATTACGCAAACTCAGTGAGTAGGCGACGTACCACCGCACGCATAGCAACATCACATCGAGCGGATAGTGAAGGCGCTTTAGCACTCGGGCGATGCCCGCAGCAAGCGTCTTTCGCGGTGTTTGGGTCTTCTTCATCGGCCAGCCAAAGCATATTTGTCAGGCTCAAATACTACCTCTCCCGCCTTAACGCGACAAAACCCATATCGTTCTGCCGCGCAGACTCCTAGCGCTTCTATGCGGATTAGGATCGATGCCGGGGCGTAGCACTCCACGAATCGGCATCGTAAAAGTGATGAACGTTAAAGCTCAAGCCGCCCCTACTCAAAATCAACAACCATACTCTTTTTCTTAAAATATGACTTTATAGAGGCTACAATTTCAGCCTTTTTATCATCGTGTGTTATTTTTTCCCAGCCACCGGCGCCAAGCATAAGAAAAGAATTCAGGTAAACGACAAAACTCGCGGCGTTATTATCTGCGGGGATGAGTCCCTCGCCTAATACGCGCACCTTATCTGCCCCATCTTCCAGATGTATATCGCCACGCGAAACATCTACCACTTCAAATGACATAGTTCACCTTCTGAAAATTTCACTAACCGATTGTGACTCTGGATCGATCTTTTCAATGCTGGTGACATTGGGATTACTGATCAATGCATCTTTCTCATACCCTTCCCAAACATTACCTGGGCGCAAATCTTGTCCGATCACGCCGCGAACATTGTCAGAAGCCTGTTCAGCGTATGCCTTCGACATTTGTCCCCATTCGTTGACGACGGTTGGATTATTACTATCCCACGTTGGCATGGTAACGCTTTGCTCTTTGAGCAGCATTTCCAAGGTCGTTCCACCCCGAGCCCCTGCGATATCTGCCGCCACATCCATTCCGCCGACTCCGTTAGTTCGACCTGACCAGAAAAACGCGGTGCCTGGCTCAGTTGCCACCAATTCCGTAGGACGTTTCCTGAATTGACCAGAGTCGCTATCGCGCCAGCGTTCGGCTGCGCTATTCCAAGAACACCCTGCCAAGCCGGTTGGATCGGACCATTGCATCGGATTATGCACGTACGCATGCGTCCTGAGCCCACCTTCCAGTCCGATCGGATCGTTGCTTAGATATTGACCGGTCTGTGGCTCATAATATCGGTGCAGGTTGTAATGCAGTCCACTCTCTTCATCCTCCCACTGCCCAGGGAATCGGGATGTTGTATCGATCGAGGTCTCGTGGTTCGCAACGCTCGTGGCAGGCACAGGCTGGCCCCACAACGTGTGACCTTGGTTCCAAACGCGCTTGCCGCCCTGATCAAACAGCGCTCGCGGAAATCCGATCTGATCGGTCAGGACCGGGTATATCCCGCTGTCGGTCTCCTGCGCAAGGGGCACGAGCCCTGATAGCTCGATATGCCAGGTCACCGAGCCTCCGCTCGTTCCGTTCTTCTCCTGCCACCTCTCGGCAACTGCGTACCCGTCCCAAAGGAATCTGATAGCGTCGCAGCCGCCAGCCTGCCGTTTCTCCACGCGCCTGTTGAACGCGTCATACGCGTACATCCACACACCTTTTTCCGGCGTGCTCACCTTCACCAACCGGTTCAACCCATCCCACGTGAACTGCCACGTTTTCGGCCTAAAACCTGGCTGCTCGACTGTTTTCTCGATCGTCCGGCCACGCATGTCGTAGCGATAGCGTGCAAAACCAACGCGCTCGGGAAGGCCGCCCGGAAGATACCAGTGGGCATCGACTGGCCCCTGCTGACCACGCGCTGTAATGTTCAGGTTTGCGTCGTAGCTGTAGTGTTCGGGTGCCTGTCGAAGGCTATCGACCGCCGCTACCTGCCCACGCACATCGTGCTGGTACGTCACACTATCCGAGTCAGATTCAACCTGCTTGAGCTGTCCTGCCGCGTCGTACGAATACAGTTGCCGCGTGAGTTGTTCCAGTGCACGAACCGGATCCGACTGCATTGCGTCAAACGCGGACCGCGGCCCGGCGACTTGCCGATGCACGCGGCCCAGCGCATCGTATTGTCGCTGCATCACGAACTCGCCCGCCTGACGACCTGTATCTCGTCCGACGCTGTCGCGCAGGATCGACATCGGGCCGACCTTAGTCAGCGCCCCAAGCGCGTCGTATTCGTACTGGGTTTTCCGGTGCGGTGTTATCCGTGCAGTGCGCTGACCCTGCGCGTCGTACACGTGCTGCAGCAGGTGGCCGTGCTGGTCCTCGCCGATCAGACGACCCTTGTCGTCGTAGGCGAGGCGCGTGATGTGCGGCGACTCGCCCTGTACCTCGGCGCTGGCCAGACGGCCAGCATCGTCGTAGGTATAGGCCAGCTTCACGTCGCCGGCGTCGACGGTTACGAGACGACCAGACGGGTTGTACCCGTAGCGCCACTTACCGCCATCCGGCAACGTTTTCACCAATAACCGGCCGACCGAATCCCGCTCATAGTGCGTCGTGCGGCCACCCCAATCGATCTCCGTGACGAGCTGGCCCGCGCCGTCGTAGCGATACTCCCATGTCTCACGCAGCGCGTTGACGACTTTCGTCAGTCGGGTCGCGTGGTCATACTCGAAGCGGGTGGTGTGGCCGGCAGCATCGATCGACACCGTAACAAGGTCGAACGGTCCATACTCGCGGCGCGTGACCCGGCCTAGCGGATCAATCTGCTCAACCAGCAGGCCTTCGCTGTTTTAGCGTGCACGAGCAACGGTGCCGTCCGCCTGGGTGACCTGCGAAACCGCGCCTCGCGGATTGTCCGGCCCGGCCGCATATTCATACCGGGTCACATTGCCATCCGGATCGGCTTCTTCAACGAGACGTCCCAGCACATCGAACGCCGTGGAGAATTGAGCGCCTGTTGGCAGGCGGGAGGCGATGAGCCGCAACTGCGCATCGTAGTCGTGCCGCGTTTCGAGATTGCGATTCACGACGCGAAGGAGTTCGCCCCGTTCGCCGTAGCGGTAACGCCTCACCGTCCCATCCGGTGCAGTACGCTCGGTCAGGCGCTGAAGATGGTCGTAATCAAACTTGACGCGCGCTCCACCCGGCAGCACAACAGCAGTCAGCAAGCGGTTGTCGTCGTATTCGAACCGCGTCGTGTTACCAGTCGGTTCCAGCACAGCAATGAGATTGCCGCGTTCGTCATGATGGAATTCGGTGCGCCGGTCAAGCGCGTCCGTCTGCGACAGCAACCGTCCCAGTCCCCATTCCCGCTGGGTGGTATCGCCTAGCGGGTTGATCTCGACCGTGACCAGTCCATCCGCGTTGTACTCGTAGACCCACTCGCCGTCACCGTCGATGACCCGTGTGCGACCGTCGTCGTAGATGAACCGGCCAGTGTGATATCCCTGACGCGTGCCAGTTTCGATCACCCGGCCCGTCTCGTCATATAGGTAGCGAACATCGGTCTGGTCGGTGTCACGCCAGCCCGTCATCCATCCGTTCTGGTCGTACGTGTAATGAAAATGGCCGTGCTGGAAGCTCGCCACATGGGACAGCATGGTCCCGCCGTAGCCGTAGTTCACGAGCGTTTGAGACTTGCCTGACGCATCGTGCAGGACGATTTGGTCGACTTCACGCTTCACGCCGTGATACCGGATTTCCAGCCGGTACCCGTCCGTGTGCGCGAGGCCGGCGAGGCGAGCGTCCCTGTCGTAAGAGGACGAGACGGCGTTGCCGCTCAGGTCTTCGATGCGCTCGAGCCGCGAGGTGCCGCCGTCGACGAGCGGCGCAAACACCAGCACCTGCCGGGTCTCATGGTCGAGAATGCGCGGTTCATCCCGCTTGCCGATCAGGCGATACCGCGGCTCGCGCAGGTTGATGCCATCTAACCCAGCTTCAGGTGCGATGAATGTGATCGCCCGGCCGCCCGCGTTGTGGAACCGCACAAGGTGTCCGTCATGGAACGACAGACGCTGCGACCAGTTGGTCGACCACTTCAGTCCGAGAAGCCCTGAATCTTCCGAACGCGTCCGGTAACGCCGCGTCAGCTGCAATGGCAACACGCCGGGAATCGAAATGTCGGTGCGGATGTCGACCATCTCGCCGGTCGCTACATCGACTGGGTCTTCCTTGCAGGTCGAGGCTTCGTCCTTCTTCCCGGATACCTCCGCCGACTCAGTCGGTTCGCGTTTCGGAAGCGCGTCCCTTAACATGCCGCCGAGCTTCGCGCCGAGCAGGCCACCGAGCAAACCCGCGAAGAATTCCTCGCCAGCGGTCAGCTCAGGATTTTTCGGCCCAAACTGACCCGTCGTCCGGTCGACCCAGACGCTCTTACGCCCCGAATTGACTTTCGCGCTGCAATGAGTCGAATGGCCGATGCGAACCAGCGGAAGCCCGTTGATCGTGATGGTTTTGCTGCCTTCGACCAGGGGCTCAGGTGAATTCGAGTGCTTGGAACATGACGCGACATCGGTGACCCGCGCAGCAGCCTTGCCCTCGAAGGTGACGTTGCCCGATCCGCTCGTGATCTTTCCGCAGTTGCTCCCCATGCTCTGGCTCGCGGAGGCGAGCGCGCTGCCGAGACTCAGACCGCCGGCCATGCATACACCGACGATGAGCGCACCAGCCAGCCCACCGGTCGCGACAGTAGCCGCGACCATCGCGCCGATCGCGATGCCTGCCGCAAGGCCTGCCATCATCCCCATGAAGCCGGACGAATGCGCGATGTCGTCGCCGACACACGCCGGGTGAAGGTCCCCGCGACCGATGGTCAGGCCGAGCGCATCGCCAACCTTGGTCGCGCCCTCAGCGACTACGCCGGTCACCCCCAGCTTGCCCAACGCCCAGGAGCCGGCCAGCGCGACCACCGCCGGCACCGCCGCGAGCGCTGCTGCGCCAGCTGCCGCCGCCCCCGTCGCACCGGTTGCAACCGCCGCAGAGCCAGCAGCGTAAGTACCGTAGCCCACGTCGGCGCCGAGCATCCCGTAGTTCGCGCCGTCGACCCATTTCATCTGCTGCTGCTTGACGGCTTCGCCGTTCTCGAGCGTCTGCAGATGAGCCAGCCGTTCGCTGGCACTGCCGGTCGGTTCGCCAGTGTTGCTGGTGCTCTCGGCGCTAGTGGGGTTGTCGGGGTTGTCGTTATCCTGGTCGGCCATGGTCGTGTGGCACTCAGTTTGGTTCGTTCAGCGTGACGCTTTGGATCATGTCCTGTACCTGGCTCTTCTGTGTTTCGCTGATCGTGCCCGGCGCCGTGAAGGTAAGCATCAGCACCCGCTTGCCGTACTCGACCATCGTGAGCAGTTGCTGGATCGGCTTACCGTTGTTCAGCCATCTGAATTCGTGGGTATACGCGACACGCCCCGACACTTGCGCATCAGTGCCCTCGACCAGTTCGTAACCCGCGACCTGCTTCGCAAGTTTCAAGACCTCGTTGGCCGTGTACTCGTGAAACTTCATCCCCCAGGGCAGGCTCTCCCGGGTCACCACAAAGCTCACGCCTTCCGTTCCCGTGGCAGCCGAAACAAACACGTTCATCGTCTTGTCGTGCCAGTCGGTTGGCAGCGACAGGGAGCCTTCCTGCATCTGATACATGTTGTTTTCCAGTAGAGCGGAGATCGGGCGGCTCTGAAATCAGTTATCGGGATTGATATGCGTGCTGCTGGCCTGGACCTTTATCTGTCCGTCGTCGATGTGAATGACAGACGAGCCCTTGTAGATTTCAATCGCGTCAGCCGTCATGTGGATCTTCGTGCCCCCATCTCCACCTACCTTGATCCACAGTTCTTTTGCCTCGATCGTGTGAACGCCGGCAGGCGTCTGGTGCGTCGTGTTGCCCTGCGTGACGGTGTCCTGAAGGTTGCCGACCGATACCGTCGTCAGATGCTCGCCCTTGGCCACCGCGATGGAGCGATCACCCTTGAGCACCTGTGTCGTCTGCGCATTCTCAACAACGGTGTTCATGTCCTTCTGCGCATGCATGAAGAATTCCTGCGCACCGTTCACATCAGAAAAACGCAGCTCGTTTGAGCCTTGGCCCTTGTGCGTCTGACTGCGGATACCCATCGTCTGGCCACTGCTGCCGTGGTAGGGATTCGCCGCCTCTCCGTTGAAGACCCGGCCGACAATGACGGGGTTGTCGGGATCGCCCTCATTGAACGCGACAATCACTTCCTGGCCGATGCGGGGAATGGCGCTGCCGCCCCATCCCGCTCCTGCCCAGGGCTGCGATACGCGCACCCAGATGGTGTCCGATCCATCCAGTTTTCCTCGACGGTCCCAATAAAAATGAACCTTCACGCGGCTGCCGTCGGTATAAATTTCCTCGCCCTTGGGACCGACCACGACCGCGGCCTGCGTGCCATGCATGAACGGCTTAGGCGTGCGGCGCTCGGGCCGGAACGGCACGTCGATCGGCAGGCAGGTGAACGAATTGCGGTACGGCAGCTTTGCGTCATCGCGTGAATAATCGTTCACGGCGTGGTGACGCACATGCAGGATCACGAACTCCCTGTTGTTGTAGGCCGACACGCTGTGGTTGGTCAGCTTGAAGCGGCCGGCGGTGGTCATGCGCCACGCAAAGCCACTGCCATCAAACCTGCGCGCCTGTGCTTCCTCGGCTTGCATTGCATAACTGGCATAGCGGTTGCCGTCGTCGCTATGATCGTAGAGCGAGCGGTACTCGTAACGCTCGGTCTTGCCGATGTTCGGCGTTTTCAGCATGGTCGGTACTTCGACCTGCATCAGCGGAGTAGAAGGGGTGTTGTAGTTGAAGTCGCGAAAGGTGATCTTCCCCACGCGGAAACTGAATGTTTCGTCCCAACGGTCGATGCCGTTGTGCTCGCTCGCCGTGCTATCCGCAAAATACGGAACGGTGTCGAGGTTTGCGATTGGTGCGAACGCGTCGTTGCTGTCGCCGATGACAAGGACATGCTTGTCCTTGTCATACCGAAACGTCCAGAACATGCCTTCCTGCTCCATCAGCCGAGTGCAGAAATTGAAATACGATTCGCCGTACATCACGACATACTCGAGCGGCGCGCGCTGGCCGGCGAGGTTGAATTCGTAGTCCCGGAAACCATGTTCGGTAAAGATTTCGGTGAGAATATCCCGTGCAGTCTTGTTCTGAAAAATACGGCAATCGGTCGAGCGGGTCAGAAACCAGAACCACGGTACGACGGTCATTTCATAGCGCGTGACCGTACCGGAATTGCCCACCCTGCCGAACGACACGGCGTAGCCGTGAAAATGGCGCTGGTCGGCATTCGAGGCCGCAATGATCCCGCTTAAGCCTGCGTCGGCGGCTTGGGGATCGAGCGTAATCGAAACGGGTTGCCCGACTATCTTGTCTATGTCGATATTGTTTCGATGAGACAGCAGTCGAGATGGATCTCCGGCAGTTGGCTCACATATTCATCGACGACCAAAGCGTTAATGAGCAGGACGTCGGGCCCCAATGGGGACTTCATCGTAACGAAGCGATTAGCTTGCGTGAGTTTCGGTTGTGCGCCTGACGCGCTGTTGATTGCGTCCGCAATCGAGGCAGGTGTTTTCCCCAGCAGCGAAGCGCCCGTCTGGGCCAGTTGCACCGCGCGTGCCGCGCCACCTACCGCGCCTGCCCCGGGCAGCCCGGTCAATCCCGCAACCTGGCTTGCGATGCCGGCAAGCGAGCCGATATCGCTCAACGAGGCACCATTCGACAGGCCGTTTCCATTCGATGCAAAACCCATAGACGTTCTCCTGTGTCGTTTGACTCGTTGCTCATCGCGCTACCTTCACGCGCTTCGATACCCAAAGTCAACCGATCAATTACACTCGGCTTAAGGCAGCGAGATCGTCAAG
Organism: Caballeronia sordidicola; assembly: GCF_002220365.1. Taxonomy (GTDB): domain Bacteria; phylum Pseudomonadota; class Gammaproteobacteria; order Burkholderiales; family Burkholderiaceae; genus Caballeronia; species Caballeronia sordidicola_C. The sequence goes on along the minus strand of NZ_MTHB01000014.1, from coordinate 39,585 downwards.
TTCGCCGACTTTGGTCCCACCTTCACGATCTCCGAATAGGGCGCAACAGCCTTCAGCGTCGAGTCCTTCAGATACGAGTTCAATCCGACAAACGCCAGCACGCCTATCAATGCAAACACCGAGGCGATAACCCACAACGGCAGTTCGCTTTTCAACCGGTGAGCGATCTGATCCGGCAACGGCCAATGCGGCGCGAACGGTGCGCGCTTGCCCTTCATCTGCGCAATTTCATCGCCGACTCGCGCGGTAAGGTACGCGAGTTTTTCCGGTCCTTCCATCAAGTACTTGCCCTGAAATCCCAGCAGCAGGCACATGTGAAACACCTCGAGCGATTGCAGGCGCGCGGCACCTTGCGCGCGTGCTTCTTCGAGATGCTGAAAAAACTTTTCGCCCCCCAGTTGCTCACCGAACAACGTGATCTGCAACGGCTTGCGCTCCCACACCGAACGGATCTTGAAGTTCGACGCCAGCACGGATTCATCCACCGCTGCGCAAAACGCGAACTTGGCGGCGAATGCATCGTCGGCGGATGCGTTCAACTTCTTCGCACCGCGATCGAAGTCGCTCAGAAAATCCTGGATGCGTGCGAGAAAGCTCGCGGCATCCTCGGGCTCGCGCCCGTTCTTGAGCAGGAACAACATGAAAAAGCCGTCGTATAGCAGATCAAGCAAGGAATGGATCTGATACGTCGATGCCGTGGGCGGAGCGGGATTTCGATTGCTTTGCTGCGAAGGGGTATCGCCGAAAAGAGAGGGCGCGTAGCTCATGAAGTCACCGCAATCAAGTCGAGTTTGAGGTCGTCGATACCGGACGGGGCGTAGATCATGGCCGATTGCGCCTGCAGCATGCGCTCATACAGGGCGCCACGCGTTTCGAGCGCGAAGTAGCAGGCACCTGGCCGCACGGGAATGGCCGGCGGCACCTGGGGCGTGTACGTCAGTCGCACGCCGGGCATGGCCGAGAGCACGAGCTTGTCGACGTCTTCGGGCGCCCCGACCTTGAACCGCGCAGGCACGGCTTCGACAAGTTCCACCGTCGGCATGCTGGCCGTGACCGAGAGGAAGAACGTGGTCTTGTCGTCGATCTTGCCGGAGTCGATGCGCCCGAGATGGAACGACGGACGCACCTCGTCCAGCGCGATCGCGAAGTAGCGCGTGGAGATCACGGTATCGAGCAGGTCGCGCAAGATGCCGTCGAGCTGGTCGAAGGCAGGGCCGGGATCATCATGGCGATAGACCGGCAGGTCCGCGAGGGCATAACCCTTCGAGAACGTCATCAATTGCCCCGCGAGCCGTAACAACTCCTGGAACAGGCGCTCGGGATGCAATGCCGGATGCTGGTAAAGATGCGTGAGCGCGGCGAAGGCGGCGCTGGCGGTGTGCAGCAGCCAGAACGAAGCGACATCGCCGGAGCGGAACTCAATGATGTTCTTCGTTGGCTCGCGATGAAAACCATAGAGCGCACTGACCTTCGCTTGCAATGCCTCGATGAGCTGGCGCAAGCGCTGATGCAGCAGCGGCGACGCTTCGATAGCAAGGCTCGGCGGCACGAACGATTCGTCGATCTCGAAGCCTGAAGTCGCCGTGCGCCGGATCCGTACGAGCGGGACCGACATGTACTGATCGCGCGGCTCGCTGTTCGCCACCAGCTTGACGCTGGCCTTGAGGAAGGTGATGTCGGCCTGGGCCGCATCAGTGAAATGATCGCCCACGGAGTTCTGCTCGCTCACATATCGCGAGACAAAACCAGCGGCCGGATCCTGAACGTAGTTCGCTCCAGCTTCGCGCAACGGATGCATGGCGAGATAGAAGGTGAACTCGTTGACGCCGCCAGGCAATGTCTCGAGCGCGATGGCTGGCGGCAGGTCGTTTGCTTGCGGCGCGGAATACAGTTCGCCGTCGGGAAATACCAGTGCCAGGTCACTCAGGCGCAGCACGTTGCTCGCGAGCGCGTCGCGGTCGAACCGGACTGAGCGCACGCCCCAGTTGTACGGCTGAATGGCGCGAACGCACTCGAAAAGACGTGCCTCGTGATAAGCGTCCTGACGCTGAAAATGCTGTGGCCGCAAAAAGAGGCCTTCTCCCCACAGCACTTTGGCGGAATAACTCATATTCGACCTGTATAGGTTTCGCAACAGCGATTGCGTATTATGGGAAATCTTCCTCTGCACACTCGCTTTCGCTCGGGTCTTAGAAACAACCGCTTACTGCAAAAGCTTACTGAAACTGCTTACTGCAACTGCTTACTGAGGCTCTGCTGCGGATATCCGCTTCGAATTGCCCGCACCGGTGCAACACATGGCGGGTTCAATAAATATTCTTTCTAAATTCATCATTTAGCAGGATCTAGCCACAGCTCACCGATGACAGCAAATTCAGTTGCTGCGCCGGTAATCCCTGGTCTGCGGGTATCACCGTTCCGCCGGTCACGGTCATCGCGCAATTATGCAGGCCGATCATTATGCCGGATTTCTCTGACTTGCCAGGATCGAATGCGAACTTCCAGCGCTGTTGCGCCGGATCGCGGAATAAAGCAACGATACCGAGCGCGCCCGCTTCACGCGTCACCTTTTCCTTTACTGTATAACGCTGTCCCGGGATCAGCGTCACTTCTCGCACGCGGATCAAATCTTCGCCCAGAGTCGCTTTTTCGCGGCTTGGGTCTGTGAATGTATCAAATGGGGCCTGCTGGAAAGAAGTCGCGTCTTTCAGTGTATAAAGACGAACTACCAGCGCCAGCGGTCGTTTATCCGTCGCCGCATTCAGATTCGGCGCCGCATAAAGCGTCAGCATCACATCGCGTGGCGGTTTTTGAGCGTCCGGTACATCGGGCTTGCCAATGCCGACCGCCTGCAAACCCGCACTGGCAGCGGCACCGAGCACCGAAACCCCTGCTGCACATCCCCCCATGAGAAGGGTGAGAGCGAATATAACGATGCACTTAAGATAACTTGTATTCATGCTTTGCCTTTCGCGCACTGCGCTTGGGCTCCCCGATTATGATCAGAATTTGACGATAATTGACGAAACAGTCTGGCCGTCACTCAACCATTTGATTTATAAGTACGTTTTGTTTCGAATAGCGGTCGTTCCGGACTGGTCATGAATCTGTTCTGAACCCATTATTCAATGTAATTCGGGAAAAAATTCCGAAACATCAGACGTTTGCAGTAAAACACAGAGTGTGCTGTGGAGTTACTAGGCCAAGGTATAAAAATTCGCTTGTTTGACGTTGCGATTGAATTAACAAAATTTGGCCTGTACTATACCTGCGCACTCCGAGCGTGGCAAAATCCGATTTTGCTCTTGAATAAAAAATTAGCCTTAGTGAACACATGATGACAGAGCGGCTGTTTACAAAAATCAGCGGGGTAGTGTTGGCGTGTGCCATTGTGGCCGGTTGCGCAACTCAACAGGCTAATGTTCCTCCGACCCCTGACGTATTTAACAAGCAGTTGGCAGATGCCGACGCCGTCTCGAAAGCGGGCGATCAGGACAAGGCAATAGGGCTATATCAGGATCTCGCAAAATCCGACCCGACTCGCGAAGAACCGTGGTCACGAATCGCGCAAATCCAATTCACGCAACAGCATTACGGCCAGGCAATCGTGGCTGCGCAAGAAGCATTGCAACGCGATCAAACGGATCGTCAGGCTAAAAGCGTTCTCGCAGTAAGCGGCTTGCGAATTGCCACGCAATCGCTCGGCGAATTGCGCCAGGATTCGGCGCTGGCCGGCGACGCGAAATCCGACGCTCAAGCACTCGCGAAACAATTGCGCGACACGCTTGGTGAAGATGCGTTGTTCCCGCCCGAGCAGCAGGTCCAGAAGCCAGCCGTGAAGAAGCGGCACATCGTGCACAAGAAGCCGGTGACAACTGCCGCCGCGACGGATGCCAAGACGGATACGGATGTGAAGCCTGATGCAGCAGCGGCTCCTGCAGTTCCGGCGCCGGCGCCGGCTCCCGTTCCGCAGAAAGCAGCCAAGGGCGGCGGCGCGTCTGACCCGTTCAGCGCGCTGCGTTGAGCACGTCTTGAGTACATAAGCAGATCGAATACCCGTTCACACCGGAATCAGGGAGACCAGCCATGGCCAAAAAAGAAAGTATCCAGAAGCGCCTGCAAAAGATTCGACCACCGCGCGTCCAGTTGACCTACGAGGTCGAGCGCGGCGACGCAATCGAAATCAAGGAACTTCCTTTCGTGGTCGGTGTGATGGGCGACCTCGCGGGGCAGTCGGAAGTCGAACAGCCCAGGTTGCGCGACAGGAAATTCGTCAACATCGATCGCGATAACTTCGACGACGTGATGAAGGGAATCGAGCCGCGCGCAGCGTTTCAGGTGGAGAACCGCTTGAGCGAAGCGGGTGGCAAGTTCGGCGTCGACCTGCGCTTTAATTCGATTGCGGACTTCGATCCGGACGCAATCGTGCAGCAGGTCGAACCGCTTCGCCGTTTGCTCGAAGCGCGGTCCAAGCTTGCCGATCTACGCAACAAGCTCGCCGGCAACGACAAGCTCGAAGATCTGCTGAGCGAAGTGCTGCACAACACGCAGCAACTGCAATCGCTTGCGCACGACGCGAGCGGAGCAAGCACGTCAGAGCAGGGCAACCGGCCGCACGACGACCAGCAGCGCGACTAACCAGCGGGGTGTGAAATGAATCAGCAAACGGCTGCGGCACAGGTCGGCGCGCAACAATCCGAAGCGGCTCCGTCGCTGCTCGACGAGATCGTCGAGAAAAGCAAGGTCGCGAAGTCTCACTCCGAACACGCGCGTGCCAAGGACCTGATCGGCGAGCTCGTCAATCAGGTACTCGACGGCACGGTGGTTGTATCGAACAATTTGTCGGCGACTATCGACGCGCGTGTGGCGGAGCTCGATCAGTTAATTTCCGCGCAACTCAGCGCGGTGATGCATGCGCCGGAATTCCAGCGCCTGGAGAGCACATGGCGAGGTCTCGACTACCTGTGCAAGGAAAGCAACACCGGCACGACGGTCAAGATCAAGGCGTTGCATGCGCCCAAGCGCGACATTGTGCGCGACTTCAAGACGGCCATCGAGTTCGATCAGAGCGCACTCTTCAAGAAGGTCTACGAGGAAGAATTCGGCACCTTCGGCGGTGCGCCCTTCGGTGCGTTGATCGGCGACTTCGAAGTGACGCGGCAGCCGGAAGACATGTACTTTATTGAACAGATGTCGCATGTCGCGGCCGCTGCGCACGCGCCATTCATCGCTTCGGCGTCGCCGGAACTTATCGGCCTCGAGAGCTTCGCCGATCTCGGCCGGCCGCGCGATCTCGGCAAGGTGTTCGATACCGTCGAGTACGCAAAGTGGAAGTCGTTCCGCGATTCGGAAGACTCGCGTTATGTGGGCCTCACGTTGCCGCGTTTCCTGGGACGCCTGCCGTTCAATCCCAAAGATGGCCAGACTGCGGAGACCTTCAACTTCGTCGAGGACGTGGATGGAACGGACCACGCCAAATACCTGTGGTGTAACGCCGCGTGGGCATTTGCTGCGCGCCTGACCGCAGCGTTCGATGACTTCGGGTGGTGCGCGGCCATTCGCGGCGTGGAGGGTGGCGGCCTGGTGGAAGACTTGCCGACGCACACCTTCAAGACCGACGACGGCGAAGTGGCGCTCAAGTGCCCGACTGAAATCGCGGTGACGGACCGTCGCGAGAAAGAACTGAGCGACCTTGGTTTCATCCCGCTGGTTCACTGCAAAAATTCCGACTACGCCGCTTTCTTCGCAGCGCAGTCGGTACAGAAGCCCAAGAAATACAACACCGACAGCGCGAACGCCAACTCGGTCCTGTCCGCTCAGTTACAGTACATCTTCTCGGTATCGCGCGTGGCGCATTACCTGAAGGCCATGATGCGCGACAAGATCGGCAGCTTCGCCTCGGCTCAGAACGTCGAAGTGTTCCTGAATCGCTGGATCTCGCAGTACGTGCTGCTTGACGACAACGCGACGCAGGAACAAAAAGCGCAGTTCCCGCTGCGCGAGGCATCCATACAAGTGGCAGAGATCCCCGGCAAGCCGGGTTCGTACCGGTCAGTGGCGTTCCTGCGCCCGCATTTTCAACTGGACGAACTATCGATTTCGCTGCGGCTTGTCGCAGATCTACCGAAGCCCGCTTCTTCCTGAAGGGCACGACTGCGTGTGGCCCGGACACCGTCCGGGCCAGCTATAAAACCACTCTATGGGGAGTCGAGGTATGAAGGACATCTACTTAAAATTTGGCAATCCCGCGATCAAAGGCGAATCGCAGGACAAGGACCACGCGAACTGGGTCGAGATCGATTCGTGGAGCCACGCGATCACCCAGCCGCGCTCGGCTACGGCCTCCACTGCCGGCGGTCACACGTCCGAGCGTTGCGAGCACGGCGACATGGTGTTCACGAAGGACATCGACGTCGTCAGCCCGCTCATGTACCAGCACGCTTCCGGTGGTACGACATTCGACGAAGTCACCATCGACTTCATGCGTTCGGATGGCGAAGGCAACCGCATCAAGTACCTTGAAGTGAAGCTCAAGTACGTGATTATCTCGAGCATCAATCCGAGCATCAACGCGCCTGCAACGGCAACCGCGACGGGTGCGCCTGCGGTCAGCGGCGCAAGCCTGCCGGTCGAGCAGTTCTCTCTGAAGTATGCGGCCGTGCAGTGGAAGTACACGCAGCAGAAGATCGGCGGCAACCAGAGCGGTAACGCGCAAGGTGCCTGGAGCCTGACCAAGAATGACAAGACCTACGCGGTCTGATTCTGGGGTTCCGAGGGGTTGCAATGAGTGCTGGGGTATCGTGATCCCGGCCGGTGCTGCGACGCTTGGGGCCGGTACGCATCCGCGTCCGGCGCTGGCGTCGCTTTCACCCCCAAGTTTCGCACGCAAGAAAAGCAGGGCTTCATGAAACGTTTCGAGCCGAGCTTTCTCGACAAACTATTCGACGCGGACCCGTACGAGCCGGCTGCGGCCGCGCTGCGTCAATTGTCACTTGAAGAGCTGAAGAGCACGGTTGCCCGTGATGTCGAATCGCTCCTGAACACGCGTATCGCTTTCACGCAGGCAGACCTGGCTGCGTTGCCGGAATGTCAGTTGTCCATCCTGACCTACGGGCTCAACGACTTCGCTGGAATGAGCCTCGCGAGCCACTATGACCGCGTGTTTATTTGCCAGTCGATCCAGCAGGCCATTGCTCGTCATGAGCCACGTTTGCAACAGGTATCGGTGAAGCTCGAACTGAACGAGCAGTCCACTAGCGCGCTCAACTTCGCGATCCGCGCCGTGTTGATCGTGCATCCGGCCGAAGAGCCGGTCAGCTTCGACGCCATGTTGCTGCCGTCGACGTTGCAATATTCCGTGACGCGCTCACGAGCGAAGCTTTGAAGCGCGCCCTGAGCCGCGAACTTTAGTGTGTCGTCTGGTTTTTCTGCAAGGCAGCATCCGTGCAAGACACGGAGACGGGGATTTGAGCAATGGAAGAACTGCTGCCATATTACGAGCGCGAGCTGTCGTTCCTGAGGCGTAATTCGCGCGACTTCGCCGAACGGTATCCGAAGATCGCAGCGCGTCTCGCCATGTCGGGCGAGCATGCGGAGGACCCGCACGTCGAGCGCATGATCCAGTCGTTCGCGTTGCTCGGGGCACGCATCAACAAGAAGCTCGACGACGATTACCCGGAGTTCACGGAAGCGCTGCTGGAAGTCCTCTATCCGCACTACCTGCGGCCGTTTCCCTCATGTTCGATCGCACAGTTCGACCCGGGGCAGGCGCTTGGCCAGCTCACCGGGACGGCCACGATCGAGCGCGGCACCGAGTTGAAGTCGCGGCCGATTCGCGGCGTACAGTGCCGCTTTCGTAACGCGTATGACGTCGTGCTGGCGCCGCTCAGGATTGTCGAGGCGAAGTACACGCCAGTGGCATCGGCACCGAGCGCGACGGTCTTGCCTCGAGACGCCGCAGCGCTGATCTCTGTCACCTTCGAAGCCACCGCGGCGCAGTTCGATCTGGCGACCCTCGCGTTGGACCAGGTCCGTGTGCATCTGCACGGCGAACAGTCGTTCGTCGCGGCGTTAGCTGATTGCCTTCTCGTCAATACCACGGCGAGCTACGTTGAAGTAGATGGCAGCGGCCAATGGAAAAAGCTGCAGGACTCCGCGATCGAGCAGTCGGGTTTCAGCGAACGTGATGCGCTCATCGACTATCCGGAGAAGTCGCATCCGGCGTATCGCTTGCTGACCGAGTATTTCGCGTTTCCCGAGAAATTCAATTTCATCGATTTCAATTTCGCCGCAATGACGCGAGCGGGCGGTCAATGCAATCGTATTACGCTGCATCTGGTGCTGAAGGAAATACGCAGCGACTCGCAGACGGCCCGGATGCTCGACGGTTTGTCGAAGGACCATTTGAGGTTGTTCTGCTCGCCGGTCGTCAATCTTTTCAAGCAGCACGGGGACCCTATTCGCGTCACGCATCACGCGGTGGCGTACCCGGTCGTGTGTGACGGACGTCGTGCATCCGCGTATGAGGTTTGCTCGATCGACTCGGTGCATCTTGTGCGCGAGCAGGCTGACGGCGAATCCGTGATCGAATTCCGGCCGTTCTATTCGCTGCATCATGGCGAAAGCGGGCAGGCGGGCCATTACTGGCTCGCTCGCCGCGACGACGCCGTTGCAAAATCCAGCCCGGGCTACGAAACGGAAATTTCCATTGTCGATATCGACTTCGAACCGCTGCAGCCGCAGACGGACACGCTGAGTCTCGAGCTGACTTGCACGAACCGCGACCTGCCGTCGCAACTCGCGTTCGGGCTGGACGGCGGCGACCTGTTTCTAGAGGGCGACTCGCTTGTGACCGGCGTGCGCATGTTGCGGCGTGCGACGCCAAGCGTGCGTTTTGAACGAGGACGTGCCGCACACTGGCGACTGATTTCACATCTCGCGCTCAATCACGTCTCGCTCGCTCAAAGCGGCGTCTCGGCGCTCAAGGAACTATTGCGACTATACGACCTTCGGCGCACGGCAGTCTCGGCGCGGCATATCGAAGGCATAACCGCCATCGAGCAGCGGCCTACTATCCAGTGGCTTCCTGGTAAGCCGTTCGCGACCTTTGTGCGCGGCATCGAAATACGCCTCACGATCGACGAGCAGCATTTCGTCGGCACGAGCCTCGGTTCCTTCGTGCGTGTGATCGACACGTTCTTTGGGCTGTATGTGCACCTGAACAGCTTTGTGCACCTGGTCGTCGTGTCCAGGCGAACCGCCGAGGAGATCCTGCGATGCAAACCCCGCAGCGGCGAATCGATCCTGCTGTAGTCGAGCGTTTGCTCGACGAACCCTATCGCTTTGAATTTTTTCAGGCGGTGCGTCTGCTCGAAATATCGTTCGCGCGCGAGGCGGCCGATGGCAGTCGCCCCCGCGGCGATGCCATCGCCAGGCATGTCTCGTTTCGCAACAGCTTGTCGCTGTCGTTCCCGCCCAGCGAAATCCAGGCCGCGATGTCGTTCGATCACGACAACACCGCGTTGAAGAGCAAGCCGGCCCGCACGCAAGCTTTGGCGAACGGTGGCTTGAGCCGGGTTGAAATCACGCCAGCCTTTTTCGGCCTGCTCGGGGTGCAGGGCGCGTTGCCGCTCGCTTATACCGAGCAGATTGCTGGCCGCGAGCAAGTCCATAAGGACTACGCTGCGCGCGAGTTTTTCGACATGTTCTCGAACCGCGCGACTGCGCTGTTTTATGAGGCGTGGAAGAAGTACCGGCTACCGCTGCACTACGAGATCGACCGGGATCAGCGCTACTTGCCGCTGCTGCTTTCGCTCGCCGGCGTCTCGCATGCGGATACGCGCGCCGAGCTGCAGGGCGGGGAGGGAGCGCTCTTCGACGAAGCCATAGCAGGTTATGCGCTGGCAGCGCGGCATCGACCGGTGTCGGCGGCTTATTTGCAACGCACCTTGTCCGATTACTTCGGCGTGCCCATTCGCGTGGAGCAATTCATCGGCCGCTGGTACGACGTGCCGCGCGAGCAATTGAGCGTGCTTGGCGGCGTCAATGCAACGCTTGGCGCCACGGCATTGGCAGGCCAGCGCGTATGGCAGCGCGACATGCGTGCGCGGCTGGTGGTCGGGCCGCTGTCGAAGAAGGACTATGAGGCGTTCTTGCCAGGCGCCGGGAACGCGCTCGCGCTGGAGCGCATGTTGACGCTGCTGGCCGGCGTCACGCTCGAATACGAGGTGTCTCTTGTGCTGCGTCGCGAGGAGGTCGGGCCGAGCCAGCTGGGTCTGGGCGCGCGCCTCGGCTGGGATGCGTTTCTCTGTACAAAGCAGGCGCAGCAAGATCGCGCCGATGCATGTTACGAACTTCACGTCGTCTCCTGACGCATCAAGAACACCGCAACGACATTACTGGACGTCACTCATGAGCACGCCGCTAAAAACGCTGATCGCCAAGCTGAACCCGACCTGCCGTCAGGCAACCGAGCGCGCCGCGAGTGCCTGCCTTTCGCGCGGCCACTATGAAGTCGAGCTGGAACACCTGTTCCTCGCTTTGCTTGAGGAGCCGGCGAGCGACGTGCTGCTCGTCTTGCGTTCGAGCAATATCGATCAGGCGGCTGTCCGGCGCGATCTCGAGCGCGAACTGTCGCGGTTGCAAACCGGCAACACGCGCACGCCGGTTTTTTCCGTGCACCTGATCGCGCTCTTTGAACAGGCATGGCTGATTGCGTCGCTTGATTCGCAGATCGGACGGATTCGCTCGGGCCATTTGCTGCTTGCGCTGACTAATGCGCCTGAACTTGCGCAGTTCGCGCAACGCATGTCGCCCCTGTTTGCATCAGTGCGGGTAGATCGACTCAAACACGAATTCGATCAGGTAACGGAAGGATCAGTCGAGGCGCAAGCATCCACGCCTGCAGAAGAGGCAGCGTCATTGCCGCAAACGGGTCTGTCCAAAACACCGGCGCTCGACACCTATACGAGCGACCTCACCGCACGTGCTCGCGAAGGCAGAGTCGATCCGGTGATTGGACGCGAGGCGGAAATTCGCCAGGCAATCGATATCCTGATGCGCCGTCGCCAGAACAATCCAATCATGACGGGCGAGGCGGGTGTCGGCAAGACAGCCGTGGTCGAGGGACTCGCGTTACGCATTGCCGTCGGCGACGTGCCCACGCCGTTACGCGACGTCGCCCTGCATGTGCTCGACATGGGCTTACTGCAAGCTGGCGCGAGCGTGAAGGGCGAGTTCGAGAATCGCCTGAAGCAGGTGATCGATGAGGTGAAGAAGAGCCCGCATCCGATCATTTTGTTTATCGATGAAGCGCATACGATCATTGGTGCAGGCGGGCAGGCCGGACAGAACGATGCGGCCAATCTGCTGAAACCCGCACTTGCACGCGGAGAGCTGCGCACAATCGCCGCGACGACCTGGAGCGAGTACAAGAAGTACTTCGAGAAAGACGCTGCCCTCGCGCGGCGGTTCCAGGTAGTCAAGGTGGAGGAGCCGAGCGAGCCGCTCGCCGCCGCGATGCTGCGCGGCATGAGCGCGTTGATGGAGAAGCACTTCAACGTGCGCATTCTCGACGACGCCATCACGGAGGCCGTTCGCCTGTCCCATCGGTACATCAGCGGCCGCCAGCTGCCTGACAAGGCCATTGGCGTGCTCGATACGGCGTGCGCGAAAGTCGCGCTCGCACAGAGTTCCACGCCAGCGGTGATCGACGATACGAAGAAGCGCATCGAGCGAACCGATGTCGAGCTTGCCGCGCTCGAACGGGAAGCCGCGAGCGGTGCCGCGCATGGCGGGCGCATCGCGGTTCTGCGTGAAGCGCGCGCACAGGACGTCGAGATGCTTGCTCGCGACGAGGCGCGGTTTCAGCAAGAGCGTTTGCTGGTCAACGAGATCGAGGAATTGCGCCGTCAGATTGATTCTGCACGCGACGGCCATACACAGGTCGACCTCCAGACGATTCGCGCGACGCTCGACGAACGGGTGAACGAACTGCGCAGGCTGCAGAGCGCGCAGCCGATCGTGCCGCTCCAGGTGGATGGTCATGTTGTAGCGGAGATCGTTGCATCGTGGACCGGTATCCCGCTCGGACGCATGGTGAAAAACGAACTGCGAACCGTGCTGAATCTCAAGGCACTCCTGACCACGCGGGTTATCGGTCAGGATCATGCGCTCGAAGCCATCGCCCAGCGCGTGCGTACCGCGAGTGCGAACCTTGAAGACCCGAACAAGCCGCGGGGCGTGTTCATGTTCGTCGGGCCGTCGGGTGTCGGCAAGACGGAAACCGCGCTTGCACTAGCGGACGTGCTCTACGGCGGCGAACGCAAGCTCGTCACCGTCAACATGAGCGAGTATCAGGAGGCGCATAGCGTGTCGGGACTCAAAGGCTCGCCGCCGGGTTATGTCGGGTACGGGGAGGGCGGCGTACTGACCGAAGCCGTGCGACGCAATCCTTATTCGGTGGTGTTGCTGGATGAGGTGGAGAAGGCGCATCCCGATGTCCTCGAAATGTTTTTCCAGGTCTTCGACAAAGGCGCCATGGACGACGCCGAAGGTCGCGAAATCGACTTTCGCAACACGCTGATCATCCTGACATCGAACGTTGGGTCTGCCGCGGTGATGACTGCTTGCCTCAACAAACCCGACGACGAACTGCCGAGTGCCGACGCGCTGGCCGAGATGTTGCGGCCACAGCTATTCAAGGTGTTCAAGCCGGCTTTCCTCGGGCGCATGAAGGTCGTTCCGTACTATCCGATCCCTGATGACGTGTTGGCCGAGATCATCGAACTGAAGCTTGGGCGCATTGCGCGGCGGATCGAGGCTAACCACAAGGCTGTCTTCGAATGGGATGAAAGTCTCGTGGACGCTGTGCTCGCACGGTGTACGGAAGTCGATTCGGGCGCGCGCAACGTCGATCACATCCTCAGTGGAACCCTGCTGCCGGAGATTGCCGGGCATGTGCTCGAACGCATGGCGAGCGGCACGGCGATTACACGCATTATCGCGGGCGCCGATGAGGGCGGCGGGTTCAGCTACGTGATCGAGTGAGGGTTCGGACAGGACCTTCGCGCGTACTTCCGAAACAATCAAGATAGTTGCAGTACTAAACGTTTGAATTGAATCATGTCAACGACCTCTGCCTTACTCGATCCTGTTTCCCCGTCGTCGCCTTGCGGCGATGACTTGCTGTTTTCTTCGGACTTCGACGCCGTTCAGCAAGCGCGCCGCTTCGACGATCCTTCGCTCGACCAGGGTGAGTGGGTCACCGAGATCAAGGAAGCCGACTGGCCCTTCGTGATCGAACGCAGCACGGCGTTGCTGAGGACGCAGACGAAGGATTTGCGTCTCGCGGTCTGGCTGACCGAGGCCCTTGCCATGCGCAACGGCTTGCAGGGACTCACCGACGGTTTCACCTTGCTCAAGGGTTTATGCGAGCGCTTCTGGGATCACGTTCATCCGCTGCCTGAGGGCGATGATGCTGAGTACCGCTTGGGCAACGTAGCGTGGCTCGTGGGTCGTAGCGCCGAGTTGTTGCGTGGCGTGGCGCTGACGGACGGTGGTGGCCAGCGTTATAGCGCGCTGGACTGGGAGGTGGCCACGCATGCCGCGCAGGCGGCCAAGCGCGACCCTGACCATGCTGACGACATCATGCGCGGCAAGCCATCGGTCGAGGCTATCGAGGCGTCGCGCCGCGCCACGCCTACGGCCTTTTATGCGGCGCTGCTTGGGCAATTGGCAGTTTTCGAAGTGGCGATGCTTGCATTGGAAAAGGAGCTGGATCGCCGCGCCGGCGAGAGTGCGCCGAGCTTCCGGCGTGCGAGGGATGCCTACGAGACGGTGTACCGCCTGGCCGAACGTTTCGCTCGTGAAAGTGGTGTGAATGCCATTGTCGAAGCGCCGAAGCCCGTGGTTATGGAAGCGCCGTTGCGCGTTGAGCCGCCATTCGAGCCGCAAGCTGTTACGCCTGATCGTGAGGAACCCGTGTTCATGTCAATACCCATCACGGCAAGTGCGAGCGGCGCTCAGGCGCGAGCTCAGGCGGTGGCGCAATTGCGCGAGGTTGCCGCATTTTTTCGGCGTACCGAACCTCATAGCCCGGTGGCGTATCTCGCCGATAAAGCCGCCGAGTGGGCCGATATGCCATTGCACGAATGGCTGACCACCGTGGTCAAGGACGATGCGTCGCTCGCGCATATTCGGGAGTTGCTGGGGGTGAAGGTTCAGGCCGGGTAGGTGGTGGACTCTCGCTTGGTTTTTCATCGTATATGGACCGGTCGCGCAGACTGCTGAAGCTCGACACCACGCTGGGGGGAAGTGCGCCATGCATACTGCGCGTCTGATCGCCGATGCCACCGACCTCCGGATTTTCACCGCTTTCCGACCTATTCAATCTGCATGGACGAACTGCTGCCGCACTACGAACGGGAACTTGCGCATCTGCGCCGGTATGCGAACGAATTCGCTTTGCGGTATCCGAAAATCGCTACCCGTCTCGCGATGTCCGGAGGGCACTCGGACGACCCTCACGTCGAGCGGTTGATCCAGTTTTTCGCGCTGCTGGCCGCGGGACTTGATGCGAAGATCGAGGATGACTATCCCGAATTCACCGAGTCGCTGCTGGAGATCCTCTATGCCCAGTATCTGCGCCCGTTCCCATCATGCTCAATCGTACAGTTCGACGCCGGCAGCCTGTTCGACCGGCTGACAGGGCCTGTGACCATCGGGCGGGGAGCGGAGCTTGTCACGAAGATCGGCGGATGCCGCTTCCGCACTGCGTACGATGTGACGCTCGCCCCGCTGCAGATTACGGACGCCCGATATGCGTTGACTGCATCGGCACCCACCGGCATTTCGTTGCCGCCGGATACGACCGGCATTGTCTCGATAACGTTCGCGGCAGCGGGCGCAACAGCGAGTGTGGCGACGGCGCCCGGCACTGTCCGAATACACCTGAACGGCCAGCGCGAAGTCGTCGCGACCCTTGCCGACGTTTTGCTGTTGCGCACATCGAGGGCCTTTGTCGAGCCGGATGGTCAGGGAAAATGGAAGCCTCTGGCGAATCTGCCGGTCGCGGCTGCGGGCTTTGAAGACCCGGACGCGCTCATTGATGCGCCAGCCAACGCGTCACCGGTCTTCCGCCTGTTGACAGAGTACGTCGCCTTTCCGGACAAATTCGACTTTATCGATATCGATTTTGCCGCGCTCACGCGTGCCACCGGGCCGTGCAGGCGCTTCACCCTGCACCTGGCGATTGACAGCGTACGCAAGGATTCCTGGGCCGCCGAACGCATGGCACAGTTCACCACCGCAAACCTCCGGCTGTTCTGCACGCCCGTTGTCAATCTCTTCAAACTCAAGGCAGAGCCGGTGAGGACCGATAGCGCGATCACGTCATACCCGGTATCGCCGAAAACGACGAGTCCATCCGCCGTCGAAGTCTATTCGATCGACTCGCTTTACACGGAAGATGCGGACTCTGCGGGCAGGCGCGTCCTTCACCCTTTTAGCTCGCTGATGCACGGCAGCGCAACCCAGTTGTCCGGCCCATACTGGGTTGCCCTGCGGGACGAAAAAATTGCGCAGACCAACCCCGGCTTCGAAACCGCACTCAAGATGGTCGACCTTGATGGCCGTCCTGTTGGTTCCGGAATCAGCCAGTTGGACATCGACCTGACCTGCACCAACCGCGATATACCCTACACGCTGCCGTTTGGCACACCGGGAGGTGATCTGCTGAATGAAGGCGGGGCGCTGCCCTGCAAGATATCAATGCTGCGTCAACCAACCAGGACCGTCAGGTTTGCGCGGGGAGAGGGCGCGCTGTGGCGCCTGATTACGCACCTGACGCCGCAGCCTATTCAGCTCAGTCCTGCCGGGTTCGACGAACTGAAACGTCTGTTTCGTCAGTACGCGACGCGGTCGTCATTGCAGACGCGGCATATCGACGGCGTCGCCTTTCTGAATCGCCGGCCCACCATGCAGTGGATCGTCATGAAGCCCTGTCCAGGGATGGTACGTGGCATTGAGATCACTCTGTCAGTCGACGAGCAGGCATTTACCGGCAGCAGCCTGAGCGTCTTCGTTGAGGTGCTGGATCGCTTCTTCGCCCCTTACGCAGTCGCGAACAGTTTTGTGCAACTGGTCGTGATTTCGAAGGACTCCGGAGCCGATATCCGGCGCTGCGCGCCGAGGCAGGGGACGGCGCCGCTGCTTTGAACGAAAAATATCGCGAAGGTGAGACGGTGCCAAACAGATTTGCCGGCTGTATGCCATCGCAAACAGGTGGCACGCGGCGGGTCGCATGTGTTACGCCAAGCTCGAAATCAAGTGGCACCCGCAAGTGGCCCGATAGCCGTTTCGCGCAATCGGCACATCATCATCTTTCATCGATTCGTCACCATCGATGATCACGTTGGGTTTGATGTCGTGTTTCGGGCATGACACCTCGTCACCTTTGCGGGCCACGAACCGGCCATCGAAGCTCATGGTCGATGAAGCGCTGATGACCTTGCCACCGTGATCAGTATCGTCACCCAGACGAATGAGATCCATCATTGGGACATGCTCCTCGATATATTGAAATCTATTTTACCCACGCGCACCGCATTGTCGTTGGATCGAAAAGGGCCATCAGTAACGAAAATACAGCACACCAAGCGCACCTGGTGCGCCGGGCTGCTTGCTCTTTTTTGTGATCGCCGGCAGGTCAATGTTCTTGACGTCTTTCCAGCCGAATTCCTGAAAAATGCCTTCGGCAAGACGAACGAAGCCCATCATCTTGCTCGAAATACGGAAAGCAACCAGTCCGTAGAGCCCACCTCCCGCGATTCCCGCTAATACCAGTTCCGTCGAAACACCTCTCCAGTTGACGTCAGAGCCATATCTGAAATATGCGTATCCGAGGCCACATAAAATAAACGCCACAACCACTGGAACAACAACTTTGGCCCACAAGCTAAACACTGCTCTATAGTGCGCGCGTCTCCCTCTGCTGCAATGAGGATGCAGCGCGACAATCCTGTCGGTGATGCGACGTATGCCGTAACCCTGCCACCTATCTCCCGACCGCTCGGCGACGACCTCAACCTCATCGCCTTCCTTGAACACCGAACTCCATACCCACGCCTTGACGGGTTTGCCGTCCAGATCGAATTCCAGCAGGTCAGCCTCTTCGGTCGTGTCCATTGCCATACCGCTCAATCCGACAGCAATGCCACCTAACCCGGCAAGCCCTGCTGCGATCGCCGTCGCCCCCATCCTGGCCCGATCAGCGTCCGTAAAGAAGAAGTCCTGACTTCGACGCGTCTTGCGGTAATTGCTAATGAATCCGCGTAGCAACTGCGTACGGGATTGGGACCTCTCGTCGATGGTCATTCGCGACCCTTCTCCGACTGCCGAAACCAAGGGCATGGTTGCTCCATAAACACTATGATCAATAGCGAAAATAGAGCACGCCAAGCGCACCCGGATCACCCGGCTGCTTGCTCTTTTTCGTGATCGCCGGCAGGTCGATGTTCTTGACGTCTTTCCAGCCGAATCCTTGAAATATGCCTTCGGCGAGACGGACGAAGCCCATCATTTTGCTTGACATACGGTACGCAATAAAACCAGAAATCAGAAGGAATCCCAAGCCCGCAGTGAAAAGAAAGGATGAGAACATAGGCAAAACCGATTGATAGCCGTCGTCGAAAAGGCTCCAAATCGATGAAATCAACGCGCCGAGTAGAATCAAGGAAATACTTACTATCAGCCACCATTTCACGGCAACCTTGTAGTGAGCGTACCGACCCCGGCTGCAATGCGGATGCAGTGCCACAATCTTGTCGCCAATACGCCGTATCCCATAGGCCTGCCAGGTGCCGCCCGACTGCTCGGTGACAACCTCGACCTCATCGCCTTCCTTGAACACCGAACTCCATACCCACGCCTTGACGGGTTTGCCGTCCAGATCGAATTCCAGCAGGTCAGCCTCTTCGGTCGTGTCCATTGCCATACCGCTCAATCCGACAGCAATGCCACCTAACCCGGCAAGCCCTGCTGCGATCGCCGTCGCCCCCATCCTGGAACGATCAGCGTCCGTAAAGAAGAAGTCCTGACTTCGACGCGTCTTGCGGTAATTGCTGATCCGTCCGCGCAGCAACTGCGTCGAGGGTTGAGATGTCACATCAATGGTCATTCGGAACCCTCGCTGGCGAGACCAAGCGCCTTGAGCGCTTTCTCGAATTCCTCGTGTTGTTTATCAACGGTCCACGGTGGATTACTTGGTGGTGATTTTCCAAATCCGCATTTCTCGAGCCACGTCTGAAGATCGTCGTCGGAAAAATACCAGATCAGCACCTGGATCACCGTAATCACTACGGCAACCTCCCAGCCGGCCAGAATCAGCACCGTACGACCGATCAGTAGTAGCGCTGCGCGTTCGCCAATGACAACGCCAGCCTCTTCCGCGGCCACATCCATTGCCGTCATACCAGCGGCCTTTGCTGCATTAGTCGCGGCGGATCCGGCCAGCGCTCCGGCACGGGCCTCGGCTCCGGCGATGCCGGCACCCGCTTTGCCGAGCCACGCCACACTACGCACCCCCGTCACTCGAGCAATCAAGGGTGCAGACGAGGTGAGTGCCGTGAGAAGGTTTGCCCCTGTAGCCGCAAGGCCTAACAAGCCCTTAACGCGATATAGGAGAGCCGTTGCATATCTACCTTTCTTGCTCTCTTCCGCACCTTTCCCGAAATCGACAACGGCACCAATCATTGCTGACGCTCCACCAAAATAACCGGTAACCGCCTTCAGATTAGCAAGGGTCTGCGCCGCGTCTTTCCCCAAGCCAGTCATCAGTTTTGTCGATGACTGCAGACAAGCAGACATCGACGAAAACCCACCCGCTACCAGCATTGCGTAGTCTTCGCCGTTCTTGTCTGCCTTCGCCAGACCGCAACCAAAGCTTAGCAACTCGATCACCGCGAGGGTGCCGCCAATACGCACGCCGACGTTGATCGACTTCCCTTCCTCGGTTAATTTAACTGCCGCCCACTTGGCGCGATAAACCTTGCCATCGTCATCGGCCGCAAGTGATTGCAGCGTCTGAATATAGGCTTCGCCAGCGGGAACCCCCTTGGTGCGCTGAGCCCGATAGCCATTCTGCAATTTGAGACGCATGGCCGGCTCGACTTTCGCCGCTTGCTTGATTAACCCGATGGTGTCCGCCTGGCTGATACCGACTCGTAGCATCAAGGCGCCACGGATCATGAAAGTTCCGACA
This sequence comes from Caballeronia sordidicola, assembly GCF_002220365.1. Lineage (GTDB taxonomy): Bacteria > Pseudomonadota > Gammaproteobacteria > Burkholderiales > Burkholderiaceae > Caballeronia > Caballeronia sordidicola_C. The sequence continues at coordinate 20,327 of NZ_MTHB01000014.1, read as the reverse complement.
CAGTCCCCAAGCAACCCTAGGCCGGTCCACTTGAACAGCCCATCGCCCATAGTGACGATCAGGCGGTCGCCGTGATGGTTCTTGAGATAACGCTCGGTGGCAGAAACAGGGTGTTCGTGCTCCTTCACCTCGCTCATCTTCTCGCGCAATTCGACAAAGGTCTTCAGCTTTTCCAACGCCTTGGTGACCGTCTCGGCTCCCTCGCTCGCTTTCTCAATCAGGGTGGATTTGTGCGCGGTCGCCTGCGCCAGAAGCTCCTTGATCTCCGCCTTGGGCTCCTTCTGATTGTAGGTGAACGCTCGCCAGACCAGGCTTTCGACGGCATTGGGATTCATGTTGTTGATCAAGCCCTCCATCACCTTGGCGCCCCTGTCTTCGGAGGGCAGGCCGTTGATGGCTTCGGCCACTACTGCTTCGAACGCGATGCCGTCGGAAATGTCGTCGTCGCGGTAATCGTGAAGCGTGGCGAGAAAAGTGGGAGCCTTCAGCCAGGCCTCCACGTCAGGGGTGCGCTTCGACTGAATCTGGCTGACCGCATTCTGAATTGATGTGAACCACGGGCGGAACGCGTTGAGTTTTGGCAAGACTAATTCTTTTTGATATTGCGGCCACGCAGCGTCGCCTATCTTCTTAGCCTCCTGCGGGCTGATCTTGCCGGCATCCCTGATGCGTTGCTCGGAGGCGGCTTCGTCCTCGGCCGACAGGGGAGGCGGCGCCACTGGAATCCCGTCAAGACCACCGCCTCCGCCTGAGTTCAGAAGTGCTTCCCAGCCCGCCCGCAAGGACGAACGCCACCGGCTTTTTGATTCAACAGCCCCGTTACGCACAGCGACTTCCGCCGCATCGATCGACATCATTGCATCGATTTGCATGGCCCGTTCGCGCGTGTAGATGGCGAGCATGCTGCCAGCGTCGTTGCGAAAACCGTTCAGTTCGTGCGCGTTGCCGATCCCGTCCCACAATGCCAGCACCATAGGGGGATGACTTTTGTCGTGCGTTGTTTCTCCAACGTTTTTCATCAACCGGACCAGCGCTGCGCTGGTCGACGCCGGTGTTGCTTGACGTATATACAAAGGGTAACGCGTGCTTTCGCGCTTCGCGACCGCAGGATCGTATTTGCCGCTGGCTTCACTTAGCGGGTGATGGCGCGGCTGAAGGAGATCGGGATCGAGACCCGGCATGTATTCGACGATCTCGTCTATGCTCTGCTCGGTGGCGACCGCCGCGTGCCCATGCGTTGGCTTTGTGCCCTTGATCCACTTCGACGGCTCGATGCATTGCATTCGCTGTTTTCGCAAGGTATCGCTCCCGGCGTAAAGCTTGAATGTGCTGTCGAGCCAGGTGTGTTCGGAGAATGCAATATAAACTTCCGTACAATTTTCCGGCTGCTCGATGGCGATGATATCCATCGGCACTGCGATGCTTTTTTTGGCGCAGGCAGGGTCCGTAACCGGGGTCGCAGGCAGAGGCAGCGACTGCTTCCACAGGCGGCCATCAGCGGTCACCTTATAGACTTCCCAATACTTGCTGCCGCGTGCGCCTTTCATGTAGAAGAGATAAAGCCAGCCTTCGCGCAAGATGCGCAGCCCGTACTTATGCCGGTCAAGCGTGACATCGGTCACGCCCACGCCGCTCACGCCGTCGGGCAACTTCGCGGTCATCGCTTCCGGCAGGGCGGTATAGCGTACCGGCAAGATCGGCAAACCCGTTTTCTCGCAATTAGCGCATTTCGGTTCAGTTGTCGCCATGATTTTCGTGTTTGGGTATTGGGCTCAACGGATGGAATTGACCGTCAGACTGTCCGACGAGTCGGCTTCTGTTCGAACCACGCGCCACGCCGGATCTCTTCAATTTCACTAGGGGACAACTCGCTCACCGCCGCCGCATAAAGAAGACCGGGCAGCAACTGCAACGCTTCGCGCACTCTAGGATGGGCGTCGAAACGCGGGTGCCATGACAGAGCATGGCCAACGAAGGCGACCCTGTCATCCGGGTCCTGCAATCCATATTGCTCTGCGCGGGCAGCACTCGCGACCGCGGTTTCCAGTTCGTGCCGGTGCGGCTGACGACCGGTTGCGTGCATATGAAGCCCGAGTGCCTTATTGACCACGCCATGGCGGTGAATTGCCTGCCACTGCTCGCGCGTGAGTAGGAGACTGGACTGCAATGCAACCTCGGCCGTATAGACGCACGCTCTGGCGCTTGCATCCAGGGCGTGCCATGCGTTCACTGGACCTAACAGCACCTGCTTCTGGCCCGTCGTCAGGATGGACCATATCAAAGCCAGCGCACGACTGTCGTAGAAGCGTAGCGCGCATCGACGCCCGCTTTCGTCTACCTGCAGCACTTGCCGGGACCAGTAGGCGGCGACCTCGGCCGCCGGCGCTGTACTGGCAAGCCAGCCTCCGATGCGTTGACCCTGACCTCGTGCGACAACATCAGGATGTCGATCCTCGAAAGCAAGACGCACGCTTTCCAACAATAGCTTCGCACCTTCCGGCGTCGAAAGATCAAGTTCGATCAGATAGGGACGATGCTCATCGGGAAAGGCTTCATGCGCTATCTCGACAGGCACGGCGGTCTGCTCGCTGAAAAACACGCCAGCGTCTGGACGATCGGTCAACGGCCGTCGACTCGGGTCCACTGCCAACAGGCAACGTGCTTCTGGGCGTTGGGAGAACCAAGCCCGCAATATGGCCGCGCTTCGATCGGCATCAGGAACCACGGCGGCGTCGCCCCCATCCTCGGCGTTACTCCCCGGATTGCGTCCTTGACCATAGCTGGGTGATGTCATGTTCACCTCAGTCCAGTGCAATGCTGGAAGCACTGTCGGCAGAAGCCGCGGCAGAGCGCCACGCGCATCCCTTTGCAACGCTGGTCAGCGGCGTCGGCAGACGCATCGACGCGGCGCCCGGTTTGTCCCACGACGCACATTTTTCGAGAATTTGCCCCGCCGTGCCGTTCTCAATGAGGTTGGGGCCAATCTTGATGTACGAACCACCGGCGCCGATCCAGACCTCCTTTTCGGCAGATAAAACCAGCCTGCCGTTCACGCTGGTAATGGTGAGATCCTTGAGCGCGGTCAGTGCCATTTCATCGCTCTTAGCCTGAATCTCAACCTTGCCCTTCGCAGCAAACAGCTTCATCCCGGCGTTCTGTACGAACATGCTGATCTTCTCCGTGACGCTCACGATCAGCGATTTGCCTGCCGCGACGTGGGTGCTTTGTCCGCTCACAATGTTCACGTGCTGGTCAGCCGTGATCTGTGCGGATTGCTGGGTCGACAACGCCATCCCTGCGGGACTCGCCATAAGCATGATCGGCGTGCTGAACCCGTTAGCGCTGCCGGTACCACCGCCCGCAGTGCGTCCGCTGGATCCATTGCTGCCAGAGACGCCGTACTGGGTTGCATCGGTGAACTTCTTCAATGCATCCTGACCGGGTTGCAGAGTTTCCGCCTGGTTGGCGACGCTCGCCTCCGACATCCTCTCGACAAGTGTTTCCGCACTCACCAGTTGCCCGCTTGCCTGGCTCACATTCAGGGGCTGATTGACCGACGCCGGATAGGTCGATACCACCAGTCCCTGGCCGGCCCGGATCGCACCATAGGCGTTCGATTTGAGATCAAAACCGCTGCCCAGGTAAGCGCCTCGAGTATTGTCTGTGTGCTGGATCAGGTAGCCCAAGTGCAGGTGCGATTCAGAGCTCGTCGAATAGAGGTGGACACGGCTCTGCCCCGTCGAGTCATCCATCACAATCTGGTTATAACCGCTACCGCCATATTCCTTCGACCGGTGCCCGGACAACAGCCCGTTGGTGTTCCACACGGGTTGCGTCGAGCCGCCGTGCATGCGCGACAGGATGACGGGCCGGTCGCAGTCACCTTCCATGAATCCAACGATGACTTCGTCCCCCTTGCGCAACGGGAAGGTCCCGCCGCGTTGTGAACCGGCATCGGGAAACGCCGAGCGTACCCAGCACGACGCACGCTCATCGCCGTCGTTGCGACGGTTCCACGCAAACAGGACCTTCACCCGGTTCAGCTCGTCCGTATAGATCTCTTCGCTGCCTGGGCCGGCAATCGTCCCGCTCTGCAGTTGCATGACCGGCTTGTGATGCTCGAAGGGACTGCGAAACGGCACCCGGCGCCGTTGCGCCTCGATTTCGACCAGGAAGAATCCTTCGCTGCCGTCCGGGTGCCGCACGGCCTCACCGGCCCGCGTTTGAGTCGAACGTATCTGCTCCACCTCAGCGCTCAAACTCTGCGGGAAATCGGTGCTACCGTCTGCTCCCTGGATGTTGTTCTGGATCGTCCACTTGACCTCGATGATCGCGAACTCACGATCCTGCTGCGAGCCGCTGTCGTGTACCGGATGGCCGGTCAGTTCGAACCAACGCCCGGGTATCGCGCATCGCAAACTGCCGGTCCCGTAAAAGCGCTTGGCCCGCGATTCCCATTCTTCCGTCCGCGTGATCACCCGTTGCTCGCCCTGTTCCCGGGCTGACCACGTATAGGCGCCCGTGTAGTCGTAGACTTCACCTTGGGCCGGCAGGTCGCTCTGGTTTTTGGTCGAGCCGCTGATCTCCTTGGGTAGGTCAGGGCGCTTGTAGTCGGACGTGCGCGTCGTCAATTGGGCGCTCTCGACGCTCTGCTGCTCTTTCCACTGGGAAAGGCCGGCGGTCTCATCGTTGGTGCCTGCGTGGCTGAACGGCACGGTTTGCTGGTCCAGCGCCGGAGCAAAGTAAAGGTCATCCATCACGACCAGCGTGTGCGACTTCCCGTCCTTCGCCTGCTCAAAGCGCGGGAACACGCCGGTCTCTTCCATGCTCCGGTGGACGAAGTTGTCGTCGTACTCCCATTGCACACGGTTCGAGTAGGACGGGAGGGGCTCGCGCAGATCGAACCTATATGCGCCCTGCGCCTGCGGATGCTGATCAAACACATCGCTCAGAATCTGCTCGCCACTCTGCTCCTGCCAGTCGCGCATGTCGCGGCGCAACCGCAGAAAGTGCAGCCATGATGAAAAGCGCAGTTGGTAGTAGGTCAGCGGCCCGTCCGAGCCGAGCCGGCTGAACCGGTGGACATATCCGTGGAAGGGCAGATACGAGCCGTCCGTTTGTCGGATCCACAGCGTCACCGCGCGCGCGAGCAGCGCCTTGAGCTCAATCTGGCTGCCCCGGCTCGTGACGACATCGACGATAAATTCATAATCACGACCAAGACGGCTGATTCCCCTGACCAGCAGCGGCAGAAGCCAATCGACGCCTAACGGCGTATCGAGTTTGATTAAGCGGTTATATTGCGCATTGCCAATGCGGAGCATGTCGTACAGTGGATTCGACCCCATATAACCTTCTCGTCTTATTCAAGCGGGCGGATTATCTCGTCGGGAGACGATTCTAAATGACATTAAGCCGGAAAGCGATATTTGTATTATCAATGTGAAATTCAATCGGATTGCGTCGCCGGCTGTATGTCACCGGTAGGGTCTTGCGCATGTTTCTTCAACCACAAAAGATCGACCGTATCCGGACGGCATATCAACTACCGAATCGATCGTCGGCAATTCTGAGAAAAAACGTTCGCTATGTAATGGGACTCACGCTCTGATTAATTACGGTCCAGAGGCGCTCTTTCTTGCTTCGGTGTTTCTCTTGCGCAGGAAACTGTTTTCCACTGACATTACATTTTTCGGGCAGTTCAGGACCGTTCCGCAGATCGCTTGTCCTTATATCGGCACGTTGCTCGTGCTGCCGCCCATTACTGCAGGCTGCCGGATGGATCTCCGTCTAAAGCCTCTGATTTCAAAATAGGAGAGTGCGCTCCGGTGCAAACAGGATGGCATAAGGGTTAAGGTCGAGTTTTGACGAGCACCTGCCAAGCGGATGAGTAAGTTGAAAGACATCGACAAGTGGTTCTCTGTCCGCTGAGGTGGAGAGCAAGCGGGCCGCATCTCATTCGCCGTCGCAATTTGCGCCTGAACCCCGACCACCCTTATTGTCCCGCCCGAAACTCAATCCGTCTATTGCGCGCCCGACCGTCATTCGTATCATTCGACGCAATCGGCTGATCCGGTCCAATGCCCGTCGTATTCAGCGTCTGCGGACTGATTCCTTTCGCGACCAGATATCCCTTCACCGCGTCCGCGCGCGCCTGGCTCAACGCAACGTTCGAACTACGGTTGCCCGCATTGTCGGTATGTCCGATCACTTCGACTGTGCGCGTTGTCATCTTCACAAGCACAGCCGCCATCTGATCGAGAATAGCGCGTCCTTGCGGCGTCAAAGTCGCACTGCCAGTTTCGAATTCAATCGTACGATTAGCCAGCGTCCGGTCGAGTAACCCTTGTTCCGATGCCGTGACACGGAGGCCATTCTTGATCGTGTACGTAGGGTTCAATGCGTTGGCCATGTCGCTCGCAATCTGCTGGCGCTGCGCCTCATTACTCACTTCGCCTTTCACATCGATCGCCGTGCCGTCGATCCTCAACTGCCCCTTGCTGATCTGCTTCAACTGCGGGTTGATCAGCTTCTGCACATTGGCGCCCCAGTTCGGCGGTGTCGCAACATCGCCGATCTCGATCTGATCAACTACGTTGCTCGCCCCATACGTATCGCGCAAACGCGCAAGCACGGCTGCCTTGGTCGCTTCGTCCGGCACGGTGCCACCGGCCACGACCTGTCCCGGCACCGTGTTGGCCGTCGCAGGCGCCGACACGATTGCGCCGGTCGCATTGGGATTCTGAAGAGCTGGCGAAGCTGGTGCCGCGACCGCTGGCAACGCCGTGGTCTTCACCGGATCGCCCGCGACCGGATTGACGGTCTGCGCATGCGCACTGACCGCACCGACCAGGAAGCACAGGGCTACGATCGAACGCATGCGCTCAAGCTCCAATGAAAACTTCGCGGAACGTGTCGATCGCGACACGCAGCGAGAGTTCCGGTTGATCGAGATAACTGACGAGCTTGCTGATGCCATGATCGTTCTGTGCATGAGCGTCGATCCACTCGGGATCGTCGATATCGATGTTATGGGACGCATATACCTGTGGATCGACAATACTGTGCAGCGTTTTCGCCGAAGCGCCGTTGAAGCCGACCACCAGCCGCTCACGCGAAGCAATCGTGCCAATGAAGATCGCCAGTTCGAAGTCAGCCTGCGAGACAAACGGCGCGATCAGTTCAAGCCAGAGCGCTGCAACCAGGCTCCGGTAGAACGGATCATTCGGCAACGGCAGCGTCAGGCCGCGTTCGAGATGCGACGAGCCGCTTGCCATCACCGGCTTGAGCAGCGACCCGAGCGCAAGCATCGCGCCGCGCAGACGTACCGGATGACCGTTCGCGAGCAGCATCTGCTCAAGACCTGCCAGCGTCTGATGCTCGACAAAATCCGCGAAGGTGCCGTCGTGCGGGTTGCGCTGCGAATCGATATCGACGGCAATCTGTGTTTCTGCCAGCGCCTGCAACGCACCGGGCGGCTCGATGTCGCCGAGCAGCGGCTGCATCTGCGTCGCGATACGCGACCACAGTCGCGCGAAGGCGAGGGGGCTACGCGGCAGGAAGCTCAACGGACGGTCGACTTCAAGCGCGGCCGCCGCGAGAAACGGAAAGCGGCGCTGCGACTGGTCGTGGCTCGTGACCATATGGCCCGCTATGGCGAGCTTGCTCTGCGAGCCGAGAAAGGCGAAGTGAACCGGCTTGGCTTCGTCATAGACGATCTTCCAGCGCGGATCTTCCGCGAGCAGTTCCATGCCTTGCGCCACATATCGATCGAGCGTGTTCAGCAACTGCGGATTGTTCGCGCTCTTCACGAAGTCGCCGCGCGATGGAATCTTCCCGAAGTACGCGACCTGCGCCTGTACGGTCTGCGTCATTGCGTGTCTCCATTAGCCGATGTTGCGGCAGCAGTTTGCTTGGATCCGGCCGGCGCCACCGGCACCGCCGTTCTGCCGGCTGCGGCTGCAACGTCCGCTACCGATGAAGGTAATTGCAAACCGCGCAGGCTCTGACGCTGTGGCTGATCTCCGCTGTTTCCACTACTGCCGCCACCACCGGCGCCGGCCGCCTGCGCCGAGCTGATGATCCGCATGCTCACCGAGATCGACACGCTGCCCTGGGTCCAGGTGAGATCGAAGGTGCCGTCAGGACGGCGCTTGCGTTGTGCCGCGTTGATCAGCTTCTCGAGACCGTAGCGGCCCGGCTCGTTGACGAGTTCAACCGTGCGGCCGTCGAACGTGGTTGCGCTCAGATGCGCGCCGGGCGTTCCCTGCGGATTCGGCCACACGAAGTTGGTCCACTGCGGCGGGGTGTTGCGATAGCGCAATTGCTGGCCGTCGATCTCGAAGGTGAATTCGGTCGTACCGGAGCTCGGCTGAGGAAGGATCTGGAACACCGTCTGCGGTTCCGCCGAGCCCGCACCGCCGGCGCCGGCTCCGGTCGATGCTCCGCCCGCAAGCGGTGCGACCCAGCTTGCAAAACCATTGGTGAATCCAGGCGTCAGCGCGAGACCCATGTCACCCCACGTCCGCGCGCTCAGTGCATCGCCGCGACGTACCGCGAGCGGTCCGAGGGTCGTCCCCACGAACTTCGCGATCGAGCCGTCAGGCCCGAACACTTGCGCGATTTCGCCAGCGCCTGCCTCCACCTTGCCGTTGGCCAAGAACGGATACTTGTCGGCGAGTGACGACTGGAACGTTTGATAAACCTGCGCGTTCCACACCTTGTTCACCTCGACGGAAGCCGGCTGGATGATCACCGCATAGGCCTGCATCAGCGGGCGCACGAGCAGCGGACGCAGGCCCCTGCGCTGCGATTCGGTGAGGCCGTTGAGCATCTGCTCATCCACCAGTTTCAGTGAGTCCGAGAGTTCCGAGCCGCTGCCATCGAGTGTTTGCTGCATCAACTGGCGAGCACCCGGTCCCGGATCGCCCTGGTTCTTGAGGACGTTGAAGCGGGTTCGAACCTTCGAGAGCGAGTCCATGTAGTTCTGCAGCATCGAGCCGCTGTCACGCTTCACGACAATGCGTGCGAGCCCCGAGAACTCCTGCCCGACCGGCCCCATCGGCAATTGCACGGGGCGGCCATTGAGGTCGATGTTGGCGTTGATCGCACCGTTGGACGAGCGCGAGAACAAGTTCGAGATCCAGCTCTTCGCACGGTCCATGGCCCCGGCCTTCGCGCGATCGACCTGGACGGATGCAAGCGATGGGTTGTCCCACGAAGTCTGCTCGTACGCGGTTTCAAGTACCTTGCGGATAGGTGAGTCCTGCGGATCGCCGAGCCGGTTCATCGAATCGACCGCTTGCCCGAAGCTGCCGAAACTTTGCACCACGACACCCTGCATGAAGCGGGTCCACTGCGCCGCGTACTCGGTCTTGTACATCGCGACGAGCGCCTTCTGGATCTGCTCCGGGCTTCCTTCGAGCGTCAGGTCGTCGTGCGCCGACACATTGAGCACCCAGTCCTTCGCCTGCAATTCCTTGGTCGCGGCATCGCGGATCGCGGGCTGCACGTAGTCGCTCCACGCTTCACGCGTGAAGGTGCCGGGAATGGCGTAGCTGCCGGCCACCAGGCCGGTTTTGTCCTCGCCCACGATGCGCGCGACGGTCATGGGCGCGAAACGGGTGGAGGCACGTGCCTTGATCTCTTCGTAGACACGTTCGCGAGCGGGCAGGCCGCGCACCACATGACGAAGGTTTTCGCGTGTCTGGTCGACGAGCGCCAGATTCGAATCGATCATCGGCCAGTCGTCGTCATTGACGCGCGACAGATAGAACGTGAGCATGCGCTCGGCGCTGCGGATCATCTCGTCGCGAGGCATGTTGCCGCGATTCTGCTCCAGCCAGCCACGCCAGAAACGGGCGACCTGATCCGTCAAATGAGCAGTCTCCGCATGCCGCTTGTCGCTCAACATCAGGTAGGTCTTGAGCGCGTTGTAGGCGTCTTCCACGTTGGACGGCGAGGCATCGTTATAGAGGCCGCCATTGTTGTTCGCCGCGGCCATTGCGTTGCGTGCATTCGCAGTGGACACCGCCATCGCACCGGATTCGGGCGGACGGGTCATGGGCGACAGTTGCTCAGGATGTGCGTTGACGTCCTTCATGAACGAAGCAAGGTTCGCCGATACCGGCGCGAGCAACAGTTGCTTCACGCCAAAGTAATACTCGGTGAGCAGATGCTGTTCAAGACGATCGCCCTGGTACAGCCCGAGCGAAACCGAGAGCGGCCGTTCACGCCGGAACTGGTCGAGCTGTTCGATGCGGTCTTCGAGAATGTCCATGGCTTCGAGCCGCGACTGCAGGTCGTTGCGGTTCTGCTGCAGCTTGACCACCTTGTCGAGATCGGCTGCGACGTTCGACGCAAGCTGCTGGTTGCCGATCGTCGACCAGGTCCAGCCACCGAGCAACAGCGCCAAGACGGCGACGAAACCGAAGAACGCGGTGTAGCGTGTGCGGGTCTTGATCGGACTCGCAAACTGGCGCACGGTCTCCCGATCCGCAAAGATGACCTTGGAAAACAGGTCGCGCAGGAAAAAACCATTCTTCGAAAACGCGCTTTGAGCTTGGGGCAATCCTTCGCCTTCCAGTCCGAAGCGATGCGCAATGCGTTGTGTCGCCGCGCTGTTGGTCGTGCCTTCCTGTAGCGCGCTGGTGAAATAGAAACCGCGGAAAATAGGCTTGTGCTGGAACGGATTGTTTTCGAACAGCGTTGCGAGGAAGGTGCGCAGGGTCGGCTTGATGGCCGAGAATTCAAGCGGAAAACTCAGTTGCCCCGGCGACAACTTCAGGCCGCGGTTCATCGATATCTGCGCGATGCTGATTTCTTTCAGGCCTTCATGCAGTTCATCGAAGCGGGTGTCGAAGAGGCCCACCACATCGCGCTTTTCGTCCGGCTCGTAGGGCAGGGTAGCGCCCCAGACGCGGTCGTATTCCTGTTTCTCGTTGCCGCTGAAAAATTCGGTGAAACCGGTGATGAGGTCAGCCTTGGTGAACATCACATAGACCGGCGCGAACACTTCCAGCTTCTCGGTCAGCTCCTGCACGCGCTGGCGCAGGTTCTTGGCCAGGTTGATCGCAAACTCGGGACGGTTGTTGGTGAGCTCGGCAATGCTTGCCGTCACGATGATGCCGTTGATCGGCGCCTTCGGCCGATAGCGCTTGAGCAGGCCGAGAAAACCGAGCCATTCGCTGCGGTCCTCTTCGTGAATGGAGTAGCGCCCGGCGGTATCGAGCAGGATGCCTTCAGTCGTGAAAAACCAGTCGCAGTTGCGCGTGCCGCCAATGCCATGGACCACGGCATCGTTTTTATCCGCGAAAGGGAATTGCAGGCCCGAGTTCAACACGGCGCTGCTCTTGCCGGCAGCCGGGTTGCCGATCACGATGTACCACGGCAGTTCATAGAGCGCGGCGCCGCCCGAGGCCTGGCCGATTTTCGACGTCTTGATGGTTTTGACAGCCGCCGACAAACGTGCGCGCAGGGTGTCCAGTTCGGCTTGCATGCCCGGTTCCGCCGATGCATGCCCTCGGCCGGTTTCCGCTTGCTGTTCGAGCATGTCGCCCAGTTTCGCGTTGGCACGCCGCGTCTTGTGACGCTTCCAGGCATACGAGAGCAACCACAGGAACACGGCCGCGCCGAAGATCGCCACGGGCCAGGTCCAGTCGATCTGGAGCAGGTCGGCGACGACGAAGAGGAATGCGGCCAGCGTAATGCCGCCGACAATAGTCAGCGTGCGCGGTCGGGTCAACACGTTCAGGAAACGTCGCATAGTGCAGTCAGGTCTTTGAAGTTTTCATGGCAACCGCGCGAATGGCGGCGACGCAACGGCGAGCGCTGGAACAGTGCGTCCAGTGAAGCGTTCAATGCGCCTGCCCGATCTTGAAGCCAGGCTTGTGGTACTCGACATGGCCGAGATCCATCAATTTCCAGCGGCCGCCCCAGGTCAGTCCGACCGATTCGGCTGTCTCGCCGTACAACTGATAACCCCGCATTGCCCAGGGATCCTTTTCGGAAATTACAATCTTTCCGTTCTGCAAGAAAGCGTTATCTGCGGCGAGACCATATTGGTGATAGCTTTGAAACGCCCCGGCATTGGTTATATTGCTCCCCATTTGTGCCAATCTATTCTGGCGCTCCGGGCTTCGATATCCTTCCAATAGCGCCATTTCGTATCCATGTTGTTCGCGCATGATTTTGTACACGAGCAACAAACGCGTCCGAAAATCGGCATCCAGCAAATTCCAGTCACGGCTTGCGTCTTTCAAGGCTGGCCGGACCTGCTCGACTTCGCGTGTTGCAAACACATCGGGTGGTAAGGGTGGCGGCGGAACGAGTTGCTCGCCGTTAAGAAGCGCCGCGATTTTCTCGTCTGGAACGCGCAGGTCTTCGTCATACTGGAATAATTGCCGTTTGCGCATTACCAGTGCAACTAATGGCGGCGCGACAAGAATACCCGCGGTAGACAAAATCAGCAAGCGCTTGCCAACAACGATACGACGTGCATCGATAATCGAGGAACGGGAAATTTTGACCGAATAAGCGAGTCGGTCTTGTGCAAAGGCTCGCCGGGCGGACAATCTCGCTGACACGCTATTACGCAGGTTGTCAAACCATTGAAAAAAAAGCGTGAATGCTGCCGATCGCAGTCCGGGTAAGAACAAGAGCGCGGCTATTGCGACAGCAATCAGGAAATAGGCGAAAATTGCTACTGCGATCAAGATCTGCCCCGGGAATGTCTGGTCATTGTATTTTGTATTGCTTGCTTTTAGAATCAGGTGTCCATTGAACCACCGGAAGCTGCTTCCGGCGTATTATCTGGGCAAACTTAATCAAGTATCAACGAGACATTTTAATGAGTGTGCCGGATCCGTCGAATTTTAAAGCGCCGCCTAGCCTCCTTTCCGGCACGGAAAAGGCCGAACACGCAAATGGCTCGCGAATTCTCGCCAGTCTTGAAGGCCGAGTGGAAAGCGGGCCAGTACGCCCGCGGCGCTCTAAATCGGTTTATGCGCTGCCGGCTCTTTTGCTAGCAGGCGCGGCGGCGTGGGGTGGCTGGCATTATCTGCGTGATTGGCGGACTGATTCTCAGAGTGGTTCTGCAGCTGATTCCTCAATAAGCGCGGGGGCCGGCGCAAATGGAAATAAATCCGTTACCGCGGCGGGAGCATCAAGCCGGCCGACGAATACGGCGGCGAATACATCTGCAGCGATGAAGCCAGCGAGCGGTGCGGCCACGCAGGCTGTCAGTGCTCAGGCGGCGTCGCAGGCGGCGTCAATTTCGCAGGCTGCATCGATCGTCGCGGGCGACGATGACAACGCGTCGCTTAAGGCGACGGGCAGGATTGCGAACGCGCTTGAGAACGGTGCATCGGAAGAGATTGCCGCGTCCGCTGCGGCGCCGGCCAACAAGGTGGCGAGCACTGGGAACACGACGGACGCGGCCGGCAAGAAGGCTGCGCCGTCCGCTAAGACGACAGTTGCCCGCAGCGACGCGAAGACCACGAGGAGGTCTTTGAGGCAGGATGTGCGCGAAGCGCGCGATAGCAAGACGTCCAGGCACGAGACGCTTGCCGCGCAGAGAAAAAAGCATCCGTCCGCACAGAAGGCGAGCAAAACGGACGATCAGGACGTCGACCTGCTTGCCGCGCTGGTTTCGCGCACCAAACCGTACACGCCGCCCGCTACAAGCAAGCTGGATGGAGACGCGCCTCGGGTGTCCGTGAAGGGCGATGCGAAGCTTGCAGCCCGTTTGAAAGAGTGTGGCAAGGACAACTTCTTCACCGATGAGATTTGTCGCTGGCGTGCCTGTGATGGGCATTGGGGCAAGGACCACGCTTGTCCGGCAGCGTCAGAGACGAACAATAGCCGCAATTAAAAACTGGCGGGTCTGGGCGCTCGGCCACTCTGTGCACAACCTAGAAGAGCCCGTTGGTGCACAGGACAACGTGGCCGGCCATTATCTTTCGGTTTCTCGCCGGCTGCTACAAGCCCCGGAGCCGCCGCCGTGCAAGGCCTCAAAGGTAGTGCTGGGCCGTCAGGCGCGCTGCATGTTTTCGACCATCATCATTGGGCACGCGCGTGGTTGGACCTATGCCTCCCAGGGGCGCCAATTCGCATCGAGGAGGCCTTCAGCGGCCCACCGATAAGCAGTCCGTCGGGACCATGTCGGAACGGGGCCGGTTACACGCTTTTGATGAGCACGGCAGGGCGTTCAATGGTGTCGACATTCCTCGCCCAGCCCGGTCGATCTTGACGACAAGTTTCAAAGCGTCGCCCGCTTTCATTCGAATCGCGGGCGTCTTCGAAAATCCCGAAAAATTTCAATGCAAAGTTCGCATGGTGTGTCAAAGGGCGGAGAAATTTGCATCGCATCATCAGTAATCAGCGACGTCCAGTCCGTGATTCTGTTTGGCAGGCATTTTGTCGCTGTCAAAGCATCGGCGCTCGTCAAGCCGCCGTCAGTTGCTACTGGCACACGTTAGCTTGGCTGTATCAAGTTGACAAATAAGCCGGCGGCTTTGACCTAGGCGAATAAGGTTATTGGCTCAGCACCGATTAACGATTCCAACAATTGGTTAGGGCGACACAAGACACTGTATCGCCAGGATTTGGGCTTACCCCCGTGGATGACATTCCCCGTTGTTGAAGGTCGGTGGATTGAGTGGCGTTAGCCCTGGAATCATAAAGGCTGTGCACGAAAAGCGACGTCCTCTACTCGTTGTGGCATCGTAGCTGACCTGTTGTCCTCCAAGCGCATTTTTTTGCCCATATTTGGTATTCGATATGGTAATTTCGTCCGAAGATGCCAATCCCAATGTCTTGGCGGTAGCGGTCTGAACATCAATCATGTTCATTTGAGTCGTCCCGCAGGCCGACAATACCACCCCGAAGGTAGTAATAACGATTGCATTTCTTATTCTCTTGTACATTTTCACATTTTCCCGGTATTTCCGAGTTTGGTTGGCGTCGCAGGATAGTAATCCAGACTGGAGAAACGGTAAACATGCCTAACCACACTGGCTCGGACATATTAGCCGCGAGCATCGGCAGCAACCGCGGAGTCACCGATGGACTAATCACTGATACTCCCATAGTAAACCCGTTTTTTTAGGACACCAACGTGCACCGGTCCATGCCCTCTCGGTACTTCCGGCCGGCATTAATATGTCGCGGCTTGAGAGGGTGTTGGCGACACTCGTAGAAAACGGCTAACCGGTTGAATGGATCCTAAGTCAGTTCGTCCTTTAGCGCAGTTCATCAATGAGATGCCATTCACCTATGTGGTCAAGCCACGCTCGGCAAGCCCTTCTACATTAGATGCGTAATCTACGAATGCCAAGAGCGCGGACGTGCACTGGAAGACTTTCCGTCAGCTTCCGGGCTTGGTTAGAGCGAGGTGGATGCGCGAACGATATAGCCCCGACCCTGCGCACATTTCCGTCGTTTTCATTGATCGGTAATCCGAAGTACCGCGTTCGGGGAGAGACTCAGATCAGCCAACTTCGTTGCAGCATATTCGAGACGCCATGAAGGTACCAGCAACTGGTTGCAGGTTAATTTGGATATCGAATTTGGCTAGTACTACTGTGTCACAAATGTAACCTGACATCCCAGCAACATGGACAGGGCGGAAGCTTGCTGATGATGGCCCGGGCGATGAGCAATCGCAACGTCGAAATCGAGTCAGGCACGTGTCGCTGGACTCGCTGGGCTGCCTCGAGGGATGTAATTTTCGGGTAGGGAAGACGCTTCTGGTCGAGCGCGGTTTTTTTTTGCGGCGTCCTGACTGAGCCGCTCCGTGACGAGAAAGGCATAAGCCGCAATACACAGCGTGGCATGGTGATGGAAGCCGCGCCAGCCGCGACCCTCGTAATGCGCAAGGCCGAACTCCTGCTTGAGCTCCTGGTAGTCTTGTTCAATACGCCAGCGCATCTTGGTAACGAAGACCAGTTGTTCCAGGGTGGCATCGGACGGCGCCGTGGAGAGAAAGTATTTCACCGGCTCGGCTTCTCCCTCGGGCCACTCGATCAGCAGCCACTCCTCGGGGCGCATCTCGGTGCCCAAGTAATCGCGATGAGCGGAACGAACCCGCACAGCGGCGAAACACGAGGATAGATCCGTGTTGGTACCTTCTCGCCAGGTGAGCGTGCTATAGGCCTCCTGCGGCAATTCCATCGCCAATGCCTTGACCGACATCGGCTCGTGACCTGGCTCACGGCGCAGCTTCGTCGGCCGTATGCCGCGGCCACTCCAGGGCTTGGGCGGCAGGGGCGCGGTGCCCGGCGCCCATACCGTGGTTGCCGGCCGGATCCCCACGGCATACAGCAGGCCCAGTTCAGTGATGCCACTGCGAAAGGCGGTTTCATCGCCATAGCCGGCATCCGCCAGCACCACGCCCATGGGCATGCCCGAGGCGAGCGCCTCATGCATTTGCGCCAGAGCGATTTCCGGCTTGGTAGCGAACGTCACACCGTCCGGCACCCCGGCGTTCTTTCGGCGCACCGGGTCGGTCGCCCAATCCTTGGGCAAATACAATTGATAGCCAACAGGAACGCTGGCCAGCGACAAACTGACCGCCACCTGGCAGTTGTCCTGCTTACCCAGTTGACCGCGGTATTGGCGTGCGACGCCAACTGAATGCGTTCCCTTCTTCGGCACTCCAGTGTCATCCACGATCCAGTAGCAGCCACTGTCCAGACCAAGGTGTGGCACAACCCAGTCCCGGATGCGCGTCATCACGGCGCTGTCGGACCATCCGGCCTTGGCCACGAAGTGATGCAGTGACTGATGCTTTGCTGAGACGTGCAGCGGATCGGTATGTGCTGCCAGGGGCTCAACGCTCTTGCGATGGATCGGCAGCATCAGCCCGCGACAATAGTCCTGCAATCCGGCGTTACGATCCTTATGCTCTAGCGCTGCGCACAAGTACTCGATGTAGCGATCGAACTTCGCCAGATTTTCCATTGCAGCTCAACTGTCAATATGGATTCCTTATTATCTATGAAATGCAGGATGAAATCGTTGTTTTTGTGACACAGTAAGACTAGGCCGGCTGCATTGCCGCGCTGCAGCGCCTAAGCACCTCGTTCGCTCACACAAAGATCAAGAAAATCAGTAGCCGCTAGACGGACTTGGAGAGGCCGTCGGCGCATATCGACGATCGTGTGAAATCGCCACTGCATCGGCGTCGCGTTTTTACACAACCTGGGTCGAAGAGCGTCACTCAGCTCGCTCATCAACGGCCATTCGCACAATCCGCGATAGTCGTTCGCGACGCGCTCGCTTTTGCGGGGCGTGTTCGCGTCAGCGGAGTTGATGGGATAACACTTCGGCGACCACCGATCGATCTGCGCCATGGTTGCCTAGCTGAGCTCGAATGCGCGTGTTGATCTCGGTCGTGGCAATGCCCAGGGTTTCGCCGGCACGGGCGACTGCAGCGTATGCGTCAAGCACGTCAGCGCGAGCAATGTCGTAACCGTAGCCCGCCGACATCCAGTGCAGTGAACTCAGCCCGCAGGACATTGCAAACTCGGGCTCGCTAACACCAAAGTCTTTCGCTGCGCGCGTGAGCGTCCGCGGATCGGTAGGGCCTTGCTTGGCAAGCGACACGGCCAAGTCATAGAGACCGGCGTCCTTGGCCGCCGCGAACCACTTGCCTTCGGAGCCAGGGGCACTAACCACAAGATCATGCAGGATGTCGCCCGGCAGCTTGTGCGGATACTTTCTGACGATGGCACGAAACGTCGCCAGATAGGTGGCGCCCTCGTTGGCCTCGATGGCGTAGCGGGTATAGGCCTCATCGACCATGCCCGATGCCAGAAGGATTGCGTCACAGGCTTTCGCGACCGCGCCAGCCGGGGCATTGGTTTCCTGTGAGGCCTGTGCATAGCGAAGTGCTTCGGCCGGACGACCAAGCGCCACCAGCGCATCAACTCCCCAACGTCGATAGTGCCACCAGTTCAAGCGCGCGCTGTCTACCAGCCGGATCAATTCGTCGTAGCGTTGAGCGCCGTAGATCGCACTTAAACACCCTGTTGTGCCCGTGAAGAATTCGCCATGGCCATCAGGTCCCAGCACGCGCGTGGTGATCCCCAAAAGCCTGTCCGCCCACGCCGAGGCAATCGCCGGCGTCACACATAGCTGGCCCCAAAATTCGCCCAATTGCTCGATGTACGGGATTCGGTCCTCTTGTAGCGCATCGAATAGCCGCTCGAGCCACATTTCACGCACGGACTCCGCAACGTCTGGCGCGGCGATGATCGGGACAAGCAGGTCGATGGCGCGAGTGACTGCGCTTCCCAATGCGCCGGAAGAGCTGTCGACCTGCTCCAGAGCGGGCGAGAGCTTCTCGAGCAGCAAAATGGCGCCGTTGGCTGCGAGTACGGGATCGGTGCGGGCCGCGAGTTTGATTTCGGTTACCGCTTCCTTCAGGCGTTGAATCGGTAGCGCCGAGCGCCAGCCGAACGCCTGACGTCGAAATCGGGACGCGAATGTCCACTTGTGGTGGCTATTTTCAACTGAGAGTGTTTTCAATCAGCGAGTGCTCATGTAGCAAGCGTAAAGCGAGGCGTGTAACCCCTGAAGCTTCTTGCGGCACTCCAGAAGTTCGAAGTGACGACCTTGCCGCTCAAGGCTGAGCAATTCCAGCAGCAGTCGCATGGCGCGCTCTGGGCTGGACCGCGTTGACGGCTGCGTTGCTCCGAGCAGGCGGGCGAGGGCAGGTTTCTCAATCAACGCCCAGGCAGGAAACCAAGCGATATCCGCACCATCACCGGCGCCTTCAAATCCCGCGTGGAACTTCTTGAGCAGCGAATCCAACGACTTATCGCCCAATCGATCCACAAGTCTGGCAAAGCGATCCGGCGCGAGCCACGCAAGCTCCGCTAGCAAGGGCCAAGTCGTCTCCAGGGAGTCGAGTCGGTACAAGGCATCGGCCATCCACATAACTGGAGCCGGAATGCGGCGCCACGACTCAATGGTCAGGACAGCATCACGCGCAGCCGACCAAGCGCCTGCCTGCAGCCATAGGGCAGCGGCATGGGTGTCGATCGAATTGGCTCGGAATGGCAGCAAGCTCGCGCGCTGCGCCAATTCCCGCCACATCGGCACGAGCCATTGTGTGCCCGCACGTTCGCCAAACATGCGCAGGGCGGCCGGCGTGGTTTGTTCAACAAGCGCACAGCGTGCCTCAGCCGCGGCTGAATGGCCGGAGAACGCAGCGGCTGAGCGGCGATCAAGTGCGTCGGCGAGGACGGTCAGTTGGGGAACGCTGTCATCGTCCGGATAGTCGTCACTCAGGCGTTTAAGGCTCTGCTGCGTCTCACGCGCGTCGTAACGTTGCAGCGCGCTCACAACATCGTTGCGCAACATCACATCGCGGCTGTCAGCAAAAATATCGAGTTGCATGCTTGATATCGAACTAGTGTGCGGTTCAAGGATGGAGCCGATTATGCCATCGACACCAACCGCACGGGATAGCCCGACCAGAGCGAAGCGAGTCATGTTCCGATGACGGTGCGCTGCCATGCAACCGCGAACACTCGGACTGACCGGATCGGGCGAGTACGGCATTGGGAACTTGGAAACGGCGTAAATCGTAACGCAGCGGGATCCAGTGCTATGGTTTCCGCTTTTGCAATCGGCGTTCTGTTTGCGCCACATTTTAAGGATTGACATGAACAAGCAAGAACTCATTGATGCAATCGCTGGTCAGACAGGCGAAAGCAAGGCGCTGACGTCGCAAACCATTGACGCGTTTGTCGATACGGTTACTCAAGCTCTCGTCAAGGGCGACAGCATCCAACTGATCGGGTTTGGTTCTTTTGTGGTGGGTGCGAGAGCTGCGCGCAGTGGCCGCAATCCGAAAACCGGCGAACCCCTGCAAATTGCCGCTGCGAAAACCGTAAAGTTTACTGCCGGGAAAGCGTTCAAAGATATCGTCAACACGTAAAGTGGACCCGTCCGTCAAGACAGCTTTTGTTTGGATTTAAGCTGTACTCAGATCCACGCTTGCAGCGGAACAGCGCTGCCCTGTTTTGTCTTTTCCAGAGCCAAACTTGTCGACGATGAGAGCGCCTCCACCATGCCCGCTGGCGTACACGATGTTAGGTGTTTGGTAGTCCAGTGACTGGTGCGGTCGTTCGCTATTGTAAAAATCGAAGTAACGCGTCATGCCGAGCGTAAGCTCGCCCATCGTTTCATATCCATTCAAATACACATCCTCGTGCTTGACGTTGCGCCACAGTCGCTCTACAAAGATGTTGTCGAACGCTCGGCCGCGCCCGTCCATGCTGATTGCGATTTGTTCGCGTAGCAGCACCCCCGTAAAGGCC